>NZ_CP127832.1:600000-1200000 GCF_030389495.1 Ligilactobacillus cholophilus
AAACTTTAGCAAGTGATCTGTTAAAAATTGCTAATGATGTTAGATTTTTAGCGAGCGGGCCACGGGCAGGATATAATGAGTTGAATATTCCAGCAAATGAACCAGGATCATCTATTATGCCTGGAAAAGTTAATCCTACACAAGCAGAAGCTTTAACAATGGCTGCTGTAAAAGTAATGGGGAATGACACAACAATTACAATTGCTAGTTCACAAGGAAACTTTGAAATGAATGTCTATAAACCAGTTATAATTGCCACATTTTTGGAATCTATTGAATTACTATCTGGAACAATTCGTGGATTTTCAGATAAAATGATTAAAGGATTAACAATTAATCAAAAAAGAATGAAAGAATTAGTAGATCATTCATTAATGACAGTTACTGCATTAACGCCTCATATTGGATATCATGCAAGTGCAGAAATTGCACAACTTGCTGAAAAAGAAAATCTAACGTTAAAAGAGGCTGCATTAAAATCTGGAAAAGTTTCAGAAGAACAATTCGATAAATGGATTGATCCATTAAAAATGACAAATTATATGAAGTAGTAAAAAAGAGATACTAATTAGTATCTCTTTTTTTATTAATTCATATATTCTCGAGTCATCGGAAGATTAATTCCACTTGGTCCTTTAGTTAATTGAAATTGCATTACATCGATATTACCTGCTTCAAATGAAGCTGCACATGCTTGTAAATATAAATCCCACATTCGAGTAAAACGTTCACCCATCAATTTAATGATTTCCGTACGATGTTCATTAAAATTCTTATCCCAAATTTCTAATGTATGTTGATAATGGCGTCTTAGACTTTCTAAATCAGAAAGTTGTAATCGTGATTTCACGATATCAGTCACATTTTCAACTAAACCTGGAATATATCCGCCAGGGAAAATATACTTATCTAACCATGCATTTGAAGCGCCACCTTGTTGGCGTGTAATTCCATGTATAACAGCGACACCATTATTTTTTAGATATTTATCAATAATTTTAAAATAATTTGGTAATTCTTTATGTCCAACATGTTCAAACATACCAACACTTGTAATATAGTCAAATGGGGCATGTTTTAATTCACGATAATCCTCCAATATGACTTTAGCTTTATCTTGTAATCCCAATTTTTGAATTTGATTATTTACGTAATTAAATTGTTTTTCGCTTAATGTAATTCCTGTAACATTTAGATTATATTCCTGTGCGGCAGTCAACATTAGAGTTCCCCAGCCACATCCAATATCTAATAAAGTTTTATTAGGTTTAGGATTTAATTTTTTCAAAATATGATGAATTTTATTCATTTGAGCTTGATATAGTGAATCATTTGCGTTTTCAAAATATGCACATGAATATGTCATTGTTTTATCCAACCATAATTTATAAAAATCATCTCCAATATCATAGTGACTATGTATATCAGCTTGATTTTTCTTTTCAGAATGGTTTTGATGTGGATGGTACTTTTTAATATGTGCATTTCTTAAAAAACTACCCTCAGAACGATACGCTGATGCAATAATTTTTTGAATTGAACCCTTTATATCAATAATTCCATTCATATATGCTTCGCCTAAACAAATAGAAGGGCTTTTAATTAATTTTTTTATTGGAATATTATCATGAAAGGTAATTATTGCTTCTGGAATACCATTTCCCCCATATTGTTTTGTGGTTCCATCTGCATAATTAACTTTTACCGGAAAATCAAATGAATGACTTAAAATGCTTTTAAAAACCATGCTATCTAACATGAAAATGCCTCCCCATAAATAAAAGCTATCTTTGCCTTATTGATGATAGATTCTAACACGCCTGACATATAGATACAAATAAATTTACTTTGCATTTTAATATCATTCAAGTTAAAATATCAAAGTAAACTAAATAGTTACAATTCATTCCCGATAGGATTCACGCCTCGTGAAGATGCCTTGTAACCATTTAAATCAACAAAATGGGGGACGTTTATATGTCAGAAAAATATTTATTTACTTCAGAATCTGTTTCTGAAGGTCATCCAGATAAAATTGCTGATCAAATTAGTGACGCAATTTTAGATGCAGTTTTAAAACAAGATCCACAAGCACGTGTTGCCTGTGAAACAACCGTTACAACAGGTCTAGTAATTGTTGTAGGTGAAATGTCAACATCAGCATATGTTGATATCCAAAAAATCGTTCGAAACACAATCAACGAAATTGGTTATGTTAACGGTAAATTTGGATTTGACGGAGATTCATGCGCTGTTCTAACTGCAATTGATGAACAATCTCCAGATATTGCTCAAGGGGTTGATGAATCAATTGAAATGCGCGAAGGTAATTCAGATTCACTTGATCAAATTGGAGCAGGAGATCAAGGTATGATGTTTGGATATGCAATTAATGAAACTCCAGAGTTAATGCCTATGCCTATTATGCTTAGTCATAAATTAATGCGAAAATTGGCACAATTACGTAAAGATAAGACATTAGACTACTTAGGCCCAGATGCAAAAGCTCAAGTAACTGTCGAATACGACGAAAATCATAAAGTAGATCGTGTTGATACTGTAGTACTATCAACTCAACATTTACCTGAAGTTTCACTAGACCAAATTCGCAAAGATGTGATTGAAAAGGTAATAAAGAAGGTAATTCCTAATGAATTACTAGATGATAAAACTAAAATCTTTGTTAACCCAACTGGTCGTTTTGTAATTGGAGGACCACATGGGGATTCTGGATTGACAGGTCGTAAAATCATCGTAGATACATATGGTGGTGCAGCCCATCATGGTGGTGGTGCATTTTCTGGAAAAGATGCTACTAAAGTAGATCGTTCAGCAAGTTATGCAGCACGATATATTGCTAAAAATATTGTTGCAGCTAAATTAGCTGACGAAGTTGAAGTTCAAATTGCTTATGCTATTGGTGTTGCTGAACCAGTTTCAATTTCTGTAAATACATTTGGCACAGGAAAAGTAAGTGAAAACAAACTTGCTGAAGCTATTCGTAAAGTATTTGATTTACGTCCAGCAGGCATAATTAAAATGCTTGATTTACGTCGGCCAATTTATAAGCAAACTGCCGCATATGGTGCTTTTGGACGCGATGATTTAGATTTACCATGGGAAAAAACAGACAAAGTTGATGAATTAAAAAAATCATTAAATGACTAATTCAATTGACAAAGAATTTTTGCAATAGTAGAATAGTCCGTAGAATTTAAAAGTCCTTTAATTTGGTCCCGTGAGACCACAAAAGACATGTACGGAAATACTATAATAGTTTTAGTATAACTAAGTAATAGCCTTTTGGGTGTCTCCGAGCGCCTAAAAGGCTATTTTTTTAGAAGGAGGTAAATATATGTCGAAAAAGAAACACGACGTTGTTCTTGACGTTGATGAATGTCCTAAACCTGGACAATGGATTGGATTGTCAATCCAACATATGTTTTCGATGTTTGGGTCAACTGTTTTAGTTCCTATTTTAGTAGGATTAAATCCTGGAATTGCTTTATTCAGTTCAGGTGTAGGTACTTTAATGTACATCTTAATTACAAAAGGTAAAATTCCAGCATATATGGGATCAAGTTTTTCATTTATTGTTCCAATGTTAGCATTAATGAAAACAGTAGGGTATCCTGGAATTGCACAAGGAACTATTGCTGTTGGGTGCGTTTACTTAATTGTTTCATTAATCGTAAGTAAAATAGGATCTGATTGGATCGATAAGGTATTACCACCAATTGTTGTTGGACCAATTATCATGGTTATTGGATTATCACTTGCAGGTACTGCAGCAAAAGATGCAACTATTAATGCTAATGGAAATTATGATTTACGTTTTTTCCTTGTAGCATTATTAACTTTAATGGTTACAATTTTCTTTAACATGTACCTTAAAGGCTTCATGGGTCTTATTCCAATTTTGTTAGGTATTGTTTTCGGATATGGAATTGCATGCATGTTTGGATTAATAGATTTTGCTCCAATCATCAAAGCACCATGGTTTAGTTTGCCAGATTTTCAAATTCCGTTCCTTAATTACAAACCACACTTATACTGGGGCGCAATATTGAGTATGGCACCAATTGCTTTTGTAACAATGACAGAACATATGGGTCATATTATGGTATTAAATGAATTAACAGATCGTAACTTTTTTAAAGATCCTGGATTAAATCATACATTAGCTGGTGATGGAACAGCATCAATTATTGCCGGTTTAGTTGGTGGACCACCTGTAACGAGTTATGGAGAAAATATTGGTGTTTTAGCTATTACAAAAGTACATAGTGTTTATGTATTAGGTGGTGCAGCACTTTTTGCTATTTTATTTAGTTTTGTAGGTAAACTTAGTGCATTAATTGAATCAATTCCTAATCCAGTTATTGGTGGAATTTCATTCTTATTATTTGGTGTAATTGCATCAAATGGATTAAAAGTACTCATTGACAATAAAGTAAACTTAGAGAAAAAACGTAATTTAATGATTGCTTCTACAATATTAGTTATTGGTATTGGAGACGCATACTTAAAATTAGGTCAATATGAATTCTCTGGACTTGCTGTTGCTGCTGTAATTGGTATTATTTTAAATTTAGTATTACCTCAAGATGCCAACAGTGAAAAAGAAGTTCACGAAAAAGTTAATAAATAAATACATTTTATGCAACAAAAATTAAATTTGCTATTATATAAACGAATTATCGTTTTTTAATAATTGGTAGTATCCAATTATTAAAAATTATAGGTTATTTTAATTTATTAATCAGGATAAACAAACAATGTATATTTTTTTTTAATCAATGTTAATTTTTGTGTTGCAAAGTGATTGTTTATTGAGTAAAATGTAGATAATTAAGTTGCAAAGATTATTTGCAGCAAAAAGTAGAGGAGGAGACATTCTGTATCTCGCAATTAATATTATTGGTCTTTTAGTATTCTTACTAATCGGTTGGTTATTCTCAAAAGACCGCAAGCACATCGACTGGAAAGCCATTATTATTATGGTTGTATTCAACTTATTAATGGCTGTATTTTTAACAAAGGTTCCTGTTGGTCGGGAAATCATTAAAATCCTTGCAGATGGATTTAATGGCCTTGTTGAAGTTGCATACAAAGGAATTGCATTCTGTATTCCAAGTATGGTAAATGTTAAGAGCATGGACTTTTTCGTAAGTGCATTGCTTCCAATTTTACTTATCGTTCCATTATTTGATATTTTAACTTATATTGGATTCCTTCCATGGGTTATCAAATGGACTGGTAAAATCTTATCATTTATTACACGTCAACCTAAGTTTGAATCATTCTTCGCTGTTGAAATGATGTTCTTAGGTAACACTGAAGCATTAGCTGTTTCAACATTACAATTGAAACAAATGAAAGCAGCTCGTAACGTTACATTAGCTATGATGTCAATGAGTTGTGTTACTGCATCAATTTTAGGCTCATACATGCAAATGATGCCTGCACAATACATTTTAACTGCTGTTCCTATTAACGTTATCAATGCTTTGATTGTAAGTTCAATGCTTAACCCTGTTGATGTAACAAAAGAAGAAGATACAATTGCTACAATGAATGGTACTGCTGCCAAAGAATCTGGCGATATTGAATCAGATGGAAAGAAAGAACCTTTCTTCTCATTCTTAGGTGATTCAATTTTAGGTGCTGGTCGTTTGATCTTAATTATTGCTGCTAACGTTATTACATTCGTTGCTCTAGCTGCTTTAATTGATAAACTCTTAGCATCAGTTCACTTATGGTCAATGGAAAAGATTCTAGGTTACATCATGTATCCATTTGCATGGTTAATGGGTATGGATCCAAGCAGTGCACTTAAGTTAGGTCAATACATGGGTACAAAATTAATTACAAATGAATTTGTTGTTATGGGTAATGTTTCACCTATCATCCATTCATTTGCACCTCACTTTAAGGCTGTATTAACTGTATTCTTAACATCATTTGCTAACCTTTCAACAGTTGGTATGATCATTGGATGTTTCAAGGGTATCGTAAGCAAAGAAAAGAACGATGTAATTTCTAAGAATGTTGGATACATGTTATTATCTGGTATCTTAGTTTCATTGCTTTCAGCTGCAATGGTTGGTTTATTCGTTTGGTAAATCAATAATTACTTATATAAAAAGACTGAACAAATTATGTTCAGTCTTTTTTATTTTATAACTTAATTTTGATCCTTATTTTTGATATAATATTAGTTCGTGTGAGAATTTAAAGAGAGGAGAATTTTCATTGAATAAAAAAACTATGGGATCAATTATTGCAACTGGAATTTTATCATTTGCTGGAATTGTGGTTGAAACAGCAATGAACGTTGCATTTCCAACTTTGATGAGTGAATTTCATGTATCTGTTGCCTTAGTTCAATGGCTTACAACAGGATACTTACTTGTACTTTCTCTTATCATACCAACATCGTCATTTTTAAAACGAAGCTTTCCTACTAAAAATCTATTTATTATTTCAAATGTATTTTTTATTTCAGGAACTCTATTAGCAATGTTAGCATGTAATTTTTGGATGATTTTAATTGGTCGTTTAATTCAAGGTGTAGGAACTGGAATTGCCTTACCATTGATGTTTAATATCATTGTAGAACGGGTACATCCATCGAAAATTGGAACAGTTATGGGATTTGCTAATTTAATTATTGCATTTGCACCTGCAATTGGACCAACAATGGGAGGATACATTGTAAAAACATTTGGTTGGCGAGATATCTTTCTTGTACTATTACCATTATTAGTTATTTCATTTCTTATCGGGATTAAATCAATTGAACAAATTTCTAAAATTGAACATTTGAAATTTAATTGGATTAATTGGATAGCATTAGCTATCACATTTAGTTGTATTATTTTTGCTACTAATGATGCATCTGATTACGGCTGGCTAAGTATACACGTTTTAGCATTAATTTGTATTAGTATAATTAGCATTGTATTCTTTTATTTTCATTCAAAAAAAGATTTACAGCCATTAATTCGTGTAAATGTTTTTTCAAATTTACGTTTTGATTTAAGTACAATTGCTTTAATGATTTCTCAATTTAGTATTTTAGGAGTTAGTCTTTTAATTCCTAACTTTGCTCAATTAGTTTTGCATAAAAATGCATTTGTAGCTGGTTTCTTATTGTTACCGGGAACAACACTTGGAATCGTTATGTCTTTACTTGGTGGTAAAGCATTAGATTATTATGGTGCTAAAAAACCTATTTTATTTGGATTTGGAGCATACGCAATTGCAATGCTTTTACTTACAGTATTTTTACCAAATATTAATACTGGACTAATTATCATTTTCTTTGCAATTGCTGTTATCGGTCAAGCTTTCAGTTCTGGAAATACATTGACTAATGGTTTGCAACAATTACCTAATGATTTAAATACTGATGGTAATGCTGTATTAAATACAGTACAACAATTAGCAGGTGCATTAGGAACATCTATCGTTGCTACAATTGTTGCTAATGCACAAAACGCAAAAAACGTAAGTATGCAAATGGGAACATTAAATGGAGCTAGATCCGCTTTTGGGCTTTTATTTATTTTACAGATTATTGCAATTATTCTAAACATCATTATTTTTAGAAATAAAAATAATAAAGCATAATTTTTTAGTCATAACGTTTGTTATGACTTTTTATTTAATCCTATTTTTTAAATAAAAAGAACTAATTCAAATAAGAAATCTTCATCTAAAAAAGATAAAGACGATAAAAAAATTGTTGTTAAATTAAATGCAACAACTGGTGATAAAATTTCTGTAAAAACTGATGATTAATTAATTTTATTATATAATTTATGCAACTTTATTAATATGTAAAGTTGCTTTTTTATTAATTAAAATTTTATTGCATGATAAAATATAATAAAGCATGTATAATGAATAAATTAGAAAAATGATTATGTAATAAATTATATAATAAATAGTAATGATATTTTTTATCGTTATACGTCGGTCATTAAAACTATAATTTTAATAACAGGTTAAATTTTATAATTTTAACACTCCTCTTATATATTTATATATCTAGAAAGGAATTTTTATGGACAGTGATCGTTATTTACCACTAATTCAAAATGAATTAAAAAATCTGCCATCATACATTCAAGATTTTTACTTGCAAACCAATCATTCAATTACAACGATTTATCAATATCTAACTGAATTTCGAAGATTTTTTAGTTGGCTAAGAGATTCTGGAATTGCTAAAGTTGAAAAGAATTCTGAAATTCCAATTGAAGTACTTGCTGAATTACGTAGAAGAGACATAATTCTATATATAGATTATTTAAAACATACAAAAAATAAGCAAAATCGTGTAAATTCGCCAACATCTATTAACCGATCAATCAATGCTTTAAGATCGTTATTTAAATTTTTAACTGTTACAGCAGATACAATTGACGGGAAACCTTATTTTACCAACAATGTAATGCTGAAGATTGACTCTTTAAACACAACTGAAACATTAAACTATCGTGCTCATAATTTAGAGGCTCATATGTATACTGGTGATCGTAAATATGACTTTATTGGATTTATAGAACATGAATATGAAAAAAATTGCGATCCACGTGCACTATCTGCTTTTAAACGAAATAAAGAACGAGATATATGCATAGCAGCAATCATTTTAGGCACAGGAATACGTGTTTCTGAAACTGCTAATATAAATGTATCAGATGTTCATCTAGATGATGCCATTTTAGATGTTACTCGTAAAGGTGGAGAGCGAGATTCTGTACCAATTGCGCCTTGGACAATGCCATATATTATTAAATACAGTGAAATACGAAAAGAAAGATATAATCCACCCAAAGAACAAAAAGCATTTTTTGTAACTGAATATCATGGATCAATCCGAAGAATTACATATAATTCAATTGAAAAATTAATTAAAAAATATTCAAAAGCATTTGGCCACCCTCTTACTCCTCACAAATTAAGACATACGTTGGCTTCAGAATTATATGAAATCACAAAAGATCAAGTATTAGTTTCGCAACAGCTAGGTCAAAAAGGAACATCTGCTACTGATTTATATACACACGTAAATCAGGAAGCGCAAAAAGATGCTCTCCGTAAGCTTAAATAATCGCATAACAAAAAGTCGTAATCAATATATGATTACGACTTTTTACATTTTAAAAGCTATCGGCTGGCTTGAAATAACTAGTTTGCGGGTTCATAACTATTTATCAATTTGTAATTTTTACTCCAGAAAGGAGCTTTGGCAACTCCAATCACTTTATCTTTTGGCACAAAGCCATAATAACGGCTATCGTTTGAATTACTTCTATTATCACCTAATACAAAATATGAATCTTTAGGAACTTTAAAAGATTTTCCAGTTCCTAATGTAATTCCTTTTGCAGGAGGCAATAGAAGTGTTAATGTCCCACTTGTTCTTTGTTCTTTTGAAATATAATTTTGGGGTTGATATTTACCATTAACATATAAATCCCCATTATTTTTATATTCAATAGTATCTCCAGGCATTCCAATTACACGTTTTACATATTTAGTGTTTTTTTGAACGTTTGGATTATTATCATCAACACCGTATGCATTAAAAACTATAACAGAATCTTCTCTTACCTTACCTAATTTCCAAACTAGTACGCGTTCATTATTTTGTAAGTTAGGATACATTGAAGTCCCATCTACTTTTACAAATTGAAATACAAAGGCGAGAAGAAAAGCTGCAATTGCCAATCCTGTTGCTATTGGCACAATAATATTTTTAAAAAATGATGACACGTTAATTAACCCCTATCAAATCTTATTTTTAAGTTCTGATTTTTCTGATTTATTTATGTAATATATATATGTTCCAAACAATATTAAAAAAACCATCTCAATAATAATAGTGATATGATTTTTAATATGCATAAAAGGCATAAATATACTTACAGTACTAAAAAACACCCGTAATTTAAATCTTGGTATGCGAAATTCAACTAAATTAGCAATAAGCGCAATACATCCTAATATCACTAATAATAGAGCCATCAAAATGACCCAATCAAAAATGAATTTATGACTATCTGCAACCATTTCTGCTTTTGCATACCCTTTTACTTTTAAAACCTGAACTAACCCGTAATAAGTCATTTGACCGCATATGTATAATATTCCAATAATGCCGATTAAATAATTTAAAACTTTCGCCACAATTTTACCTCTTTTATGCTAATAAAATTTCTAGCTTGACAAAATATCAGATTTTAATTACTAATTTCATTTGCAAGATTAACCA
This sequence comes from Ligilactobacillus cholophilus, assembly GCF_030389495.1. NCBI lineage: Bacteria > Bacillati > Bacillota > Bacilli > Lactobacillales > Lactobacillaceae > Ligilactobacillus > Ligilactobacillus cholophilus. The sequence continues at coordinate 610,289 of NZ_CP127832.1, forward strand.
AATAATTATGACTTTTTATTTGTTCATTTGCGTTTGTTGGATCTGCTAAATTAATTTCATAAATACAAGTTGCTTTCGAATTTTGATCTAACAACGGAAGTACACGTTTCCAATCTATTTTACCTTCCCCAAGAATTAGACTATCGTGCTTAATTCCCATTGAATCAACTAAATGATAATGAACAGTTGCATCCATTAAATGTTTCATTGATGCTATCAACATCTCATTGCTACCATGTTCAGCAATAAAACAATGAGATGTATCAAAAGCTAAACGATAATTATGTGACAAAATCTCATTTTCATCTTTAGGATTACCAAAACTAAAAATAGGAGAAATTGTATTTTCAAACATAATATGATTTTTACCTAGTTCACTAAAATGATCCATTCTTGTAAATGCTGCTTCTCTAGCATCTTCAAAAGATGGATACATCGCAATATATTTTGGTGTTTGACGTAAATATGCACCATGAACTAATACCTGAACATTCAAGTCAAATGCAATTTGTAATAAATCAATTGTACTTTGCTCTATAAATGAATATAATTCTGGACAATTTTTTTCTGGAGCAATTAATTCAGTAAATATATCGTGATGAAAGCGCATTGGATGATGTAAAATAATTTTTTTAATAGCATTATCTTGAATAAACCCAATCGCATTACGTAAATTTTTTAAACCATCTTTTGTAAAATCACTCTCTTGTGTAAAAAATTCAAATACATCCGGATGATACTGTAAACGATCCATATATTGGCTTTTATCAGCACTTCCCTTTAGACCTAACATAACTTGCATATCATTTCACCCACTTTCGCCAACTTCTATACTAGTATTATTTTCTCATAAAAGTTATAAGAAAGTGATTATTTTGCATTAACTAATTTTTTAATCCTTATCAATATCTCTAATAAATCCTAGTGCTAATGCACCTTCGCCTAAATGAACTGCAATAACTGGATCAAATTCAGATACAGAGATTGGTAATTCAGGATATTTTTCCTTAATAGAATTTGCCCATTCTTCACCACGTTTTGGTGAATTTGCATGAATTACTAATAATCTTACTGGATAATCAGCATTTAATGCTTCATCCATAATTATTTCTTCAGCACGTTTCATTGCTTTTTTAATTGAACGTACTTTTTCAAATGCAGTGATTTTATCTGTTTTTTTATCAAAATGTAATAATGGCTTTATTTTCAAAACAGTTCCAATAAAAGCAGAAGCATTTGATAACCGACCACCATGGGCAAGATTCTTTAAATCATCTACTACAAAAACTGCATCAAATTGGTGTTTTAATTCTTCAATTGCAGCAATAATTTCTTCTGGATCTTTGCCTTCTTGTGCCATTCTTGCTGCTTTAATTACCATCCAACTCATTGGGACTTCTGTAATAAAGGAATCTACTGGATATAACTTAATATTATCCAATTCGTTTTTTAAATTATCTAAAGTTTGCATTAACCCAGAAATTGTACCAGCAAGATGAATACTAATTACTGCATCATAGCCTTCATCTGCAAGTTGATTATACAAATTTAACATTTCACCTACAGGAGGTTGAGAAGTTGTTGGAAATTCTTTTGCTTCTTTTAATTTTTGATAAAATTCTGACGGAGTAATATCAACACCATCATGATACTCATGTCCATCTATAATAAAAGGAATTGATACTACCTTAATTCCATATTTTTCAATGATCTTTTGATCCAATTTTGCTGTACTGTCGGTAACAACAGCAGTTTTCATAAAATCACACCTACTTTAATTAATTTAATTTGACTCTCTTCATACTCTGCATCAGTCGATTAATTAGAATTTTTAAGAAATTTTTTTCTTCTAAACTCCATTGAGCAAAAACTTTTTGTCCAAATTCATCAAAATCTGCATTCATTTGAGAAAGGACCGTTTTACCTAACTGACTTAATTTATAACAATAGCTTTTACGTGCTTTGACTTTAACTTGCTGATTCTTTGTAACTGAAACAAATTTTTTTTGTGTTAATCGACTTAATTGCCGACTCAACGTAGAAATATCAAGTTGCATTTTTTGGGCTAAACTTTCTTGTGAATTATTGCCATTTGAAATTTGTTGCAAAAGCTGCCACTCAGCAAACGTTAATTTATTTTTTTTGGCAAGTTTTTTGATAAAGCGTTGATATTCACGTTGTAAATCAAGTAAATTATCTAAAGGTTCTTTCAAATAAAATCTCCCTCCCTTTTATTATTTGCATATTACAATTATATCAAAACATCAACAATTATTCTATTATGTTTTCTATTAATTTCTTTGCATTTTTTTAATCAGATATTAAAATATATGTATGAATAATTGACTGAGGAAAGGAAGAATAAAATGGCATTTGATGGAATGTTCACACATGCAATGATTCAAGAACTTAAAAATACTTTATTGGGTGGTCGCATTACTAAGATTTCACAACCATATCAAAATGAAGTTATTTTAACTATTCGTATGAACCGTAAGAATTATCCGTTATTACTTTCTGCACATCCAAATTATGCACGAATTCAAATAACAGAGCAACCATATAAAAATCCTCCTACTCCAACAAATTTTACAATGACATTACGCAAATATTTAGATAATGCAAAATTAGTTGATATTAAACAACTTGAAAATGATCGTGTTGTATATTTAAGTTTTGAAACACGTAATGAAATTGGTGATAAACTACCGTTATTGCTTTCAATAGAAATTATGAATCGATACAGTAACGTTATTTTAATCAATCAACAAAGTAAAAAAATTATTGATACAATAAAGCATGTTGGTTTAGATCAAAATCGATATCGTACACTTTTACCTGGTGCAACATACCGCAAACCACCTAAACAAGATAAAATTAACCCATTTAATGGAGAAATAGAAATTATTAATGAGTTAGTGAAAAATTACCCTAACCGAGAAGTTTTAAGTAAGGCTATTCAATCTAAATTTCAAGGATTTAGTAAAACAACTGCCTTGCAACTGGCTGATACTTTACATATAGATGATACTTTTTCTCCAATTGAACATTTTAATAAATTATTAGAAAATGCAGATAATCCTATTCCAAGTTTTAAAACTGAAGGAAAAAATGATTTTTCATTTTCTAATTTAGGTAACGATATTAAAGATGTAAGTAGTATATATCCTACTTTAAGTATGTTATTAGATCATTATTATTATGAAAAAGCAACTATCGATCGTGTACATCAACAAGGTGCTAAATTAATTCATATCGTTAATCGTGAATTAAAAAAGAATCGCAACAAATTAAAAAAATTAACTCAAGAATTAGATAATACTAAATATGCTGATGAATATAAAATAAAGGGTGAATTATTGATAACATATTTATATCAAGTTAAACGTGGAATGAAAGAGATTACTTTACCTAATTATTATAATAATGATATTCCAATTAAAATATCACTTTCTAATCAATTAGGTCCTTCACAAAATGCTCAAAAGTATTTTAAAAAATATCAAAAACTTAAAAATTCAATTTCATATTTGAATAAACAAATTCTAATCACTAAAAATGAAATATCATACTTTGAAGAAATTCAGTCTCAAATTGAATTAGCTCAGGTAGAAGATTTAGCAGATATACAACTTGAATTAATGAATGGAGGCTATATCAACAAAAATAATCACATTAAAAAGAATAAACGAAGACCTAAAATTAATTCACCAGAAACATTTTGGGCAACTGATGGAACAAAGATTTCTGTTGGAAAAAATAACTTACAAAATGAAAAGTTAACCTTACACACTGCAAATAGAAATGATTATTGGTTGCACGCAAAAAATGTACCTGGATCTCATGTAATAATTCATACTGATAATCCTAGCGAAGAAACATTATTAGAAGCAGCTAATTTAGCAGCTTTCTATTCAAAAGCAAGAAATTCATCAAATGTTCCGGTCGATTATGTTCAAGTCCGAAAGATAAGGAAACCAAATGGAACTAAGCCTGGTTATGTGATTTATGAAGGACAAAAAACATTATATGTTACTCCTAAAAAAGAAATAGTAGACAAATTAAATAAATAATAAAAAGTCGGATATTGCATAAAAATGCAATATCCGACTTTATTATTTATTATAAATTTGTGGATCACCATTTTTAAATTTATGTGGTTTAAAATGTTCTGGATGTGCAATTTGATTTTCACTATCTTTTAATTCTTTTTGAATTTCTTTACGTTCATCTGGGCGATATATTGCAACGATCTCTTGTAACATTTCATTTAAAGCATTGGAATTGATATTTTTAATTAATTGCTCATTAACCTTAAAATCAACTTTACGTGTATCTATTTCCATAGACACACTGCTTTTCCCAGTATATGTTGACAATGCTTGAAAATAAATGATTGCACAAATTTCGTCATATCTAAACTTATGAACTCTTCGCATTGGCTCCTTGATATATAGAGCATCTTTTGTAAAAAGAAATCCCTCTTTACCGTTTTTAAAAAATGATGTATCAATTAGTGCTAAAACATTTTCTTGTTTTTCACGCGGACAAAAAGCACGCCATGCTCTAACTAAAGTCTTTCGCGGAATTTCGGGAATCAAATATGTTTTTGCTCCATGTCCCGAAAGAGCGATATGTGAAAATGATGACGTTAATATATCATATAATTTCATATTGATCGCTCACCCCTTACTAATGTTATTTCACTTTAAATTGTATCACAGAAAAGCGATAAACATTAGCAATAGCATTATGTTTTATAAATTTTAATAATTAAATATCTATATGCGTATTTTCAGCAGATTCGATATTTTTCCGTCCCTTTTGTAATATATAAACACTAATTATTACCAAGATTATACCAATTACTTCTATTCCTGATACCATCATTTTAAAGCAAATGACGCTCAAAATAGATGTAGTAATTGGTTGGACTGCATCCATAATACTAATTACATCAGAAGGCGCATAATGTGTCGCATAGAGAAGTAATCCAAATGGGATAATTGTTCCTAAAAAAATTACTGTTAACATTGAAGCAATTAATGTAGGTGTTATAGTTGGTGTACCTACCCATACTGGTTGGTGTAAATTGAAGAAGAATCCAGCAATTAATGTTCCCCATCCTAAAACAACCAACGGAGGATTTTCAGGATCTTTAACAATGTTTCGTGGTAAAACAACATAGAAAGCAGCAGTTAAACCTGATCCTAATCCCCACATTAAAGAACTTGTGGTAATTGATAATTCTGAAAAATCACCCTTTGTGAGTGCTAAAAAGACACCAACTAAAGCAATTATAAATGCAAAAACATCTGTTTTATAAGGCATTTGTCGTTTAAAAATTATTGTACCTAATACAATAAATAGAGGGCTTAAATATTGTAAAATTGTTGCTGCAGATGCATTTCCACCAAATTGGATAGATTTATAAAAGGTAAATAAATTTGCCATTAAACCTAATACAGCGTAAGCAAATAGCCAACAAACATTTTTCCATGATTTAAACACATGGAAAATTTTACCACGGTACATAATTGAACTAATTATCATTAAAAATATTCCTGCACCTAATGTTCTAGCTGAGAGGAACCATGATTCAGGAATATTTTGATTTTGTGAAATAAATTGCAAAACAGTTCCTGAAATTCCCCACATCATTGAAGCAATTGCTGCGATGATAATTCCCTTAGCAATTTTACTAGAATTTTTTGCCATAAGTTTTTAATCCTCCATAAAAAAATTTCATAACGCAAAATATTATAGCATAAAACACATTTATAAAAAATAGGTCTCATGTTATTTATGTAATAAAAGATAACATGAGATCTATTTTTAATAATCTTTTTTTTCTATAATTTGATGCTCTTTATTGTATTCTTTCACTTCACGTAAATATCCATATTTTTCATTTAAACGAGACAATAATGGATAGTCATGTGTATGAACTTCACCTGTTTGGAGTTGTTTTTGATACAATTCAATATAAGGTACTTTGGCATTTGCAGCACGTAATAGTTCATCTGGATGACTATATGCTACTTTTCGAAAATCTATATCTCTTACACCATCATCAATTGATAATATTAAATATTCTGCACGAAGATCTTGTTGTAATTTTTGATGTTTAAAAAATGGCTGACCTACTGACCCCGGATTCAAAACTAATTGTTCTTCACTACTGTAACGCATTATTGGATGATGAACATGTGCGTATATTGCAATATCTAGATCATCTTCGATAAATAACTTATTAAAACTTTCTGTTGGTAAAGTTGGATATAACTGCTGTCCAAAATTAATGTCAGGCAAATTATGAGTTAAAGCAATTGACATATTATTTACTTTTGTAACTAAACGAATTGGCCAACTTTTCATTATTTGAATTACATTTGACTCTAATTTACTTCCTAAATCTTGAGCCAACTTTGCCATATATACCTTACTTGGTTTTTCAGGAATTAATCGTCCTTCAATTCCCTTAATAAGTAAATCATCCCAATTTCCTCGCAAATAAATTGACGGATTTATTTTTTGCATTAAATCCCATAGATCTTGTGCTCCTGAACCTGGTGCAAACAGATCACCCATAAACCATGATTCAGTCACATCTTGATCCTTCATATCTTCATATACTGCTTTAAGTGCAGTATAATTTCCATGCACATCTGAAAAAATTGCGATTTTATGAAACATAGTAGTCCTCTTTTCTTTCTGACTGCCTTTATATTAACACATTTTGAATACTATATAACTAAAATTAAACTTTTGGAGTAAACTGATTATAGAGAGGTAATAAGTAATTATGAATAATAACAATAGATACGTACAACCTAAAAATGCAAAGGATGCAATGCTTATTATAGAAAAATTATTTAATAAATATCGAAATGCACCTTTAACAATTGAATTAATAAATTATCATCAAAAGCTATTAAATCAATTAAGGAACAATATTTATTTAGCAGTATTAAATGAAAAAAATGATCACCTTCTAGCTCAATTAAACACCATGATTGATTCAATGGAATCATGGTTAAATATTCGCACAACTAACCATATCTTTTGTGGGAAAATGAAGCACTTTAAAATTAATTTTAAAACTAATAATCAACGATATAAATTGCAAACACACAAAATCAAAAATCATACAAATCATCGTTCTGTTCGTCATTAATATTTGCAATGTAATGTTACAAAGTGTATTATCAAAAACTAAAAGAATAATCATGAAGGGATGGCTTTAAAATGGAAAAAAAGAATATGGATGAATTTATAAATACTATCATTAATGAAAAATTAGCATCAATGAATAGCGTACACCGACAATCAACAATTACTACAATTAAAGCTGAAAATATTGCCCAACATAGTTTCTTTGTTGCTTTTTATGCTTTTAAAATTGCTAAAAATTTAAATTTAAACAGTGAATTATGTGGCGAAATTACTATTGAAGCATTAATTCATGATATAGCAGAATCCTCATCATCTGATGTTCCAAGTAATGTAAAATATCAAGTTCCAGGACTCAAACAAATGCTTGATAAAGCTGAAGATTTTGCGATTAATAAATATTTTCCTGAAATAAAAGAAGAATTTACTCGCTTACGTGAACATGAAGAACAAGGTGATTTGATTGGAGTTATTATTAAACTTGCAGATATTATTGCATTAATCCAATTTTTACGTACTGAACGTTCTCTAGGTAATCAAGATTCAACTTTAATTAAAGTAATAGACCAAACATATGATAATTTAGATAAGCATTTATCACGTTTAAAAGAATTAGTTGCTGAAAACAAATAAAAAAAAGAGGTTAATAACCTCTTTTTTTTATTCATAATCACTTTGCTTATATCCAAATGCAGCTAAATCGGCTTTTTTATCTTTCCAATTTGGTTGAACCTTAACCCATAATTCTAAATAAACTTTATCACCAAGCATAAGTTCGATATCTTTTCGAGCACGTGTCCCAATTTCTTTTAACATTTTACCGCCTTTACCGATTATGATACCCTTTTGGCTATTACGTTCAACTATAATTGTTGCCTGAACTAAAATCTTTTCATCATTCTCACGTTTGATTCTATCTACAACAACTGCAACAGAATGGGGAATTTCCTCACGAGTAAGTTGCAAAACCTTTTCACGAATTAACTCGCCGGCAATAAAGCGTTCAGGGTGATCAGTTACTTGATCTTCAGGATAATATTGTGGGCCTTCAGGTAAATCTTTAATTAAATTATCGATTAGTTCTGGAACATTATTTCCCTGTAATGCAGATATTGGATAAATTTCTTTGAAATCTAATAAGTCTTTATAATCTTCAATGATTTCAAATAATTTATCTGGATGTATCTTGTCTATCTTATTGATCACCAAATAAATAGGTTTCTTTGTTTTTTTAAGACGTTCAATGATGAAATCGTCGCCTCTTCCTCGTTTTTGAGTTGCATTTACCATAAATAAAATTGCATCAACTTCATTCAACGTTGAAAGAGAAGATTGCACCATAAAATCACCTAATTGACTATGGGGCTTATGAATACCTGGAGTATCTATAAATACAATTTGAGCATCTTTTCGCGTATAAATACCTTGAATTTTATTTCTTGTAGTTTGAGCCTTATCGCTCATAATTGCAACTTTTTCACCAACAACTCTATTTAAAAAAGTTGATTTTCCTACATTTGGACGCCCAATAATTGCTACAAAACCAGAATGAAAATCTTTATTTTCCATTTTCTACCTCACATTTGTTATAAAATTTAAAATTTTAGGAATAAAAATAATTACTGCAACTAAAATTGCAAATATAGCAGAAATCAAAACAACTCCAGCGGCAATATCCTTAGCTTTTTTAGCATATGGATTTGGTTTTAAATCACTTGCTAAATCTGTTAAATTTTCAATTGATGTATTTGTTGCTTCTGCAGCCAAAACAATTGTAGATGTAACCAAAATCCATAACCATTCTGAACTTGATAAATGGAAAATTAATCCAACAATAACGACCAATGATAAGCAGATTAACTCAAATCGAAAATTTCTTTCTTCTTTAAATACAGTTATTATCCCTTCACAAGCATGTTTTAAAGAATGATAAAACTTTCGATTTTTCCATTCATTAGAAAAATTACCTTTGAAGTCCATAATCATCTAAAATTTCTTCTTGCAAACCAAACATTTCTTTTTCATCTTCAGCTCTCATGTGGTCGTATCCATTCAAATGAAGAAAACCATGCACAGTTAAAAATCCCAATTCGCGATCTTCTGAATGGCCTAAATATTCAGCTTGTTCTTTAACTTTATCCATTGAAATCATTAAATCTCCAATATTTTTTGGGACATCAAAATTAAAATCATCAGGTAAAATAATATCGGATTCATCGCCATTTTCTTCCATTGCAAAACTAATAACATCAGTTGGCTTATCAATACCTCGATATTTTTTATTTATTTGGTGAATATGTTCATTATTCATAAGCGTAACTGACATTTCTGTATTTTCAGGAAGATTTAAATATTCACTTGCACAATGTAAAATTCCTTTCACAAGATCTAATTGATGTTGTGAAACTTGATTTGTCTCATCAATAATTTGTAAATCCATTTATTAATCATCCTTATTTTCTGCAGTATTATCTAATATTTCATCAGCTTTCGATGCACCACGTTCATATGCTTTGATAATCTCTGAAACTACTGGATGACGAACAACATCTTTTGCATCAAAATGAACAAAGCCAATGTGTGGCAAATTCTGTAACAGACGTTCTGCATCAACTAATCCACTTTGCTGATGTCCTTTAGGTAAATCAATTTGAGATTTATCGCCATTGACAATCATCTTAGAGCCGAAACCTAATCGGGTCAAGAACATTTTCATTTGAGCACGTGTGGTATTTTGAGCTTCATCAAGAATTACAAATGCTTTTTCCAAAGTTCTACCACGCATATATGCCAATGGAGCAATTTCAATCACACCTCGTTCGATTAAACGCTCAGTATGTTCAGTACCTAGAATTGCATACAATGCATCATATATTGGTCGTAAATATGGATCAACTTTTTCTTTTAGATCTCCAGGAAGGAAGCCTAAAGATTCTCCTGCTTCAACTGCTGGACGTGTTAGAATTAACTTCTCAACTTCCTTTTTCTTAAGAGCTGCTACTGCCATTACAACCGCTAAGTATGTTTTACCTGTTCCAGCAGGCCCTATGCCAAATGTTAAATCATTACATTTTATATTTTGAACATATTGACGCTGACTAAAATTTTTAGGGCGAATTGGTTTTCCCATACGATCACGTAAAAGTGTTGTTGTATATAAATCAGGTAAATATTTTAATGTACCCTTTTCTTCCATTTTTACAGCAGAAACAATATCTGCCTCGCTAATTGAAACCCCAGATTTTAATAAACCAATTAACTCTTCAATAATTTTGATAGTTGCCTTAACAGATTCTTCTTGTCCAATTATTTTCAAATTATCCCCGAATGGACGTATTTCAACATTTTTACTCTCTTCTAATAAGTGTAAATATCCATCATTAATGCCAAATAAAGCTGGCTCCAAATTAGATTCTGTAATTCGATACTCTAATTCAACATTTTTTAATTCTGTCAACCAACTAACCTCCTAATTATTAATAATAAATCATTTATACCTAATATTATATAAATATTACATTTAAAAATCATCTAATCAGGTTTATTCATTAAAATCCATATGTTGATTCGTCTTATATAATTTAATTAATTCAATTAATTCATTTGTTTCACTTATAATAATAGTTAAATCTTCTTTTGACAATTCACCTGTTTTATTTAAGAATTCATATAATTCCTTAATTGCATCTACTACAAATTCTTCTTCTTTATTTTTTTGATATCGAATTATTGCTAAACTAATAAAAAATGATTGGATAGCAGTTAAATCATATACAACTGTTTGATGTAATGATTCTAATAAGTAATAAAAAACATAATCAATTACATATGTCATCTTTTGCTTTATTTCACTAGGGCTGTTCTTACATTCATTAGTTAAATAATCAGAAAATTGTAAAAACATTTTTGAGTTATTTTCTAAAACACCACTCATAAATTCTTTTTCTTCTGATTTATTCATAGATTTTTTTCCATCTAACTCATGCCATTTTGAAAAAGGTTCCCATTGAGCTTTTATTTCAGCATTTGAAAAGTCTTCATGTGCATGTACTACAAACGAGTTTGATAATTTGTAACAATATGAACTTACAGCATTATCTTTACATAAAAAATCTTTAAATCTCGTATCATTTCTACGAATTGACGAACATGCAAATAATGCATTCAAAGCCGTGAATTCATCATTTTTAAATATTTCATCAATATCAGGCATATGCTCAATATTAGCTTCTAACATTGCAAATACATCTGAAAAATCCGTATCATCTCTAAATACTTCAATAGTTGAATTACGAATAAATTTAACATATTCACTTGATTTAAACTTTTCAACACACAAAGTATTATTAATTTGATTGATAATTGTTGCAAATTCATCAATAAATTCATCTTTAGTATATGTTTCAACATTAAAAATTATAAAAGGTAAAAGTGATGCACGATTTATAAAAATCCAAGCTTTATGTCCATTTGAAGCTGTGTATTCTTCAAAACTCCAACTTGTAATATCGAAAGTATTTTTAGAAACACTTTCATTTAATTTAACTCCCGGTATTTTATCCGTATCATTTCTAGCATAAAAATACAAAATTAATTTTCTCTCCTATTTGACTACGTTAATTAAAACCTTTCCATCTTGTGCAGAATAAATTATTTCATCACTATTAGGTTTAAGTAACGATAAAGTATATCCTTTGCCAATTTCGTTTTGAATTTGAGTTGATGTTTCTAAAATACTATTTGTTAACTCCGTATATCCACATTCTTCAGCTTTATTATGATTTTCTAATACATAATTGATTGCTTCTATATTTTGTGATGAAGTAGGTGTTATGAAATAAGTTTTATTTTCCTTATTAAAACTAATAGTACCAACATTTTCAAAACTTTTTTGCAAATTTTTTAATGCTAATTGTTGATTGTTTTCAACTTTACTTCCCTCATCAATTCTTTGTAAGCCATTTTTTATTTTCACATTAGAAGAACTTGTTCTTACAACAGTATTTTCCTTAAGTTGATCATTAGTATTTTGCATTGATAATTTATAAATTTTAATTCCACCTATAATTCCAATAAGTAAACATATAATAATCATCAAAACTGGTGTAATCCATTTTCCGTATCTGTGAACAGAATTAACTAAATAGAAAATTGCCAATACAAAGATAATTATTGCCATTGCTACAATTGCAATCCAAACTGCCACCTAAATTTCTCTCCTCACATTAGTAAATTATTTTATCTAAAGGAATATCAGTCTTTTCAATTAGCCATTTATCATTATAAATAATTTGCTCATGTAATGCTAATGAAATTTTTTTACCGTAAAATGAGTGCAAAAAGCGGTCATAATAACCGCCTCCAAAACCAATGCGCTGATTATTGTCTAATGAAAAGCCTACGCCAGGAACAATAATCACATCAGGTTGATTATTAATTTTTGATTCTTGCCATACTGGTTCACAAATACCAAATTTATTTGTTTTAAACTGAGTATGCTCATCTAATCTAACAAAGTCCATTCGATGACCTAATCTCATTACAGGTGCATAAAGCTCTTTTCCTAAATTCCATAGCATACTAATCAAATTATGCGTATCGACTTCAGGATACTTGCTTAATGTGATTCCAATTGTAACAGAGTCTATTATTTCTTCTGAATTTAGCGTTTTTGAAATTAGTAAATCTGTTTCTAGTTTACGTTTTTTTCTATCTAAATTATTTAATTTAGATAGAATTTCTTTTCTAATCTCATTTTTAGATTTATTTACTTGTTCCATTTTTTTGAACTGCATCCCTTTTTGAAATATGTTTTTCAATACTCTTATCAACAAAGTATAATACAATTCCACAAAGTAATGCAATTCCTCCTAAAAGAATTGCTTTTAATTTTAAATTTAACAGAATATACAAGCAAATTAAAATTGAAATTGATGGAACTAAAATACCACCACGCAAATTAAATGATCCTGCATTCTCTTTTTCTGGATGTTTGTGTTTTTCCCATTGCTTTTTAAACATTACAATTGAAGTAGAAAAATATTGAACAAGAGAAATAATAATTGTAACAGGTACTAAAAATAGATAACTTCCACTTAAGACTAGCAACATACACAAAGTTGTAGTAATAATGATTGCAACATATGGCGACCCGTCTTTTGATTTTTTACCAAAAAATCTTGGTAGTAAATGATGCTCATTTGCTAATGAAGATGCAACATATGGCGTACTAAATGATAATGATATTGCAACACCAAGAACAGAGCCAACAGTCCCAATTGTTATTAAAATTTTCCCCCATGTACCAAAATGTTTACCAAAAGCAATTGCTAAAGGAACACTACTATGTGCTATTGATGGCCCTAATATTCCAATTGCAACAAAAACTGTAGCAATATAAATTAAACTCACTGAAACAATAACCGCTACTAATTCTCTTGGTAAATTTTTTTTAGGATTTTTCATTTGAGCAGCTGCAACTGGTAAAAAAGCAAATCCCATATACATGTAAAATGCATTACTAAAAGCATTATTCATTGAGCTCAATGAGTAGTGTGTATCTGAAACAAAGTTTACTTTATGGATAAACCAAATTCCGACAAAAATAAAAATTAATAATACGCCAATTTTCAAAAACGTTGCTATGTTATCTGCGATACTTGAAGCTTTATCTCCTAATAGCCCAATAATTGCAATAATTAAAATTATCGATAATCCACTTAAATTGTATACTAATTTATTTGAAAGTGCAGGAACCAATAATCGCATAGAGGTTAAGAATGCTGCAGTTTCAGTAGAAATAGTTGCTACACCTTGTAACCATGTAAAAAATCCAACTTCAAAGCCAGCAAAACGTCCAAACTCTTTATAAGCATATAACCAAGCAGCTCCATTTTGTTTTGTTTCACTTGATAACGCTGCATAACATAATGCTAAAAATAGTGCTGAAATACCTGATAAAACCAATAACCAAATTAAACCATTTCCAGCCTTAGAATATAAACTTCCTGGTAGCAAAAAAATTGCCGAACCTACCATTCCATCAACACCTAATAAAAATGCTGAGAATGGGCTAATCTTATGATCTTTTGTCATATATTGTCATCCCCTAAAAAATCAAATATCTCTCATTTTTAGTTTAGCATCATGGTCATAATTTTAAATAAATTAGTTCTCCCATATATTTTGTAATCTTATGTTATAATTTATAAATTAATTAAAATAATTAAGGAAGTTTTTTAATTGGTTAAAGATTATTTAATACAACCAAATGTATCAAATAAAACATTGATTACAAATGCTGGTTTAAAATATAAAACAAATTTTATCGGAAAAATTGGAATTATGATGCTCTCTTGTGGAACAGGTGCATGGAGAGTTCGAGAATCAATGAATTCTATTGCAAAAGTATTAAATATTCGCTGTTTTGCAGATATTGGATTAGTTTCTATTAATTACACTTGTTATGAAAAATGTAATTCTTGCTCACAAACACTTACACTATCTGAAACAGGCATTAACATGGTTAAATTACATGATTTGGAAGATTTTGTTAACTTTTTTCAATTACATGGAACTGACTTAACTGTAGCAGAAGTATGTTCATTATTAAAAAAAATAAATCGTTCTTCTAATAATTATTCAAAATTTACTTTATCTTTAGCTGCAGGACTAGCTTGTAGTGCCTTCGTTTTTTTGCTTGGAGGTGGAATTATTGAGATGTTTTGCAGTTTAATTGCTGCAACTTTAGGAAACTACATTAGACAAATAATTGGTAAACATAATTTGATTAGTTTGTTAGGTATTATTTATAGTGTTGCTACTGCATGCATTTCATACGCAATCGTTTTCTATTTGTTAGAAATTTCTTTTCACTTATCTATCCAACACGAAGCCGGATATATTGGTGCAATGCTATTTGTTGTACCAGGATTTCCTTTCATTACTAGTGGATTAGATATTGCCAAATTAGATATGCATTCTGGACTAGAAAGAGCCGCATATGCATTAATGGTTATATCAATAGCATCATTAGTTGCATGGATTATTGCTTTTTATATTAATTTAAAACCATCAAATTTTACTCCATTAAATTTAACACCATTTATCACTTTTATTCTACGTATTCCAGCAAGTTTCATTGGCGTTTTTGGCTTCTCATTAATGTTTAATAGCACTCCTAAAATGGCATTTTTAGCAAGTATTGTTGGAGCATTTGCAAATACATTCCGGTTAGAATTAATTGACTTTACTTCTATGCCTCCTGCTGCGGCTTCATTTGTTGGTGCTTTGTGTGCTGGAATTCTTGCATCAATTATTCAATTAAAGAATGGTGATCCAAGAATTTCTATTACAGTACCATCAATTGTAATTATGGTACCAGGTTTATATATGTATCGAGCAATCTATGATATTGGAAATTTATCACTTATTTCCGGAATCAGCTGGTTAGTTAAATCTATTATGATAATAATTTTTTTACAATTAGGATTAGTTGTTGCACGTGCAATTTCTGATTACAAATGGCGTCACACTATATCATAAATTAAAGGAGACCATTTGGTCTCCTTTTTAGTAATCCCATTCAATATTTGTAGGATTTTCAACAACTGAATGTACAGGACATGCAGTTAAGCATTTTTGTAAAAATTGTTCTTGTTTAGAAACGGGAATATTACTTTGCATATCAAATTTAATTTTCATATTATAAAATCCATCTTTTATTTGTTCATTTATAACTCCTTTTGTCTCAACATCAGTTGAAATTATTACCTTTAAAGAATCTATTTTATATCCTTCTCTTTCCGCTATTGAACAAATAGTTACATTCAAACATGAACCTAATGCTCCTAAAAGTAATTCAGTTGGCCTAGGATATTTACCATTCCCTCCAGCAGATTTTGGCTCACTACTATCAAAAATCATTTTTCCAGAATCATTTTTAACTTCAAACTTTTGATTCGTTTTTGATGAAATCATTTTCATGTGCCTCATAAAAATTACCTTCTTTCATATTTCTATTGTCCTTTTTGTTACAATAATAGTAAAGAACAATTTCTTTGATAGGAGGAGTAAAAATAAAATGGGGATAGAAAAATCTTTATCTAATGAACTATCTAAATACGTATTTAGAGGAATTTTAAGTACAGTTGGTGCATCAATTTATGTACTTGCTGATAGTTATTTTGTTGCTAAAAGTATTGGCGTATTAGGTGTTGCTGTTATGAATCTTAGCATGCCACTTTTTAATATAATGGAAGGTTTAGGACTTTTACTCGGAATGGGCGGTGGCACACTTTTTACGTTTTATTATTTAAAAAATAAAAAAAAGGCACAGGAAATCTATACACAAATTTTTATTATTGGAATTATTTTAGGCTTATTTTTTATGCTTTGTGGTGTTTTGTTTCCTGAAAAAATTGCTTATTTACTTGGCGCAGATCAATCAACGTTTAGATATACATTAGAATATATTAAAATTATTTTATTATTTGGTCCATTTTTTGTTTTTAACAATTTAATATTAAGTTTCATAAGAAATGACTTTGGAACTAAAATAGCTATGTTTGCAATGATTATTTCTAGTCTTTCAAATATTTTTTTAGATTGGCTTTTAATTATCAAATTAAATTACGGTATGTATGGTGCAGGTTTTGCTACAAGTTTTTCGCCTATAATTAGTATACTCATAACATTACCTCATTTTAAATCCAAAAATAATAATTTAAAATTCATTAAAACAAATTTGAACATAAAAAGGTTATTTAAAGTATTTAATATAGGATTACCTTCTTTTTTAACTGAATTAAGTACTGGTGTTGGTATATTTATTTATAATTGGGTATTTTTAACAGTGAGTGGAAATGATGCTGTAGCTGCATATGGAATTGCAGCAAATGTACTTTTAGTAGCACTAGCTTTATTTACAGGAGTTGCTCAAGGAATTCAACCTATTGTAAGTCATCAATATGCCAAACGTAATTTTATAAATATAAGATTTGGATTACGCTTTGGATTGATAATTGCAGAATTTTTAGGAATTATCTGTTTACTATTTGTAATATTTAATACAAATATAATTATTGATTTTTTTAATGCCGCTTCAAATAATACGGTAGTTACTATGGCTACACAAGGAATTAAAATTCTATTAATTAGTTTATTATTTTCTAGCTTAAATGTAGTATTTAATATTTTTTTCTCAGCGATTAATAATTCACGAATCTCTATTTTTATGGTAATTATTCGAGGTTATATTTTACCATTATTAGTAATATTACCAATGGCACATATTGGCGGAATTATAGGTGTTTGGTCTAGTTTACTAATTATTGAAATAATTTCATTTATAATTGAAATATTAATGTGGAAAAAAATTCAAATCAAACTTAAATATGATAATTTTAAATTTAATTAAAAAAGATGACCAATATTTGGTCATCTTTTTAATCAAAAATAATAGAACCTGTAAATAATCCTATTAAACCACTTATAGCCATAATAAAAATTAAAATCCAAACGATTAATTCTATCTTATTCCACTTCTCGTGTTTTTCTATTTTTCCTTTCCAATAAAGAGGAAAACCTGAGATCCAAACCACTGCGGCTAATAATAAGTATTTTAAACCTGCACCATAAATCATAAAAGCAGTAAATAACGTAGAGATAAGTGCCCAAATTCCTGAGCTAAAACGCTCTTTAAATGAACTATTATTAAAACCTATCCCACAAATGACGCTTTTTAATGCATAAAGCGAAACCATTAAATATGGAACAATAGAAAGAGATGTAGAAAATTTCAACAAAACATCATATCCTGCAGAATAAACACCAGCGACAATCATTAGAACCTGTGTAATTCCTGCAGTTATATAAATAGCATGAACAGGAGCTTCATTTTTATTTAATCCATTCAGCCATTTTGTACTTGAACCTCCTCTTCCCGCTAAACGAACCTCTTCAGCACTTAAATTTACCCATGCAATTAGAGCACCTAAAACTGAAATTATTAAACAGATATTTATTAACCAACTTCCCCAATTGCCAACCATATGCTCCATTAATCCCGCCATAGATGGGGCATGCAAAGTTGTAATCTCTTTCGGAGACATTAATCCTAAAGATAAAATACTTGTTCCAACTAAGAGGATTATAACTATTAGTGAACCAATTGAAGTTGCTTTTGCCACATCAGATAACTTTTTTGCTCGTGTTGCAAAGATTGTTCCTGATTCAATTCCAATAAGCGTCCACATTGCAGCCAATAAAACATTTTTACTTTGATCAAAAATCGAAATATTTTGATAATGCCCAATTTTAATATTAAATACTGCTTCACTTGCAAAATGTGACATGAAAATATGAGGTCTAAAATTTAATACTGCTAAAATTAAAAACATTGCAATTGGGATGACTTTTGCAATTGTAGTAATATTATTTAACCATGTTTCCGTATGAACTCCCTTTAATACTAAAAAAACAATTGTCCATAACAAAATGGATGCTACAATTATCGCAGGCCAACTTGTTCCATTCCCAAAAAAACTAAAAATTGTAAAACTACCAAATGCTGAAAATAAAACCGTTAAGTAACTAGCATTGCCAATTGCATCACCAGCACCATGACCATATGCTGCAATAAAGCCACCAACATTACCAAAAATATGTTTACTCCAACCGTATATCCCATCATCTATTTCTGGTTGTTGCAAAGTCAAATTTCGATATACTGTTGCTAAAGAAAACATTCCTAATGCAACTATCGCCCATCCAATTAGAATTCCTGCAGGATTAGCTCCTTCAGTCATTGTAGATGGTAAAGCAAATATACCTGATCCAATTGTTCCACCAACAATTAGTCCAACTAAACCGCCTAAATTAACTTTATGTTTTATCTTTTCTTTTTCTCCCATAAAATTAACTTCTTTCTTAATTAACCAATCTTTATTTGACCTGTAAATACAAATATAATTGCTATTACTGCTAAAATACTTGTAATCAAAATAACAAATTTTTCACGTTTTGTAACTTCCCTATTATCTTCTTTAGCAGCTTTATAATATAAAATAAATCCTGGTAAAAATGAAACTGTTAGCAAAAGTAAATCTTGCCAACCTGAAAGAATAGCAGCACATAATTCAAAACCAGCACAAATTATGCCAATAATAAATTGACCCCATTCCTGATGTTGGTATGAATATTTCATTTGATAAATACCAACAAGCATATATGAAACTAAAATTGCTGCTGCAGCTAAGGTTGAGGCAAAATTATATGCCGATTGAGTAAAGAGCATTGAAAATAAGAAAATAGTTTGTAAAATTGCAGTAATAATCAATGAAATTTGAGGAGCATTTTTATGATTCAATTTTCCCCATGATGCAGGTAATGTTTTATCTTTTGCCATTAATCGTGTAGTTTCTGCTGGAAGCATTGTCCAAGATAACCATGATCCAACTGTTGAAATAATAACTCCAATATTGATTACTGTTGCTGCCCATTTACCTACGGCAAGCTTTAAAATACTTCCCATTGCTGGTTGTGCAGCGGTTGCTAATTCATGTTGCGACATAACCCCATATGGTAGAATTGTTGAAAATACATAAATTACAACTAATGAAATAAATCCAATAATAGTAGCTTGACTAGCTGCTGTTTGAGATTTTGCACGACTAGATAAAACTGATGCACCCTCAATTCCAATAAATACCCACATAATTGACATTAGACTGTTTTTAACTTGACCAAAAATAGTTCCATCTACGCCAGTTGCTTGGATATTATTTGCAAAATTTTCCCAAAAATGAAGTGTAAATACACCAAATTTAAAACACATTGCAATCAAAATAATAAACATGAATAATGGAATAACTTTGCAGATCGTAACAATTGTATTGACAAAATTAGCACTTTCAACGCCATTATTTACAAAGAAAGTTAATACCCATAAGAATACAATTGCAGCAATTATAGATGGCAAATTCTGTCCACCTTTAAAAACACCAATAAAGTTTCCAATTGCTGACATCAAAAAAGTTGCGAATGCTAAATTTCCAATCCATGCAGAAATCCAGTATGTCCATCCACTCATAAACTCACCTAAAGGACCACATGCTGCATTTGCATATCCAAATAATCCAGATTCAATATCTGGCCTTTTTTTTGCTAAGTTATTTAACGACAAAACTAATGCTAATACCCCAATTCCACATACTAACCATGCAATCAAAGCAGGTCCTGGACCAGTAACCTGAGCTAATTGTGATGGTAATCCAAATATTCCAGTTCCAATGGCAGAACTAACAATTAATGCTGCTAATCCAAATGTATTAATTCCATTCTTATTTTCGTTTTCCATTTCTTTCACCTCATTAAAAAATCGCCAGTTTTTAAACTGACGATTTTCTTAATTATTTAGTAATAACTGTACCTACTCCGCCAGTAATCAATTTTTCTACATTATTAAGTGATGTAATTACTGCTTTTTTACCAGTTTTCTCTACAAAATTAATTACGGCTTGAACTTTTGGTAGCATACTACCCGCTGCAAATTGATTTTCTTTAATATACTCTTTTAATTCTTTAACAGAAACGTTTGTTAATGCTTTTTGTTTTGGAGTATTGTAATTTACAAATACATTATCTACAGCAGTTAAAATAATTAGTTCATCAGCATTAATGCTTTCAGCTAATTTTGCTGCACTAAAGTCCTTATCAATTACAGCTTCTACACCTTTCAAATTGTTATTATTATCTTCGCGAATAACTGGCACACCGCCGCCACCAACTGCAATAGGAATTACATTTTCTGAAAGTAAATCATCTATAATTGGTGCTTCAATAATATTCATTGGTTTTGGTGATGGAACAACTCTCCGATATCCTCGACCAGCATCTTCTTTGAAAGTATATTCTGGATGCTCTTTCTTCTTTTGAATAATTTCATTCTCTGAATAAAAAGGTCCAATTGGTTTGCTAGGATTTTCAAAAGCCGTATCATTTGCATTAACTTCGACTTGTGTCACTAATGTTGCAATCTTTGAGTTTAAATGCTTTTCTTTAATAACTTCATCCATACTCTTTTGCATCCAATATCCAATGCTTCCTTGTGTCATTGCAACAGTTGTGTCTAATGGCATTGCAGGATTATCAACTGTACTACCATTCGTTTCTTGTAATAGTAAGTCACCTACTTGAGGCCCATTACCATGTGTAATTACAATTTGATCCTTATTTTCAATAAATTTTATAAGGGTTTCCATTGTTTTCTTTATTGAACGAATTTGTGATTCTGCAGTACCATCTTTAGTGACAATAGCGTTTCCTCCTAGAGCAACTACAATTCTTTTACTCATTGTAATCGTCCCCTTAAACTATAATCCTTATTTGTTAATTTTTACGGTTGGAATATATAAGTTTCCTAATGTTGCGGCCATAATAGCCTTAATTGAGTGCATCCGATTTTCTGCTTCTGTAAATTGCCAAGCATATTTAGAATTAAAGACTTCATCAGTTACTTCCATACATGACAAGCCATATTTTTCATGAATTTCTTTACCATATTTTGTATTTGTATTATGAAATGCTGGTAAACAATGCATAAATATAATTTGGTCATCAGGTGTACCACTCTTCTTAAACATGTCCATATTAACTTGATATGGTTTCAATAATTTAACACGTTCTTCCCAATCGTTTTCACCCATTGATACCCATACATCTGTATAAATTACATTTGTTCCTTTTACAGCTTCATCAATGTCATCTGTAATAATATATTTAGCACCTGATTCCTTAGCAAACTTATCAGCAATATCAAGAATTTCTTGTGCAGGATGTAATTCTTTTGGTGCTAAAATTCTTACATTAACACCTAACATTAAGCCAGTAACTAATAAACTATTTGCCATATTATTACGGCCATCACCAACAAATGTTAATGTTAAGCCTTTAATATGACCAAATTTTTCTTTAATTGTCATAAAATCAGCAATCATTTGTGTTGGATGCCATTCATCTGTTAAACCATTCCATACAGGAACACCAGAATATTTTGCTAATTCTTCAACATTCTTTTGAGCAAATCCACGGTATTCAATTCCATCAAACATACTACCTAAAACTTTTCCTGTATCTTCAATAGATTCCTTTTTACCAAGTTGTAAATCATTTTTGCCCATAAATTCAGCATTTGCTCCTAAATCGTGTGCTGCAACAACGAATGATGAACGAGTTCTTGTTGAAGTCTTTTCAAATAATAGTGCAATATTTTTACCTTCCAAATAGTGATGAGGAATATTTCTTTCCTTTAAATCCTTCAAATGTAATGAAAAATCAATCAAATAATTAATTTCATCTGGTGTAAAATCTTTACATGCTAAAAAACTACGTCCTTGAAATACATTTGTAAATTTACTCATTTTAAATTTCTCCCTTTCAAATCCTTATTATTTTAAATCTTCACGAACAATTGGCATTGACATACAACGTGGACCACCACGACCGCGTGCTAATTCACTTGAACGCACCTCGTGAACTAAAATTCCATGCTTACGTAATAATTCATTTGATACATAATTACGATCGTATGTGACTACTTCACCTGGAGCAATTGCTAGTGTATTAGAACCATCATTCCATTGTTCTCTTGCTGCAATGACAGGATCTCCATTCCCAGTTGGAATAAGATCTAAATCATTTAATCCTAATGCATTCTTTAATACTTTCTTTAAGTCATTATCATAAGTAATTTCTAATTCACCATTTTCTTTTCCAGGGTGAATAGTATATGTATCAACTTTTTCACCTTTTGTCAAAATTGCTGGATGAACTGTAAACTTATCATAATCTATCATTGTTAAAACAGTATCCAAATGCATCATTGCATGATTATGAGGAATTTTTATTGCAATCACGGTATCGAAATCAGACTTATTTCCTTCAAATAAATGTTTTGCAATATCTTCAATGGCGTTTGCTGTTGTTCGTTGTGAAATTCCAATAGCAAATACATGATTGCTAAGAACTAATTCATCTCCACCTTCAATATGTGATTGATGGTTACGACTACGCCATACATGTAATCCTTTATTAGCAAAACGAGGATGATAGTTAATAATATATTGCATAAACATTGATTCACGTTGACGTGCTTTAAATGTCATCTTATTTATTGATAATCCATCCCCAATAGAAGCTGCTGGATCTCGTGTAAAATACAAATTAGGCATTGGATCCATATAAAATGGATAATTCGAATCTTCTGCCATTTCTTGAAGACTTCGATATGTAAGGTTAATTTCATTTTTACGAACCCCTGCCATAATCTTTTCAACCATTTCTAATGTATTAAATGAAAGTAGATATTCTTTTAATGCATCATGTATTGGCCCACTGAGATATCCTGATTCAGAAATCATTTGTTCAAGAAATTTTTCTTTAACTTCAGGATTTTCAATTGCTTCAGCTGCCAGTTTCTCAAGATAAAGAACTTCAATATTATTTTCACGTAAAGTATCTGCAAAATAATCATGCTCTTCTTGAGCGATTGGCAAATATGGAATATCATCGAAAAGCAATCTCTTCATTGTATCTGGAGTGATATTTTCAACTTCATGTCCAGGTCGTTTTAAAATCACTGATTTAAGCTTCCCAATTTCAGATGTAATATGAATTGGACTTGTCATAAAATCATCTCCTATTTTTATTATCCCTTACACCCATATTTATAACACTCGTTGTAATCGGTTGCAACAAATTACATCAATAATTCAATATAAAATAGCATTAATGTACTTTTTTATTCTTAAAAATATTGATACACCAATATTTTTAAGAAATGCAAAGATTTTTTGCTTGTTTTTAAATAAAAAAAAGAGACCAATTGGTCTCTTTTTTATTATAAATTAAAGGAATGTTTTTAAATTTTGTTCATTAATTTCTTCAGGTACCATACTACCACCTGTAGCCCATGTTAGATGAATAATATTGTCTTGAATTTTATCTAAATTATTTTCTTTCATATATTCTTTAGCAAATGGATCTTCAAATAATTTAATTGGGCCTTCAAAGCTAGCGCATGATGAAGGTTCAATTGTAAATCCTTCAGAAGAATGTAAATCACGTAAATAATTAAATAAATCTGCATCATCTACTGTAAACATACCATCTAACATTGGTTTCATATAATCACCTGAAAATACAGATGGACTTGGACAAGCTAAACCATCAGCTTCTGTCTTACCATCAATCCCAATATCCTGCACAGAAACATCATTATTCATTCCTGTAACCATTCCTAATGGAATACTTGGACAATGAGTTGGTTGAATTAAAAATACATGTGCTGCTTCTCCAAATACTGCTTTCATACCAAATGCAGTTCCACCAGATGAGCCACCAACTCCTGCTGGGCTATAAACAAAAATTGGATGATCTTTATCAATTGTTATCCCGCGATTTTCAAATTGTTTCTTTACACGAATTGCAGATGTTGCATAGCCTAAGAATAGAGTTGTTGATTTAACATCATCAACAAAATAACTCTTAGGATCAGCATCAGACTCTGCTCTTCCTTTTTTCAATGCAATATTGAAGTTTGTATCGTATTCTTTTACTTCAGCACCTTTTTTACGAAGCAATTCTTTTTTCCATTCTTTTGCATCATAACTCATATGAACGATTGCTTCAAAACCTAATGCAGCAGCTGTAATTCCAATTGAAATACCTAAGTTTCCAGTTGATCCAACTTGTACTTTATATTGTGAAAATAATTCTTTAGCTTCTTTAGTTGCTAACTTAGTATAATCATCTTCTTTTGATTTCAACAATCCTGTTTCTAATGCAATATCTTCTGCATGTTTTAATACTTCATAGATTCCTCCACGAGCTTTAATAGAACCAGCAACTGGAAGGTCTGAATCCATCTTCATAAATAACTCACCATGGAATTCATGATTTTTTTCGATTAATTCTTGCATTTTATCTAATTTTTCCAATTTTGATTCAATAATTCCATCTGTTGAAGCTGTTTCAGGAAATATCTTAGCAATCAAAGGAGCATAACGTTCTAAATCAGCTTCTGCTGCTTCAATATCTTTTAATCCGAACTCTTCATGATCCCAAATTTCATTTTCAGGAACTCTATCTGGATTTGGCCAAAAAGTTGGCTTTTGTTCCTTAATATTAGCTAATGCTGGTTGTTGCGCAATATACTTATCAATATCGATTTTCATTAATTTCACCTTTCCACATCAGTTAACTAAATTGTTTTTACATTCCTAAATTATAATAACATAAACACAAAAAATTAGCCTTATAATTTTAATGAAATAATAGATAATATTTACTCAATAACTTTAATATTTTACCCATTTAACTACAACATTTTTCCAAGACTTTGGGTCAATCATTGTTCTTGGTAATGGTTGAGAAAGATCTTGTCCACTAACGATGATGCCATTCTGTAACGAAAAAGTATACATCCCATGTTTTGCTAGATATCTTTGTTCTCGAGGTGTTCCTGCTCCATATGGATATGCAAAATAAGGACTAGTTTTACCCGTATGCTTTTTAATTACTTTTTCAGATTTTTTATAATCTCTGACAAATTTATTATAATTTTTCTTATATAATAAAACTGGTTTATTGTTAGATAAATAATGCATATTATTTGTATGAACACCTAAAGTTACATTAGAGTTATGAATAATTTTTTTTAATTCTTTCCAAGTTGCTAATTCCGTTCCGTTATCATATCTTCCTGTGTTACCTGTAACAATAAAAACTGTATAGGGCAAGTCTCCCATTTCTTTAAATAAAGGATCTACATTGTCAAGAATTGTACGATCAACATCATCAAACGTAAAAACCACATACTTATGCGTTAATTTTTTATTACTTTTAATTAACTGTATGGCTTTTTGAATAGAAATAATTCTTACATGGTTTTTTTGGAAAAACTTTATTTGATTTTTTAACTGATTTTTTGTCACTGTATATTCATGCAACTGTTCATTATTAGATAAATCAAGTGCTAACCGCGTTGAAAAATTTTTATTTGATTGCGAAACACGATGATAACATAAAACTAAAATACCATTTTTATGAAGTTCTCTCTTAGTTAAATTCCCACTACTTATCTCTTTTTGAGCTTGCTCATAATTTACATGTGAGTTATATTCAGAAACTCCAGTACAAATAATAATTATTAAACAAAACAAAATAAAAATTAAATGCCAGTAACGTTCAAAAATATATTTAATTTTTTGTAACATGATTTTTTCTTACTCCTCGTTCTCCTCGTTGATTTGAAATTCGCTTTAAGTAACGTTTTATAAACCAAATATATCTGGATAGTGCAATAAATAATACTGTTACAAGCGAAATGATGAGAAGCAGGAACATATCATAAAATGAATTATAATTACAATTTGTCAAAACATAAAAATCGACTAGCCATTCATTAAACTTTCTACATAAAAAATCTACAAAAACCAAAACAATAAAAACTTGTATAATATTTCCCAAAATTAACCATAAGAAACTAAACCATTTTTTTAATGTTTTCATTTACTGTTCCCCCTATCTGATGCACCCCATGCAGCATATTTAACTGCATCAAATAGATGATAAAACGATGAAAATACAACTACAATATTATTTAACCAGTATGCATAGAAAAAGAAAGGCAAATACAGCCAATAATGCCTGTAATTAATATATTCAACTTTAAAATTGATAAATTTTGAATACCAATAAAATAGTAATGTTACAACATAATAAAGCACTAATGCTCCTAGGTTTATTCGTAAATTTTTCATATAAATAAACTCAAAAAATAATTTGGCAATTGCAAATGAAACAGCGAATACCCATAAATAGCTGCAACACATATCTATTGCTAATAATTTTTGACCAAATGATAATGACATGATTTTTTTTAAATGTTTTTTTAATACTTCTAGTCCGCCACGGCCCCATCTAACTCTTTGTCGTACAAATCCTTTGATTGTTCCAGGAACATAAATTTTACATAGTGCACGTGGCTGATATGTACAATAATAACCATTATCATATAGTTTCCATGTTACATCTATATCTTCAGTCATCGCTTCAGTACTCCATCCATTCACATCAATTAAAGCTGAGCGTCTAAATAACGTCAATACACCGGAAACAGTTAAAATATGTCCCAAGAAGAAAGATTGTGCCCTTTTAATCATGTCAATATTCATAATGTATTCTAAAAATTGCAGCTTTCCAATTAAAGTATTAGTATTTTTTACAATTGGTCTTCCAGTAACTGCAGCAATTTTTTCATCTGCATCAATTGAAGCAACCAAATAGCTCAAAGAATCTTTTTCAAATTCAGTATCTGCATCCACACACAAAATGTAATCAGCTTTACTTTCCTTAAGTGCACAATTTAAAGCCATCGCTTTTCCCATGTTCTCTTTTTGAGCTTTAATTTTAATATTAGGATATTTCTTTGCTAGTTTTTTCATTACCTTCAAAGTATTATCCGTACTTTTATCATCAATCAATATAATCTTATAATTTTGATATTCAATTTTCTCTAAAGATTCAATTGATGATGGAAGCATTTCTTCCTCGTTATAACATGACATAAAAATTTCAACAGAAGGACCATCGTTTACTTTATGTGTTCTTTTTTTTACAAATTGTTTTTCACACATATTAAAAAAAATAGACCCTATTATCCAAACAAACGACATTATTACAGGATAATAAAGTTCAAATCCTCCTAACATCCAAATCCCCCCAATTTTATATTAATTGTAATTCTATACCATATTTCAATTTAATGTAAAGTTAATTATTTAAACTTCATAATATTTAACCAAATTGATGACTTGAAAAATAAACAATTAAAAAAAGACTGTATAAAATCAGTCTTTTTAAATAACTATCGAACAAAAAATCTAAACTAACTTTCCCTTATTTTTAAGAATTTCATCTAACATGTCTGAATTAAATTCTTGTTTCTTCAGCATTTGAATTTCATATGCATATGGAGCATATTTATGTTTTTTATCAGGTCCAACATATGGTGTTTCTAAAATTTTTGAAATATTTTGTAATTGTTCATGATGTGCAACATAATTTAAAGCATCAAAGCCAATCGTTCCAAATCCAATATTTGCATGTCTGTCCTTGTGACTTCCCATAGGATTTTTTGAATCATTTAAATGAATAACTTTAAGTCGATCAAGTCCAATTACATGGTCAAAGTCATTTAAAACACCATCAAAATCATTTTTTATATCATAACCAGCATCATTTGCATGGCATGTATCTAAGGTTACAGAGACTTTGTCATCTAATTTAATTTTTTCAATCATCTGTGCAATTTGCTCAAATGTTTTACCAACTTCTGTTCCTTTTCCTGCCATTGTTTCAATTGCAATTTGAACCGTTTGATCTTTTGTTAATACTTCATTTAGTCCCTTAGCAATATTTTCAATTGCTGCTTCAGAACCTGCACCAACGTGTGCACCTGGATGCAAGGTCATTTGATGAGCTCCTAATGCTTGAGCACGTACAATTTCATCATGTAAAAATTGAACTGCAAATTCGAATTTATCAGGTTTTTTTGTATTTCCTAAATTTATAATATAAGGTGCATGCACTACAATATGTGATAAATCATGATCTTGCATATATGCTTGGCCGGCAGGAATATTCATTTCATCTATTGGTTTTCTTTTTGTATTTTGAGGTGCACCTGTATAAATCATAAATGTATTTTCACCAAAACTAAAAGCTTCTTCTGCAGAACCTAATAGCATTTTTTTACCACTCATACTTACATGCGATCCAAGTAACATATTATTTCCCTTCATTCTTTTTAATATTTAAGTCTTCTTTTATTTGAGTTGTACTTATTTCTGGAGTTCGTGGAAGATAAACTACTTTTACACCTTCGTCTTTTAAATAATCGAATTTTCCTTTCCAGTCATCTCCAATTACAAAGGTGTCTATATCAAATTTATGTACATCTGATTTTTTTTGATCCCAACTTTTTTCAGGAATAACTTTATCTACATAACGAATTGCCTCTAATAGTTGTTTTCGTTGAGCATAATCAAAATAAGATTTCTTGTGTTTTTGACGATAATTAAATTCATCAGTTGATAAACCAACAATTAAATAATCGCCATATTCTTTAGCACGACGCAAAAGATTTACATGTCCATAATGAAGTAAATCAAATGTGCCATATGTAATAACTCGTTTAATAATATCAACTCCTAAAAAAGATTATAACTGATTTGACAATAAAAGTTATTTATTTGAAATAATATTAATTGCAGTACTTATTGCATTCTTTATCATCAAACCATTTCGTAGTTTCTTTGCGATAATTTTTGTATTATTTTGCATTTGTAAATACTGAGTTTCAGTAATTTTATATAACTCTGTATCTAAATTGTTTAAACTATCTACTGCAATTCCTATTTTATTATCAATTACAAAATCACTAATTGCAGCTTTTTTAGAAACAATAACTGGCATTCCTGAACTAACATATAACGAAGCTTTATGAGGTGCATTAAATCTTTGATAATCAGCATAAATTCCTCCATCACCATTTAATGTTGTTCCATCCCAAACTAATCCAAAGTCCCCTTTTAAGTGTTTGGGTAATTCTTCAGCCTGATAGAGGCCCTCATAACTAATATTTTGGGGATAATTCGATGCTGGATCCATTCCAAATAAATATGCATGAGAATCTTTTAAAGTCAATTTAGTTAAAAATGAAGACTTTTCTAAATTACCAGCAAAACAAATAGAATGATCATAATTTGAATGGCTAATTAGTGGTTGAGGATTATAGTAATCAAACAATCCTAATATAACCATTTTGGTTTTAATTCCATTTTTTCTCATCTCATTTTTCATTGCCACACTATGCACAATTAAACAATCTACAGAATTAAATATTTCCACTTCATTTTTAAAAAATGTTGTGTCACCCTTATATTTACGGATTGATTCATAATCATGGATTACAAAAATGATATTAGCATTTGTTTGTCTTCTGATCTCTTTAATAATTGATTTAGTCAAAAATACAGAGTACATAGGATATTGAAAAATAATATTTTGAATATCTTTTCCTTTAAACAATTTAGGTAATTTTGAGAACCGATATATTAATTTAGGAATTCTTTTTATAGGTAAATCCAAATCCAATATTTTCCAACCATCATCTGCTAAAAATTTATTAATATCAGCTTTTGCTTTGGGCCCAGCATGCTTATATCCCTTATAAATATCTGATGTAAGTACATAATTAACCATAAAAAACTTCTTTCTTATTTTTTAATAATATTTTTTAACTTTATAATCAAATTCCCAAATAACTTATTTTGCATAAGATAATGATAAATTTTTATAACTAAATTTGCATTTAATGGTCCTAACTCTTCTTGAATTTGTTTTTTTATTTTTTGAATTTCTTTTTGATCTACATTTATTGAATTTACTGATAAGTTTTTTAACTCAAGTAAGAATTTATTAAACTCATCATTATAGTTTTCGCCATATGTTAATTTATCAAAATATTTTTTATCTTGTCGATATTCGTTCAATGTAAGTTTAGTTTGTGATGCCTTTATTAAACATTTAGCATCTGATAAAATATTTTCCTTTTTTATCCAAAATACAGAAGGAAAATCATTATATATATCTTTAATTGAAAAGTCATCACCAACATAAGCAATTACTAAGTGTCCCTTAGCAATTGTTTCCATAATTGAATAACCAAAAGTTTCATATTTAGCAGTAGATAAATAGATATAATTTTCAGGAATTTTTTTCGTAAATGTGATCATATCTTGTAAATGATTTTCTTTTATATAATGTTGATATATTCTTTTATCTGGACCTGTTCCCATTAAATATAAATGAAATTTATTATATCCTTGTTTTTTTAAATTACAAAAGATTTTCAAAGCATATATTATATCTTTTTGATCTTCTGAAAAACGACTAGAAATTAAAAAGTTATTCGTTTTTTTAAATTGAAATTTTTCATTACTCCAACAGATATGATTAGCATTTACTGTTTTCACAAAAACATTTTGATAATGATACTTTGATTCAAATTCTTTTTTTATTTTCTTAGTTGCTACTCGAATTGCAGTAAAATATTTTAAGCCATATATTTTTTTTAGTAATGCTAAAGGAGTATGAATTTCTCCTAAAATAACTGCGTCAGAATAAAATGAACGCAATAATTCACTTAATGGAAATAAACTTTCGCGACTAATTATTATTATATCTAAATCTCGTGGTTGTTGATTTTCAAAAAAATCATTAATTTCCCTAAAATGAACTTTTTTTAAAGTTGGTTCACTAACTAATAAATTCCTTATATCAGTTTGATTAAAAAAAGTAAAATTAAAATAAAATACATCAAAGTTATTTTCAACAAAATTTTTTAATTGATTTATATTATTACGTGTAGTTCCACCAATAGAAAAAAGATTATATCCAATGATTGCAATTTTTTTCATTTTTAATCCTCCCATTGTGGTCTACCATATAATTTTTTTAATTGTCGTGATACAGTGGAAATTGTAAAACCATGTTGAATAAGTTCTGACATTATTTTTTCACTTTGTATGCTTCGATTATATCTACGTTGATTTAATCGATAAAATTCATCTGCCCATAATTGAGCATTATCAATTGGCAATGACACAATTCCATCTAATTCTTTCAATTGTTGTGATTGTGTATTTGAAACTACAGCCATTGCACCATTGGCAATACTATGTAATAACGATAGTGATAATCCATCACTAATTGCTGGGTATGCAAAAACATTAAATATATTTTGCACTTCTTCAGTATTTTCTAAATAACCTGTAAAAATGACCTTACTTTCTAGATTAAGTTGATATACTCTTTGGCGAACATCCTCAATCATTGGCCCATCACCAATAAATACTAACTTAGCATTAGGATATATCTTTTGAAATAAATCAAAGCATTCAACTAAAAAAACTTGATTCTTTGAATTGATAAATCTTCCAACATTCCCAATAACAAAAGTTTTACTATCTATTCCATATCTTTTACGATAATATAAATTTTGCTCTTCATGATATCTTTGTTTTTTTACAGCAATTCCATTTTGAATAATACTAAATTTAGGACTTCTCTGTAATTTTTTAGAATAAAAGAAGTTTGCAGCTTCAGGTGTTACAGCAATGTAATCAGTTGCATATTTTTCCACCATTTTGCGTCCGACATATTGTAATTGTTTTTCAGCAATATTAAAAATATTGGTATAATCAGCATAAGCATGAGTAATTATGCGATTAAAATTTGCCTTATGTGCCAATATTATAGAAATTGGATCACATAATGTATTGAGATATAAATGTATTGTTTGGCTTGTATTGCGGCATTCTTCAAGTATATCCTTTAATTCACGAATAAAATTTTTCCTCTTTTGAAAAAAATTACGTCCATTAATATCTGAAAAATAAAATGGAACTTCATAATATGTACCAAGTCTTTTTAGTTCTCTTGCAGGACGATAATTAGCAGTGTTAATAATGTTAAAATCATAACCTTCTGCTACTAATGCATGATAATTTGTTTTAATAAAACATGTTAAACCGCTGTCTTCACTAAAAAAACCAAAAATCGTAATTTTTCGCCGCATAATTATCTCCCTCTTTACGAATGTAAATAATTTTCTTCATGTTTAATGACACGTTCAGTTGCATTGCCGTCATTGAACGTATTCCATTTTATATTAAATTTATCAAAATTAGCCCTTTTTAAAGGTTTCTTTATAATTGAATTAAGTTCTGCCTCAGAAGTAACAATGGGGCCAGGTGCCCATTCTTGAAAATCTTTTTGAATTCCAATATTTTCTTTATATTCTTTAAAATCATAACAATAAAGTATTATTTGTTTAGCATTTGGTAATAGAGTATAATCGAAAATCACAGATGAATAATCAGTTATTAGTCTATCAGTAATTAAAAGTAAATCATTAGTAGAAAAATCATCTATCCAAATTAAATGTTCATCTTGAAATCTTTGTTTTAAATTTTTCTCCTCTTTTATTAAATGAGGATGTAGTTTAATAATTAATTTCTGATTTTTATTTAGTTGCTTTAAGATCAAATCTAAATCAATTGGTAATTCTAATTTCACTTTATGATTTTCATCTTCTCTATATGTTGGTGCATATAGAAGAATTTCTTTTCCCTTTAATTCTGGATGCCTATAGTAAATTTTATCCAAAGTTTTAGATTGCCATTTGCAATTAAATAAATTATCAGTCCTTGGATATCCTAATAAACTAATTTTTTCTTTTGAAATATGATAACTTCGTTGAAAAACTTCTCCCATCATAGTTGATCCGACAATAAACTCATCAAATTGATTATATACTCTTTGAAATCTTTTTTTATCACTTTTAGAACGTTTTAAAGTTTGTGGTTCATCCCAACCAAAGGATTTTACTGCACCATTCGCATGCCAAATTTGTACAACATGCGTTTTATCATGATCAAAACCAATTCCACTTAAAAAAGCATAATAATTATCACAAATTAACAACTGAGCGTTTAAAATAAAAGGTAATTTATGTATTAAAAAATCAATATTATTTTGAAATTTAACTGTTTTTATTCCTATTTTGTTTAATTTATTAGCATCATTTTGACATTGTGGTAAATAGAGTACAGTTAATGAATGTTTGTTATCTGCTAATTTACTTAGTTCTTTAATAAAATTTACGTTTCCATTAAAGCTCATTAAATATACAATATTTTCAGGCTTTTTTTCATGCTTTAATTTTGAAATTAGCTTAACAAGCCAAATATAAATAATTTTTTTCATTCTTATTCACCTTAAAATTATGGTTCTGGTTCATAGAAATGACCAATTGTATGGACATTTTCTGTAATACTTACAAAGGCATGTGGGTCTGATTCATTTAATGCAGCATGTAATTCTGGAATCTCATATCTGGAAATTACTGTAAATAAAATTGCCTTTGCATCGTGTCGATATGCCCCTTCTGCACCATGAACAATTGTAATGCCTCGTCTCATATGTGTTTGAATACAATCAACTACACTATTTGGTTTTGTTGTAATAATCATCACTAACATTTTCTGTTGTCTTGTATAAATAGCATCCATTACCTGTGCATTAATAAATAATCCAATTGCTGAATAAAAAGCATATGGCCAACCATAAACAAGACCAGCCGCTAAAACGATAAATGCATTAAATATCATATTAACTGTACCAACAGATTTCCCAGTTAATTTTCTTACGATTAAACTTATAATATCTAATCCTCCAGTTGAAATCCCACTTTTTAGTGCATAACCTGTCCCATATCCATTTAAAATAGCACCAAAAATTGCACATACCATGGGATCTTTTGTTAAAACTGTTGGATGTAATAACTTAATCATTACACTAGAACATACAACTGCAATTACTGTAAAAATTGTAAATCTATGACCTATTTGTTTCCAAGCTAATATAATTAATGGCAAATTTAATAGGAAAATTAATAACGCAGTTGATAATGGAAAAACAGTGTGCTTTAATAATGAATTTAGTAATTGTGCTAATCCAGTTATTCCTGAAGAATAAATATGACCTGGATCCCAAAAGAAATTCATCGCTACAGAAACTAATAATCCATATATAAATGCGGCTGAAGCACGAGAAAGATAAATATGTTTTTTCCATCTTTTTTGTAATTCATTCATCTTTAAATGACCACTTTTCTATCATTTTCCAAATAATTTATTTTATTATACTACCTCATATAATTTTATCAATGTTTTATCCAGCGATAAAGAAATAAATTAAATTTTCCATATAAAAAAGCCCTTATTAACTAAGAGCTTTTTTATATTATTCATCGTCCTTTACATCTTCCACATCAATATGCAAATCTTCAAGTTGTTTTTCAGCAACAATACTTGGTGCATGTGTCAAAGGTTCAGTAGCTTTTGAATTTTTAGGAAATGCAATTACTTCACGAATGTTATCTTTCTTTGATAAAAGCATTGCAAAACGATCTAATCCAAGTGCCAAACCACCATGTGGTGGGAATCCATAATCTAATGCATCCATAAACCAACCAAATTGTTCTTCTGCTTTTTCTTTAGTAAAGCCTAATGCCTTAAACATGTCTTCTTGAATATCACGTTGATGGATACGAATTGATCCACCACCTAATTCATATCCATTTAAAACAATATCATAACTTTGTGCATGACATTTATGTGGGTCTGTCTTCAATAACTCTAAGTCTTCTTCATTTGGCATTGTAAATGGATGATGAGCTGCAATATATTGTTGGAATTCTTCACTATATTCAAATAATGGCCAGTCTACTACCCAAACAAATGCAAATTGATTTTCATCAATCATATTTTGTTCCTTGGCAATTTCTTTTCGCAAATAGCCAAGTGAATCTGCTACTACTTTTCGTGTAGAAGCAACAAACAAAATTAAGTCACCAATTTTAGCATTTGCTGCTTCTAAAATTTGTTTTTCACGATCTTTAAAGAATTTTGCAATTGGTCCAGCAAGGCCATCATCTGTAACTTTCATCCATGCTAATCCCTTTGCACCAAATCGTTTAATGTACTCTTGTTTTGCATCAATTTGCTTACGAGAATATTTTTCAGCACCATTTGGAACAGTAATCGCCTTAACTTGTCCACCATTTTCTAATGTGCTATCGAAAACCTTAAATCCAGATTCTTTAACTGCACTTCCCATATCTTGCAATTCCATATCAAAACGAATGTCTGGTTTATCTGAACCAAATCGATCCATTGCTTCATCCCATGTGATACGTTGAATTGGTGTTTGAATTTCAATTCCTAAAGTATCCTTCATGACTGCCTTTAATAAACCTTCTGTCATTTCAATAATTTCATCTTGATCCATGAATGATGTTTCAATATCAATTTGAGTAAATTCAGGTTGTCGATCTCCTCGCAAATCTTCGTCACGGAAACAACGAGCAATTTGATAATATCTATCAAAGCCAGCACCCATCAATAGTTGCTTAAATAATTGTGGGGATTGTGGTAATGCATAAAAATGTCCAGGATATACTCTTGAAGGAACTAAATAATCACGAGCCCCCTCAGGTGTAGACCGTGTCAAATATGGTGTTTCAATATTCATAAAGTGATTTTCATCTAAATAACGATGTACTGTCTGCGTTATACGATTTCGAATCATTAATGACTTTTGCATTTCTGGTCGACGTAGATCTAAATAACGATATTTTAATCGCATTTCATCAGTTGCATTTGTATTATTTACAATTTCAAAAGGAGTTAATTTAGCCTTATTCAAAATTTTAACATCGCTAACTTCAACTTCAATTTTTCCAGTTTTCATATTTGGGTTAATTGCATTTTCATTACGTGCAACAACTTTTCCTACTACTTCAATAACATATTCACTTCGTAATGAATCTGCAATTTTCAATGCTTCCGGACCAAATTCTTGACTAAATACTAATTGAACAATTCCTTCACGATCACGTAAATCAATAAAAATTAAATTCCCTAAATTTCTGCGCTTTTGAACCCAACCTTTAAGTACAATCTCTTTTCCTAGATAACTCTCATCTACAAGTCCAGCATATGTTGTTCTTCTCAACCTATAATCCTCCAAAACTACTTTATAACATTTTCAAAGTTATTTAATATATCATCTAAGTTTACTGAATTTTCTTGTCCACTTGCCATATCTTTAATATTAGCTTTATTCTCTGCAATTTCACGTTCACCAATAGTAATTGTATATTTAGCCGCTAAACGACTTGCTGTTTTAAATTGCCCCTTTGGTTTTCGATTTAAATAATCTCGATCAGCAGAGAAGCCTTGTTGGCGTAATGCTTGAACAATTTCTAATGATTTAGCGTTTGTTTCATTTCCAATGCCAACAACATAAACATCTAAGTCATCATCAAGTGGTAATTTATCTTTTTCAGTGTTTAAAATAAGTAATAAGCGTTCAACACCTAATCCAAAGCCTACACCTGGCGTTGCTGGCCCACCTAATTGTTCTACAAGCCCATTGTAGCGTCCTCCAGCACATACAGTAGTCCATTTCCCACCAAAAGCTTTTGAATCACTCATTATTTCAAAAATAGTATGATTATAATAATCTAATCCACGTACCATATTTGCATCAATTTCATATTTAATACCTAGATCATCTAATAATGACTTCACAGTTTCAAAATGTTTTTTTGAATTATCTGTTAAGAAATCTAGTATTGATGGTGCATTTTCTACAATTTTTTGATCGTTTTCATCTTTACTATCTAAAACACGAAGTGGATTCTTATGCATTCTTTCTTTTGAATCTTCTGAAAGCTGATCTTCAAATGGTTCCAGATAATCAATTAGCGCTTGTCGATAATTTTGACGAGTTTCAATATCTCCTAATGTATTAATCACTAATTTTAAACTATTAATCTCTACGCTTTTTAGTAAATCAATTGCCATTGCAATTACTTCCACATCTAAAGTAGGATTATCTACGCCAAATGCTTCTACACCAATTTGATGAAATTCACGTAGCCGACCAGATTGTGGTCTTTCATAACGGAACATTGGTCCCATATAATATACCTTATATGGCTTTTGATATTCAGGCCCATATAATTTATTTTCTACAAATGAACGAACAACACCTGCTGTTCCTTCTGGTCTTAATGTAATGTGACGATCTCCCTTATCATGAAAATCATACATTTCTTTTGTAACAATATCTGAGGTTTCTCCTGAAGTTCTTGAAAACACTTCAAAATTTTCAAAAATTGGAGTACGCATTTCGTGATAACGATACTTCTTAAATAATTCTCGTGCTTTCTCTTCTACATATTGCCATTTAGTTGATTCATCAGCTAAAATATCTGCTGTTCCCTTTGGTTTTTGATATTTCAAAATTTCAATTCCCTTCTATATTTTATAGTTAAATATAAAACGCCCTTGATTGGAATATTTTTTCCAATTCAAGGGCGCACTTAGTGTGCACGGTACCACCTTAACTTATTGCTTAGGAATAACGCTCCTCACGGTACTAATGTACACCTCAAAAGTGTCTTCATTCTAAAAAATTGTAAGATTCCACCAACCTCTTACTCTCTTAAAAATTTTTTTCGAATTACTAGTCTTTCTCATCGGATTTATTTAACTAGATAAAGTTTACAAAGGATTAAAAATTTAGTCAAGTTTAATTAGCACTAATTATAAATTTAATCTGAAAAAAATTCTAAAAAATTATTATAATCATGAATACAGTTGCACGCTTTTAAAAAAATTTGCTAATATGAAGTTAATTTATAAACTTTGGAGATTGATTATGCAAGAAAGCGAAAACGAAAATAGTTCTTCTTATTTATGGTTAATATTGTTATTATTTATTGCTGTATTAGGTTTTAGAACTTATACATATTTTGAACAAGTTCCAATTGAAACTGAAAATGCTGCTTTATACGAAAAACCTGAAATTAGTGCAAAAAAAGAATGCTCTATACAGAAAAATAGCCGTGTAAAGGTTTTAAAACATAAATATAATTGGGTTTATGTAAAAACTGATAAAAATAAATATGGATGGATGGGATCATGGATGATAAGTTCTGATTATAAAGTTCCAATCAATTCAATCTCAGAAGCCACAATTGTTATTGATGCAGGGCATGGTGGTGAAGACTCTGGAGCTCTCTCTATCCAAGGAAAACAAGAGAAAACATATACCCTTAAATATGCAAAACAATTAGCAGAAAAATTGCGTAAAGAAGGTGCTCGAGTTTATATGACTCGAAGTTCAAATGAAACAGTAAGTTTAAGCAAACGTCCTTTACTAGCTGAACAAGTACATGCTGATGCTTTTATTAGTTTTCATTTTGATTCTTCACCGCAAAATAATACTGCAACTGGATTTACAACATATTATTATCATAAAGATAATGGTTCACTTAGATTAGCAAATGATATTAATAGTCAATTAACTTCTCTCGGAATTGATAATCGAGGAGTAGATTTTGGAAATTTCCTAGTATTAAGAGATAATACTCGACCTGCTGTTTTATTAGAAAGTGGCTATATTAATTCAGCAAGAGACTTTAGTATGATTACAGATAGTAATTATCAAAATCAAGTTACAAGTGATGTTGTCAAAGGATTGAAATTATTCTTTGAAGGCAAAGATGAGAATACAGTAATATCAAACAATTCATAGTAAATAAAAAAGCACAACAATTTGATTGTTGTGCTTTTTTATTAATCAATCCATTTTATAATATCGCTAATTTGATGAATACGGTGTTCTGGTTCCACAGGTTCTACAATTAAATCATCAGGATCAAATAAAATCCCTGACATTTTTGCATTATGTGCAGCTTCGATATCCAAAACACGATCACCAACCATTACACAATTTTCAGGATTCAATTCATATTTTTCTACTAATGAATTTAATGAAGCAGGATTTGGTTTTCTTGGAAATGATTTTTCAGCTGTAACTGCATCTTTGAAATATTTTTTCAAATCAAATCCGTCAAGCATTTCTAAAGAACTTTGATTTCTGTGAGTCATCAAATAATTGTGACCACCTTCGTCTACGACTCTTTCTAGAACATCTTTGACTCCAACAAATGGATGCATATTTTCCTCTAGTTTTTCCTCAACTGGGTTGTATAACTCACGCATTTTTTTTGGATCTTGAAGTCCATTTTGATCACAGTAGTATTTAAAGGTTTGTCCTAATGATGTTTGGCGCATTCTTTTATAAACTGCGCTTTCATCTAAATCGATATTTTCATCTTTAAAAACAGTTATAAAAGCTTTTACCATACCTGGATAAGTATCAAACAAAGTACCATCAAAATCCCAGAAAAATTCTCGATACACGTTTCTCACTCTTTTCAATTAAATTTCATCAGTGTCATAAATAATTGTAACTGGGCCATCATTTATCAAACTTACTTGCATATCTGCACCAAACTTTCCAGTTTCAACTTCGATTCCAAAAGATTGTAATTTATTATTAAAATATCTATAGTTTTCTTTCGCAATCTCCGGTTCTTGTGCCAACATAAAATTTGGACGATTTCCCTTTTTGGTTGCAGCATATAGAGTAAATTGCGAAACTGATAAAATTTTACCCTCAATTTCTTTTATTGACAAATTCATTTTACCATTTTCATCATTAAAAAGCCTAGCATTTACAATTTTACGTGCCAAATAATCAATTTGTTTAGTACTATCATTCTTTCCAAAACCAACTAATAATAAAAAACCTTTATTAATCTCTCCGACAATTTCCTTATCAATTTCTACTTTTGCACTTTTTACCCTTTGTAAGACAACGCGCATAACATATCCTCCATTTTAAATATAATTAATGAATTGGACGTTCTACTAAATAAACGTCTGGAATACGCTTTACATTATCTATCAATCGTTGCAAATGAACTTTGTTACGAATTCTAATGACAACTGTAACTGTAGTCATTTGATTATGATCAACATTTCCATTCACAGACTTTAATGTCTTAGTAGTATTATTAATGACTTGTAATATGTCACTTAATAAGCCACTTCGATTGTATCCTTGAATTTTTAATTCTGCATCATATAATTTTTGCTCACTTGGCAATGTATTCCAGGAGACATTAATTAATCTTTGTCCATGTTGTTCCTCAGAATTAACATTTGGACAGTCTACACGGTGAATCGAGACACCTCTTCCTTTGGTAATATAACCAACAATTTTATCTCCAGGAATAGGATTACAACATCGACTTAATCGAACCATCATATTATCAATTCCAGCAATTAAAATATCACTTTGCTTTTCTTGAATTTTTTCATGATCATTTTTTACATTTTCAATTTTTTTATGATGTTCTAATAATTCTTTTTCTTGTTTTTTTCGTTCTTCGTCTTCACGCTTTTGTCGAATATCTTTTGTAAGTAAATTTACGATTCCTAGTGGTTGAATGCTTCCAAAACCAATTCCAACGTATAACTCTTCCATTGAAGGAAGTTGTTTTTTAGTTAATACTCGTTTAATATTTTTTTCAACTAAAACATCATGTGGATTAAATCCTTCTTCAGTTAAAGTATTATCTAAAATTTCGCGTCCCTTATCTAGATTTTCTTCTCGATCTCGTTTTTTGAAAAATTTTCTAATTTTATTCCGTGCCCTATTAGTGTGGACTAACTTTAACCAATCTCTTCCAGGTCCTACAGAATTTGTTGAAGTTAAAATATCTACAATATCGCCATTTTTAATTTGATAATTTAATGGTACAATTTTACCATTTACCTTTGCTCCAGTTGTATGATTTCCAATCTCAGTATGAATTGCATACGCCATATCAAGTGGTCCAGCGCCTTTAGGCAATTCTGTAACATCTCCCTTAGGAGTAAATGCATACACTCGGTCACTAAAGAGATCACCTTTAACACTGTCCATAAAATCCTTTGCATTAACTGATTCATTTTGAAGTTCAATAATTTCTTTAAAGATATTCAGCTTATCTCCAGTTACCGTAGCTTTAACTGGATCAGTTTTTCCTTCTTTATATGCCCAATGTGCAGCAATACCATATTCAGCAACTCTATGCATCTCTTCAGTTCTTATTTGAACCTCAAATGGTTTTCCTTTTGGTCCAATAACTGTTGTATGTAACGACTGATACATATTTGCTTTAGGCATTGCAATATAATCTTTGAATCTACCTGGCATTGGTTTCCATTTAGTATGAATTGCACCTAAAACTGCATAACAATCTTTAATTGATTTAACAATTACTCTAACAGCTAACAAGTCATAAATCTGACTAAATTGCTTATGTTGGTCACGCATTTTCCTATAAATCGAATAAATATGCTTTGGTCGACCGTAAATTTCACATTCAATATTAAGATCTTTAATCGCATCTTTTATATCTTCAATTGCTTCATTAATATACTTAATTCGTTCTGTTCTTTTAGAGTCCATTAAATGAACAATTCTATAATATTGTTGTGGATTCAAATATCTTAATGATATATCTTCTAATTCCCATTTTATTGTACTAATTCCTAAACGATCTGCTAGTGGAGCATAAATCTCTAACGTTTCATTTGCAATTCTTCTTTGCTTATCAGGTCTTAAATGTCCTAAAGTTCTCATATTATGTAAACGATCTGCCAATTTAACAATAATTACACGTAAATCTTTTGCCATTGCAAGTAATAATTTACGATGATTTTCAGCAAGTTGTTCTTGATGAGACTTGTATCTAATTTTACCTAATTTTGTGACACCATCAACAATTACTTCAACATCGTGATTAAACAATTCCCCAATATCACCTAATGTAACATTAGTATCTTCTACTACATCATGTAAAAATCCAGCAGCAACTGTTTCAGGATCCATTTTTAAATTAGCTAAAATTCCAGCTACTTGAATTGGATGAATAATATAAGGTTCACCAGACTGACGGAATTGCTTACTATGAACATAAGTTGCAAAATCACATGCCTTTTGCACTAACTTTACATGTTCTTTATTCATATATTTTTGGCACATTTCTATTACGTCGTCAGCATTCCATATTGTTTCTTTTTCCATTATTCTCCTTCACCTTAATTCTAGTAAAAATAAATCAGACATTTTAATTATCTTTTTATACCATATGCTAATAAACTAGCTGCTAAAAAAATAAATGCAACAAATTTTAAAGGACTAATAAAGAATGTTTTTGCTGTAATAAAAAACATAACTGGAAAAATTAATAGTAAAATCCATGAATCTTTATGTTTTCCAGCATACAAACCTACTAAAACTGAAAAAATCATATCAAATCCAAATACAATAAAACCAATTTGCGTAACATCATCAATTGTAAATAATTCAGAAACCATTGGAATAACCAATGCAAAAATTGCTGAAATCACTATATACCACAGTGTTCTAATTAAATTTATTTTTTTACTCATTCATTTAATTCCTCTTAATATAAAATATTTACATATATATTACTCTAATTCTAAGCCAAAAGAAAGAGCGCTTAAAAAATAAAGTGGTGCAGTTTCAGCACGAAGAATGCGTGGTCCTAATGCTGCACAAATAAAATTATTATTACATAATTGTTCAATTTCTTCAGGAGAAATACCTCCTTCTGGGCCAAAAAATGAAATTATAGAAGAATATCCATGCTTTTTTAATTTAATTACTAAATCAGAAAGTGCATTCTTCTCACCATTTTTTGCTGATTCCTCATATGCTACTAAAGAATAGTTACATGATTTACTGATCTCGATCAATTCAGTTAATCCACTAATAAATTTAACATTAGGTATACGCATACGATGTGATTGTTCGGCAGCATTTTGTGCAATTGTTTGAAGTCGTTGAATTTTTTTTATTTGTTTTTTATTATTCCATCTAGCAACTGAATATTGACTATTAAAAAAAATGAAGTTATTAGCACCAAGTTGTGTGCCTTTCTTAACAATTTCTTCTGCTTTATCTCCCTTGGATACACCACAAGCAATTGTCACATCGACAGGCAATTCAGAATTACAATGTAATTCCGAAACAATTTCAAAATATCCCTTCTTCTTATCAACATCTAATATTTTTGCTATAAATCCATTTTCATTAGTTGTTACAAGTTCAAAGCAATCATCTTTTTTCATTCTTAAAACATGAACTAAATGATGAAAAATATCATCTGGTAAAAGTAACTTTTTATTTTTATCTTCAATTGAAAATTCTTTTGTTGTAAAAAATCGTTGCATAAATTATTCTCCTGCCATTGGAACGTGTGCAATAATTGAATACCAATCTTTTTCATTTAAAATGTCATCAATTATAAAGCCATTTGATAATAAATTTTTAATTACAATATCTTTTTTATTGGAAATAATTCCTGATGTTATGAATTTTCCACCCTTCACTAAATTGTTTTTAGCTTGAGGAATTAATGGTATTATGATTTCCGCTAAAATATTAGCAACAATTAAGTCTTTTTTTTCATTTATTCCATCTAAAAGATTATTAACTTTAACATTTACATCTTTTGCAACTAAAT
The DNA here is from genome assembly GCF_030389495.1 of Ligilactobacillus cholophilus. Lineage (NCBI taxonomy): Bacteria > Bacillati > Bacillota > Bacilli > Lactobacillales > Lactobacillaceae > Ligilactobacillus > Ligilactobacillus cholophilus. The sequence continues at coordinate 654,609 of NZ_CP127832.1, forward strand.
TTAAAGCTAAATTTTCTTTTGTTGCTTTAATAGCCTCATTATCAATATCATAAGCATCAACTTTACCAGCACCTAAATATTTTGCTGCAATACTTAAAACACCTGATCCAGTACCAACATCTATTATTGACTCATTTCCACGAATGGTCTTTTCTAAAGCTAACAATGCTAAACTAGTTGTTGGATGCTTACCTGTACCAAATGCACGTCCTGGATCTAATCTAATGACATTTTCTAACTTATCCTCAGGAACATAATCTTCCCAACTAGGAACAATTGTCAAATAACGTGTAACTCTAATTGGATGATAATACTTCTTCCAAACATCTCTCCATGATTCATCATCAACATCACTAACCTTAACAACCGCTTTTCCTGGATTTAATCCGTATTTTGATAATGATTTAATTTTTTCTTCTAACTCAGGAATTTTTTCAATTATATTAATTTTATCTGGGAAATATGTAATTATTTCTACATCATTTGCTCCATTAGTATCATCAATTTGTACTCCACCAGCATTATTTTCCATTAAAATATTTATTACAGCTTCACTCGCTTCGTTTGAAGTTTCAATAACTAATTTAGTCCATTCCATTTATATTCCTCCTAAAACTTAGGATATGGTAGAATTTCATTATCATCATTATTTTTTTCAAGTTGTTTTTTAAATTCATCCATATTCCAATTTAAATTGAATGTTTCAATTTTTTCATCATTAATAAAGTCCATTAAATCAGATTCACCATTATCTAATGTATCTTGTAATACATCTAAAAAAGCATCTGCCTCCCCTTTTGTCCATCCTTTTTTTCCATTAAAGGGTAAACAAACTAAAAAATCGTCTTTATTAAATTTAATTTCCTTAGTTTTATCAAATAATAAAATTTCATCATAAAAATCAATTATGGGTTCTACAGATTTCATATCGTTTGAATCTATAATTTCTCGATTACTATTATTCTCAATATAAAATTCCATTCCTAATATAAACGACCGATTTTTTTTGTTCCATTTCCATTCTAATGCTCCATCAAAATCAATTTGATCTAAATTCTCATCCAAATAGTCAATCAAAGATTTTTGTTTCATTTTCCATACCTCAATTTATATTCTCTTGTCAATATTTTATCGTGGTTTAATAAAACTTGCAAAACAATAAAAATAAAGACTATGGCATTACCATAGTCTTTATTAAAAACAATAATATTTAATTATTGATTCCATGCATTCTTAAATTGTGATTCACCTTTTTTAATTAATGAATTTACATTACCATCTTTTGCATGGCTTAAAATATCTTGCATGATAGTATTCATTTCTTGATATGCAGCATTTGAATTCTTTGTTACAGGAACTGAGTATAAATGCTTTGTAGAAGCTTCAACTTGTGCTGGAACTTTAGAATCTTTATTATCCTTATATTCTTTGCTGTCAATTACACTTTGTGAAACTGGAATATAACCTGTTTGTTGTGCCCAGTATAATTGAGATTTCTTACTTGTTAAGAATTTCATATACATAAATGCAGCTGTTCTTTGTTCTTTAGATGCATTTTTAAACATGTAAATATCTGTTCCTTGTTGCATATTCCATTTTCCTGGACGAGGTGCAACCCCATATTCGAACTTATTATTTACACCCTTCTTTACAAAACTTTCTCCTGCACTTGTACCAACAAACATTGCTACTTTTTGATTTGAAAAATCACCTGATAAATATCCATTAGAACCAGCTGTTTTGAAGTATCCATCTTTAATTCCATCAGCGTAGTAATTAATTACTTTCTTAGATTTCTTTGATGTTAAATTAATCTTTGATGTAAAATCTACGCCTTCATTTCTCATACCTAAAACGTAGTAATTTGATAATGAATCAAATCCAGCACCAACAACTTTGTGATCTGATTTTTCATAAATTGTTTTTGCTGCTTCCTTCAATTCTTTCGTTGTAGTTGGAACTTTTACACCATACTTATCTAACAATGTTTTATTGTAAACTAATACTTCAACTGATTTGTTAAATGGTAATCCATATTGTTTACCATCAATTTGTGCACCTTCTAATAAATCAGACTTAATTCCACTTTTTGCAGCACTGCCCCAACCAATTTTTGAATTATTAATATAAGGTTTTAAATTAACTAATAAATCATTTTGAGCTGCTGTATATAGCCATCCAGGATATGCTTGAGTAATTGTTGGCAAATCCTTTGGTGATTGCAAAGTTGATGTAATCTTAGACTGTAAATCTTTATATTGTCCTTGATTTTCAAGTTTAACAGTAATATTAGGATTTTCTTTTTCAAAATCTTTTGTTAACTTTTCCAATGCCTTTTGTTGATTTCCTGACATTCCATGCCAAAATGTAATAGTTGTTTTCTTTGTAACTTTTGTTGGAATACTATCTGCGTTTGCAGTAGCATTAACACTCCCAGCAATTGTTGCAAAAACAGTAGCTGCTGTAGTAACTGCAACTGCTAATTTTTTTATGAACTTCATAAAAGTTCCTCCTTTATAAAATTTTTTATTTTAATACAAAATTAGACGTTGTCCATTTTGCACTAATATACATTTTCCAAAGGGATTTTTTAATTTTTCAGGATGAAAACTATGTATTGTTGTTAACAATTGCGGCTTTATTCCTGCGATAATCTCATCCAATTCCTGTGCTGTAGCATGTCCCGAGCATGCAAGAGCAACGAATTCAACTTGATGCTTCTTTAAACAATTTAAAAATTTTTGATACTTAGGATCAAAATCTCCTAATGGTTCCGCATCACTATGAATATATAAAGTATAAGGTTGTAACTTATCAAAGTTATCTTCTATTTGCCATACAAATTCTGTTTTATCTTTCAATAATGCTTTATAACTCACCTCCTTAATAGGATTAAGTTCCTCAATTTTTTCTTCATTCGGTAAATAATAATATAGAAACTCTTTATTAGTAATCTTTTTAATTAATTGTGCACGTTTAGCTGTTAAAACTATTTTTCGTGGACAATAATTACAAAAATTAATTAATCGAGCTATGTTACCTGGGTAAGTATTAAACACAATTGGTCGATTTTTAGCTTGGTTAACTTTATTAATAAAAGACTGAAGTAATTCTTTTTCAGATATCGCATCCTTTTGGTTATTGTCAGGAAAACTAACTCCTACACCTTCACAAATTAATAGATCACAATTTTTAGCACTTTTAAGCATTTTTTGTGTAAATTCTGGATTAAATCCATGCATTCTTAAATCTCCTGTATAAACAATAAATTTATCTGGAGTATGAATAAAAAGTGCAACTGCACCACTCGCATCATGATCAACGGGATAAAGTTCAACAGTGATATCACCAATTTTTATTGGTTCATACATCTTTGCAGCAATTATATTTCGCATATAATTTTGCGGATGTTTTGCTGCTGGTAATAAAAATGAGCCACTTTGGTTTAATGTTTTCAAAATTTCAATTGTATCAAAGCTACTATAAATTGGAATTCTTTGATCAACAAAATTTAACATTTTTGTATGGTCTAAATGCAAATGTGAAATAAATGCAGCAGAATGTTTAAACTTATTTTCCCATTTAGGAGCACCATCTAAATTTTCATCATAAAAATCATTTAACTTAGGAATTAGCTTATTTTTTATTAATGTTTTGTAAGTTTCATCTGGTAATTTTAACGTTGGACGAAACTCAGTTCCTAAATCAAAAAATATATGTGAGTCATCATATATAATTTCTATATTTGTCCCACCTATTGTATTTACACCCTGATGATAAATTATTTCTGTTTTTTTATCCTTTAATACCATCACGTGTAACTCCTTTAATTATTTGTTTTCTAAAAATAAAGTAGACAATTAAAATAGGAATAACAGTCAGAGTTGCAGCAGCTAATTGCAATTGTGTTTGTGCTCCACCATCAGAAGTAAAGTTTGCTAATCCATTGTTCAAAAGCCTCATCTTATCATCATTTGTAACTAATAAAGGCCATAAGAATGAATTCCATCCAGAAATAAATGATAATAATCCAACAGTTGTTAATGCTGGTTTGGCCATTGGAACCAAAATTTTCCAAATATAATCCCAATTACTTGCACCACTTATCTTTGCTGCTTGATAAATACTTCGTGGAATCCCTTGGAAGTAACTATTTAAGTAGTAAATATAAAATACACTCGTAGTGAATGGTAAAAACAAGCCAATATAAGTATTTAATAATCCCCATTGAGCTATAGTATTATAGTTTGTAAAAATAATAGCTTCCGATGGAATCATTAACAAAGATACTAAAAGAAATTTTACAAATTTCTTACCCTTAAAATTAAGTGTTGTTAAAGCAAAAGCAGCTAATAATGAAGTTAATAAAACACAAATTGTATCAATTGAAGAAATAATCAATGTATTTACAAAATAGTTTAAAAATGGCGCTTGTTGAAATACTTGTATATAATTTTCAAAATGCAAATGATGAGGAATTATTGTTGGTGGAATACTTGTTGTTTCTGGAAATGACATTAATCCACCTAAAATCATATAAATAAATGGAAAAACTGTAATGATACTTAGTACAATTATAAAAGTCCACGTAATTAGACCTGTTATCTTTTTCATCGATGGTTCACCTTATCTAGTAATTTATTTTGTAAAAATGAAATTATCAAAATAACAAAGAATAATAAAACTGTAGCTGCCATTGCCACACCTGGAGTACCAACGATTTGGAATTTATTAAATATATAATATACTGCTGTCATTGCACTTCCAGCTATTCCAGGTTGGCCATTAAATAGCGCATAAATCTGAGTATAAACTTTGAAAGCATTAATCAAATTTACAGTTAATAAAAACGCTAATGTTGGTATTAATTGAGGTAATGTAACTTTAAAAAATACTTCTGAATCAGATGCGCCATACATTTTTGCAATTGTATAGTGTTGACTGTCAATACCTCTTAATGCGGACATTAAAATTACAATATTAAAAGCTAAACTTAACCATATACCGAAAATTATTGCAGTAATCATATTCATATTTGGATCATCTAACCAGTTTGGTGTTCCTAGGTTGAAAAATTTTAAAATGTAATTTAATAATCCATATTGACCATTAAAAATATAACGAAATACTATACCAATGGCGATTGTACTTGTTACATATGGCATAAAAAATAATGTTTCAAAAAACTTAGAATGTTTTACTTTATTAAATAAATTCCATGCAATTGCAATTGAAATAATCATTCCAATCGGTACTACAGTAAATGCATATAAAGCTGTATTCTGTAATGCCTTTGCAAAATATGGATCATGAATAACATATTTATAATTTGATAAACCTGTCCAGTGCATTGAAATTAGAGTACCTGATTGGAAACTCATTATAAATGCTCTAATTATAGGGAAAATACTAAAAAGTGCAATTCCGATTAATGCAGGTCCTAAAAACCACCATGCACTCCAATCATTTTTTGCTTTATGTTTTTTCATCTTAATATACCCGTTCTCCATTTTCTTTAAATATAAATGCTTTATCCATATCGAATCTTAAATTAATAAAGTCACCAATATTAATTAAATCTTCTATATTAACTAGAGATCTATATTGTGTTTGATTAATATAAAATTTTAAAATTCTATCTCGTCCGATAAGTTCTATATCATCAACTTTAATTTGAAAATCTGCAGACTTTTCAGATGAAAGTTGTAAATTTTCTGGACGAATTCCTAAAACATATTTACCTGATTTTAATGGTTCTTTTAATTTTGATTGATTTATTCTATTTAATAAAATACTGAATTGTGATGATCTTAACTGATCATCATCAAAACTAACATTAAATAAGTCAATGACTGGATTGCCAATAAAATTAGCAACAAATTGATTTGTTGGATTTAAATATAAATTTTGACTTTGATCTGCTTGTTGGACAATCCCATTATTTAATAAAATAATGCGATCTCCAATAGAAAGTGCTTCTTCTTGGTCGTGTGTTACAAAAATAGTTGTAATACCAACCTCTTTCACTAAAGAACGAATTTCTTCTCGAATTTGTAACCGAAGACGTGCGTCTAAATTACTGAGCGGTTCATCCATTAATAGAACCTTAGGTTGTTGAACTAAAGCTCTTGCAATTGCAACACGTTGTTGCTGACCACCAGATAATTGACCTGGCCTTTTTTGAGAAATGTCTGTTATATGAGTTAATTCCATATATTTTAAAGCAATTTTTTTTGCTTCTTTTTTTGAAATTTTATTTTTTCCTACAGTTAATGGGAACATTACATTTTCTTCAGCAGTCATATGTGGAAATAAAGCATAATTTTGAAATACGAAACCAATATCGCGATTTTCAGGTGCAATATTCAAAACAGATTTACCATCAAATTTTATATCACCAGATGTTGCATCTAATAGCCCAGAAATGATGTTTAATAAAGTCGATTTACCACATCCACTTGGCCCTAATAAACAAACTAATTCGCCTTTTTCCACTGAAAAATTAACATTTTTCAATGCCTCATAGCCATTTTCATAAGTCTTATTGAGGTTAGAAACTTCAATCATCTTGCAATACTCTCCTATTCATTCAAATAAAGTTATCCACAAAATATTGCGATTTTTCAATTCATATAACACCATAAATTGTATCAGTGATTAAAAAATAATCAATAGATTTTTTGAATTTTTTTTGAATTTTAAGTCATTTTTTTGAAATATTGCCTTTTTTCCAAAAAAATTAAATGTTCGGTTTTTGTGTCATCTTTAATAAATATGGAAACTTATCATTTTATCATTTGGAACGTTCCAAAAAATATAATAAAAAGACACTGCATTTCTATTTTTTTTTTGTTAAAATGATTAACAAGAATAGTAAAGGAGACATTCCCATGGCAAAATATAAAATGATTCTTGATTTAGATACTGGTATTGATGATGCATTAGCAATTGCATATGCGCTCGCTACTCCCGAATGTGATTTGATTGGTATTGTATGCTCTTATGGTAACGTAATTACTAAAAAGGCAGCTCAAAATAGTTTAGATCTATTAGAATTACTTGGACATTCAGACATTCCTGTTTTTATAGGAGCAGAGCATTCATTAACAACAGATCATTTTGATGTAATGCCTATAAGTCAACAAATTCATGGTGTAAATGGTATTGGAGAAGTTGAATTACCTACTGCAAAACGTCCAATTGAAAAGCAAGATGGTGTTGATTTTTACATTGAAGCAGCACATAAATACCAAGGTTCTTTAATAATTGTTCCTACTGGTCCATTAACAAACCTTGCCCAAGCAATTAAAAAAGATCCAGAGATTGTAGATTTAATCGGTCATGTAACACTTATGGGAGGAGCGTTAACAATTCCTGGGAATGTTAATCCCGTTACTGAAGCAAATATAAATCAAGATCCGGAAGCTGCAAATCAAGTATTTCAAAGTAATTTACCTCTTACAATGGTTGGATTAGATGTTACTACAAGAACACTATTAACAAAAAATGAAACACAAATTTGGCGCGAATTAGGTACTAAATCTGCTATTGCATTTGCCGATATTGTTGATTATTATATAGATGCATATAAAATTACTAGCCCACATCTTGGAGGCTGTGCTTTACATGATCCATTAGCTGTTGCTGCTGCAGTTGATCCTAGTTTATTACAGACAATATACTTAAATATGAAAGTTGAAACTGAAGGCCCATATGCCGGAAGAACGATTGGTGATGAAAAACGTATCAACGATCCAGCAACTACATGTCAAGCTGCTGTAAATGTTGAAAAAGACAGATTTGTATCAATGTTTATGGACAAGTTATCAGCCTTATTTAATCAGAATTAATAAGGAGTTTATCTATTTTGGAATATATCGGAGTTCTACTATATGTTCTATGGTTATTAATTACGATGTTTAAATTTGGAAGTTTACCTCGTAATCGTTCATTTTCATATATGTCTGCTGTATTTGGCAAAATAAAGTGGTACCATAATGTTCGTACGCTATTATTATTAATATCTATAGCGATTACAGTTTGGTATGCTCCACTTAAAGTAGTATATTTATTAATTTTTATTTCTGCTTTTATACTTGGAATTACAGGAATTAAAAATTTCTTTAGATGTATTGGGAATCCCTGGGTTGACTTAGGTATTTTCCTTTCCTGCTTTATTTGCACATTTTTAAGTGGTACATTTATAATTAAATTATAAAAAAAGCAAATTTCGATTATCTTTTAACCTTAGATAAATCGAAATTTGCTTTTTTATATGTTCTTTAAAATAAACTTCTCTAACTCTTCATCAAAATTATATTTTTTAAAATTTCCCCTATTAAAATGTAAAAACGCTGGAAAATTATCAATTTTTAATTTTTCAATTATATTTTTTAAAATAGGTCTCGTTTCTTGATTATTTACATCAACATAATAAATATTTGTTCCTAATTTTCTTGCAATATAACTTAAATGAGATACAAACTCTAAACACTGTATATTAGATCGTTTACCAAAATAAACAAAAAAGCGATCTCTATTTATAATTAATTCATCCCAATTATATGACTTTATTTTTATAAAAAAATCAACCTTTTTATCATATACTTTTTTTTGCCAAAAAAGCATCCTTTTTTCTTCAAAAGTCAAGCTATTATTTTCATTATATGCGAACTTATGAATCATTATTGGAATTGAAATTATAGTAGAACTAATACAAAATATTTTTAATTTACTCTTTAAATTCATGGGATCGCCTCCTAATATACTACTAAATTAAGTATAACCCATTTGTCTAAAAAAATTTAATCACAAGAAATATTACAAAATGTTACAAATATTACAAAAAAGTGTCAAAAAGTAATATTTTTGCTATATTAATGTTACTTTATTTAGATATACTTTTCACTGGTGGTTCTTTTAGAACTAGTTTCGAAATAATAGTAATATATAAATAATTTTTTAGGAGTGAAGTTTCTATAATGAAATTAAATAAAGTCTTAGTGTCAGCAGCTGCTGTTACTGGAATTGCTGCAGCTACATCAGTTGCTAATGCAGATAGCATCTCTGTAAAACAAGGTGATACACTTTCTGAATTAGCTGAAAAATATAATACAACTGTTGAAGCAATTCAAGAAGCAAATAAGATTGAGGATGTCAATTTTATTACAGTTGGGCAACAATTAAACATTCCAACACAAGCAAACTCAACAGCAGAACAATTCAATAATGTTCAAGTAACTTCAGATCAAGCTGCTGCTCAACAAGCTGCCGCTGAAGCTGAACAACAAAAACAAGCTCAAGAAGCTGCTGCTCAACAAGCTGCCGCTGAAGCTGAACAACAAAAACAAGCTCAAGAAGCTGCTGCTCAACAAGCTGCCGCTGAAGCTGAACAACAAAAACAAGCTCAAGAAGCCGCTGCTCAACAAGCTGCCGCTGAAGCTGAACAACAAAAACAAGCTCAAGAAGCCGCTGCTCAACAAGCTGCCGCTGAAGCTGAACAACAAAAGCAAGCTCAAGAAGCTGCTGCTCAACAAGCTGCCGCTGAAGCTGAACAACAAAAACAAGCTCAAGAAGCTGCTGCTCAACAAGCTGCCGCTGAAGCTGAACAACAAAAGCAAGCTCAAGAAGCTGCTGCTCAACAAGCTGCCGCTGAAGCTGAACAACAAAAGCAAGCTCAAGAAGCTGCTGCTCAACAAACTCAAACTGAATCAAATTCATCAAACCAACAATCTACTTCACGTTCATCAAGTAATTTATCTTCATCTGAAGAAGAAGCTCGTGCTTGGATTGTATCCCGTGAATCTGGTGGAGACTATTCAGCTCGTAATGGACAATACATTGGTAAATATCAATTAAGTGAAAGTTACTTAAATGGTGATTATTCTGAAGAAAACCAAGATTATGTTGCTGGACAATATGTTGCAAGTCGTTATGGTTCTTGGCAAAATGCCAAAGAACATTGGGAAACATTTGGTTGGTACTAAAATATTTAAAAACACAGTTTTGAAACTGTGTTTTTTTTTCATAATAAAAATTAAAAAGACTTGATTGTTATAACAATCAAGTCTTTTATACTGAGATATTAAATTATTTAACACTAATAATTTTTACAATCATATCTCCACCAGGTGTTGTAATACTTACCTTTTCACCCTTTTTATGACCTACCAATCCTTGTGCAATTGGTGATTCATTTGATATCTTACCGTTAAATGGATCTGCTTCAGCCGCACCAACAATTTGATAAGTTTCAGCTTCTTCACCATCTTCTTGAAATGTAACTGTTTTCCCTACTGAAACCTCGTCTGAATCTACATTTTCATTATCAATGATTTCAGCATGGTTAAGCATATTAGAAATTTCTTTAATTCTACCCTCTACAAATGATTGTTCATCTTTTGCAGACTCATATTCAGAATTTTCAGATAAATCACCAAATGATCTTGCAATTTTAATACGTTCAATTATTTCTGCTCTTTTATTTGTTTTTAATTCTTCTAATTCTTCTTCTAATTTCTTTTTTCCTTCTGCAGTCATCGGAAAAGTTTTTTCTTCTGCCATTAATTTTCCTCCTAAATATAATTAATTACAATTCATTTTTTTGAATAATATCACGAATTTTTGTTACTAATAAATCAATAGCAACTTGATTTTCTCCACCTTCTGGAACAATAATGTCAGCATAACGTTTTGATGGTTCAATAAATTGATGATACATTGGTTTAACTGTTGCCAAATATTGATCAATTACAGATTGTAATGAGCGGCCACGTTCTTCAATATCACGTTGAATTCTACGAATAATACGGATGTCATCATCTGTATCAACAAAAATTTTAATATCCATTAAATCACGTAGTCTTGGATCATTTAATACTAAAATACCTTCAACCAAGATAACATCTTTTGGTTCTTGATGAATAACTTGGTCGCTACGTGTGTGAATCGTATAATCATAAACTGGGATATCAATTGGTTTCCATTGTAATAATTCTTTTAATTGATCAACTAATAAATCTGTATCAAACGCATTAGGATGATCGTAGTTTACTTTTTCACGTTGATCAAATGGAACATCATCTTGTTTTTTATAATATGCATCTTCTTGAATCATTGCCAAAGAATGTCCATGTAATTGTTCCAAGATTGCATTTGATACAGTTGTTTTACCACTTCCTGAACCACCAGTTACACCAATAATTACAGGACGATGATTTTTTTTATTTTCTGACATTATAAATTCCTCGGTTCTTTATTTTTTGTATTCATTATCTTTTTGAACTTTTTCAACATTTTGCTGGTGTTCTTCATATGTTTTCGAATAATAAATTTTACCCGTCTTCATATTTGCAACAAAATATAAGTATCCTTTATCTCGATCTTTAGGATTAAGAACTGCTTTTAAAGCAGAGATTGGTGGATTATTACATGGACCAGGTCCTAATCCATTATTCTTATAAAGATTATATGGTGAATCCACTTCTAAATCTTTATAAGAAATGTTTTGTTTATGTTTACCTAATGCATAGGTTACCGCAACGTCTGTTTGAAGTTTCATATTTTTTTGCAATCGATTTTCAAAAATTCCTGCGATAATATAACGGCTTTCTTGCGTTGTTCCTTCTCCTTCAACAATTGAAGCTAATGTCAATGCTTGTTGGACCGTCATATTTTCTTCTTTAATTTTTTTATAATATGGCTTCAATTCTTGATTTTCTTTTTTTACCATATTTTCAACTAATTGCTCTAATGTTTCATGTTTATTTATACCATACGTTGCAGGATATAAATATCCTTCAAGTTGATATTTTACATCTTTTGCACCTATTGCAGATGATAATAAATCTGGATATTTATCTTTTAATTTATTCAAAAAATCCTGATTTTTCATTAAATTTAAAAAATCACTCTTTTTAAATTTTGTATTTTTTTGAATTTCATCACCAATTTGTTCTATTGTGACGCCTTCTCTAACTACAACTTTTCCAGAATCAATAGGCGTACTTGAACCACCCTTCTGTAACGTTTTTGAAATCTGCATTAGAGACATTGAAGGTTTAAAATTATAATATCCGGCTTTAAATGCACCTAAGCGCTTTGATTTAACATAATAATTAAATACAAAACCGCTGCGTATAACATGTTTCTTTTGTAAAATATCACCAATCTCTTTATTAGTACTTCCAATTGGAATCTTAACTTCTATTGATTGATTTGAGTTAGGATCTAATGGCTTAAGTGATTTCTGTACAAATCTATATCCCAAAAAGCAAAAGAAAAGAAAAACAACTATTAATAGTCCAACTGTCCAATGTATAATTTTTTGAGCAGCTGAATTTTTTGCAACATGAGAACTTTTGCAAGTTGAATTTGTACCTGATGGAGTTGATGATACTTTTTTATTTTTTTTATTTTTTTTATTTTGAATCAAGAGTATTCCCCTCCCCAAGATTCGTTATTATTTTACTAAATCTCAATAAATATTTCATTATAAAATTTAATTTAAAAGAAATATTTATAGAATATTAATATAGTAATTTTAACGCACCTTGATATTTAATTCTTCTTTTAATTTATCAGTAACTTTATTAAAAGCATCATTTACTTTTTCATCATTAAGTGTTCCAGAATTATCTGAATATACTAGTGTATATGCAAGAGATTTGAAACCATCGTCAATGTTCTTACCTTGATATAAATCAAATAATTTTACATCAACTAAGTATTGACCGCCATTTTTCTTAATTGTTTTTACAATTTGTTCATTTGTGATGTTATTTGGTACTAGTAATGCCATATCACGTTTTATTTCAGGATATTTAGAAATTGGAATATAAATTTCATTATCTTTTGGTAATTCAATTATTTTTTGTAAATCCAATTCAAATATATAAGTTGTTTTAATTTTTAATTCTTTTAATAAGTTTGGATGAACTTCACCAATCAATCCAATAAATTCATTATTAATAAATATTTTTGCTGTACGTCCTGGATGCATTTCTTCAAATTCATCTGTTGCAATGTATGAAATATTTTGAGTAATTCCTAATGAATTTAATAAATGTTGCACAATCCCTTTTACAAGATAAAAATCAACAACTTTTTTATCATCATGCCAAGTTGCTTCGTGGAATAATCCGCTTAATGCACCTGCAATATATTCAATATCTTCAGGTCGTTCTTGATCTTTATTGCGTATAAATACCCTTCCTTGTTCATAAAGTGCTACATTATTCACTTTTCGAGCTTGATTATATGCAACATCATCTAATAATCCGCTAATTAGATTCATTCTCAAAGTCGTATGATCTGAACTCATTGGGAAATCTAATTGTGTAGTTTCGGATTCAGCTAACATAAATCGTTTTGCCTTTGTTTCAGTTGTTAATCCATATGAAATTGCTTGAGTTAATCCTGAACTTTCTAATAACTTTCTAGCTGACCTAATAATTTTTTGAGATTTAGTATAATGTCCTTCTGTTAATGGCATTATAGGTAATATAGTAGGTATATTGTCATATCCATAAATCCGAGCTACTTCTTCTATCAAATCTGCTGGAATTTGAATATCCCATCTTCTAGATGGAACATTGACAATTAGCGTTCCTAGTTCATCTTTTGATGTTTTAAAACCTAAACGTTCAAAAATATCAATAATTTCTTCATCACATAATGATGTACCTAAAACTTTATTAATTCGTTCTGATGTAATTTCAATATTTACATTTTTTTCCTGTTCTTGATTTATTTCTAACGTATCAGAAATAATATCCCCTTCACATAAATCTGAAACTAACATAACGGCATAATCAATTGCTTCTTGAATTGTTTGAATGTTAATACCACGTTCAAATCTTTGTGAAGACTCTGAATGTATATTTTCACGACGAGCAGTTTTTCTTACAAGTGATGGATTATATTTTGCAGCACATAAAACAACATTTTGAGTCATTTCAGTTACACTAGTTTCTTGTCCACCAATGATACCAGCTAAAGAAATTGGTTCATCATTAACTGTAACAACTACATCTGATTCTTTAAGCTCTATTTTATCTTCATTTATAGTTGTTAATTTTTCTCCATTTGAAGCATATCTAATTTTGATTTCTTTATCTTTTAATTTATCAAAATCATAAGCTTCAATTGGTTGACCATAATCCATTAAAACATAATTAGTAACATCAACAACATTATTTACTGGTTTAATTCCAGCATTCCAGAGACGTCTTTGTAGCCATAATGGACTTGGCTTAACTTTAACGTTTTTTACCATTCTAACTTTATATGGTGATACCAAATCATTTGATGTAGCATCTAAAGTTAAATAATCTTCAATGTGTAAGTCAGCATCTTCTTGTACTTGTGGAGTTGGAAACTTTACATTACGGTTGTAAATTGCAGCAACTTCATAAGCTACTCCACGCATACTTAACATATCTCCTCTATTTGGAGTTATATCAATATCAATAACATCTTCATTCATCCCTAAATAATCAAAGATTGAATCACCCGGAATTGCAGTCTCTGGTAAAACATAAATTCCATCAGAAAATTCTTCTGGAACAATTTTATCTGGAAAACCAATTTCTTGTAATCCACAAATCATTCCCATTGAAATTTCGCCACGCATCTTTCCCTTTTTAATTTTCACGTGTCCAGCAATCCATGAATTAGGTAAAGCTACAATTACATTTTGCCCCTTTTTAACATTTGGAGCACCACAAACTATTTGATAAGGTTCTTCTTCTCCAACGTCAACTTGACAAATATGAAGATGATCAGAATTAGGATGAGGAACACATTCTAAAATGTGACCAACAACAATTTTCTTTTGCCCATCTTCACGTCGACTAACATCATCAACTTCAACCGCAGTTCTTTCAATTTTTTCGCCTAAGTCTACTGGTTTAATATCATCAACTTTTACATATTCATTAAGCCATTTTGTTGAAACTTTCACTATAATTACCTCCTATCCCTTTTGAGAGAATTGATTTAAGAATCTTAAATCATTTAAATAAAATTCACGAATATCATCTACACCATATTTAAGCATTGCAAAACGGTCTGGCCCTAATCCAAAAGCAAATCCTCCATATACATCCGGATCAACTCCAGCCATTTGTAATACATTTGGATGAACCATTCCTGCACCTAATACTTCAATCCATCCACTTTGCTTACATACTTGGCAACCTTTGCCACCACACTTAAAACATGAAACATCTACTTCAGCTGATGGTTCTGTAAATGGAAAATAACTTGGACGCAAACGGATGTCACGATCTTCACCAAAAATTGTTTTAGCAACTAATTCTAGAGTACCTTTTAAATCAGCCATAGAAATATTTTCACCAACTACTAAACCTTCTACTTGATGAAATTGATGTGAATGAGTTGCATCATCTGTATCACGACGATAAACTTTTCCTGGAGAAATCATTTTAAGTGGTCCCTTTGAAAAATCATGTTTTTCTAATGTACGTGCCTGAACAGGTGATGTCTGCGTTCTCATTAATGTTTTATCTGTAATGTAAAATGTATCTTGCATATCTCTTGCTGGATGATCAGGCGGCAAGTTTAGCATTTCAAAATTATAGTGATCTTCTTCAACTTCTGGTCCCTCAATTATTTGAAAACCTAATCCCAAAAATAGTTTTTCAATTTCATCAATAATTTGAGCTAAAACATGAGCTTGTCCTTCTTTGACTGGTACACCAGGAAGTGTAACATCAATTTTTTCTTTTTCTAATTTCTTGGCAATCTTTTCAGCTTCTATTTCATTTTGACGAGTTACAATTGCATTGCTAAGTTCATCACGAATTTTATTTGCTAATGCACCTACTTTAGGACGTTCTTCTTTATCTAATTCACGCATTCCGCGTAATACTTCAGTAATAGATCCCTTTTTCCCTAAAAGTTTAACCCGAATGTCATTAATCATTTCTGAGTTTTCTGCACTTTGAATATCTTTTAATCCCTGATCTCGTAATTCAGTTAGTCGTGTTTGTAAACTCATTTATTTCATTCCCTTCACATTAATTAATTGCGTAAAAAAAGACCTCAATCCCAAAAGGGACGAGGTCTTCGCGGTACCACCCTTATTTTGTTTATAATTACATAAACAACACTTAATTAGATAACGGCCTAATACCGGATTACTTTCGATAATTTCCCAGTAATCACTCAGGAAGTGAATTCAGTCAATATCAACTAAGCCCTTTTCACTATCAGGCTCTCACTAAAAGTTAATTTCTGACTTACTATTTTCCGTCTACGCTTTTCCTAATATAGAATTTTAACTTTTTAAACAACAAACGTCAAGTTTATTTATGATTTTGCATTATCTGCATTGCACCATTTATCTGCCCACAAATGAATAGCTTCCATCACAATTTTCAAGTCTTTACCTCGTTCAGTCAATTGGTACATATTGTGACAAGAATCAAAAGCTATTTTTTTTACTATATTTTCATTTTCTAATTCTTTTAAACGTTCTACTAAAACTCTATCACTACATTTAGAAACTTTTAATGCAATATCTTTAAATCGTTGAGGTCCTTCTTTAAGCAAAACTTCAATAATTAAGCCATTCCACTTTCGTCCTAAAATGCTAAAAGTTTTACTAAATTTAGGACATATTTTAAATTCTTCATTACTGATATTTGTCATGCTAAAATCACCCTTTACACAAAACAAGACTGTGATTAAATCGCAGTCTTAAATTAAGATAATTAAATTATTTTATTCATGAACATGCATTACTTTTTCTGCCCGATCAAGCAGATGATGACTATACTCTTCAACCGCCGAAATTTTATCAACTACTGTTACGATATAACCCTCTGGATATTTAGGAGGAACAATTGTTGCTCCCCACATATGCTTGATAATGATGTCTTTTTCTTTAGGGCTCAAAGTCGTTATCTTCTCTGCATTTCTTACAGCAACTCTTGGATGAATCCATGCATGAGTTCCTAAATCAAACTTTGTATCTCGCCAGTCATAATAAAACAGATCATGCAAAAGTCCAGCTCTTGCAACTGCACGTGCATCAAGATGTAATTTTTTAGCAATCTTATATGAAGTATAGGATACATTAATTACATGATCTAATCTGCTTTCATAATGATGCTGCTGATATTCAGACAACTTTTGAACTTCTGGCTTTAATAGTAAATTTCCCACATAACTCATGTATTCACAATCATTACGCCATTCATTTTCTTTCATATAAGCCTCACTGTCTTTTATTAAATTTCTTTCTAGCGTTTATAATATAGAGCTTTACATCAAAAATCAAGTAATTCTATCATAAAAAATAATTAAATTAATTTTTTAATTGGAACATTAAAATTCCAGCTGCTACTGCAACATTTAATGATTCTGCCTTACCAACAATTGGAATATATAAATTCAATGATGTCTTTGAAAGTAAATCTTTTTGCATTCCGTTGCCTTCATTTCCCATGATTAACGCAAAATCAGAATGTTTTCCTACTTCATTATATGGACGAGCTTTAGGATTTAGTTCTGTTCCAAATACTGGTTTTTTTTGTTCTTTAAATGCATCAATCCATGGATCTAATGGAGCTGAAACCATTTTTAAATGAAATTGACTTCCCTGCATTGAACGTACAATCTTTGAATTATATATATCAGTTGTTCCATTCCCAAAAACAATACCAGTAAATCCGGCAGCATCTGCAGTTCTAACCATTGTTCCAATGTTTCCAGGATCCTGAACATTATCCATAAATAACCATGCTCCAGTAGCATTTTCAGGTTGAACATCCTGCTGCATTTCAATACGAACCACCGCAAAAATTCCTTGAGGATGCTTTGTGTCACTTAAATGCTTAACTACATTATCAGTTATTTGAATCATATCAGTGCCCTCTGGAACTGTTATCTCTTGCATATGTTTAAAATTAGGATCAACCATAATTGTTTCAATTGAAGCATTTGTTCGAATTGCCTCTTTAACTAAATGCCAGCCATCTAATAAATATTTTCCTTGCTTTAATCGGCCCTTTTTGGTATTTAGTTTCGTCCACGCTTTAACCTGTGAATTATTGACAGAAGTAATAACTTTCACTTTATGAAAATCCCCTCAATTATAAATTTCTGATTTTAATTATACTATATTGGCAAAATAAAAAGTATCATTATTTAAATTATTTTTTACTCAATATAATTATTTAACCATAATACCAAGTTGTTTATAAAAATTAAAAACTGTATTTTGATATGTATTCCAATCAGTTAATAAACTTATATCATGAGGAGCATCAGGAATTATCAATAATTGTTTATTCTTTGAATTACATTTTTGAAAATTTTCTTTTGCCATCTCACATGGAACATAATGATCACTACCTCCATGGATAAACAATATTGGCTTATTCGTATGCATAACTGAATCAGATGCTGTTGCTTCTTCAAGATTAAAATGTCCTAAAAGTTTAGCTGCAAATTTTACAAAAGTATAGATAAAGTTTGCTGGCAAGTACATTGATTTAATAACCTTTATTATTATCTCTTTAGGTGAAGTATAGGCACTATCTGCAATTATAGCTACTACGTTACTTGGCAAGTCCAAATTAGAAGCCATTAGTACTGTTGCACCCCCTAATGAACCGCCAATCAATATAATTTTCATTTTAGTTCCAAAGCGTTGATTTATATAATTTACCCATGATAAAACATCAAATCTTTCTTTTATTCCAAATGAAATCACAGTCCCATCACTTTTTCCAGTTGCACGTTGATCTACTATCAATATATTATGACCTGCTTTTCGTGCTAATTGAAAAATTCCACCTGCATCATGTACCCCAGTTGTTCGATATCCATTAAAAGCAATTTCTATTGGAGCGTTTTCATCTCTCATATATAATCTTCCTCGCAATGTTAATCCATCTACTGATACAGTAGAAACTGCTTCAAACGGCTCTTGATTTAATTTATCAATTAAACTAATCATCTCATTATAATAAGGTTTATACTGATTAGTATTTGGCACATCATGTATATCATCAATTCTATTTGGCTTTGCATAAAAAGCAGTATTAAAACAATAAATTGTTAATATTGAAATAAGTAAAATTGCTAATAACATATCTTCACCTTCAAAATATTATATACATTAGACTTATCATAAATAATATAATGAATGTCAAAGAAAAACAAAAAATAAATAAGCACTGACAACGTCAGTGCTTAAAATAAATAAATTACTTCTTAAATGCTTCTTCTAATGGAGGCACAATTTGTTTCTTTCTTGAAACAACACCTGGTAAGTCCATTTTGTTATCTTCAAGTTTTTTACCAAATGCATCTTCAACAACATCTTGTGGTTCACCAATTACCAATAAACGAGTATCAGAATTAAGAATATTTGTAACCATTAAAATGAATAGATCATAACCATTTTCTTTGTTTTGCTTTTCAATCGCTGCACGTAATCCATCTTCACGATCGAAAACTTCCTTCAAATCAACTGTATTAATTTGATCTACACGTACAGTTGTTCCATTCATATCAAATGATTTTGCATCTTGTGAAATTAATACATCATCAGATTTGCTAGATAAGTTAGTTCCAGCTTTTAACATTTCTAATCCATATTTTTCATAATCAACGTCAGCAATTTCTGCTAATTCTTTAACTGCAGCACGGTCTTCATCTGTAGTTGTTGGTGACTTTAATAATAAAGTATCTGAAATAATTGCTGACAACATCATCCCTGCAATATTTTTAGGAACATCAATATTGTGTTCTTTATATTCTTTTAAAATAATTGTACTACTGCATCCAAGTGGTTCTGCATGATAGTATAAAGGTGCTGCTGTTTCAAAGTTTGCAATTCTATGGTGATCAACAACGTGTGTAACTTGAACCTTATCAATATCATCAACACTTTGTTGTTTTTCGTTATGATCAACTAACATAACAGCTTCTACCTCATTTGATGCTGTTTTAATAACACGAGGAGAAGGTTCATTAAAGTAATCTAAAACAAACTTTGTTTCTTCATTAGGTTCACCCAACGCAACTGCTTCTGTATCAGCACCTAATTTATTTTGTAAATATGAATATTCTTTTGCTGCAACAATTGCATCTGTATCAGGATTTTTATGACCAAAGATTAATTCTTTCATTAATAACTCTCCTTTATAAAATTTATCTAATTAAAAGATTATGCCTTTTCACTAAGCTCTGTCAAGCGTGAAACGTAATCTTTTTTTGCTAAATAGTTATCAAATTCATTTAATAAATTTTCGATACGTGGAATTTTTTCTTTTCCTTTTCGATATACAAATGAAAGTTCAAATTGAATTTTGGGATCAAATGAAGCTGTATGCATTTTTTTAATGCCATTATTATTTGCTTGAACATATGAAGCAGGTAAAGCAGTACTTACACCTACTTCACTTGCAAATCGGTAAATCGAATCCGATTTAGTAAAATGAGCAACTTCATTAGGAGAATCTATCATTTGTTTCTTATAAAATTCATTTATTATATTACTCAAGTAATAATCTTTAGGGTATGTAACCCAGTCATCTTTAAGTGTTTTCTTTAGTGAAATTTTAACTGATTTTTTTAAATTATCATTATGATGTAGATATTTTAACTCATCACTTATAATTTTCTTACTTTCATATGGCTTCCAATTCTTAATACTTGAATCAGGTAAATACATTATTCCTAAATCAATTCGATTATCTTCTAATTTTTGCCAAAGTTCTTTTCTCGTTAAAACATGAAATGAAATATTAACCTCTGAATGTTTTTGATAATATTTAACTGCAAAATCAGTGAAAACGTCATTTTCAATTGATGAAAGCACTCCTATGTCAATAGATCCCTGGTTCATTTCAGTTGAACGTTGAATTTGATCTGTAGCGCTACTTACAGTCTCATAAATTTGATGCGTTGCATCAAGCAAAGTAT
This sequence comes from Ligilactobacillus cholophilus, assembly GCF_030389495.1. Lineage (NCBI taxonomy): Bacteria > Bacillati > Bacillota > Bacilli > Lactobacillales > Lactobacillaceae > Ligilactobacillus > Ligilactobacillus cholophilus. The sequence goes on from NZ_CP127832.1 coordinate 675,570, forward strand.
ATCCTGCATCAGATAAATGTAACTTTTTCCCTACATTATAAAATAATGGTGCACCTACACTATGCTCTAACTTTTTTATTTGTTGTGTAAGTGCTGGTTGGGAAATCCCTAAGATTTGAGCAGCTTGCGTATAATTCATTGTTTCTGTAAGTTGCAAAAAATAATCAAGGGCTTTAGAAGGTAAAAAACTTCCTTTTGTATTCTTCATATTCGAATTCCTTTCAATAAGTTTATTAACTTTTATACCGGACGTATTTGCATACATATTCTTTTATAACATACTGACAGTTATAAATACATATATAATTCTAAAAATTTTAATTAATAAAACAAAAAAATAGAAGATCTTAGCATAAAGCTAAGTTTCCCCTATTTATTTCAACGTTTTTTTAAGTGCTTGTTGAATTTTTGTTAAATTACTTTCTGGGACTACTTCATAATCAACTCCATCAATTTCTTGCGTTTGACCTTGCAATTGAAGTTGAGTTATATTCTTTCCTCCACGATAATTAATAAAGATTTTTTGCATATCCTCAAATGATAAATTAGTTTTCATATTAGCTGAGAGAACATTTAAAATGCTCTTATATTTAAGAATGCTATTAACAGAAGCCAATTTCTGTAACATTGCTGTAACTACTTGCCGCTGTCTTAATTGGCGTCCATAATCTCCTCGTGGATCTTCATGACGCATTCGAGTATATGCTAAAATATTATTACTATCAATAGTAATTTCACCTTTTTCAAAATGAATTCCATCACTAGTAAAATCTAAATCATTATCCACTTTTACAGGACCAATTGCTGAAGATAATTCTTTTAATCCCTTCATATTGATTTCAATATAATAATTAATCGGAATTTTTAAATAATCCTCAACCGTATTAATGGCTCCACTAACACCATCATATGAATAAGCCGCATTAATTTTATTATTATCTCCATGACCTGCGATTGATACTTTAGTATCACGTGGAATACTTACCAACGTTGTCTTTTTATTATTTACTGCTGCAACCATAATAGTATCTGAACGACCACGATATGTTCTACCGAATTCTCCTGTATCAGAACCTAATATCAAAATCGAAAATGGATGTTTACCATCTAACTTTGTAGTCTGTTCATTCTTGACACTTTGATATGTATTTCCTATTGAATTTTTTGCATCATAGTACATCTTTGCAATCGCTAATGCATCAATTAATAAAAATACACCAATTACTATAGCTATTTTTTTACCCCAACCCATCTTTTTACCTTTATGGTGATGACGATGGCGATGATGATGGTGGTGCAAATCACCGTGTTCAGTCATATTCGAACCTCCATAAATTAAACTCAAACAAAATAATTATAGCAATATGTCAAACAATGGTAAAGTTTAGAAAAATTTAATTAATCCAATCTTCAGGTTCTTCACGCCATTTTTTTAATATCTCTACTTGAGAATCTGTAATATAATTCATATCTAGTGCCTGATCTATTAATTCCGAATAATTAGTTAATGTTAAGAATTCTAAATTCTTCTTTTCAAAGTTTTGATATACAGCAGGTAATTCATAACTAAAAATAGCTCCTACACCAATAACATCTGCTCCCTCACCTTTTGCAGCATCAACTGCTTTTAATACACTACCTCCAGTAGAAAGCAAATCATCTATTAAAACAGTTTTTGCTCCAGGTTTTAATACACCTTCAATTTGTTTTCCTCGACCATGATCTTTTGGCTTAGAACGAACATAAATCAATGGTAGACCTAACTTTTCAGCAACCAATGTAGCATGTGGTATTCCAGCGGTTGCAACTCCACCAATAACCTCTACATCTGGAAATTTTTCAATAATTTTTTTTGCTAAACCATCTGCAATTTGTTTTCTAATTTCTGGATAACTAATAGTTAATCGGTTATCACAATATATTGGACTTTTAATTCCACTTGCCCAAGTAAATGGATTTTCAGGCGATAATTTTACAGCTTCTATTTTTAATAAATCTTTTGCAATTTTTTTCATTATTTTCCCTCCAACCATTGTTTCTTTACTGTTTTATAAGCTTCAATCACATTTGAAGCTTGAGTAATTGACCGTCCAACAACCAATCCATTTGAATGTTGTTCAGCTGCTTTCTGTGGTGTCATAACGCGTTTTTGATCACCTACATCTTCTCCAAGCAAACGAATCCCAGGAGTTATTTTTAAAAAGTCCTCTCCACAATTTTTATAAATTAAATTTGCTTCATTTCCAGAACAAACAACACCATCAATACCATTATTTTGTGCTAATTTTGCATAATTTATTACACTCTTTTCTAATGGAACATCAACTAATTGTTCATTCTTTAACATCTTAGGTGTAATTGAAGTTAATTGTGTCACTGCTAAAATTTTTGTAGGGTTATTAGTGCTACATCCATTTAAAATCCCTTCTTTTGCAGCTTTCATCATTTCTGACCCACCAGCCGCATGTATTGTTGTTAAATCAACATCAAGTTTGCCAATGACTGTCATTGCTTTTTCTACTGTATGAGGAATATCATGGCATTTTAAGTCTAAAAAGATAGAATATCCTCTATCTTTTAATTTTCGAATTAAATCTTGCCCTTCACTAAAAAATAATTCCATGCCAACTTTTACAAATAAATGTTGGTCTGTAGGAAATTTATTTAAAAATGCAAATGTATCTTCTTTATTTGGAAAATCTAATGCAATTATTGGTTCATTAATTTTCATCATTAAACTCCTTTTTAACTTGCTTTCTCAAACTTTCTAAGCTATCAATATTTAATTCGTCCATTCTTGCAATTAAATTTTCAGCAAGATGAGGGATAATCTCAGCATCATTAAAATGTGCTGATCCAACTGCCACTGCAGATGCCCCTGCTAAATACATTTCAATAACATCATCAACGGTTTCAACACCACCCATTCCAATAATAGGAATATTAACAGCATGTGCAACTTGGTAAATCATTCTAACAGCAATTGGTTTAATTGAACTACCAGAAAATCCTCCCATTTTATTACCAATAACTGGCTTACGCGTTTTAACATCTATATGCATTCCTAAAATTGTATTAATCATCGAAATTCCATCTGCGCCACCATTTTCAACTGCTTTAGCAATTTCTACTATATCTGTAACATTTGGAGAAAGCTTAACATATACTGGAATTTGACCAGTTACTTGTTTAACTGCTTTTGTAATTTGCTTAGCAATTTCTGAATTTGTACCAAATGCCATACCTCCCTGTCTGACATTAGGACAAGAAATATTTAATTCTAATGCATCTAGTTGACCTGTTGATGCCAATTTATCAGCAACTTCCACATAATCATCAATAGTTGTTCCACCAATACTTCCCATAATTGGTAAATCAGGATATTTCTCACGTAAAGCAGGAATTTTTTCACTAATCACAACATCAACACCAGGATTTTTTAACCCTACAGAATTTAAAACTCCATTTGCTAAAACAGCAATTTTTGGATCTGGATTTCCTATTTTTTCATTAAGAGTTGTAGTTTTAATTACTAATGCCCCTAACTTATTTAAATCAAATTTTTCTGCTAAAGCCACATCGCCAAATCCAAAGGTCCCACTCGCTGGCATCAATGGATTTTTCATTGAAAGTCCTGGTATTTTAATTGCTAATCGGTTATTCATTAAAATTCCTCCTTGATGAAAATTATTTTATCTATAATGCACTTGTACTTAAAGCGCGATTTTCAATTGATTTTAACAATGCATCTGCTGTAGATAAAGCAGTAACTAATGGAATATTATGTTGAATTGCACTTTGGCGAATTATAAATCCATCTGAGTTGTGTTCAATATCATGCCCCATAGTATTAATTACTAAATTAATATCTTGATTTTGAATTTTATCAATCAAGTTTGGATGATCTTCATGAATTTTATTTACTTTAGTAACATGAATTTTATTTTCTTCAAAGTATTTAGCGGTACCTGAAGTTGCGATTATTTGATATCCAATTTTTTCAAATCTTTTAGCTAAGAGTAAAGCATCTTTTTTATCATGATCATCAATTGTAAATAATACTTTTCCATTAAGTGGTAATTTCATATTTGCAGCTTCAAATGCTTTATACAATGCTTTTTCAAATGTTCTATCTTGTCCCATTACTTCACCAGTTGATTTCATTTCAGGTCCAAGTAAACTATCTACATCTGTCAACTTATTAAATGAAAATACAGGTGCTTTCACATAAACATTCTCTTTAATCGGTGCTAATCCACTAATATATCCTTGATCTTTAAGAGATTCACCCAACATAACTTTTGTTGCTACTTGAGTCATTGGAATATTTGTAATTTTACTCAAAAATGGAACAGTACGGCTTGCACGTGGATTGACTTCTAAAACATAAACTTGATCATTATGAATAATAAATTGGATATTCATCATTCCAATACAATTTAATTCCAGTGAAAGTTTTTCTGTAATTTCAACAATTGATTGTTGAATTTCAAATGAAAATGATTGTGGAGGATATACAGCCATTGAATCACCAGAATGAATACCTGCTTGTTCAATATGTTCCATAATTCCAGGGATTAAAACATCTTTTCCATCACAAATTGCATCAACTTCACATTCTTTTCCTGTTAAATATGCATCAACTAAAATTGGATGAGACTGATTAGCTACTTGATGTTCTTTTAAGTATGTATCTAATTCATTTTCAGAATAAATTATTTCCATTGCTCGTCCACCTAATACGTAACTTGGACGTACTAAAACAGGATAACCAATTTTCTTTGCAATTGACTTAACTTCATCATTAGTCGTTGCCGTTCTACCTTCTGGTTGTTTCAAATCTAATTTTTGAATTGCTTTATCAAATAATTCACGGTCTTCAGCTCGATTTAAATCTTCTACAGTTGTTCCTAAGACTTTGACGCCATTATTACTTAATTTCTCTGCTAAATTAATTGCAGTTTGCCCACCAAATTGTAAAATAACGCCTTCTGGTTTTTCCAAATCAATTACATTTAATACATCTTCAATTGTTAGAGGTTCAAAGTATAATTTATCTGAAATTGAGTAATCCGTAGAAACAGTTTCTGGATTAGAGTTCATTACTAATGCTTCGTATCCCATTTTTTGTAAGGCTTTTACACAGTGTACGGTTGCATAATCAAATTCAACACCTTGCCCGATTCTAATAGGACCTGATCCTATTACTAAAACTGATTTTTTTGAAGTTCTAATACTTTCATTTTCTTCTTCATATGTGCTATAAAAATATGGTGTTTGTGATTCAAATTCTGCTGCACATGTATCTACCATTTTGTAAACTGGGACAATATGGTTTTTAATTCTAAATTTTCGTACTTCAGATTCTTTCATTTTCCAAAGACGCGCAATTGTATAATCACTAAAACCATATTCTTTTGCATCCTTTAAGCTTTCAACATTTTTGCAATTATTCAATAAATCTTTCTCAATCTCTACAATATGCTGAATAATACTTAGGAAATATCCATCAATTTGAGTCAATTCATGAATTTCTTCAATAGAGTAACCTCTTCTAAATGCTTCAGCTAAATAGAAGATCCGATCATCTTGAATATTGACAAGATGATTTTCCACTTCTTCATCGCTGATTGAACTATCATCGAAATCTAACAAATCAGTTTGGTCAATTTCTAGTGAATGTACAGCTTTTTGGATTGATTCTTCTAAATTACGTCCAATTGCCATTACTTCACCAGTTGCTTTCATTTGACTTCCTAAATTACGATTTGCATCTCTAAATTTATCAAATGGGAAGCGAGGAATTTTAGTTACAACATAATCTAATGCAGGTTCAAATTCAGCAAAAGTTGTTTTTGTAACAGGATTTTTAATTTCATCAAGTGTCAATCCCACAGCAATCTTAGCAGCTAATTTTGCAATTGGATAACCAGTAGCTTTAGATGCAAGTGCAGATGAGCGTGAAACACGAGGATTTACTTCAATTACATAATATTGATAACTATTTGGACTCAATGCTAATTGAACATTACATCCGCCTTCGATTTTTAATGCTCTGATTAATTTTAGTGAACAATCACGTAACATTTGATATTCACGATCAGATAATGTCTGAGTTGGAGAAACAACAATTGAATCTCCTGTATGTGTTCCAACTGGATCAACATTTTCCATTGAACATACAACCATTGCATTATTATTTTTATCACGCATGACTTCAAACTCAATTTCTTTAAATCCAGCAATAGATTTTTCAATCAAACATTGAGAAACTGGAGATAAATCCAATCCATTACTTGCAATTTTTTCTAATTGTTCTGGATTATCACACATACCTCCACCAGTTCCACCCATTGTAAATGCTGGTCGAACAATTACAGGATAACCAATTTCTTTTGCGAAAGACAATGCCTCTTCAACTGTATTAACTGTCTTTGAAGGTGGTATTGGTTCGTTAAGATCTTCCATTAATTTTTTAAATTTTTCACGATCTTCTGCTTCATCAATTGCTTTTAAATTTGTTCCAAGTAATTCAATATTGAATTCATCTAAAATACCTTTTTTATTTAATTCAACAGCTAAGTTAAGACCAATTTGTCCACCTAAAGTTGGAAGCAATGCATCTGGATATTCTTGTCGAATAATTCTTTCGACTGATTCAACGGTTAAAGGTTCAAGATATACCTTATCTGCAATTTCTTCATCAGTCATAATAGTTGCTGGATTAGAATTAACAAGTACAACTTCATATCCTTCTTCTTTAAGAGATAAACATGCTTGTGTACCCGAGTAGTCAAATTCAGCTGCCTGACCAATAATAATAGGGCCAGAACCTAAAACCATAATCTTGTGAATATCTGTTTTTTTAGTCACGATTTTCATCCTTTCTTAAATCAACCATTCGCATAAAATCATCATATAAACTTACCACATCATGAGGTCCAGGAGCGGCATCTGGATGAAATTGCACAGAAAATGCGGGATATTTGCGATGTCTAACGCCTTCAATTGTATGGTCATTTATTTCAATATGAGTTGGCATTAAATCTGTATTCTTTAATGAATTTGGATCTACTGCATATCCATGATTTTGTGAAGTAAATGCAATTTCTCCTGTTGCAATTTCTTGAACTGGATGATTAAATCCTCTATGACCAAATTTCATCTTAAATGTATCAGCTCCATTTGCTAAACACATTAATTGATGCCCTAAACAAACACCCATAATAGGTAATTTACCCATCAAATTTTGAATCATTGTAATAGCATTTGGAAGACTCTTAGGATCACCAGGTCCATTTGATAGTAATACTACATCTGGATGTAAACGTAAAATTTCTTCTGCTTTCACAGTATATGGCATAACAATGGTATTGCAGTCTCTTTGACTTAATTCTCTTAAAATGCTATGTTTTGCTCCAAAATCCACAACAACAATATTTCTTTTAGTGCCTGGGTTTGGATATGGCTGTTTAGTTGATACTTGATCTACTAATTGATCTGTCAATACCGTTGCTTTTAACTGCTCAATTGTATGATTTTTGTCTTCAATAGAGTTTACTAAACAACCTTTCATTGTCCCGTGATTTCGAATTATTTTAGTTAATTTTCTAGTATCGATTCCACTAATACCAGGAATTGAATTTTGTGTTAAGAAATGATCCAGTGTATCTTGCTTACGCCAACTATTGGAATATCTTGCAACTTCACGACAAACTACACCACGACATTTTGGTTGCAAAGATTCATAATCATCTAAGTTAACACCATAATTTCCAATTAATGGGTTAGTAAATACTAATATTTGATTTGCATATGATTGATCTGTAATTGCTTCTTGATATCCTGTCATTCCTGTAGAAAAAACTACTTCTCCAGTTGCAATTTGTTTTGATCCAAATGCTTCTCCTTCAAAAACACTTCCGTCTTCTAAAACTAAATACCTCTTCAAATTATTTAACTCCTTCTTCAGAATATGCTATTTTGCCACTTACAAACGTTAAAACAGTTTTACCAAATAATTTTGTATTTACAAAAGGCGTATTCTTACCCTTTGATAAGAAATCATTTTCATTTAATTCAAATGGATGATTTAAATCAAAAACTGCAATATCTGCTTGATCAGAAATTCTAAGCATCCCTGCATCCTTTAAATTAAATAGACTAGCTGGCTTAATTGCCATCCAATTTACTAGTTGTGTTAATGTAAACACATTATTTTTAACAAATTTTGTATATAAACTTGCAAATGCAGTTTCGCTTCCGGTAATTCCAAAACATGCATTTTTAAATCCATGCTGTTTTTCTTCTTTGGAATGAGGTGCATGATCTGTAGCAATCATATCTATTGTTCCATCAAGTAATCCTTCAATTAATGCAGCTTGGTCTTCCTTAGTTCTTAATGGAGGATTCATTTTAAAATATGCATCATCTTTAGTAATCATGTCATCCGTTAATAATAAATGATGAGGTGCAACCTCACATGTTACATTTACACCATGTTGCTTAGCTAGTCTAATTAATTCTACGCTTTCTTTTGTAGATACATGACAAGCATGATAATGAACTTTAGTTCTAGCTGCCAATACTAAATCTCGTGCTAATTGAGCTGATTCACATTCACTTAAAATTCCTGATAATCCCAATTTCTCCGCATTTTCCCCTGCGTTCATAACTCCATCGAATTTCAAGGAATCATCTTCAATATGCTCTGCTAATGGTAATCCAGTTTTTTGAATGTGCTTCATTGCTTGAAACATTGTTCCACCTTTTTGTACACCATGTCCATCATTACTGAAGCCACAAACTCCTGCATTTTTCATTGCTTGATAATCAATTAATTTATCTGAAGTTAAATCTTCAGTAATTGGGGCATATTGAAAAATATGTACTATACTTTCTTTTCTATTATGTTCAATCATACTTTTAATTTCATTTAATCCATTAGGAACCGGTTCAACATTTGCCATAGCACAAACTGTAGTAAAGCCACCATGTGCAGCAGCCAAACTTCCACTATGAACATTTTCTTTATATGTTTGACCTGGATCTCTATAATGCACATGTACATCAACTAATCCTGGTGTTACAATTTTTCCAGTAATGTCAATAACTTTCATTTCACTACTTGGTTTTATTTTACCTATTGCAGCAATTTTATTATCTTTTATTAAAACATCTGCATTAACAAAAGCCTCATTTTGATATACATGTCCATTTTGTAATAAAATTTGCATTATTTTAATCCTCCTAATTTATTTCCTCTTAAAACTGCCTCTATCATTGCCATTCTCATATAAACACCATTTTGCATTTGATTGAAAAATCTTGATCTCTCAGCTTCAACTAAATTTGAAGATAATTCAACATCACGATTAATTGGTCCTGGATGCATGATAATTGCTTCCTTCTTCATTTGTTGGTAACGTTTATTAGTTAAACCATATTTCTCATGATAATTTACAGCTGAAAAATCATTTTCATTATTGTCGCCTGCATGTCTTTCATGTTGAACACGCAATAACATAACCGCATCAAGTTGATCAATTACATCATCTAGTTCACATCTTTCACCGTATTTTTCAAATTTTTGATCATACCAATATTCTGGGCCTGCAAAATAAAGTTTTGCGCCTAGTTGATGAAGAAGTTCCATATTGCTACGGGCTACTCTAGAACTGGTGATATCCCCTGCAATCGCAATTTTTAAATCTTTAAAATGTCCAAATTCTTCATAAATTGTCATTAAATCTAACATACATTGTGAAGGATGTTGTCCACTTCCATCACCACCGTTTAAAATTGGCATTTCTAAATGTTGATCTTCATTTAATGAAATTAAAGATTTGTAATATTCATTTTGAGAATGACGAATGACACACATATTTACCCCTAAAGCATTTAAAGTTAATAAAGTATCATACAAAGTTTCACCCTTATTAATTGATGAATGTTCTGGATCAAATGAAATTACTTGAATTCCTAATTTCTTTTCTGCCATTTCAAAACTTGTATGTGTACGTGTTGAACTTTCAAAAAAAAGATTTGATGCATATACAGGTTCTGTTAACTCTAATTGATATGTATTATCTTTAAATTTTTCTGCATGTTCAATCAAACTTAATACTTGATCATTTGTTAAATCTTCAACAGTTACAAAATTCTTTAATGCTACATTCTTCATAATCAATTCACCTCATTTTTTTTATAAAAAATAGCCTATCTGAATCCAGATAGGCTTTGTTAATATGGCTTGTCATTTTTGTGTATCACAACAGAAATACCAACCGTTTTGCCCTCTCTGGAGTCAATTAAATGGTTACTATTTAAAAATCAGTCATTTTCTTTTATAAGATCAATTCCATCTTTGCCATCAATTTCTTCAACAAAAACTGATACTTGCTCATTCAAAGCAGTTGGAATATTTTTTCCGACAAAGTCTGCTCGTATTGGTAATTCACGGTGTCCACGATCAACTAAAACTGCTAAATTTATTTTTTTAGGTCTTCCTTGATCCATTAATGCATCTAAAGCGGCACGAATAGTCCGACCAGTATATAAAACATCATCAACTAATATTACATGTTTTCCAGTAATATCAAATGAAAGTTGAGAGTCTCTTACAACTGGATCTTCTTTATGTTCACGATCATCACGATACATTGAAATGTCTAACTCTCCAACAGGAATTTTAGCACCTTCCAGTTGCTCTAAACGTTTAGCAATACGTTGAGCTAAGTACACACCACGTGTTTTAATGCCAACTAAAACTAAGTTATCAATTCCCTTATTACGTTCGATAATTTCATATGTCATACGTGTTAGTGCACGCTTAACAGCCATTGAATCGTAGATTTCTTTTGACAAAATTATTCCTCCTAACAAAAAAGACTTAGCCATATACAAAACTGATTTCGCATAGACTAAGCCAGTAATCACTCTGCTTACCTTGTTAGCCTCACGGGACTAGTTTTAAAGGTCTTTTTCTATTTCTTTTAATTTACCTTTATTTGTTTAAATTGTCAAGCTTTCTTAACATTTTTTGAAAATTTTGTGGCAAATCGGCTGAAAATAATAGTTCTTTGCCAGTTGTAGGATGCTTAAATCCTAATACAGCAGCATGTAAATATTGTCCTGTATTACCAATAACTTTTTTAGGACCATATAATGGATCACCAACTAATGGATGACCAATATATTTCATATGAACGCGTATTTGATGCGTTCTTCCTGTTTCTAAAATACATTTTACTAAAGTAAAGTTTTGATATCGTTTTAATACTTCAAAATGTGTGACTGCCCTTCTACCATTTTTCACAACTGCTTGTTTTTTCCTGTCTTGAGGGTTCCTACCTATTGGTGCATCAATTGTCCCCTTATCTTCTTTTATGTTTCCATAAACTAATGCAATATACTCTCGTTTATTAGTTTTCTCTTTTAATTGTTTTGCCAAACTTTGATGTGCCACATCATTTTTAGCAACCATTAATAATCCAGAAGTATCTTTATCAATTCTATGTACTATTCCTGGTCGAAAAGTACCATTGATTGTTGATAGCGGAGAATGATAAAGTAGCGCATTGACTAATGTATGTTTTTCATGTCCTGGTGCAGGATGAACAACCATTCCTTGTGGTTTATTTACTACAATTACATCGTTATCTTCATAGACAATATCAAGATCAATATTTTCTGGTTCCAAATCTATTTTTTTAGTTTTAGGTTTTATTAGTTTGATTTGGTCTCCAGATTTAACCTTATACTTCGGTTTTTCACTTTTGTTATTTACTGTTACATTACCATTTTCAATTAAATTTTTAATTTGGGATCTAGAAATCTCCGGTAAAAGTATAGCTAAGACTTTATCTAATCTTCCTTTTTCATCTAAAATTTCAAATTCATACATCATCTTCACCTTTAAATAAAGCAATAATTAGTAAAACAACTCCAATTGTTAATGCACAGTCAGCGATATTAAAAATCGGAAAATTAATAAAATCTAATGTAAACATATCTATAACATAACCTAATCTCAACCTATCTAAAAAGTTTCCTAATGTACCACCAATCATAAAAGCTAATGCTAATGCAAATAATTTATCATGATTATTTCTTTTTAGTAGAACAACCATTACGATCAATGCAATTATTGAAATGATAAAAAATAATAATTGTTGTCCAGCAAAAATGCTCCACGCCGCTCCTGTATTACGTACATTGCTTAATGATAAAATATGTGGAATAAATGAAATTGTAGTATTTAATGGTATATGAATTACAATTTGCCATTTAACTATTTGATCAATTACTAAAATAATAAAACTAATAAAAATATATCCTAAAAATGACATTGAATGCCTCCAAGCCCTTAAAATGCAATTTTATAATACAAAATATTATTTACTTAATGCAGTTGTTAATTTATTTGCTATTTTAGGTAAAGTTAGAAATTCATAAACATTCGACGCTGTTTCGATTTTTATAAGTCCCCATTTGTTTGTTGAAATTGTTTTGATTGCAGATTTCTTAATTACAATATTATTATATAAAATTAAAGCATGATAATTAATTTCATCTTCTGATATTGTTAAATATCTGCCTCTTATTTGTATAAAAGCAACTAAAATAAATAAAATTAATATAATTAAAGTCCAAATTTGAAATACCGTAATTTCAAGCCATAGGAGCATACTAGTTAAAAATATCATCCATGTAAATGACCAACACGTGATTGATGTAGGTATATCTGGTTGACAAAAATATTTTTTATTTTCATTCATTTTATAACTCCTCATTTAAATTTATCTAATTTTTTTACCCCAATATTGGAATAAGTCAGTTCTTAAAGAACCATTATATAATTTACGCTTTTTTGAGGCAATTTGACCATAATATTTTTCAAACTGTAGATCGCTAGTTAAGATATATTTGCTCCAACTTGTTAATGGACGATATATTTCTCCCATTTGATTATAAATTTTATGAACCGATTCACGATCACTTAATCGTTTACCATATGGGGGATTTGATACTATTATTCCATTTACTTTTTCAGTATGGAAATCTTTAAGTGCCATTTGTTTAAACTTAATATTATCTAACACACCTGCTGCTTTTGCATTCACAGTTGAAATATTAATCATTCTACCATCAATATCGTATCCTGAAATATCCAGTTCAATATCACTTTTTATCTTACTTTTAGCTTTTTCTCTTTGACATTTAATTTTTTGGCAAGAAACTTGTTGCCAATTTTCAAATGCGAATTTTCTTTTTAGTCCTGGGGCAATATCTTTCCCTATCATTGCTGCTTCGATCGGAATAGTTCCAGAACCACATGTTGGATCTACAAATGGTAACTCTGGATACCAATGTGAAAGTAACACAAGTGCTGCTCCCATATTTTCTTTTAGTGGAGCCCCTCCTTTATCTAATCGATATCCTCTTTTAAAAAGACTAGAGCCACTTGTGTCTAATGTAACCATTACTTTATTTTTATTAATAATTACTTCAATTGGATATACACTGCCAGTTTCAGGAAATTTTGTTCGCCTATGATATGTTTGATTCATTTTTTCAACAATAGCTTTTTTAGCAATAGATTGAATACTTGGAACATTATGAAGTTGAGATTTTTGACTTTTAGCATTAACTGGAAAAGCGGAATCTAAAGCAAGCCAATCTTCCCAATGAATTTCCTTAACATTTTCAAAAAGTTCTTCAAATGTTTTAGCAGTAAATTGCGACAATACAATTTTAATTCTATCAGCAGTTCTTAACCACAAATTTGTAAAAATCACATCATCAAAGTCACCATCAAAACAAACTCTTCCGTTTTCTACATTGGCTGAATATCCAAGATGTTTCATTTCATTTCCTAATACGCTTTCTATGCCAGCAGCACAAGTAGCAATTAATTTCATAAAATTTCATCCTCACAAAATTTATTTCAGATTAATCTCTAAATTAGTATATAAAATTAAAAAGAGACTATGACTTAAGCCACAGCCTCTTAACCTGTTATATGCAGTGCTCTATAAGCCACGTTCCGTACGTCATCCAACCAGGAATTGGAATCAGTGGTAATCATCTATCTCCGAGTTAAAAACTCGCCCCCATGATTAGTTCATTTCCGTCATGAAGCGCCCCTACCAAAATTTGGGTTACCTGCTCGAGGGGTTTACCGCGTTCCACTAATAATGTTTCCATTATTACTTCGTCACTGTGGCACTTTTCAAGACTACTCAGACATGGCATAATGCTTTAGCCCTTTTGTCTGCCGTTACCTAGAATACACTAGATACCTTGCCTTATTTTTTCAGCAAGCACGATCACTACAGGCATCTCAGCCTGTGCAAGCTTGGACTTTCCTCAGGCTGCAAATGCAACCCGCGATTACCCGAACACTACACAAAATAATTATTTAATTAAAACCGATTACTTTGGTCGTCATCACTGTTAAGTTGAGCACCAAAAACCCGTCGTTCCAAATTAGAAAGACGTTTCAAAATGTCCATATTGGTCATGTTTGAAGTAGGTCTTGCAGTTTGTCCAGATTTACCTACTGCAACCTGTTTTGTAAGTTCATCGACCTTACTTACAAGACGATCGTTTTCCATTTGTAACCGTTGATTTTCTTTAGTAAAAGTTTCATAGTCTTGAATAACTTTATCTAAAAATTCATCAACATCTGCAGGATCATATCCTCGCATTTTAGGTTTAAAATGTTTATTTACGATTTCTTTAGGCGTAAGATTGACATTTTCCATAAAATTACACCTCATCTCCGAATAGGTACTTAACTCATAACATGAGTTATTATATCAGATTTCAATCATTTTGCCAATTATTTTTTTCTTGAAATTCATTCGCGGCTGATTGCAAATCATCCATATTAAATAAGTTAAATTTGTACCTATGATTATAACTATAATTTTTTATTGCTACGAAATCAAATTTAGACTTTCCAGGATATTCTGGATCATAGATTAATGTGGCTTGATCAGTATGTGTTAACATAAATTTTTGAAAATTTTTTAATTGTTGTACTGATTCATATGGACTATTGCTAACACTTGCACAAAAATCAACCTTTTCTTCTAGTTCATGTAACTTTGCCTGATTTGTTTCATTCCATCTGTTTCCAAACTCATTAAAAGGATACATTATTGATGTTTTTAATTCAGGATAATCTGCTTTCATTTCAAGCGCAACTTCTATTGCTAATTGTTCAATTCCTAATTGCCCACTTGAAATTATCCACTCTAATCCTTCGTTAAATTTGCTTTCAAAATGTTTTTTTAATAAATATTTAATAACTGTTACTTTAGGGTCATTATTACTAAAAATTCCTAGTTCATAGTTACGATATCCACTTACCCATAATCTCATAATTAACCTCACTATTTAAAGTTTCTTTGCCTTAAATTTCGATAAATGGTAAAATACCGGGATAGGAGCGTGGTTTTAGATGACATTCAATTATCCAAATGGGAAACCTTACTCACAAAAGAAGAGTAACATATTTCATGAAAAACATAAATCAAAAATCATCTATGGAAATCGCGGAATGTCTTTAGAACAAGAAATTAACGATAGTAATGCTTATTATTTGGAAAATGAAATTGCAGTAATACATAAGAAACCAATTCCTATCCAAATTGTTGATGTTGATTATCCCAAGCGAAGTGCTGCTGTAATCAAAAAAGCTTATTTTAAGACTCCATCAACAACAGATTATAATGGTATTTATCGCGGATATTATTTAGATTTTGAAGCAAAAGAAACTAAAAATAAAACCTCTTTTCCTTTAAGTAATTTTCATGCACATCAAATTAAACATATGAAAGCATGTTTAAAGCAGAAAGGAATTTGTTTTACCATAGTTCGTTTTGTTTTAACTGATGAATTATTTCTGATGCCTTGCAATTTACTCTTTAAATATTGGGATAACCAACAAAATGAACGCAAGTCAATTCCCAAATCAGAAATTCAAAAAAACAGTTTTAAAATCAATTACTCTTTACAACCACGAATTCCATATCTTAAATATGTAGATTTATTAATTAAACAAATTGAAGGAGAAGAAAATGAAGGAACAAGATCCTAAATATTCAAGGGTTGCTCGTCGTCAATCAGAACAAAGAGCGAGCAAAAAATCCCCATCGCAAATAATTAAACGGATTTTTTTGATTATATTTGTAACCTTAATAATAGGTATTGCTTTAGGTGCTACCCTATTCTTTTATTATGTACAAAGTGCTCCTAAATTAAGTGAAAGTAAATTATCTAGTCCTGGTTCAACTGTTATTTACGACGCAAATAATAAAAAAATAACCTCACTTGGATCTGATAATCGAATTTCTATTTCTGCTAATAAAGTACCAAAACAATTAAAAGATGCAATTGTATCAATTGAGGACCGTCGTTTCTATGAACAAAATGGTATCGACTTTAAGCGTATTTTAGGTGCATTTTTAAATAATTTGGCTCCTGGTTCTGGTTTGCAAGGAGGAAGTACAATTGATCAACAGTTAATTAAATTGTCATATTTCTCAACTGCAAAATCTGATCAAACTTTAAAGCGAAAAGCTCAAGAAGCATGGCTTGCCATTCAATTAGATAAACACTATTCCAAAGATCAGATTTTAACATTCTATATTAATAAAGTGTTTATGGGAAATGGAAATTATGGGATGGAAACTGCTGCTAAATTTTATTATGGAAAATCATTAAATAAACTTAATCTAGCACAAACAGCTTTAATTGCTGGAATACCAAATGCCCCTTCTTCTTATAATCCATATGCTAATCCTGATCTAGCATTAAAACGTCGTAATGAAGTTTTACAAGCAATGTATGAAAATAAAAAAATATCTGCTGCAGAATTACGTGATGCTAAATCTAAAGATATTAATGATGGATTATTACCAAAACATTCTAATACTGAACAATATAGTGAAAACACCAAAATAGCCGATTCATATATTAAAGAGGTTATTACTGCTGCAGAAAAGAAGGGATATAAACCATATTCTCAAAGTTTAAAAATCTATACTAATTTGGATATGGATATCCAAAAGAGAATGTATGAAGTAGCTAATACTAATGATTACATAACTTTTCCAAATGATGAAATTCAAATTGCTTCAACCGTAGTTGATCCAAATAATGGTAAAGTTGTTGCAATGATTGGTGGTCGTAAAAATAGCGATGTAACTTTTGGATTAAACCGAGCAGTTCAAACAGATCGTACTGACGGCTCCACTGCTAAGCCATTAATGGATTACGCTCCTGCAATTGAATATAATAGTTGGGCAACGTATCATTTACTCGAAGATGAACCATATACTTATCCAGGCACTGATATACAACTTTATGACTTTGATCATAAATACGAAGGTAATATGACAATGCGTGAAGCTTTGATCGAATCACGTAATATTCCTGCAATTCATGCCTTATCTAGCGTTGGAATTGATAAAGCAACTACTTTCTTAAAGGGACTTGGATTTAGTTTTAAAAATAAATTAAATTATCAAAATGGGATTGGAATTCCATCTTCAACTTTACAAAATGCTGCTGCATATGCTGCTTTTGCAAATGGCGGAATTTACTACAAGCCACAATATATCAATGCAATTGAAACGCCAGATGGAACTGTCAAAGAATTCTCTAGTCATGGTAAACGTGCAATGAAAACATCTACTGCATATATGATTACTGATATGCTTAAACAAGTTATTACATCCTCAAAAGGTACAGGTACAAAAGCAAATATCAGTGGCTTATATCAAGCTGGTAAAACTGGGACAAATGCTTATCCATCTGATGTAGCAAGTAAATTCCCTTCTGGTGCTATAATGGATTCGTGGTTTAACGGGTATACAAAGAACTACTCTGTTTCAGTTTGGTTAGGATATGACCATCAGTATGAATCAGGAAATTATATGGTTCAGTCTACTGCAAGTTTAGCATCACAATATTATAAAGAAATTATGTCATATATGTCTCAAGGTGTAACAAATACTGATTGGACAAAACCAGCTGATGTTTATGTTAAATACATCAATGGTGTTCGAGAACTATACTTATCAGGTTCAGAACCACCTTCAAGTTTATTATATAGTTCTTCAAGTTCTAAAAAATCTATTTCTTCATATAAGAGTGTATTTTCTGAACTTTCAAAATCTTCTTCTGAAGTAAAAAGTTCTTCTCAAAGTTCAGAAGCAACAAGTAGCTCAGTAAATGCAAATAGTGAACAAGAAAATCAAAATGTACAAAACACTCAATCAAATAGTGAACAACATAATGAAAATACACAACAGAACGAAGAAAACAAGCAACAAGAAAATACAAATACTAGTCATTAAAAAAGAGATGGTATTATACCATCTCTTTTTTTATAAGTGTATTGTTATATAAATGCTTATTAATGCCCTCTTTATAAATTTTATTATATAATAAAATTGTAAGTTAAAGGAGGCTATTCATTATGTCATTAAAAAATGATTTAAAGAATATTGTAATTAATGAAAAGATTTCGGGACCTTTTATTTCAATGTATTTGCCTTTATATCCAAATAATGGCAATTATCGCTTTGATGATACTGAATTTAATAGTTTGTTATTAAAAGCAAAAAAATTGTATGCTCAACAATTTGGGGATAAAGGTTGGCAAAAATACGATAAAAAAATTAAAGATACTAAAAATGATATAATCTTTGATTATGCACAGTCAAAATCACTAGCTGTCATTATTGGTAAAGAAGCAACATATCATTATTATTTACCACGTAAAGTTGATTTACAAGTACATGTTAGTGAAAGCCCTTATATCCTACCTATTATTTCAGGAATTGAATTTATGCCAACATATAATATTCTTAAAATAAGCCGGTCTGGTTTTGAGATGTTTAGTGTTAAAAATGGATTAGTAATTAAAAAGAATTTACCTAAAGAAGCTCCTACTTCTGCAGTAAAAGCATTAGATATTGATACACCCGATCAAAAAATTCGTATGGAACAACGTGGTGGTGCTTCATACGATCAATTTAGAGGAAATGATGTAAAATCTGAAGCAGAGCAGTCAAATATGGAACGCTACTTCCGCATTGTTGATGAATATGTAAATAAACATATTAGTTTAAAAGATCATTTAAATGTTGTATTAATGGCAACTGATGCAGATGCAGGTGAATTCAAGAAAATTTCTCATAATCAATTTTTAAATGTGAAATATGTAATAACAACACCATCTATTATTAACCATGAATCATTAGAAAAAGTTACTAAAAAGATAAATGAGGACTTCATCAATAAAAAACAACAAAATATTGAGCAAGCTATTGATATTGCTCATTCAAAAAAGCGATTCTTAGATAATCTAGAAGATATTAAGCAAGCTGCTATTGAAGGACGTCTGGATCAATTAATTATTGCATGTCAAGATGTTGATAATGAAATCGAGTCTGAAAAACAAATTCAGGAAAATGAAATTGCAATTTACACATTAGTATATGGCGGACAAGTTACAATGATTAATCAAAATGTTATAAATAATAAAGAAATTGTCGGCATCTTACGTGGAATTTAATAATAAAAATAAAGGACTATGGATAAAATCCATAGTCCTTTATTTTTAATTATTATTTGAAAATTTTATTAATGGAATTTTAGGCTTAGAGGTATTCCCTGAAAGCTTAGGCTTTTCTTTTCCCCTACGTTGATCTCTTACTCTTTGAACATCATTAGCATTCTTTATTCCTCTATTTTCCCATGAAATTAAAATCTTATCCATATATTTCAAACTATAAGCATTACTTAATATAGCCTCTTTTAATGCTAATATGATTAATTCAGCAGAATAGTTATCTTCGGTTAGCCAATTATCTACCATTTCAATTTCAAAAGATGATAATTGTCTACCAAATTCCTTTTGAATCCTTAAAAATACATCTTCACGACTAGTATTATTTTTTTTAGTTTCTTCTTCTTTCTCATTTTCATTTAAAACTTTTACAATCTTTTTGTATAAAGGAGTAAAACTATATTTATCATCGTTTCTGCCTTGACTATCTTTTACAGAATTCAAACTTATTATGCCCTTTTGAATTAAACTATTTAAAAGAGAATAAACTTCAGCATCTGTTTTATCCATTATTTGAGAGATCTCCTGAAAATTTAAAATATAATTTTCACTTTTTAAGACAGAAAGCAATTCAATTAAAAATACAAATTCAGTATCATTTAATCCTAGTTTTTTATAATTATAAAGGATTACATTCGGAATATTTGTACTTCCATCATTTAAAATTTTAAATGCAATATCTTTACCCATAAAAATCTCCCTTCTAACTTAATTATATAACAAAAAAACAGAGAGGCTGTTACATAAAATGCACAATCTCTCTTAAATTAATAAATATTAAGGATAAATACGATTTAATAAACGTGGGAATGGAATAGCTTCACGTATATGATCTTCTCCAGTAATCCAAGTTACTGCTCGTTCTAATCCAAGACCAAATCCTGAATGAGGAACACTTCCATAACGACGCAAATCTAAGTACCATTCATAATCTTTGATGTTTAATCCAGCATTCTTAATTTGTTCTTCTAGATACTCTGCATCAGTTGCACGTTCTGATCCACCAATAATTTCACCATATCCCTCAGGTGCTAATAAATCTGCACAAATTACAATATCATCACGTGTTGGATGTGGTTTCATATAAAATGGTTTAATTGCCTTAGGATAATTCATTACAAATACTGGTTTACTAAAATGTTCTGCCAAGTATGTTTCTTCAGGAGATCCAAAATCTTCTCCCCACTTAACATCTGGAAATTCTCCAGATTCTTGTAATAATTCAATTGCATCATCATATGAAATACGTGGATATGGAAGTTCAGTATAACGTTTTAATGTTGTTTTATCTCTTCCTAAAATATCTAATTCATAATCACAATGATCTAATACGTTTTGTACTAAATATGCAATATATCTTTCTTGGAGCTCCAAACTTTCTTCTTGGTGCATAAATGCCATTTCAGGTTCAATCATCCAAAATTCAATTAGATGTCTACGAGTTTTAGATTTTTCTGCACGGAATGTTGGTCCAAATGAAAATACTTTTCCATATGCCATTGCGCCAGCTTCTTCATAAAGTTGACCAGATTGTGATAAATATGCATCACGATCAAAATACTTTGTATGGAATAATTCAGTTGTGCCTTCTGGTGCACTTCCTGTTAGAATAGGAGCATCAATTTTAATAAATCCTTCATTGTTAAAGAATTCATATGTTGCACGAATAATTTCGTTACGGATCTTCATAATTGCAAATTGACGCTTTGAACGTAACCATAAATGACGATGATCCATTAAGAAATCTGTTCCATGATCCTTAGGAGTAATTGGATAATTTTCACTTTCACCGACTATTTCTATATCTTCGATTTCAATTTCATATCCAAAATGTGAACGAGAATCTTCATGAATTGTTCCCACCACATACATGCTTGTTTCTTGCTTTACTTCTTTAGCAATCTTAAACACTTCTTCGGAAACATTATTTTTTACTACAACTCCTTGAAAATAAGCTGATCCATCTCGCAATTGTAGAAAAGCAATTTTTCCGCTTGAACGTTTATTTGTCAACCAAACTCCAATTTTAACTTTTTCGTTAACATGGTTTTTGGAATCAATAATACTAATTGTCTTCACAAGCTGTTCCTCCTTAATAAAAATTTTTGGTCTTCTATATAATATATTATTGTTCTACTAAATTATAAACTATCTTTGATAATGTGTCATTAAAAAATTAATCATAAATTACTGATATTTTGTAAGATCTTACCATTCTTAAACTCTACCTGTGCATAACATAAATTTCCTTGTTTATTTTTATATGCAACTTCCCAAATTGGAGTTTTACCATCTTTCATTCCAAAAACAGTTTTAATTATTTTCTTAGGTGCAAATTTATTTTCTACAATTTTTTGAGCATCATTTAAAGATATTCCCTTATTTTTATCATAAATAAATATTTTATTTCCTTTTTTAGGAATAGTTACATATATTTTTTGATTATTGTTATTTTCACCTTCGACCGTGTAATATGTGTTATCACGATTATAAATATAGAAGTTATCTACATTTTCAATTTTTGCATATTTTTCTGCCATTTGTGTTGCTTCATGTTTTGCTTCTCTATATGGCATTTGAGCAATCATATAAAATCCCCAAATTAAAATGAAAACCAAAGCAATAATACCGTAAATAATCAAGTGTTTATTACGTTTAATTTGACGTTCAATCCGTGTTGTCATAATTTTCTCCTATCTTATTACTTATCAAAAAAACTTTGAATCGTACTTTCTAAATTATCCTGAATAATTTTATCTACAGGCATTTTATTTGGTAATGATTTAAAAAATTCTTGTCCGTAATTTCGGGTTAAAATTCTTGAATCAAGTAAAATTGCTAACCCCTTATCATTTTGAGTTCGAATTAATCTTCCTATTCCTTGCGTGAATCGCATTACAGCTTCTGGTAAACTTATATCATTAAATGCATTTCCACCCTTTTGTTCCTCTTTTCGATAACGTATTTGATTATATGAACTTTGAAAAGCTTGAAATGGTAATCTTGTTATTACTAAAGTTTCAAGTTTTTTTTGAGGTAAGTCTATTCCCTCCCAAAATGTTCCAGTAGCTAATAACAATTGTGAGAAATTACTATCATTAATAAAACGCTTCTTTACTTTTTCAGAACTTCCTGTGATTCCCTGTGCTAAAATTTCCCAATTTTCATTTAAACTTGAATCAATTAAGCAATTATACACTTTTTCTATGACTTCATTTGAATTAAATAAAACCATTGTTTGTTTATTTTGTGCATGACATATTTGTTTTATTGAATGTACTAAATATTTTATATATTCTTCCTTAGCTGAATATGAAACATCTGGAGCATCCTTTATTACAACGAGTTTTGAATTTTTTTGATAATCAAATGATGTTTTATATACATAATGCGAAGTTTTTAAATCTAAACCTAATTGTTGACTAATGTAAGAATATGTTTGTTTTGAAAAATGATTTCCACTAAATAAAAATACTTTAGTAAATTGTTTATATACAGAATTTGTTAAAAAATCAGAAGCTTCAAAAAGGCCAAAATGAATTCGCAGGTGTGCTCCTTCTTGATTGACAGGATAACTTAACCAAATCAAACTTTGATCTTGATTATGCTCAAGTTCTTCAACTGATAGTAAATTCCAATTTTTTAATAAGTCTAAAAGTTGGTTACATAACTTAAAATATGATTTAAACAAACTAAATGATTGATTATCTAATCTATTATTATCAAGCAATTCAATAAAATGTTGATATAAACTTTGATTTTTTTTATTTATAAATTTTATAGAGTTATCAATTTTTTTCCATATATTTACATTCGATTTAAAAAATCCAAATAAACGTTTAAATTTTATAGGTATTTCATTGATACCTAAATTATTTTTTTTCTGAATAAAATTGAAATATAAATCATCACGAATTACTGGTACTTGATGATCAATAGTTCTAATATGCAACAATAATTTATGATATTCTGCTTCTGTAATTAAATTTTGTTTAACTAAATTATTAAATGAATAAGAAACACAAGATTCCATCTTTACTAAAAGTGTATCAGCTAAAATCTTAACTTCATCTAAATCTAAAATTTGATTATTATTCTGCAATGTTGTTGCAACAAGCTGTTGTGCTTCATCAATAATCAAAACTCGATTTAATTTTTGAAATTCAGAAGCATGTTTCAGTAAATATGCATGATTTGTAACTATAAAATCCGCATTTTTTATTTCTTGTGATCTTCGTTGAACAAAATCATATTTATAATACATGCTATCTGGATTAAGTCCCTTTATACCATGATGTACTATTTCATCAAATAACGGCAATTGCTTTACAGTTAATTGTAATTCATCTAAATCACCTGTTTTAGTTTCAGAAAGCCACACTAATATCCTCATTTGTACCATCTTTGTATAATCATTTTGCACCAAGTCCAATGTATGAGCAAACTTATCCAAATCAATATAGTGCTGACTTCCCTTAATAGAAACAACATTAGGTTTATAAGACAATATATTATTTAATTTAGGAAATTCTTTTTCTATCAATTGATTCTGTAAAGCATTTGTTGTGGTACTAATTAAAAATTTTTGACCATGAATTGACTGTAATGTACATGGCAATAAATATCCTAGTGTCTTTCCAATCCCTGTAGGGGCTTCAAAAAAGGCAGTTTTATTTGCCCCTCTTAATTCTTTATATACATCATCAATTAACTGATTTTGCTCTGGCCTCTTTTCAAATTTTTCAGCCCACTTTTTCTGCCAACTATTATTTAAATTTGATTTATCTTCAATTGTTTCATCTTGTTTATGTAATGTAATTTTTCCAACTTTAATATAGTTCTTTTCAATAGTTTTATTTCTTTTAATTACATTAAATAAATCACCTGTTTCATATAGTAATACATTACTCATTTTTGATAATTGTATTACTAATGTATAAGGTAACTTTTGAATTTTTTGTTTTAACTTTATTAATAATTTAGCTGTTACTAACGCATCGCTATCTGCTTGATGAGGATGATCATGCACAATCTTTAAAGACTGTGCTAAATCTTGGAGTCTATAAGAGTTCATACATGGATATAGTATTTGACTTAACTGAACAGTATCTATTCCAGATAAATCCAACCGAGGATATCCTACACGCTCTAACTCATCATTTAGGAAACGATAATCAAATTGAATATTATGTGCAACAAAAATCGTATCTTGTAATAATGCGTATATTGTACCCGCAACGTCTTCAAAAATTGGAGCTTTGCGTAAATCTGTTTGTGATATTCCAGTTAAATGTTGTATTTCTGATGGAACATTACACTGTGGATTAACTAATGTATTAAACTTATTTACAATTTTATATCCTTCAACAAAAACACAACTAAACTGAATTATTCTATTTGTACCATCCATTTTAGTTCCCGTTGTTTCTAAATCAACTACGGCAAATGTCTTTTTTTTCATTTTTGCATTTCTCTCTCTATAAATTCCTATAATAGATTTTACAAAAAAAATTAATTTAACTCAAAAAAAGATATACATTTTAGTCTTTTAAAGTTTGCAATTAAAGATTTAAATGTTAAAATTCAGTAGACTAACTTTATAATTATTATTGTTACATTTTGTAAATGTAATGTATAATTAAAATGATTTTACCAATAGGTAAATTGATCGGAATAACTTATATGAAAGGAAGCTTAGCCTTGACTGAGACAAAAAGAATTCAAGCTCAAGGAATAAGTAACGCAAAAATCATATTGATTGGCGAACATTCTGTTGTATACGGTCAACCTGCAATTGCACTTCCTCTTACAACAGTTAATGTTAAAGTTACAATTGAGAAATCAGATTTGACTGATATAAATATCGAAAGTACATATTTTAATGGTCAGTTAGATACTTTACCTAATTCAATGATTGGTTTTAAACATTTAATTGATTACCTAACAAATAAAAATAATGTATTTGAATCATTAAATATCAAAATTGATAGTTCTTTACCCGCAGAACGAGGTATGGGATCTTCAGCAGCTGTTTCAATTGCTTTAATTCGAGCTTTTTATAACTATATTAATAAACCTTTAACAAAAACTAGACTTCTAAATTTAGCTAATATAGCAGAAAAAGATACACATAAAAACCCTAGCGGCTTAGATGCTGCAACATGCGCAAGCCAAGAACCCATTTGGATGGTTAGAAACCAAGAATTAAAAAATATTCCAGTTAATCTAAATGGCTACTTAGTAATTGCAGATAGTGGTATTAAAGGAAAAACAAGTGAAGCTATTTCTATTGTAAAGGAACGTTTAATTCAGCATCCTGATGAAACACAAAAATTAATTGAAAATCTTGGACAATTAACTTACAGTGCAAAAGATGCTTTATCTAATAATAAAATTGAGCTTTTAGGCGATATATTTAATGATGCACAAGAAAATCTCGTTAAACTTGGTGTAAGTTGTAGCGAATTAAATAATTTAATTAGTGTTAGCTTATCTAATGGTGCTTTAGGTAGCAAATTAACTGGCGGTGGTAAAGGTGGCTGCTTTATTAATCTTGTAAAAAGTCAAAGTGACGCTTTACACCTTTCTAATATTTTAAAGCAAAATGGGGCTACTAAAACATGGATAGAACCATTATTTAAGGAGGATATTAATTAATGTTGAGTCCTCAAATAACTGTACGTGCGCATACAAATATTGCATTAGTAAAATATTGGGGAAAAGAGAATCAAGATCTTATAATTCCAATGAATGGATCCCTTTCCTTAACGTTAGATCATTTTTATACAGACACAAGCGTACAGTTTGATAGCAATTTAAAAAATGATATTTTTTCATTAAATGGTAATATACAAAATAATTTACAAGTTTCCAAGTTCCTAGATATTGTCCGAAAAAAAGCAAATATCAAATTATTTGCTCGAATTGATTCAGTTAATCATGTGCCATCAACTGCTGGATTAGCATCTTCAGCATCTGCATATGCCGCATTAGCCGCTGCTGCAAGTAAAGCTGCTGGTTTAAATTTAAATCGTCAAGACTTATCTAAATTAGCTCGAAAAGGATCTGGCTCAGCGTGTCGATCAATTTACGGCGGATTTGTTGAATGGGTAAAAGGATATGACGATGATAGTTCTTATGCTGTTCCTATAGAAGAAGAATTAGATTGGGAAATTGGCATGCTGGTTGCAATGGTTAATCGTAATGAAAAAAAAGTATCATCAAGAGCAGGAATGCAAGGTGTTGTTGAAACTTCTCCTTTCTATTCAGCATGGGTTAAAAGCGTTAATAATGATTTAATAAATATAAAAGATGCTATTAAAAAACGAGACTTTAAATTAATAGGTGAAATAACTGAAAGTAATGCTTTAAGAATGCACTCTTTAAATTTAAGTGCTACCCCACATTTTAATTATTTTGAACCGATGAGTTTAGAAATTATGCAAGCTGTTGAAAAAATTCGAGAAGAACAAAATATTTTATGCTACTACACTCTTGATGCTGGTCCAAACGTAAAAATTTTATGTCAACAAAAAGATGCAGCAATAATTAAAAATGAATTATCTCAAAAATTCTCAAATATCGAATTTGAGTTTGCTAAACCTGGACCAGGAATTAAGTATCTAAATAAATAAGGATGTGGTTGTGTGATTAATATTAAAGTCCCTGGGAAATTATATATTGCTGGTGAGTATGCAGTTGTTGAAAATGGTTTTCCTGCTGTTGTAACAACAATTAATAGATTTATTAATTTATCAATAAAAGAATCATCTGAACAACATGGTACAATTTTCTCTAAGCAATATCAGGATACTCCCCTTTCATGGATTCGCGATAAGAATCAAGTTAATTTAATTAATCACACAGATTCATTAGATTATGTTTTATCAGCAATTCATGTAACTGAAAAATTTTTAATTGAAAATCATATTCAATTAAAAAATTTTGATTTAGTTATTGATAGTCAATTAGATAATGGTGATGGTAAAAAATATGGATTAGGTTCTTCAGCAGCCGTTACAGTAGGTGTAGTCAAAGTTCTTTGTGCATTTTATAACTTTAAAATTGATCGACTAACCTTATTTAAACTTGCAGCTCTTGCACATTATAATATACAAGGAAATGGTTCGCTTGGAGATATTGCAGCAATTGCTTATACTGGTTGGATTGGATATCATTCAGTAAACCGCGATTGGTTAGAAAAGCAAAATCAAAAATCATTACTACCTTTAATTCAACAAAACTGGCCAGATTTAAAAATTGAAACGCTAACTGCACCATCTGATTTAAAATTATTAATTGGATGGACTGGCATACCAGCATCTACTAGTCACTTAATAAAAGAAGTTAAAGCTTATCATGAGGCTAACTATCAAGATTTTATTTTAAAAAGTAAAGATTGTGTATCAAAATTAATTGAAGGGTTTAAAAAACAAAATCTCGCATTAATTCAAAAAGAGATAAATACTAACCACCACCTATTAAATAATTTAGGAAAATTAAGTGGCGTTGAAATTGAGACACCTAAGTTAAAAAGATTAATTGAAATTGCTAATAATAATGGTGGTTCTGCAAAAACATCAGGTGCAGGTGGTGGCGATTGTGGTATTGCCATTTTTAACAAAAATGATAACTATAAAAATGTAATTCAAGAATGGAAAAAAAATAACATTATCCCCCTTCAATTATCAATCTATCAAGAGGAAATTTTATCATGAATATTCAAGAACATCGAAAAGACGAACATGTAATTATAGCCGAAAAACAATATCACGATAAAAGTTTTAATCAACTGGATCAAGTAGAGTTAATGCTTGATAATCTACCTGAAATTAGTCGAGATGAAGTTTCACTAAAAACAACATTAATGGGATATCAAATAGATAGTCCCTTTTTTATTAATGCAATTACTGGGGGAAGTCCTGAAACTGATAAATATAATTTTCAGTTAGCAGAAGCTGCAAACTATTGTAAAATTCCTTTTGCAACAGGATCAATAAGTGTTGCATTAAAAAATAAAAATTGCCAAGCAGGTTTTGCTAAATTACGAGAAATAACTCAAGATACTTTATTATTCACTAATTTAGGTGCTGGAAACACATTAGAAAATGCTCAAAAAGCACTTAAAATTTGTCAAGCTGACGGATTGCAGATTCATTTAAATGTTGCTCAAGAAATTGTAATGCCTGAAGGAGATCGTGAATTTTATTGGAAAGACAATATTGAGCAAATTGTTTCTAATTTAAATAAACCAATAATGATTAAAGAAGTTGGACAAGGAATTTCACCTACAACCATCAACAAGCTTGCCTCAATTGGAATCCAAAACATTGATCTAGGTGCTAAAGGTGGTACTAATTTTATAAGAATTGAAAATCAACGTAGACACGATTCTCATGATTACCAATATATAAATGATTTAGGTTTTAGTTTAGCGCAATGTTTGCTTAGTATTAAACCTTATACAAATTATATTTCATTTACTGCTTCTGGAGGAATTCGAAATCCACTAGATATAGTTAAAGCACTTTGTCTCGGTGCTGATAATGTAGGAATTTCAGGATATTTTTTACATATATTAATTAAATATGGAAAAAATGAATTAATTGAAACAATTGAAAAATTTAAAGAAGAAATAAAAGATATTATGGTCCTTTTAGGATGTAAAAACATTGCTGAATTACATGAAACAAAATATTTTCTAAGCCCTGAGCTTTTAACTTTTAAAAATCAATTATAAATAAAAAGACACAAGAATTACAATTCTTGTGTCTTTTTATTTATTTAAATCGAATTTTTTTAGGTATGAAATTTTTAACAATTCCATTTACTACTTTGCCAAATGAAAATGCTTTTTGATTACAAGTTAACAAATACCAACCATTCATAACCTGTACATCAATATTCACAGTTTCACCTCTCAAATATTTTGCCCATTGATCATTTGTAAATTCAATTTTTTTATTTGTATGTTCGGGATTCAAAGTAAGAGCTAAAGCATAACTTGGTTCAAATCTCTTTTTCTTAAATTCACCTAGGTATAAACCTGGGCGCATAAATTTTAGTTTACTGATATCTGGCCAATCATTTTTATAAAAATATAAATGATTATTGAATACTTTAAAATTATCAATATTTTGATTAGCTAAATCATCTGAAAAAGGTTTAATAAATTGTCGCCATAACTCAAACTCTGTTTTATTTAATTGAAAATTATTTTGTTTATTCCTTTTTCTTTTTTTCTTTTTAATTACTTTTTGTGGTTCTGTAGATTCAAATTTTGCAATAAACTGTCCTTCCCCTTTAAAATGATGTGGCATAAGACGAACACATTTAACGAGTTCTGGATTACCATTTGCAAAATCTGGTCTACCAGCATCCATTCCATCACATTTTTCAATATTAGCTAATCTTAAAGTTCTATAATTGTCTAAAATCCATTGTACTACTTGTTCATCTTCTTCGGGTGCAAAGGTACATGTGGAATAAATCAATTCTCCGCCTGGTTTTAAAACTTTAATTACATCACTTAAAATGTTTTTTTGGCGAACTGAACATTCATTTGGATAATCCTTGTGCCAATATTTAATTGCATCATGATTTTTTCTAAACATACCTTCTCCTGAACATGGAGCATCTACAATAATTTTATCAAATATTGGAGGAAAGTTTTGCGAAATATTTTCAGGACTTTCATTTAAAATAATTACATTTTTAGCACCAAATCGTTCTAAATTTTCCACTAAAATTTCTGCTCGCTTATGATTTATTTCATTACTTACTAATAACCCTTCATTATCTAATTGTTGAGCTATATGGGTAGATTTTCCACCTGGAGCAGCACATAAATCTAATATAAATTCTCCTGGTTTTGCATTTACAACTTGACCAACATACATAGCACTAACATCTTGACTATATACATAACCAGATTGATGTTCTAATGATTTTCCGTGTATTTGCCCATAGTACCCATTATTTATAAACGGAATTGGTTCTCCTAAGGACATGCTTATATCTTTATAATTCAATTTTAGTGAATTTATTCTAAAAGCTTTTTGAGTATCTTCATTTAAACTATCAAAAAAGCTTTGTGCTTCATTTTCCAATAATTTTTTATACTTTTCAATAAAGTCTTTTGGTAATTGCAACATAAAAATAGAAGTGGTCCCTTTATTACCACTTCTGCTCCTTTCTGGAATTAATATTAATATTTAATATTTAATTTACTGATTTTCTTACGTACGATTATATAGAAAATTAAACTTGACATTAAGTAAAAAATAACAATAAATGGAATTAATTGTATATATGTACTTAACGTAAATATCATTGTTCCTAATAACGTCCCTATTATGATACCAATTCCATTGTAAATTGTAAATGAACGCCATTCATTAAATATAACTCGCTTTTTATCTCTTAAAGAAAATAACTCTTCACGATAATCTTTATTTCCAGCAACTGTCCATAAGATTATTGCTGCTAGCATTGCAAAAATAATCAAAACTAATCCCATTAATTGAACAAAATGGTTAGATACCCATGATCCACTTTGAACAAATGTGTTCTGTTTATTAATTTTTTTAACACTTGCAGCATTAAATGTTTTTTTCAACATCTTTGTAGAAAAATCTTTACGTCCATCTATTTTAATTAGAAAATCATTGGACATTAGATTTTCCATAATTTCTTTTCCTCCAGCAATAAAAATTTGGTTATCTAATTTTGAATGAGTTTGATCACCCATAACACCTAATACTGGAATATAATAATTTCCATAATGCAAATATGCTTGATCTTTAGGTTTATATAATTTTTTACTTAAATTTTGACCTACAACAGCTACATTTACAATTGAATCAAAATCATTTTTAGAAAAAAAAGATCCTGAAATCATTGGCGGAATTGGAAAATTTCCCTTTCCATAAAAATAAGTTACATTTTTGTCTTTCTTTGATTGAAAATGTACTTGAACATTATTTATTTTAGAACATTCATTTAATTCATCAGTAAACTTACTTAATTTTTCATTTTCTTTTAAATTGATTTGATAAGTTTGTGCTGTTAAATTATGATTATTTAATTGTAATGTTAAATCTCGTTGATTAATCTTTGAGAAAATAAATACACATGCAAAAGAAAGAATCGCCGCATATAAGATCGTTAAAAAATTTTTTTTAGCCATAAACTACATCCTAACTGATTAAAATTAAACATTTCATTACTATAAATTAATCAGTAAAATATTCTACAAATTTATCTGCCATTTCAACAGTTGTATCAAATGATACTTTATGTCCTGCCCCTTCTGTAGTTGTCATAGTCACATTTTTAGCATATGGTTTTCCACTTACTTCATCATAAAATTTCTTAGTTAAATCATAAGGTACCATTTTATCATCTGTGCCATGCCAAAAATGTAATGGTCGTCCTGCAATCTTCTCTGGGTTTAATGATAAATCAATCTCATTTAATCCAGCAAGTTGCTCATGTATAAAGTCTTCAGGAATATTTTCAATACCAGGTAAATTATCTATTAATAATTTTGCAAATGCTACTGGATTAGGTGTTCCTTCTAAACATACTGCACATTTAATCCATGGATAAACAGTAAAAATTGCACAAGTAGTAATTCCACCCATTGATAGACCACTAACTGCAACTTTATTATCTAATATTAAGTCTTGTTGTGCATATAGTTTAACAAATTTTGGAAATTCTTCAATTGATTTTTCAATTATTTGCCAAAATTGTAATTGGTGATCTTTTGTTGGTCCATCAGCACGTTCTCCATGAAATAACGCTTCTGGTAATACAACTCTAAAACCTCTTTTGGCAATTTCATATCCTTGAGTTAGTACATTTTCCTTTCTACCAAGCCAACCATGATAAAAAATAATTAGTGGTAAAGGATCATCTATTTTGCTTTCTTCCACTATTTCTAAAAATGGTAAATTTTCATACATTTTGTGAGAAATTGAAATCATAAATTTGCTCCTTATTATTTATAGTTGATTAATTATATTAAACATTATAACGCTTTATTATAAATAAACTCTAGCATTTATAATGTGTTTGTGTTAATTTTATATTAATTACGATTTTACAAGGGAGGTATAATATTGAATAGAAAACTAATTGCATTAGATTTAGATGGAACAACCTTAAATAGTAACTCTGAATTATCTTTTAAAACTAAGCAAGTTTTAAAAAAAGCTCAAGATGCTGGCCATATTGTTTCAATAGTAACTGGAAGACCTAACCGAAATTCTGTTAATTATTATGATGAACTTAATCTAACAAGTCCCATGATTAATTTTAATGGCGCTTTAGGTCATATTCCTCACAAAAAATGGGACAAAGAGTATGAATTAACATTTAATAAAAAAATTGCATTTGAAATTTTAAAAGAAAAGGAAAATTTAGGAATCAAAGTAATAGCTGCTGAAGGGAAAAACTTAGCACTTGCCGATGTTCCCAATCATACTTGGGGAGATTATTTTCCTACTGCATTAACTTCAAATGAAGTTCTTAATAAATTTAATCTTAAACAAGACCCTACTTCAATGATGTTACTTGTAGATAAAGAAAAAAAGGAACTGATTGTTAACGAGCTAAACTCAAGTTTTGGTGATCGCATAAGCGTTGGTGTATGGGGAGGACCAAATCCAATACTAGAACTATCTCCACGAGGAATTAATAAAACATATGGTATACGGTATTTAGCAAATCATTTTAAAATTGAGCAAAAAGATATCATTGCATTTGGAGATGAACACAATGATGCTGAAATGCTTACATATGCCGGATGGGGAGTTGCTATGAAAAATGGAACTGAACAAATTCGTTCATTAGCAAATGATGTTACTTCTTTAGATAATGATCATGATGGTATGGCTTTTTATCTAGAAGATTATTTAGACTTGGCATAATAAAAAATAGTCTAAGAATTAATTTCTTAGACTATTTTTTTATTTTTCATCACTTTTTAAAACTCCGCCAACAGCATAACGATCTTTACGCATTTCTTCTAAAATGACATGTACATGTTCTGCTGGTGCACCTGTATTTTTAGTAACTGCATTAGTAATATCTTCAACAAGTTGTTTTAATTGTTCTTGTGAACGACCTTCAATTAATTCTACATGAACTAATGGCATAATAAACATTCTCCTTTCAATCTTCTTAGTATATGTTATCAAACAGAGCGATTAAAATCTAGATTTGAAAATATTATTAAGTCAAATTTTTAATTTAATTACAATCTTGATATAATTACCATAGAATATTTAATCGAAGTGAGGTTTTAGTAATGGCATATAATCAACAAAATTTATCTGCATGTACAAGCATCTTAGTTGGAAAAAAAGCTACTGCAGATGGTTCAACAATGATTGGTCGAAATGAAGATTTTAAAAGTGCATGGCCTAAACATATGACTGTTCATCCTCATAAAGAAAATCTTCAGAATAATCATTACACTTCTGCAGATAAAAATAGTAAATTTTCAATTGATTTACCTTCTACTAGCTTTAAATATACTGCTACTCCTGAATGGACTACCGAATATGGTTTAATGGAAGAAGACGGTATTAATGAATATAATGTAGCAATGAGTGCTACAGAAAGTGCATATGCAAATAAACGTGTTCTTGGATTTGATCCATTAACGAATGAAGGAATTGCTGAAGAAGCAATGATAAACACCGTTTTACCATTTATTAAATCTGCACGTGAAGGAGTTGCACGTTTAGGCTCAATCGTTGAGAAACATGGTGCAGCTGAAGCTAATGGCGTTTTATTTTCTGATGTAAATGAAGTATGGTATATGGAAATTGGCTCTGGACACCATTGGGTTGCCCAACGAATCCCTGATGACTGCTATGCTGTTGTAGCTAATCAATTATCTATACAAGAAATTGATTTTTCAGATTCAGAAAACTTTATGTATTCCAAAGATATTGAGAAATTTGTAAGTAAAAATCATCTTAATCCAAGTAATAATGGTTTTAATTTCCGTAATATATTTGGTACTCATACATTTTCTGATGAAATTTACAACACTCCTCGTGTCTGGGATGGACAACGTCAGTTAAATCCTGAAATTAAACAAGAACCAATGAGTGATGATCTCCCATTCATCAGAAAAGCTAACAGGCTAATTCATTTAGATGACGTTCAAAATGTCCTTGCCTCCCACTTTAAAGGAACAGAATATGATCCACTTGGAAATGGTCCAAAAGATTTAAAGAATAAATTCAGACCAATTAGTCTTGCAAAGACTCAAGAATCACATATATTACAATTACGTTCTAACGTCTCTTCGAAGTTAGCTGGTATTCATTGGCTAGCAATGGGAGTAGCTGCACAAAGTGTTTACGTCCCCTTCTATGCCAGTGCAACTGATGTTCACGAAGCTTATAAAAAAGGAGCTCAAGTATACTCACCTGATTCAGCATATTGGATTTATAAATTAGTTGGAGTTTTAGTTGATCCTCATTATCTTGAATTTGGTAAAATGCTGTCTGATGTCCAAGATGAACTTTATTCTAAATTTACTGAACTTATCTCAATAACAGATAAAAATGCAACTAGTCTTGATGAGCCACAATTGACTGAATATTTAACAAAACAAAGTATTAAAATTCAACAACTTGGAATTACAAAGATGAAAGAATTGACATATCAGTTAATAACAGAATCCACTGATATGTCAAAACTAAACTTTAAAACTGATTTAAATCTATAATTAAAGGAGTTTTAATTATTCAATGAAAATTACGCAAATTAATGGTGCAAGAGGTCTAATTATCAAATCATCAATAAAAAATGCTATTATTGACTCTGATGTAGAAAATGCTAGTGCTTTTGATGATGTTATCGTTACGCATTTATCATTAGATACTTTAAACATTATACAAAATAATTCTAATAAATTTCGAAGAATAAACTTGAGTCATGATTTAATGCTTTTATTACAAAAATTATGGCGTTATAATATTATTTCTCGTCCAAACGTAATGCCAAATTTTCGGATTTTACCTACTGGATACAAAACAAAATTAGGATTAGAATTTAATATCACTGCATATGACAATGATGATGGCTTAATTGGATCTATTGCAATTATAATTGAGGATACTGCTTCAGGTGAAAAATTAGGATACGTTCCAAATTTTATTACTCAAGGACAATATAAAAATAGAATTAAAAAATGGAAACGAATGTTCCGCGATGCACATTTAACTCAATTTACATCTTTTAATAGTAATATCAATCCAGATACTACCGCAACGCAGGTTAATTATTCAGAAAAAAGTTTTTCTGAAAATTTACCTTCTTTATTTTCTGACCTAACTTTACTTCAATCATGGTTAAAACCATTTAATCCAACACGATTAAATGAAATTAATGATTATTCTTTAAAACAAGATCAACCAATAATCTGGCAATGCAAAAGCGCAAAGTTATTAAATTATTATTTTCCAGATAATGATTTTTATTATATTGATGATGGTTCAGAGATTAATGAGAAACAAAAGAATCACTTAATATGTTATACAAAAGATGAAATAAAAAAAGATATGTTAGTTGAAAAAAAAGATCCAACACCGTTAATAAATCAAATTGATATTTATGCTAGAAAATTTAAACATTCGTTACCACAAAGCGATTTTTCAGACATTGTTAAAATGATTAAAGCACAAGAAACATATATGATTTAAGTTTCAAAGAAGGTTTTATTATGAATTTAGAAAAAATATTAATCAAGCATGCTCCTTCAAATAGGCCGTGTGGCATCCGAAATATTGAAACAATTGAAGAGATAAAAAATGAAAGTGGCTTAAATATTTCTGCATTAGCAGAAGCATTAAACGAATTACCTGGTGTGAAAACAATTGGTGGTAGTAATGAAATCGCATGTATTGAAATTGGAAAAGAATTTCCAACTAAATAAAAAAGAAGTATGATTTTCCTCATACTTCTTTTTTTATAAAGCAATGAATCTGATCATTTTAAAATTTTATAACAAATTAAGTAACAAATAATGTATCCTACACTAAAGAGGTGATGTTATATGCATATCCCACATTGTAAAAACAAAGGGAAAATTTTATCTGCAATTGTAAAAATTCCCTTTGCATGTAATGTATTTTTATTAGATTATAATAACTTAAAAAATTATTTTGATGGCTCAGAATATGTATTTTATGGAGGTAGATTTATTTTTAGTCCTGCCAGAGTGTCCGTCAATCAACCAGGAATTTGGTACTTACTTGTAAACGATGGAGAATGTGACAGTAGATACTCATATTGCTGGGAACAAAATTAACAACAATCACAAATTTGTAAACTTCTTTGCAAATTTGTGATTATTTATATTAAAAAAAGCTCCATTCCTATAAGGAATAGAGCTAATAATTAAATAGATTATTTAATTTGTGACATAACTTCGTCTACAAAGTTATTTTCTTGTTTTTCGATACCTTCACCGACTTCATAACGGTAAAATGCTTTAACTTTACCACCCTTTGAAGCCACATATTTAGCAACTGTTTGGTCACCATCTTTAACAAATGGTTGATCATCTAATGAAATTTCTGAGAAGAACTTGTTTAAGCGACCTTCAACCATTTTTTCAATGATTTTTTCTGGCTTACCTTCATTTTTAGCTTCTTCTGTTAAAACTTCTTTTTCGTGAGCAACTTCATCTGCTGGCACTTGGTCACGATTTACATATTTAGGATTGATAGCTGCAACGTGCATTGCTACATCCTTTGCAGTAGCTTCGTCTGCACCTTCTAAAACAGCTAAAACAGCAATACGTCCACCGTCATGTAAGTATGAACCAAAGTTATCATTATCTGATTTTTCAATTACTTCAAAACGACGTAATGTAATCTTTTCACCGATAACTTGTGTAGCTTCAATGAATTCATCGTTTAAAGTACCTTTTTCTGTTTTAATTTCTAATGCGGCTTCTACATTAGCTGGTTTTGCATCAGCAATTACTTCACCTGTGTGCTTTACTAATGCTTGGAATTTATCGTTTTGAGCAACAAAGTCTGTTTCTGCATTTACTTCAACGATTGCAGCTGTGTTACCTTTAACAACAACACTTGCTAAACCTTCAGCAGCTACACGATCACTCTTCTTTGCAGCTTTTGCAATACCTTTTTCACGTAAAAAGTCAATAGCTTTATCCATGTCGCCATCAACAGCAACTAAAGCTTTTTTAGCGTCCATCATACCAACGCCTGTTTTATCACGTAATTCTTTAACTTGTTGTGCAGAAATTTTTGCCATAGAACTACATCCTCCTAAATAAAATTTTATTTAAATAATAAATAATTAACATTCTAAAAAACTGTCTCAAAACAAAAGGCTTTGCGCCCACTTTGAGACAGCCATTTATTAAAAACTATTCAGCATCTGTATCGTTGTCGCCTTCAACAGCTTCTACGATATCTTCGATTGAATCTACTTGTTCGTCATCATCAACGAATGTTTCCACGTCAACGTCCACTTCATCTTCACCTTGACGACCTTCAATAATTGCATCGGCCATCTTTGAAGTAATTAAACGTACGGCACGAATTGCATCATCGTTTGATGGAATCTTAACATCGATTTCATCTGGATCAGCATTTGTATCAACCATAGCTACGATAGGAATATTTAATTTTTGAGCTTCCTTAACAGCAATACGTTCTTTGCGAGGATCTACGATGAAGATTACATCTGGGATACGAGGCATATCTTCAATACCACCAAGGAATTTTTGAAGACGATCGCGTTCTTTAACTAATAAAGCAACTTCTTTCTTTGGAAGACGTTCAAATGTTCCGTCTTCTTCCATCTTCTTGATATCCTTTAAACGTTTGATACGTTTTTGAATTGTATTCCAGTTTGTCAATGTACCACCTAACCAACGATGGTTAACGTAATATTGACCTGCACGTTTTGCTTCTTCTTCAATAGCATCTTGTGCTTGTTTCTTTGTACCAACAAATAAAATTACACCATCATCAGCTGCAGCATCTTTCATAAAATCATAAGCTTGATCAATTAACTTAACTGTTTTTTGTAAGTCAATGATATAGATACCATTACGTTCTGTGAAGATGTATTTCTTCATCTTAGGGTTCCAACGACGTGTTTGGTGTCCAAAATGTACACCAGCTTCAAGTAATTGTTTCATTGTAATAACTGACATTACAATACCTCCAAAATAGTTTGTTCCTCCCCTATGTTCAATTGATTCAGAACTCTTAGAGCACCTCCGAATCTATCGCATAAGGTGTGAATTGTGTAAAAACACTTCTTTAAGTATAATAAATAATCATAAAAAAAGCAATATTATTTTAATTAATAAGAATTTTATATCTTAAATAATGATTTTATTTTTTTAGATATTTTTCAGGAACACCATTTTCTAATAAGAAATTTTCTTTTTTCTTTCTAGATTGATGTTTAAATGCATATTCTGCCTTTAAAGCCTCAGATTTTGTATTAAATTGTTTATAAAAAATTAATTTTACAGGACGCCTAGTTTTGGTATATTTAGCGCCATTACCACTATTATGTTTTTTTATTCTTTTTTTTAGATCATTGGTATACCCACCATAAAATGTGCGATCTGAACATAATAACACATACATAAAGTATTTACTTTCTTCCATAAAGCATTTCCTTTACTTCATCAGTATATTCATCTTTATTGTAAATAAAAATCGGTGCTAAAAATTTCATTCCATCTATTTTTCCGTCTTTAATTGCTTCAATTAACACCATATTTGCTTCTCTTTCTCGTTTTGGATGAACTAGTTTTATTCTTTTAGGCGCTAATCGATTATTTTTCATTGTTTCTAATATTTCTAATAAGCGATCAGGACGATGAACTAAATATAATTTTCCCCCCGTCTTTAACATTCCACTACTAACAGAAATTACCTGTTCTAATGTTACAGCAATTTCATGTCTTGCAATTGCCAAATATTTATTTGGATTTTTTTTACTATTTGATGAAGCTTTAAAATATGGAGGATTACATGTTACAATGTCGTATGAATCTTTTTTTAAAATTGAATCTATACTATTTAAATCTTCGTTATAAACTGTAATTTTATTTTCTAAATCATTTAACTTAACACTGCGCAAAGCCATATCTGCTAACCGATTTTGAATTTCTACCTCATCAATTTTTCCCTTAAATATTTTACTAATAAAAAGACCAACAGCACCATTACCTGCACATAAATCTAGTGCTTTTTTATTATTTTTAAAGCTCGGCTTTACAAAATTTGCTAATAAAACAGCATCAAGCGAAAAAGAGAATACACTCGAACTTTGAATAATTTTCACATCTTGTGCATATAATTGATCAATTCGTTCATCTTCATATAATTTAATATCCATATTTTTTCCTCGTTAAATAAAAATAAACTTGCAACTTTGAATAATTTTTTGCATACTAAAGCATGTATAAAATTATGAAAGGAGTCTTTTAATGTTTTACAACTTTATGCGAAGAGTTGTGGCATTTTTAGTCCGCATTTTAAATGGGAAAATTACAATTTTAAATAAAGATAAATTACCACAGGGCAATTACATTCTAGTAGGACCACATCGAACATGGTTTGATCCGTTATTTTTTGCACTTGCTGCATCGCCCAAACAATTTGCCTTTATGGCTAAAAAAGAACTCTTTAAAAACCCTATTTTAAAATTTATTTTAAAAAATGCAAATGCATTTCCAGTTGATCGTGAAAATCCAAAACCATCTGCAATAAAAATTCCAGTAAAGTGGCTACGAAATCGGGATATATCATTAATTATGTTTCCATCTGGAACTCGTCATTCACAAGCTATGAAGGGTGGCGTAACTTTAATATCAAAAATGGCAAATGTCCCCATTGTCCCTGCAGTTTATCAAGGACCATTAACTTTTAAATCGTTACTTTCACGTAAAAAAACTGTAGTTGCTTTTGGTGATCCAATTTATATTGATCGAAAAACAAAACTCACAGACGAAAACCAAAAGAAGGTAATTAAACAAATGGAACAGGCATTTAATAAATTAGATAATGAAATTGATCCAAATTTTGTATATATTGATCCTTCTTCTAAAAAATAAATTTAAATAAATATAAAATGAGAGACTTTGACAATGTCATGGTCTCTCATTTTATATAGTAAAATTAACTATTTATATTAAGAATTACTTTTTCTTATTGTTTTCTTTTGCATAACTAGCCTTCATTGAAGTCATCATTTGATTAATTTTTCTTTGTGAAGGCTTTTGTCCCATTTGAAGCATCATAGTTCTAAGCATTTGTTCATTAAATGGTGGGTTCTTTTTTAAATAGTTTTCAAGATATTTCTTTGCAACAAAAAAGCCACCAATAAAACCAGCAATTGCTCCAAGTACAACAAATAAAATTACAAATCCTGTTGACAAGATTTAGTCCTCCTTACAAATAACATATAATTAATTTTAGCGAAAAAATTATAAAAAATAAAGGACTCTTAACAAAAAACTAATTAGTCATCACGCAGTCCACGCTTACGTTGTATTTCCTTAACTTTTTCAGGAGTTACTTCATTACCATTTTCATCATATACTTGAAGCATTTCGATTTGACTACGAAAGTTATTTTTAAAAGTTGCAAGATATTTTTTGTATAATTCTTTTTGTTCTGCTGCTTCTTCTTCAGTTAAACCTTCATTTTTCTTTTTATGTGAAAGTTCATTGATTCTTTCGATTAATTCATCTGAAATCTTACCATTTTTTTGTTCCTTGTTTTCAGACATTTTAATCCTCCTCTCAATCGAATTTACTAGTATATTTTACATAAATATACTTTTTTAATCAACCAAAAACGAACTTTTGTTTGTACTTAAAAAAAAATTATGATAATATCAAACTAATATAAGATTAACGAGGTAACATTATGGCAAAATCAATTGAAGAACGTCAAATGAAAGTCCTTCGTTTTATCTATGAAACCGTTCAAAAGAAGGGATATCCTCCTACTGTACGTGAAATTGGCGAAGCAGTAAATTTATCATCTACATCGACTGTGCATGGTCACTTAACACGCTTAAGTAATCGTGGTTTTATTACAAAAGATCCAACAAAACCACGTGCAATTGAAGTGACTGATGCAGGAGTAGAGGCATTAGGCGTAACTAAAAAATCAAATGTTATTCCTATTATTGGAACTGTGACAGCAGGACAACCTATTTTAGCAGTGGAACAAACTAGCGATTATTTCCCGCTGCCACCTAATTTTGAATCTGCAGATGATTTATTTATGCTTACAATTCGTGGTGAAAGTATGATAAATGCTGGAATTTTAAATGACGACAAAGTAATTGTTCGAAAACAAACTTTTGCAGATAACGGAGATATTGTTATCGCAATGAATAACCAAAATGAAGCTACATGTAAACGTTTCTTCAAAGAAAAAAATCATTATCGTTTACAACCTGAAAATGATATGATGGATCCTATAATTTTAAATCATGTAACTATTTTAGGAAAAGTCATTGGGCTTTATCGTGATAGCATTTAAAAAACCTAAGGTTAATTCCTTAGGTTTTTTTCTAAAATTCAGTTTTTATTTGATCTGACATTTTTATTAATTCTTTTGCATGTTCAAGTGTTAATTCAGTAATTTCAGATCCAGACAACATTCTTGCAATCTCTTTAATTTTATTTTTGGAATTTAATTTCTCTACACAAGTTTCTGTACGACCATTAATTATTTTTTTATAAATAAAGTAATGATGATCAGCAATTGCTGCAACTTGTGGTAAATGAGAAATACATAAAACTTGGGATTTTTGAGCAATTTGTGAAATTTTTTCAGCAATTGCTTGTGCTACTCTACCACTAACTCCAGTATCTACCTCATCAAAAATGATACTTGTTACTCCTTGTTTTTGAGAAAAAATTGTTTTCAAAGCCAACATAATTCTTGAAAGTTCGCCACCAGAAGCAATTTTAGCTAATGGTCCCATTGATTCTCCTGGATTTGTCTGTATATAAAATTCCACATCGTCTAATCCTTCATTAGTTAAATTTTTATTTTCTTTAAATTTAACCTTAAAAATGGCTTTATCCATATATAATGCGCTTAATTGTTTGTGTATCGCTATTTCCAATTCTTGAGCGCTTTGATGCCTTTTCTTTGATAATTTTTGAGCTAATTTAAGTGCTTTACTATATGCGTTTTGAACTTCTTGCTCTTGTTCTTCTATGTTTTCTTCTCCACCTTGCATATCATTTAATTCTACTTTAATTTTGTTTCCATAGTTAATTATT
The DNA here is from genome assembly GCF_030389495.1 of Ligilactobacillus cholophilus. Lineage (NCBI taxonomy): Bacteria > Bacillati > Bacillota > Bacilli > Lactobacillales > Lactobacillaceae > Ligilactobacillus > Ligilactobacillus cholophilus. The sequence goes on from NZ_CP127832.1 coordinate 718,550, forward strand.
TGTTCTACAGAATCTCCATATTTTCTTTTTAGTTGATGAATTAACTCTAATCTTTGCTCAATCTGATCTAAGCGACCTTCATCCCACTCCATTGAATCTAATTGTGAAGAGATTTCATGCGATACGTCTTGCAAATTATAAAATGCATCTGATACTTTTTCATAGATGTTATTTAAATCATCAGAATAATCCGAAACCTTTCCTAATTCATCCATAGAAGTTCCAAGTTGACCAATAATATCAGAATTACCATTTGTTAAAACCTGATAGCTATTTTCTAACGCGCCATGAATCTCTTGGTAATTATCCAAACGATCTTTTTCTTCATTTAGTTCAATTTCTTCATTAGGTTTCAAATCAGCATTCTCAATTTCCTCTAACTGAAATTGTAAAATATCAAGTCTTTGAGCCCATTCCTTTTCATTTGCTCTTCTTTTTTCAAGTGCTCGTTGTAATTTTTGGTATTCTTTAAAGGCTTTGTGAAACTTATCAATATCTTTATTTAATTCATGGTTATAATCATCTAGTAATCCCAAATGCGTTTCAGGCCGCATTAATGATTGATGTTCATTTTGTCCATGGATATCAATTAACAATTCTCCAATTTTACGCAATGTTGTTAAATTAACTAATATACCATTTACTCTGCAAACATTTCTTCCCGTTTTATATAAATCACGTTGAAGTATTATAGTACCGTCTTCATGGTCAATTCCTAATTCATCAAGAATACTAAAAATTAATGTTTCTTTTGGTAATAAAAATTGTCCTTGAAGAGAAGCTTTATTAGTTCCATTACGAATAAAATCTACGGAACCTCTACCACCTGCTAAAAGTCCTAATGCATCAATAATTATTGATTTACCTGCACCAGTTTCACCTGTTAAAACCGTCATCTTTGATTGAAAATCAATATTTGCTTTTTCAATTATTGCAAAATCTTTGATTACTAGCTCTTGTAACATTGGTATTGCTCCTCTCTTAACTATTGATTTTGTAATGTGGCATGTGCACGTTTTACAACTTCATCTATATTAATATTTGAATAAATTTCGCCTAAACCGCTAACTTTCTTTAAATGAACTAGAAATTCAATATTTCCATGTCCACCTGTAATTGGTGAAAAATCTAAATTACATACATCATAACCATTTTCAACTGAAAAATTAACAATTTCATTTATTACTTCTTGATGAACTTTTTCATCATGTATAATACCATGTTTTCCAACTTTCTCACGTCCAGCTTCAAATTGAGGTTTAATAAGTACAACTAAATCTCCATTTGTTTTTAAAATAGAATGAAGAGGTGGCAAAATTAATTTCAATGAAATAAAAGAAACATCTGTAGTTGCAAATTCCGGTTGTCCTTCATTAAAGTCCTCTAACTTGCTGTAACGAAAATTAGTATTTTCCATTACTACAACTCGTTCATCTTGTCTTAACTTCCAGACTAATTGATTAGTTCCAACATCTAATGCATAAACTTTTTTTGCTCCATTTTGCAAAGAGACATCTGTAAATCCACCAGTTGATGAACCGATATCTAATACAATTTTATCTTTAACTGATAATTTAAATACCTTTAGTGCCTTTTCAAGTTTTAATCCACCACGACTAACATATGGCATCTTAGTTCCCTTAAAATGTAATTTAATTTCAGGAGAGATTTTCATACCAGGTTTATCTAATCGTTCTTCATTTTCACCTAAAATCTCACCAGCCATTACGGCTCTTTTTGCCTGTTCACGACTTGAAAATAATCCTTGTTGAACTAGCAATACATCAATTCTTTCTTTTTTCATGACTAATCCCTTAATATTTAAAATATTCTAAAAATCCCATTAATAATTCTATATCAAAATTATTCTTTGATAATTCATTTAGATTTCTTGACATTTCACCTATTAGTTTATTTAAACATTTTTTAGCGCCATCCAGGCCTAATAAAATAGGATATGTATTTTTATTTTCAGAATTATCTTTATGTACATTTTTGCCGAGTTGTTCTTTATTTCCAATTACATCTAAAATATCATCATATATTTGAAAAGCAAGTCCGAATTTCTCGCCAAAATCAACTAATATTTTTTCTTGTTTCTGATTTGCATTTCCTAATAGAGATCCAGCATAACAAGCATATTTAAGTAATGCAGCTGTTTTACCTAAATGGACTTTTCTTAATTGAGATAAATTATATTCTTGTTTTTCTCCCTGTATATCTCCTACTTGTCCATTAATCATTCCTTCCGGACCCGCAGCTTTACTTAATCCACTAATTAATTTTATTTTTAAATCATTGTTTAATCGTGTATTACAGATACATTCAAATGCAGTTGTTAATAATGCATCACCAGCAAGAACAGCCATTGCTTGTCCAAAAACTTTATGATTTGTTGGTTTACCTCGTCTTAAGTCATCATTATCCATTTCAGGTAAATCGTCATGAATTAAAGAATAAGTATGTATTAATTCAAGACTAGAAGCAACCTTAATATCATCTTTATTAATTTCGTTTTTTAAACTTTTAACAATAGCTAAAATTAAAATAGGTCGTATACGTTTTCCGCCTGCATCTACAGAATATCGCATTGCTTCATTTAAAACAGAATAACAATTCAAACTTTTTAAATAGTCATCTAAAAAATTATTTAATTGAGGATTTACGTTATCAATAAAATTATTTAATAAATTATTTTTCATCTAAATCCTCTTTTTCAAATAATTCTTCATTTTCATCATTATCAATTACATGAGTTAATGTTTTTTGAGCATTATCCAATGTATTTTGTAATTTTTTACTTATTTCCATTCCCTTTTGAAACTGATCTAAAGCTTGTTCTAATGGAACATCGCCTTGTTCTAATTGATTAACAATTTTTTCTAATTCATCCATTTGTTCTTCAAAACTCATTTTTTTATTTTCCATAAGAATTAATCCCTTCTAATTCTAAGCACTTTAACCTGTGCAACTCCATCTTTAAAATGTAAATTTAACTCTTCATTATCACTTAAATCATCTACATTCTTAATTACTGCGTCATTTTTAATAGCTGTAACATAAGAATATCCACGATCCATAATTTGTGATGGATCTAACAATTCAAGAGCCTTTTCTTTTTTCTTAAATTCTGAAATTTTTTCTTTAATAATATTATTAGTTAAAGTAACAAGTTGTTTTTTGCTAGAATCTAATAATACATTTAACTTTTCAATTCTATTAATTGGTGATACATGTTCTAACTTATTTTTCTCCATCAATAAGCGATTTTGATTCTGATGGAAAATAGTTTCAATTTTATTAATCAATCTTGTTTCTGCTAAATCTAGTCTTTGAACATAACCATCATATAATCGTTCAGGCTGAGTAAAAATAAATGAATTCTTTAATTTCGTTAATTGATTTGATTTATTTTTAATTATTCGTTGCATAGATCCTGCTAAACGAACTTGTGAATCTTTTAACTTTACAAGTACCTCTGATAATACTGGAGTTGCCAATTCTGCTGCTGCAGTTGGAGTTGCTGCTCTAACATCTGCTGCTAAATCAGCTAATGTAGTGTCTGTTTCATGACCTACTGATGAAATAACAGGAATTTTACTGTTAGCAATTGCTCGAGCAACTTCTTCTTCATTAAATGGCCAGAGATCCTCAATAGATCCACCACCTCGACCAATAATAATTGTATCAAAATTTGCAAGTTTATTAACTTCTTTTAATCTCTTTACAAGTGAATCTTTCGCATATTCTCCTTGAACTTCAGCTGGAAATAAGACTAATTGTACAATAGGGTATCTCCTTCGAGTAGTTGTTATAATATCTCGTATTACAGCACCAGATGGACTAGTAATTACTGCAATTCTTTTAGGAAATTTAGCTAACTCTCTCTTTGGTTTGCTAAATAGTCCTTCTTGAGTTAGTTTTTCTTTTAATTGCTCATAAGCTTTATATAAAGCACCAACTCCATCCGGCTGCATCGTTTCAATATTGATTTGATATTTTCCAGTTTGCTCATAAACTTCAATTTTTCCAGTAACAAGAACTTTCATTCCCTCTTCAGGTTGAAATTTAATGCGTTTGAAATTTGATTGAAACATAACTGCTTCAATCTTTGCATTTTTATCTTTTAAGCTAAAATATTGATGACGAGGTCTTAAACGAAAGTTTGAAATTTCACCAATCAGATATACCTTATCTAGGTATGGATCATACGTAAACTTTTTACTAATATATTTTGTTAATGCGGTAACTGTCAAATATTGATCATGTTGCATCTATTTGATACTTCTTTCTGCAATTTGAATCGTCTGTTCCAATAACATTGTAATTGTCATAGGACCAACTCCACCAGGTACTGGGGAAAGATAAGCTACTTTACCATTTACAGAATCATAGTTAACATCCCCTACTAATTTACCTTCACTGTTTCGATTAGTTCCTACGTCAACTACAATTGCATTTTCATTAAAATAACTTTCATCAAAATATTCTGTTTTACCAATAGCTGTAATAACAACATCTGCATTTTTGGTCTTATTTACAAGATCTTGTGTATAACTATGAGTAACAGTCACTGTCGCATTGGCATTCATCATTAAAGCAATAAGTGGCATACCCACGATTTGACTTCTTCCTACAATAACAACATTTTTTCCAGTTAAATCAATATTATATTCTGAAATAAGTTTCATAATACCATGTGGTGTACATGGTATTAATTGAGCTTGATTCATAAATAATTTGCCAATATTCATTGGATGAAAACCATCTGCATCCTTTGCAGGATCAATAGCCTGCATTACATGTTGTTCATTAATAGTTTTAGGTAATGGTAGTTGAACCAATATTCCATGAATTTTTGGATCATTATTTAATTTCTTAATTAATTTAATTAACTCTTCTTCAGTTGTTGTTTCTGGAAGTAACTTATCAAATGTTTCCATTCCGACTTTTTCCGCTGCCTTTTTTTTATTTCTAATATATACTTTACTTGCAGGATCTTCCCCTACCAAAATCACTGCTAAACATGGTTTAATTCCATTCTTTTTTAAATTTTCAACCCTTTTTTTTAAATCTTCCCTTATTTTAATTGCTAGCTTTTTTCCATCTAGTTTCGTTGTCACAAAAATCATTCCTTAATTTAGTATCTTCTTCATTTTAGCATATCTCAATTAATTTTTTTATTTAAAAATTAATTATAAAATAAAGAGACTATGAATAAAATCACAGTCTCTTTACATAAAAACTTAAAAATTAAATAAAACAAATTTAGACAAAATTCGATAAAACGCCATTTATAAAACTACGTTCTTTTTCATCACTAAATTCCTTTGCTAATTGCAAAGCTTCATTTAAAGCAACTTTATTAGGTACATCTTGAACAAATTTAATTTCATATAAACCAAGACGTAAAATAATTAAATCTGTCTTATTTAAACGACTTAACGTCCATTTAGAATTAAGTTTACTTGAAATTAAATCATCTAATTGATTTTGTTGCTCCAATACACCATTTACAAGCATGAGTAAATATTCAGGTTGCTTTTTTACTTTATTTTCTTCCAAAAGTGAATCAACCACAAATTGTTTATCAGCATCTGGATTGCTATTAACTGCAAACAAAGTTTGAAATGCTAATTCTCTAATTTGATGTCTTGTAATACTCACTATTCTTCACCATCTTCTTCGGCAAAAGGATTATTTGGATCAATTGCTGATTCCTGTTTTTCAGGAACAATTCCTTGAACATGAACATCAACAATATCTAATTTTAACCCAGTCATAAAAAGTACTTGTTGTTTTACTTTTTCTTGAATCTCACAAGCAACTTTAGGTACTGAAACTCCATAATTTAATAGAGCGTAAACATCTACTTTTAATTCAGAATCCTTTTGATCTAATTTTACCCCTTTGCTTCGATCTTCTTTACCGAATAATTTTGATACACTATTGGCTAAAGAACCTCGCATTGAATAAACTCCATCAACTTGACTGGCCGCAATTCCAATAATGACTTCAACAACTTCCGGTGCAATCTTGATTTCTCCTAAACCAGGTTCTTGACTTGCTAAAATAATATTATTATCTTCAGTCATTATTAAGCCTCCTTTAATTATGCATAACTATGCACGTGAAATATATGTTCCATCTGCTGTATTAATAGTCAATGTTTCACCTTCATTAATAAAGAATGGAACTTGAACAACTAAACCAGTTTCCATTGTTGCTGGTTTACTACCACCTGATGATGTATCACCTTTAATATTTGGTTCAGTTTCAGCAACTACTAAATCAACAGTATTAGGTAATTCAACACCTAATGTTTCTGAACCAAACATTACAACTTTAACTGACATATTTTCTTTTAAATATTTAATTTCATCTTCGATTTGTGTTTTGTTTAATTCAAGTTGTTCATATGTATTTGTATCCATAAATACATAGTTGTCGCCATCTGCATATAAGTATTGCATTTCTTTACGATCGATTTGTGCTTGATTTACTTTTTCACCTGCACGGAAAGTCTTTTCTTGAACAGCACCTGTACGTAAATTTTTTAATTTAGAACGAACGAAGGCAGAACCTTTACCTGGTTTAACATGTTGAAATTCAACAACACGCCATAATTCGCCGTCTACCTCAATAGTTAATCCGTTTTTAAAATCATTTACAGAAATCATTTAATTATTCCTCCTAGGGTAATTTAAAAATTCCGTCTTATCCAAAAGAACTATACACAATATTTTCACGTGAATTTAAAGATTTGTCAAGCATATTATTACTAAAGCTCTATGAATTCAGTAGAAATTGGTGTTAAATTTTCATATCCATTTTCAGTAACTAAAATATCATTTTCAATTCTAATTCCACCTAAACCTGGAATATATACCCCAGGTTCAATTGTAATAATTTGTCCTGAAATCAATTCATCAAAACTATTCAAATTGGGAAGTTCATGAATTGATAACCCAATACCATGGCCAATTCCATGCGTAAAATATTGATCTAAATTATTGCTCTTTAATATTTTTTTTGCGCGTTCATAAAGCAAATTTGCTGGCAATCCACTACGAACTAATTTTGTTGTTTCATTTAGGGCATCTAAAACAACGTTGTATACTTTTTTAATTTCTTTATTTTGTTTTCCCAAACTAATTGTTCTAGTAATATCAAATGTATAATCGTTAACAAAATATCCAAAATCTAGCATTACTAAATCATTATGGTTAATTTTCCTATTTGAAATAGTACTATGTGGTAATACAGTATTACTTCCACTTGCAATAATTGTATCAAATGAAGGTTTATCTGCACCATTTTTCTTTAAAAAATAATCCAAATCAATTGCTAAACTTCTTTCTGTTTGATAATCAATTTTATCAATAAAAAAGTCAAATGCTTTTTTAGCAATTAAATTTGCTTTTTTTATTTTTTGAATCTCATTATTTGATTTGATCGATCGCAATGACTCTATTAAATTTGAAATCGAAACAATATCTGAAGTAGCATTTTCATCTAAATAATCATACATGCTAAATTCGATAGAATCTTCAAATCCTACTGCAATCAAATGATCTTTTGAAATAATATCACATGTAGCCTTCAAATATTCATTAGAAATTATAGGTTGAATATCTTTGAGATTATTTAATTCAATTTTAAATCTTTGATCACTAATTAAATATACACTTTCAAAAGTTACTAATACAATCCCATCGTCACCAGTAAAATTTGTTAAGTATTTAATATTTGTTTGGTTAGTAACTAAAAAGCCATCTAAAGAAAATTCTTTTAAATATTTTCTTAATTTATTAATTCTATTATTTATTTCCATTTTCCTCACAAAAAAAGAGGTTGGTTCCCAACCTCTTGATAAAATAAATTAATCTGCAACAGGGTATACAGATACTTGACGCTTGTCACGTCCTTTGCGTTCATAACGAACAACACCTTCAACTTTAGCAAATAATGTGTTGTCGCCACCCATACCAACATTTGTACCTGGATAAATGTGTGTACCACGTTGGCGGTAGATGATTGAACCGCCCTTAACAACTTGACCATCAGCACTCTTTGCGCCTAAACGCTTAGCCTTTGAGTCACGACCGTTAGCAGTTGAACCACCACCCTTTTTATGAGCGAAGAATTGTAAGTTCATTAACATAACCGTTGCACCTCCTTGATTATTTATTTTATTTCGATGTATTTATCATAACTATTTTCAATATCTAATAAGCCTAACTTAAAACTTTCAAGTAAAAGTTGAACTTTTGGATGTTGAATTTGGTCAATTGGAAGTTTAACATTTAAAAATCCAGATCCTTCATCCGATTCAATAACTGGATTTGAATCTGCCAACTTTTCCAAACTATTGACTGTATTAATTGCCAAAGCAGAAACAGCAGCACAAACAATATCATGTCCATATTCTCCTGATCCTGCATGACCTGATAATTTAAATCCGCTAATTTTATCTTGATAGTAGCTAATTTGTGCTTGAATCAAAACCTAACCAGCTTTCAATTATGCATTAATTTCGTCAATAACAACCTTTGTATATGGTTGACGATGACCTTGTTTTGTGTGTTGGTGTTTCTTAGGCTTGTACTTAAATGTAACAACTTTCTTAGCACGGCCTTGTTTTTCAACTGTACCTGTAACTGTTGCACCTTCAACTAATGGTGTACCGATTACAGTTTTTTCGCCACCAACTAATACAACTTCATCAAAAGTTACTTTGTCACCTGCTTTAACGTCTAATTTTTCAACGTAAATAGCTTGACCTTTTTCAACTTTTAATTGCTTGCCACCAGTTTTAATGATTGCGTACATCTTGTGCACCTCCTTAATTAATCCTTAGACTCGCCGTAATTTAGTGGCCTCCAAAAGAGACACTTAAACTTAAAACGTGCGGTTGCAGTTGTACTATGCACAAGTACAACAGTTGTATATTATCAGAAAATTTGTGTTTAGTCAAATATATATTAATGAAATTCATTGAAATTTTGAATTGACTTTTTTTCACAATAATAATATAATCATTATGTTGTTGATATGGTTCGGTAGCTCAGCTGGATAGAGCATCCGCCTTCTAAGCGGATTGTCGAGAGTTCGAATCTCTCCCGAATCATTCAATTTATCTAGAGCACAATATCAATCATGATATTGTGCTTTTTTTATAAAAAAATTCAGTCTAAATAAATTAGACTGAATTAATTTTATTTCATAAACATTTTTTCAAAATGACTTTCAATTTGATTTTCATCAAAGTCCAAATCTATTAACCCAAGTTTTAAGAACATATGCCATGCATGTACTAAGCTTTGAGGTTGTCGTTTAAAATAACAACTATTAATCTGTTGCTGAATGCTTAAATAAACCATTGCAAGTGATTCACTTTTCCATTTTTGCCCAATTGCATTTAAATCTTCATCACTCATTAACATAATATATGTCCACTCTTTAAAATTTGCAATTGCAAAAAAATCTCTCATTGTCATGCAATAACTATCAAGTAATTCAGATTTTGATGCTTTATTTCGAATTTTATTAAATAAAGTAGCTAGACTTAAATTTACATTCACTACTAAATTACTATATTTTTCATCTAATGAATAACTCTTAGCTGGTAACATTTCAGAGTATTCACTGTGTCGAGCAATTGAAAACATTTGATTAAAATCCATGACTAAAACCTTCTCTTCATTAATAGTATCTTGGATCATTCTTTATTTCTAAACTATCTAAATTATTAAGGTACCAATCACGTAAGAAATCATACTTATTCAATATATCAAACCATGAAATTCTATTATCTGGGTCTTTAATTTGAATAATCCATTGATTATTTTCTGATGGTCCAATTGCCATTTCTATACCATGATTTAATTTTAATATTGCCTCATTTTGAGTACCTGTAACTAGCATATAATCAGCGTTCGAAGCAGAAATAAATAATTTATCAAGTGCCTTTTGTGGCATTTGAGCATCCATAATTGGATATTTAGCATAGTTTGATGGATCCAAAATATTGAAGTCTACATCAAACCCGTAATCCTCCTTCATAAACTTTCCAATTGCTAAAAGCTGTAATTCAAATTGTCTTAGTACCTCATGAGAAACTTCACTACGATATTTTTTAATTAATAAATCAGTTAAAGATTCACTATTGAATAATAAAAGATGTTTATTAAAATCAATAAAAAATAATGCTTCATTATTTTTACGTTCAACATAGTATGCACTACCATCAACATTTTCTTGAAATGTAAAGTAACCTAAACTATCAATTCCTGGAAATTGATGATAAAGTTCATCATTTTTTTCATTAGCTTGTAAAACAAGTTTTTCAGCTTGATGCAAACCTAATAAGCGGCTTAAAAATATTAAATAAAAATCCTGCTTGCTATATTGTTGTGGATATATCAAATAAGCTGAATCTAGCTGATATGTAGAAAGTTGTTGGATTGAAGTCAATAATGTATCTGGATTTTTAGTTGTAATTAATTCATTTAAAATTTCTGTAAAATGAATACCATTATCTAAGTTTTTCTTTAGTTGATCACGATATGCTAACAATCTACCTGTTGTACTTAATGAACGCACATCCTTAGTTTGCATTTTTTCTTGACCATTTGGAAGAAATGTAATTGTTTTTAATTTATTTTGTTCATCCATTGAATCTCACCTATTCTTTTGATGCAATCAAATTAGCTATATAATCACGATATAATGTTTCGTTTTTGGCTTCAAAGTTTTCAAAAGTTCCAAATTTAGATACAATACTTTGCTTTTCATAACCAATCAATGTATCTTCCTTAGATAAAGCTAAAATAGTTTCTTCATTATCTCTAATTGTTCGATATGCACTATTTGCTTTTTCATCTAATTCTGTAAGATGACTTAACTTATCTATCAATCTTTGTTTAGATTCTTTTTGCTTTGAACTTTCCCATGGCATAACTTTTTCTTGTGTAATTTCTTTAATTTGTGCACGCAACTCTTCTTTTTGTTGATCGCGTTCGTCTTGTGAATCAATTAAATTTTGCAATTGTTCATTTTCCTTTGATAGCCGTTCAATTGCATCACTATTCAATCTCTTATTTTCAAATTCAAGTTCAAATGCTTTAGATAATTTATCATACTCATTTTTGTCAAAATGAAATTTAACATTTAACACATCAAAAGTTCCAAATAATCTTCTGCCCCACCAATTTCCAAAATAAAATTGAAAGTTTCCTGGAACAGTTTCTTCAAAATAGAAAAATGGATATGTTTCATTTAAATAATCAATTAATTTTTTACTTAAAAAATCACTGATTTGTGGTTTAATATCCTCAACTAATTTTTCATTTCCAAAATTGTTAATACTTTCATGTGCTTGTAAAATTTCTTCTGCATAACGCTGAGCATCAATTAATTCGTAAACATGACGATCATCTTGTTTTTTTACAGCATCATCAAGTGTTTGTAAATACTGGATTTTTCCAGTTACTGCCTGCGTTAATGTTTCTGTTGCTTTATCATGATCTGATAAAGTAAATTGATTATCATTTGTCATAAGAATCTCCTCTTATTACCTAAAATAAAAACATTGCTTTAATTCTATTTTGACAAAAAAAGTCATTAAAAGCAATGTTTCACTATTAATTTATTTGATTAAACTGAATTAACGTACAACGTATTGTCGTTGATAATCTTCTACACCAGCAAATACAAATTTAGCTGGATCTGAACTAATATCTAATTTACGTGTTTTTTCATCTTTAATTCTTGAATTATAAATTTTTTCATATTCATCAACAGTGAGTCGTTTCCGAGCATCCAAAGTTTTTTGGAAGGCTTGATGTTCAATGTATTTATCAAAACCTGGTCGTAGTAATCCAGAATAGAATTCGCCTTGTGCACCAGAACCATAACTATACATTCCGATTCTCATCCCTGGTTTTAAATCTGTTGCATTTTCTAATAATGATAAGAAACCTAGATAAAGTGAACCTGTGTATAAGTTACCAATTTGATTACTATAACGACGTACATTTTCAAATTCTCTTGTTAATTTAGTTGCTACCTCTGCATCTGCATTTTCTATTGCTATTTTTAAAGCTTTAAATCCTTCTTTTGTATATGGCAAATGGAAACACATTGCATCAAATTTAGAAATATCAAAACCTGTCTTAGCTTGATATTCTTCAAAAACATGTTTAAAGAAATCAAGATAAACATTTGTTGAATACTTGCCATCTACTAAAGCTTCATCATGTGTAAGTGGACGCCAAAAGTCCATGACATCATCAGCCCAGTATGTTCCATCGTCTTGTACAGATAAAATACGTGGATTGCGACTAATTAACATTGCAACCGCACCACCACCTTGAGTTACTTCGCCTTTTGTACCAAGACCATAACGTGCATTATCTGCTCCAATAACTAAAACTTTAGAATCTGGATTCATTGCAATATGACCATGTGCAAAGTGAATTGCTGCCGTTGCTGCGTAACATGCTTGCTTGAGTTCTACTACTCTTACCTGTTTTTTAAATCCTAATAATCGTTGAATATATACAGCGCCTGATTTAGAATTATCTACTCCAGATTCAGTAGCAAATAAAATCATGTCGATTTGTTCTTTATCTTCTTCTGTTAAAATTTTATCTGCAGCATTTGCGGCCATTGATACTACATCTTGTGTAGGAGGAATGACAGCCATTTTACTTTGACCGATTCCGATTAAATATTTATTTGGGTCAACATTTCTAGCCTCGGCTAGATCTTTCATGTCTAAATATAAATGTGGAGTAAAAAAACCAATTTTATCAATACCAATATTCATCAAAATCCCTCCAAAAAAATACTAGAATAAATTTTAACATAATCAATTATAAAATGAAAAAGAAAACCTGCAATAAAATCCAAATATGATAGAATATAATTAAATCCAAGAAAGAAAGTGTTTTCATGAAATGTATTAAAATGGAAGTGTATGGTTTAGTTCAAGGTGTAGGATTCAGATTTTCAACAAAACAATTAGCTGATTCATTAGGTATCAAAGGTATTGTAATGAATCGCAATGATGGCTCTGTTTATATTGAAGCGGAGGGTACTCCTTTACTTCTGCAAGAGTTTATCGATAAAGTAAAACTCTCTCCATCTCCAAGTGGACATGTTGATCATTATATTATTAAAGAAATTTCGCAAAAAAATTACTCTGATTTTTCAATTGTTTATGAATAAACTTTTTAGTAAATATTGAAATTCCTTTCTTTTTTGCTTATTATAAAATTTGTATTACTCAAAATGAAAGGAATTTAAAATTGAAAAAGAAAAAAGTTGGTATCCTTGCCATCTCATTCTTAACAATTACTTTGTTCTTAGGTGGATGTGTTCAACGAACAAGTTCAGGTAAGCCATATGGCATCGTTTACGATTGGTTAGCTGTTCCGACACAACATTTATTAACTTGGATTGCAAACTTGCTGAATGGTAGTTATGGTTGGGCTATTGTATTTATTACAATTGTTGTACGCTTATTATTAATGCCTTTAATGCTAGGGCAAATGAAGAAATCAACAATACAACAAGAAAAAATTGCTGCTATTCAACCACAATTAATGGAGATTCAAAAGCAGGCACAGAATGCTCAAAGCCAAGAAGAGCAAATGGCATTAAGTCAAGAAATGATGGCTTTATACCGTGAAAACGAAATTTCAATGACAGGTGGTATTGGATGTCTTCCTTTAATTATTCAAATGCCAATCTTCGCTGCTTTATATGCTGCTATTCAATATTCTCCAGATTTAGCACATTCCTCTTTCTTTGGAATTAATTTAGCAGGTCGAAGTTTCACATTCGTTGCATTGACTTTTCTTATTTATGCACTCCAAGGATGGTTAGCTACTCGAGGAATGCCAGATAGTCAAATGAATAAAATGACAACTGGAATGATGATGATTTATACTCCTGTAATGTTTGCTTTCATGACATGGATTGCACCTGCAGGATTAGGTTTATATTTCTTTGCTGGAGGAATAATTGCCTGTTTCCAAACATTATTAGTAAATGGAATGCGTCCGAAAATTAAAGCAGAAATTGCAAAAGAAATGGCTCAAAAAACTAAAAATAAACCTAAAAAGGTTAAGCCAATAAAAAAACAAATTCATGAAGCTCAAGAAAAAGCTGCACAAATCCATGAAAATAACCGCCAACGAAATGCTGGCAAACAAAATCATAAAAAATAAAAAAATGGAATTTATAGTTAAAACTATAAATTCCATTTTTTTATTCTGGATTTACTAATGGTAATTGAACCCTAAACACAGAGCCTTGATTTTCAACACTTTCTACACTAATTTTTCCATGATACCCCTCTACTAAACGATGTGCAATTGAAAGTCCTAATCCATTACCACCTTTATTACGACTACGTGCTTTATCAACTCGATAAAAACGATCAAAAATTTTTTTAATATTTTCTTGTGAGATTCCTTCACCAAAATCCTGTACTACAAATTCTACATATCGTGTATTTTTAGACATTGTTAAGTGAATTTCTTTTCGATCAGTTGAATATTTAACCGCATTATCAAGTAAAATGATTAAAATTTGTTCCAAATGATTTCGATATATTTTTACTAATGTTTTATTTTTTAAATCATTATCCAAAATAATTTGAAAATCAGGATGAATCATTTGAAAATCGTTATATACTTGTAACCCAACTTCTCTAGCATCTGAAGTTTCACTGCCATACTGTACCTCCACTTGGTCTGCTCTAGACAGATCAAGCATTTCTTGTACAAGATTTTTCATTCGATCTATTTCCTGTAGTGATGCCTGAATTGATTCTTCTAAAACTTTAGGATCATCCTTTCCCCAACGTTTAAGTAAATCTAGATGTCCTTGAATAATTGCAACAGGTGTTCTTAATTCATGCGAAACATCTCCTACAAACTGTTGCTGTTGTTCTATATATCTTTGCATCCTATCTAACATATTATTAAATAAATTACTAAGTTGCGCCAATTCATCGTCTTTAGAAATTACTGGAACTCTTACTTCTGACAATGCTTTAGCTTCATCATCACTATTATTAATTTCATCAATTGTTTCGTTTAATAAATCTACTGGTTGTAAAAAAATTGAAGCAAGCCAGTAACTCATCAAAGAGATTGCAAAGCAAACAGTAATTCCTATAATAATAAATAAATAAACTAGTTTCTTTCTTGTTTGATCATATTGAATTAGTTTATCAGAAATTTGAATATATCCAATTTTTTCATTAGTTTTTTTTGAATAAATCGGTTTTCGAATCAAAAGTACTGTATGTTTATCACTTTTTACTTTATTTTCTTCTGTACTTCTTACTTTTTTAAAAGTAAGAACTTCCTTGCTTGTTGAGTATAGTTGATTTCCACTATTATTATAAATACTTACAATTAAATTTTTATGTGCCGCAGACTGAATAAATGAATCATTGTACGGTGTATTTAAAGAATCATTGTTTTTTGGGGAATAACTAATATTAAAACTCTGTTGGATGTTATTTTTATCTAACGGTTGATCATATCCAGTGAGCTTTTTTTCAGTTGCTTGGAGCGCATCTCTAGAATAGCTTTGTTCTTGTTTAAATAAGATATTTGAAAAACATTGAAATAATAAGATAGCAAATATGCCAAAGATAATTGTTACCCCAATCGCTGTTCCAAGCGCCCACTTTAGTTTTAATGAAACTGATTTTTTCTCTTGATTTGCTTGGATACTATCAACGTCTATGATTTCTTTTGTCATTACGACCGCATCACATAACCTGTTCCACGAACAGTTTGAATATAACTATCTTCACCAGGACGATCAATCTTATTTCTAAGATATCGAATATAAACATCTACAACATTTGTTTCAATTTTACTTTCATATCCCCATACTTTTTTCAATAACTCTTCTCTAGCTAATACAACATTAATATTTTCCATTAATGTTAATAATAATTCATACTCACGTTTTGTTAATTCAATGACTTCATCGTCACGTCGAACAACGCGGTTTTCTTTCTCAATTGTTAAATCTTTATATTTAACGGTTGTAGCTTTATTAGAATTTCCTTCGCTTTCAAGATCAACTCGACGGAGTACAGCTCTTAGGCGTGCTAAAAGTTCTTCAATTGCAAATGGTTTAATTATATAGTCATCTGCTCCGTGGTCAAGTCCAGAAACTCTATCAATTACTGAATCCCGTGCCGTCATCATAATAATAGGTGTAGTTTTAACTTGACGAATTCGACGACATACTTCTAATCCATTCAATCCTGGAAGCATCAAATCTAATAAGATTGCATCCCAATCATTATCAAGTGCTAATTCTAAAGCTTCTCTTCCATCATAAACAACCTGTGTTTCATATCCTTCATGCTTTAATTCTAATTCTACAAATCTTGCTAAATTTTCTTCATCTTCAACAATTAAAATTTTGTTCAACGCATTCACTCTCCTATTCTTCATAATTAAAAACGTCGCCCCCTAATTTATACTTTAATGGTTTAAATTAAAAGACGGCGTTTTATTGTTTTGTGTTAATACTTACTCTTCTGGATACCATTCATAATGGAAATTACCTTTTCTATCTGTTCGTTCATAAGTATGGGCGCCAAAATAATCTCGCTGTGCTTGAATTAAATTAGCAGGTAATGTTTGTGAACGATATTGATCATAGTATGTGACTGCAGCAGTAAAACATGGACATGGAATACCTGTTTTAACAGCCAATGCAACAATATTACGAACATCTTCCTGATAATTCATTACAATTTCCTTAAAGTAATCATCTAGTAATAAGTTATTTAATTTAGGATCCTTTTGATATGCATCCGTAATCTTTTGCAAGAATTGAGCTCGAATAATGCACCCTGCACGCCAAATTTTGGCTAATTCACCTAAATCAATATTCCAATCGTAATTATCCGATGCAACTTTAATTTGTTCAAATCCTTGGGCATAGCTCATAATTTTACTGAAATATAAAGCCTTTCGAATTTGCTCAATAATTTCTTTTTTATCTAACTCACCAATTTCTACATCTGGAGCAGGTAATACTTTACTTGCTTCAACACGTTCATCTTTCATAGCAGAAATATAACGTGCATAAACAGCTTCAGTAATAAGTGTTTGAGGCATTCCTAAATCTAATGCACTTTGAGAACTCCATTTCCCTGTACCCTTGTTTCCTGCACGATCTAAGATAACATCAATAATATCTTTGCCTGTGTCTAAATCATCTTTTTTAGTTAGAATTTCCGCAGTGATATCAATTAAGTAACTACTTAACTCTGTTGAACGCCAATTATTAAATACTTCAGCAATTTCGGCGTTTGACATTTTTAAAATGCGTTTCATTAAATCATAACTTTCAGCAATAAGTTCCATATCACCATATTCAATTCCGTTATGAACCATTTTAACATAGTGTCCTGCACCATTTGGACCCACATAAGTTACACATGGTTCACCATCTTCAGGAGCTTTTGCAGCAATTTGTTTTAAAATTGGAGCAACTAAATCATATGCTTCTTTTTGACCTCCTGGCATCAAAGATGGTCCATTCAATGCACCTTTTTGACCGCCAGATGTTCCCATTCCAATAAAATTGATGCCGGAATTTTCTAATTCTTTATTACGACGCATTGTATCTTTAAAGAATGTATTACCGCCATCAATTAAAACATCACCTTTTTCTAAATAAGGTAATACATTTTGAATTGTTGAATCTGTAGGCGCTCCAGCCTTCACCATCATTAAAATTCTTCTTGGCTTTTGAATTGATTTTACAAAATCTTCAATTTCAAAACTTGGAATAAAGTTCTTATCACCATGGTCAGCCATAACCTTCTTAGTATATGAATTATCCCAATCATAAATTGCAACGTCATATCCTTGACGTTCAATATTTAATGCTAAGTTTTTCCCCATTACAGCCATTCCAATTACACCGAATTGCGCTTTTTTCATTTTTATTCCTCCTGCTACATTCTTTAAGATTTATTTTAGCAAAAATAAAATTCTTAGAAAAGGCTTATTTACTATTTGTCATCACAATTTCAGGTTTACCTGTACCTTTTACAGTTTCACCTGTTATTATTACTTTACTTATTTGGTCATTACTTGGAGTTTCATACATAACATCCATCATTGTATGTTCAATAATTGATCGTAATCCACGAGCACCTGTATTTCTTTGAATTGCAGTTTTTGCCATTTCATTTAATGCATCTTCCGTAAATTGAAGATCCACATTATCTAGAGACATTAATTTCTTGTATTGTTTAACCAATGCATTCTTTGGTTCTGTTAAAATTCTTACCAAATCATGTTCATCTAATTTCTCTAAGGAAGTAAGAATTGGCAAACGACCAATAAATTCTGGAATCAAACCAAATTTCATCAAATCTTCAGGAATAATTTGCTGCATAATACTTTTTTCATTTATGTCATTTTTCATTATTGAACTTGTTCCAAAACCAATTGTTTTATCACCTAATCGATGTTTTACGATCGTTTCAATTCCATCAAATGCTCCACCTACAATAAACAAAATATTTTTTGTATCTATTTGTAGCATTTCTTGTTGAGGATGTTTACGACCACCTTGAGGAGGTACATTAGCAATTGTTCCTTCAAGAATTTTTAGAAGTGCTTGTTGCACCCCTTCTCCTGAAACATCTCGTGTAATTGACACATTTTCAGATTTTTTTGCAATTTTATCTATTTCATCAATATAGATAATCCCATGTTCTGCACGTTCAATATCATAGTTCGCATTTTGAATTAATTTAAGTAAAATATTTTCTACATCTTCACCGACATATCCTGCTTCAGTTAATGTAGTTGCATCAGCAATTGCAAAAGGTACATTTAAAATTCTTGCTAAACTTTGTGCAAGATATGTTTTCCCGGATCCGGTTGGACCAACCAAACAAATATTACTCTTTTGCAATTCAGTATCATCATCATCAGATGATAGTGATGAATTAATTCTTTTATAGTGATTGTATACAGCTACAGCTAAAATCTTTTTAGCTTCGCTTTGCCCAATAACATATTGATCCAAAGTTTTAACTATTTCTTTAGGTGTTGGAATTTTCGAAAAACTATTAGTCATTTGTGCCTGCTTTTCTTGTTTAATAATAGATTCTGCCACTCCAACACATTCATCACAGATATAAACGCCAGGCCCAGAAATCATACTGCCAACTTGTGCTTCTGATTTTCCACAAAATGAACATCTGATTTCATCTTGATTATCTGTATTTTCATGCATAACTAATTTCACCTTCACCTATTAAAAATCGATACCTTTATCTTACCAAATTTTAATAATTTATTCTATTTTCTGGCTTTATTTTTATAAAAAAGATTTGAAATATTTTATTATATAGCATAAAAAAAGCTATGATGAATATTCACCATAGCTTTTATATTAATGTTTATTTATTGTTTTTTCCATCCATTTTATCTTTAATTGGATAAGTTAGACTAAGTAAACTTGGAATAATTGTTGGAATAGCAAATACTAGAATTGTTAACCCAATAATTACAACTAACGCAACTTGAATTAAAGTTAATACTCCAGATGGCATCAAAGCAGCAAATGTACCACTTAAAATCAAAGCTGCCGAAACAACAACTGCTCCAATTTCAGTAGCTGCTTTAACTATTCTAACACCTGGTGTTGCTAACATTGAATCATATTCTTGATATTTCATCATTAAGAAAATACTATAATCTACTCCTAAGGCAATTAACATAATAAAACTAAAGAATGGTGTATTCCATGTTAACATGCTTTGTCCTAGGAATGCTTTACTAATTAAATGTGTAATATCTAATGACATAATATATGTTAATAACAATGTACCTAGAATATAAAACGGCTGCAAGATAGAACGTGTAATAAACATTAATGCAAGTAAAATTCCACTTAACATAATTATAGCTGTCCTAATGAAATCTTTAGATGCAATGTTTTTTGTATCATTGATATATGATGTTTGACCGCCAAGTGCAACTGTTGCTCCAGATAAAGAAGTACCCTTAATTGATTTATTCACTAAACTGTGAATATTATCAACTGTATTCATTGCACTTAATGAACTAGGATTTTCATCTAAAATAATTGTAAATTTAACTGCATGGTTATTTTCTGATAGATATGCATCTTCTGCTTTTTGATATTCTTTACTATTAAGTACGTCTTTTGGTACATAGTAAGAATCAGCTGCAGCGGAATTCTTTAATCCTTTAAGATAGCTATTAGCATCTCCTAATCCATCATTAATCTTGTCAGCACCATTACTTGCTGTTGAAAGTCCATTTTCTAATTTACCAACTTGACCAGCTAATCCATTAATTTGGCTATACATTTGACCTAATCCATTTGTCAAGGTTCCTTGGTTTTGTGCCAATAATGATGCGCCTGAAGCAATTTGATTAGCTCCAGATTGTAATGCTGGTGTATTTGCTGCTAGTTGATTTGTTCCACTATTCAATGCAGAAATAGCATTCAACATTGTAGGCATTTGGCTTCTCATCGAACCAATTCCACCTGTTAATTGATTTGAACCATTTGCTAATTGTGAAATTGCGCTTGTTAATGTTGGCACTTGTGAACTTAATTGTCCTAATCCACCATTTAATGCATTTACGCCATTATTAATTTGTGTTGCTCCATCAGCAGCTTGTGATACAAGCTGTTGCATTTGTCCAGTTGCAGAGCTTAATTGATTTAATCCATCTGAAACTTTACGTGATCCATCAACTAATCCTTGTTGTCCTAATGCATCATTTATTTGTTTCAAACCATTTACAGCATTGTTTAACTTATCTAATGCTTCTAATGAACTATTATTTGCTTGTGTTTGTTTTGTAGCAAGTGTCTTAAGATTACTCATTTGATCACTTAATGATTTCAATTCATTTAATTGTGAAGATAAATCATTGCCACTTGAAGAAACATTTTGCATATCATTTTGTAAGTTTTGTGCATTTGTAGTTGCATTTTCAATGCTACCATTCAAACTACTCATCATATCAGCTTGTTTTTTTGATATTTGTTCTGATGTATTCTGCAAAGTTTTTCTTAATGCACTTTCCTGAGCATCAGTTAATTTTTGTCCACCATTTGAATTTACTGAATCAACAATATTATTAATATCTTGTTCAGATAATCCCTGAGTTGAATTTGCAGATGAAGCTGCGTTCTTTAGATCATTAAGCGAATTTTCTAAATTACTTGCATCTGTTTTAGCCTTATCGCTATTTGAAGATAAAACCTGTGCAGATTTTTGAATATTACTTAAATCAGGCGTTGACATATTATTTAGATTTTCCAACTGTTGATTTAATGCATTCAATCCATCTTTCAATTCATTAATTTTTGATGTATCAAAATTTTGACCTGCAAGTTGATTTTGCATTTGGCTTAATCCATCCGCAATTTGGTTAGCTCCACTTTGTAATTGTGAAACACTAGAATTCAATTGGTTCATTTGCCC
The DNA here is from genome assembly GCF_030389495.1 of Ligilactobacillus cholophilus. NCBI lineage: Bacteria > Bacillati > Bacillota > Bacilli > Lactobacillales > Lactobacillaceae > Ligilactobacillus > Ligilactobacillus cholophilus. The sequence continues at coordinate 740,091 of NZ_CP127832.1, forward strand.
ACTATTTTTAACTTCGTTTAATTTTTGAGCTAATTGATTTGAACCATCTGCTAGTTTTTGTCCACCATTTGTTAGTGAACCAATGCCAGAGCTTAATGAACCTGTTTTACTATTTAATGTATTCAATCCATTACTTAAAGTATTAGCACCATTATAAAGTGTATTTACACCATCTTTTAATCCACCTGTTGAACTAGCAAGTTGATTCATACCATTGTTTAACGTATATACTCCATTTGCATAAGTCAACATGCCGCTATCTAAAGCACTAGCACCGTTTGAAAGTGTATTTGCACCAGATTGAAGTTGTTTACTTCCATCATAAAGTTGTTTTGCACCATCAACACCTGATTGGACATTTGCATTTTTTAACTGATCATTTGCATCATTTAAACCATCACTAATTTGAGTTAACCCTTTACGAGCATCTTTTGTTCCATCTGTAACAGTTTTTAATTGATCATTTACGTAAAGTTCTTTTAACTTCGATCCACCAGGTTCTGTAACAGTTGCAACTGTTTTAACACCTTTAACGGCTCTAATTTGTTGAGCTAAGTCATCAATTTCTTTAAGGTCTTTTTCATTGTTCAAAGGATGATCAGTTTCAATATACAATGTTGTAGGTTCTGCAGTTCCCTTTGAGAAGTGTTTCTCGACAACCTTAAAACCTTGTTTAGCAGGCACTGAATCATTCAATTCTACTAAAGTATCATAATTTAATGGATTACCCTTTGAAAAGAAAAATGGTAATGTACATAACAGCGTTACTAATAATCCAATAAATGGCATTTTAACCATTGTTTTTGAAATGTTATGCCACATTTTATTTGACGAAGATCCATTAAATCTTTTAGTTGGCCAAAATATATGCTTTCCAAGTAAGGCCATAAAAAATGGATTCAATGTAAGTAATGCTAATAATAAAATCGCAACTGCAACTGCAACACCTACTGCAGAACGATAAATACTGAATTTAGCAAGTCCTAATGTAGAAAAACCAATTAATACAGAAGAACCACTAAAGAGAATTGTTTTACCAGCAATTTTCAACGAATTTCGTGTAGCCTGCAGCGGCGTCAGTCCTTTACTTAATTCTTCTTTAAATTGATCAAACATTAAAATATTATAGTCAGTCCCAATACCAAATAGAACAACAACCATAAACACTTGTGTGAAGTTTGATAATGGGAAGTTATATCGACTTGCAAGATTCATTACTAAACTTAAAGAAATCAACATTGAAATTCCTACAGATAATAATGAAAAAATTGGTGTTAAAGGCGAGCGGAAAATAAATGCTAATACAATAAAAATAAAAACAATTGTAATCGCTTCTGTCTTCTTAATTCCTTGCTGAGTTTCATTAATGAAGTCATCATTTAATATATCGCTACCTGTAACATAAGTCTTTACTCCCGGTGTTTTTGCCCCTTTTGTAATTAACTCACGTGTTTTTGACACTGTGATTTTTTTATCAACATTTAATTGTAAAATTTCTGTTGTTTTATCTTTTGAAATCAACTGCTCTTTTGTATATTTATTTTCGTTTGGAGCAGTCATTGATTTAATATGATACTTTTTCTTCTGCTTATTTAATGAGTTGATTGTATCATCAATATTTTCTTTTTGTGATTTAGTAAGTTTTTTATCACCGTTATTAAATACCACAACAACTTGTCGTGTATTACTTTCATGTCTTCCCCAATGATTTTGAATAGTATCAGCAACTTGACTTGTTGCTGAACTAGGTAATGTGATTTGCCCTTTCTCTCGAACCAATTTATTTATGTTCGGTAAGGCAATCAATGAAACCACCAATAGTGCAAACCATATAATTGCTTGTACTATATAACGTTTCTTGGAAGATTTATTTTCTTCCATTATGATTCCCTCTTTCTAATTTAAAATTAAATAGACACTGTGTTGCTTTCACTTTAATATAATATATCGTATTTTTTATTTGAAAACAATCATCAATTTATTTAATTATGTTGATTCTAATATAAATTTATGTTTAATTAAATTTGTATTTTACTTTAAATCGTTTGATAATATATTACTGAATAATACTATAAGGAGTAAAAAAATGGCTATTCATAAAAAAATCGTTACTACAGATAAAAAAATTAAAGCTGCATTTATTAATTTAGTAAATGAAAAGGGATTAAATCATGTTACGGTAAAGGATATTACTGAAACTGCAAATATAAATCGTAGTACATTTTATAAACATTTCATTGATAAACCTGATTTAATAAATCATTATGAACAGCAATTTCTAAATCATGTTAATCACTCATTAAATTTTGACAAATTAGAAAATACATTAAAAGAACATTCTAGAGAAGAAATTCAATTACGCTTATATTCAACCATTAATCAAATAATAGAATATATTTATGCTGATTTTGAATTGGCAAAGGCTTTAATTGGTCCAAATGGCGATCCATATTTTGAAGTAAAGATAAAGCGCATGTTAGACGACATTTTAAATCTTGATTTAGATTATATTAAAGGAAATCATATGTTAAATAAATATATTCCCGATGATTATGCACATGAAATTGTGGTTTCAGAATTATTAAATATCATTAAACTTTGGTTATCTAAAACTAATCCTGAATCCCCACAAAAAATCGCTGAAATTATTATTAGGACACGATATCTAAGTCCTCATGATATTTTAGGTGTTAGTGAAATTGATGATAATTCATTTCAAAAATAAAAAAAAGCCATGTCATTGACATGGCTTTTTTTAAGAATTATTTACTTTCTTTTTTCTTTGTTTTTGATACAGGTTTTGCTGAATCAGTCATTTCATCAACAACTTTACGCATTGCAATATCATGTTTTAACATATCTGTTGATAAAGCAGCACGAACAGCTTTTTCATCCATACCATATTGCTTAGCTAAATCTTTGATTTCGTCGTTGATTTCATCATCTGTAACTTCAGGGTTTTCCTTATTTACAATAGCTTCAAGAACAAGGTTAGTCTTTACTCGTTCTTCAGAACCTTCACGGAATTGCTTACGTAAATCTTCTTCTGAAGTACCTGTTAACTTAAAGTACATTTGTGGATCGATTCCTTGTTGTTGCATACCACCGAAGTATTGATCCATTTGACGTTGTACGTCATCTTCAATCATAACTTCTGGGATGTCACCAATTGTAGCATTTTCTACTGCTTCTGAAATTGCTTCTTCTTGAATTGCATTCTTGGCAGCAGCTTCTTTTTGTTCTTTAATTTGTTCTTTGATCTTTGCTTTTAATTCAGTCAATGTATCAACATCATCATCAATATCTTTAGCAAAATCATCATCTAATTCTGGAAGTTCTTTTTGTTTAACTTCGTGAATCTTAACATCAAAAATAGCATCTTTGCCAGCTAATTCTTTTGCTTGGTAATCTTCTGGGAATGTTACCTTGACTTCAACGTCATCATCTGCTTTGTGACCAATTAATTGATCTTCAAAGCCAGGAATGAATGTATTTGAGCCTAATTCTAATGAATAGTTTTGTGACTTGCCACCATCAAAAGCTTTACCATCAACTTTACCTTCAAAGTCAATTACAACTGTATCGCCTTTTTCAGCAGGTTCGTCTTCTTTTAAAACTAATTCAGCTTGTTGTTGACGACGACGTTCTAATTCTGCATCAACTTCTTTTGCAGTTACACGTGTAGAGTGTTTTTCAACTTCAAGTCCTTTATATTCACCTAATTTAACTTCAGGTTCAACAGTAACCATAGCTGATAAAACCCATTCTGAACCCTTTTCCATTGATTCAACATTAATTTCAGGTTGACCAACTGGCTTAATTTTTGATTCAGATACAGCATTTGCATATGCTTCAGGTAATAAAGCATTTAAAGCATCTTGATATAATGCTTCTTCGCCATACATTTTGTTAAATATTTGGCGAGGAACCTTTCCTTTACGGAAACCTGGAACATTCAATGATTTTTTCACTTTGTTAAAAGCAATGTCCAAGCCTTCCTTAATTTTATCTGGTTGGATTTTGAAGGTTAATTTACCGTTATTTTTGCCTTCTTCTTTTTCCCACTTAACAGACATTTTATTCCCTCCGAACTATTAATTTTATACAATAAATAGCATCTGTATATTAATTAAGTTTACCTTACAAATCGTTAAAAGTAAATGAATTCTAATAAATTTTGATAATTTAATAAAAAAAGAGCTTAAGTTAAACTTAAGCTCTTTAATATACAATTATTTGAATTAGTCAAGGATGTCTGAAACAACACCGGCACCAACTGTACGTCCACCTTCACGAACTGTGAATTTAAGACCTTTTTCAATAGCAACTGGTGCAATTAATTCTACTGTAAATGTAACGTTATCACCAGGCATAACCATTTCTACACCTTCTGGTAATTCGATAACACCTGTAACGTCAGTTGTGTGGAAGTAGAATTGAGGACGGTAGTTTGAGAAGAATGGTGTGTGACGTCCACCTTCTTCTTTAGTTAAGACATAAACTTCACCCTTGAACTTCTTGTGAGTTTGGATTGAACCTGGCTTAGCTAAAACTTGTCCACGTTCTACTTGATCACGGTTTACACCACGAAGTAAAGCACCGATGTTATCTCCAGCTTCACCTTGGTCAAGTGTCTTACGGAACATTTCTACACCTGTAATTGTTGTCTTAAGAACTTCATCCTTCAAACCAACAATTTCAACTTCGTCACCAACTGAAACTGTACCACGGTCAACACGACCTGAAGCAACAGTACCACGACCTGTGATTGTAAATACATCTTCAACAGGCATTAAGAATGGCTTATCTGTTGGACGTTCTGGTGTTGGAATGTATTCGTCGATTGTATCCATTAATTTCATGATTTGAGCTTCTGCATCTTTATCGCCTTCCAATGCCTTCAAAGCTGAACCACGAATTACAGGAATATCGTCACCAGGGAAGTCGTATTCACTTAATAAGTCACGAACTTCCATTTCAACTAAGTCTAATAATTCATCATCATCAACTAAGTCAGTCTTGTTTAAGAATACAACAATGTACTTAACACCAACTTGACGAGCAAGTAAGATGTGTTCACGTGTTTGTGGCATAGGACCATCTGTTGCAGCTACAACTAAGATAGCACCATCCATTTGAGCAGCACCTGTGATCATGTTCTTAACATAGTCAGCGTGTCCTGGAGCGTCGATGTGAGCGTAGTGACGCTTTTCTGTTTCATATTCAACGTGAGCTGTGTTAATTGTAATACCACGTTCACGTTCTTCTGGAGCAGCATCGATTGAAGCATAGTCTTCAGCTTGTGCTAAACCTTTTTCAGCTAAAACTTTTGTAATAGCTGCTGTTAAAGTTGTTTTCCCGTGGTCAACGTGGCCGATTGTACCAATGTTAACGTGGGGCTTTGTTCTTTCGTAATGTTCTTTTGCCATTAATACGAACCTCCTGAATTTTTCCAAAGATATCCACAAAAAAATGTTTGTTGATATTCTTTTGAGTTTTATTATACTACTTCTTTTAATTAAAACCAAGTAATTAAACTAGTTTTTTATCTTAAAAGAAGAATCCTTGATTCATTATATAAGTGTATTAATCATTTGTAAATATAAAACTTGTAAATTTTTATTAGAAATATCTTTTTTCAAATATTTTTTCAATTTTTTCAGCTAACTCTCTTTGTTTTCCATTTAAAAATTCATTTGGTGTAAAAATGATTTTTATATATTCAGAAAAATCAAAATTACAACTTGTTAATAAAATTATGACTTTTAAAAATACTTCTGTAATTAGTTGATTTCTATTTTCATCAGTTATATCTGGATATAATTCATCTATTTTCAATAGAATTTTACTTTTTAATTCTGTGGATTTTTTTATTTTTTTTAATTGATTTAAATCAAAATTCCTAATTTCACCATTAATTCCTAAGCATTCAACTTCTGAATTATTTACTTTACTTAATGCATCTAATATTGAAATTCGAAAAACTTCATTTGTATTTGGATCAATTAAAGCATTCTTAACATTTACTTGCAATTCAGTAGGATTAAGAATTTTTATATCATTTAATATGTCCAATTGTTCTTTATCATTAAAAAAACCAGCATATTTAATTTTTTTAATAACTTCATCTTTCTTAATTTGTTGTTCTTTTGAAAGATATTTATTATAATTTGTCAACTTTTCCTCAATGATTTTCTGTTCATCATGGTTGGCAAAATCTTTAATTTCATAGAATAAAATAAAAGCATCAAAAATATCTCCTGAATACAAATAAGCATCAAACAATTCATATAACGCAAGATCATTTTGAATATATTTTTTTAAATATTCAAATGCAATTTCCAATCCCTTGGAATATTCCTGATTTTTCATCAATGCATGGAAAAGAGAATAATTATTTTTAAAACTATTTTCTTTTAAATAAATTTCATTATATATCTCTACTGCTTCACAGTAATTTTGATTTTCCATTAACTTATATGCTTTTTGTTTCAATAATTCTAGTTTTTTTTCATCCATCCTTAATCTCCTAAATATCTAAAATTAATTAAAGCTACTTAGTCTCTATAAAATATAAAAAGGTTATGCCAAGCGGTCACAACCTTTTTATATTATTTATTTTTCGATTTTGAATTATTTTTTTGTTGCTTAACGTTCTCTTTTTTTACTTTTTTATGGCCCTTTTTCATATGAGATTGATTTATTTCCATAATAACAGGCATAATTACAGGATGTCTCTTAGTTTGTTCATACAAGTAGTGATTTAATTGGTCACGAATATCTTGTTTTAAATGAGTCCAATCAAATTCTTTATTATCTAAATTATTTTGAACTACTTTAGTAACAATTTCACGACTTTCTGCAATTAAATCTCGACTTGTTTTCACATATACAAATCCGCGAGAAGTAATTTTAGGAGTATCAACTATTTTATGCTTTCTACGGTCTATTGTAACGACTGCAATAAAAATACCATCTTCAGCTAATAATTTACGATCTCGTAATACGATATTACCAATATCTCCAATTCCAATACCATCAATTAACGTATTACTTGCATCTACTGACTGGATTAATTGAAACTTATCACGAGTGTATTCTAAAATATCACCCTTATTTACTAAAATTACATTTTCATCAGGTATGCCAACCTCAAGTGCACATTCCTTAGTTGCAAATAATTGCCTATATTCGCCTTGAACAGGAATAACAAATTTTGGTTTTAAAAGATTGAACATTAATTGCAAATCATTTCGACTCGCATGTCCTGATAAATTCATATTATCAGATATTGTTTTAACATTTGCTCCAGCTCTAAATATCATATCACGAGTTTTAGCAACATTTGTTTCCATAGATGGTGAAGGTGTTGTTGTAATTAAAACGAGATCACCATGTTTTAATTTTACTGATTTATGACGACCAAGTGCCATTTTTTGTAATGATTTTAAAGGTTCCCCAGAACGACCTGTTTGTAAAATAACTAATTCATCATCATCATATTTTCCAATATCATGAATATCAATTAATAAATCATCATCAGGAATATGTAATTTATTAAGTCTTAAAGCAGTTTTAACAATTTTTTCTACATCATATCCAATTAATGCTATTTTACGATTATTTTGATATGCTGCTTCAAAAACTTGTTGAATCCGAATTATATTAGAAGAATGCGCAGAAACAACAATTCTACCAGAATGATATTCAAAAGTTTCTGAAATAAAATCTAAAACATCCTTTTCATTTTCAATTTCAATAGGATTTTCAGCATTTGTAGAATCGCTTAATAAAGCTAAAACTCCCTGATTACCAATTTCCGCAATTCGAGAGTAGTCAGTTTGATAATCACTTGTTGCAGTCTGATCAATTTTAAAATCTCCAGTATAAACAATATTGCCTTCTGGTGTTTGTAAAACTATTCCTAATGAATCAGGTACCGAATGAGTTGTTTTAAAGAATGAAACAGTTACATCATCAAAATCAATCTCAGTTTGTTCATCAATAATATGAAAATCGTTAAATTTTTTTGCTTTTGATACATTTTCACATGCAATTTTAGCTAATGCAATTGTTAATTCAGAACCAAAAATTGGAACAGGATGATTTTCGATAAAATATGGTAATGCGCCAATTGCATCAGCATGACCATGTGTTAAAAATATTCCTTGAATTTTTCTAGCATTTTCTTCTAAATAATCAAAATTAGGAATAACAATATCAATCCCTAATAATTCATTTTCTGGGTACATAAGGCCACAATCTAAAATAAAAATTTTATCATCGACTTCTACTGCATACATATTTTTCCCATTTTCACGTACGCCACTTAACACGTCGAGTTTAATTTCGCTCATAATTTCACTCCTAATATTAAAATAATTAAAACCGTTCACAGTACTTAATTATTAGTATACCACATTTATATTTAAAGACGTGAAACAATATTATGAAAAATATAAGTATAAAAAAAGAAGCTATGTAGTAACATAGCTTCATAAATATTAACGACGTAAACCTAAACTCTTGATTAATTCACGGTAACGTTGAACATCTGTGTTACGTAAATATGCAAGTAAGTTACGACGGTGACCAATTTTCTTCATTAAACCACGTTGTGCAGCAAAATCTTTTTTGTGTTCCTTAACGTGTGCGTTAAGTTCATTAATATCTTCTGTTAAAACAGCGATTTGAACTTCTGCTGAACCTGTGTCGCCTTCATGACGAGCGTATTTTTTCATTAATTCGTTTTTCTTTTCTTGTGAAATAGCCATTCTATTCCCACCCTTTCAAAAAATATATGCCTATTACCGAGTAAACCGTCGGTGAATCGAGATAAACTCAGTAGTGGTACAAAGTAGATTTTACATAATAGTTAAATAAAATGCAAGTACTATTTAATCAAATACCTTATCTCAATATCCATTATTTTTATCACATAATTTTATGCAATTTAATTTCTTATTGCAATGTTTAATTTGCTCTTGTATAATTACTTATGTTAAAGTTTAATGTGATCGCATTATGTGGAGGTGAAAACATGCCTATTATTAAATCTGCAATCAAACGTGTTAAAGTAAATGAAAAAGCAAATGATCGCAACTCTGCACAATTAAGCAAGATGCGTACAGCTGTTAAGAAATTTGAAAAAGCTAAGACTGCTGGTGCTGATAATGTTGAAGAACTTTATCAAGCAGCTGTTTCTGCTGTTGATAAGGCAGCTTCAAAAGGCTTAATTAAAGCTAATAAAGCTGCTCGTGATAAATCACGTATGGCTAATCGTTTAGCTAAATAAAAAAATCTGGGTTATCCCAGATTTTTTTTTGTATTCATTTGTAAAAGAAACATTTGAAATAATAATTCTGGACTTTCCTGAGTTGATTTCATTTTCAATTCGTTTTCAACTAATCCTAAAAATCCTCTTTTTAATTCCTTAATACTGAATCTATTAATTTTTCTTAAAGCAATTTTAACACGATAAGGATGAACTTTTATTGTGCTTGCAATATTTCCCTGTGCATATCCATGTTTTTTTAAAATTTTTACTTGAAGTAGTAACCTAAATTGGCTTAACAAAATTGCATTAATTTTTAACGGTTCTTCCTTTTGTGCTAATAAATCACGATACATTGCGAGTGCTTGAGCAACATTATGTTCCATTACTAAATCCACTAAATCAAAAACATTTTGTTCAAGTGATTTTGTAACTAATTCATCAACATCCACTAAAGTAATTCTATGTTTATCTGTTGCAAATAAACATAACTTATCAACTTCATTCATAACTAAATCCATTTTTGCCATGGTTCTTTCTAAAAGTAAATCTAGTGCACTTGAATCAATAGTAATATCTTCTTTTTTCAATCGATTAATCACTTTTTGACGAACCTGCTGCTCGTCTAACAATTGATTATTAATGACAGTAGCTGTCTTTTTTAATAACTTTACAACCTTTTTTCTTTCATCCAATTTTTTATAAGGTGCAAAAATTACTAAAATTGTTGTATCAAGTGGATTCTTAAGATAATCACTAAATTCATTAATATTATGTTCAACTTTTGATTTTATTTTTTCGCCAGTCAAAAAATACGGATTATTTATTAAAACTAATCGTTTATCACCAAAAAAAGGAACTGACATTGCATCATTTAATGCAACACCCAACGAAGTCGTTTCCATATCATATTCTGCTGAATTAAATTCTTGCTCATCATGCGGAATAACATTTTTAAATGCCTTTTTTAATAATTTTTCTTCATATTTTTCTTCGCCAATTACTAAATAAACATCTGAAAAATTCTTATCCTTTATTTGTTTAAGTGCTTCATCTATATTCATCAATTACCTCTCACTTTAGAGCTTTTTTTATTTTAATATGATTATTTTTAATTTCAACCTTAATCATACCATTTTTAGCTGTTATTAAATATGGTATATTATGTCGATTTAATACATCTAATGTTTCCTGGTTGGGATGACCATATCGATTATGCCTTCCAGCAGAAATTACCGCTAATTTAGGTTGAATCTTCTGAACAAAATCATCATTCGTTGATGTTTTGCTTCCATGATGTCCAGTTTTTAAAATATCAACTTTTAAATTTGGGTATGAATTTATAACTTTCAATTCTCCATTTTGATCTAAATCTCCTGTAAAAATAAATCGAAACGATTCAATTTTTTTATATAACACTAACGAATCTTGATTTCTTCCCTTACCAGAATTAAACGGATGTAATATTTTAATATTATTTTCATTTGAACTCAAAAAAGTTGTTGGAATAACTTTTACCTTCTGTTCTTTAATTTTTGCTAAACGTGACCTAAAACTTTTCAGCCTTTCCATCCCCGCTGGCACAAAAATTTTACTAAAATAAATCTTTTTCCCAATACTTGGAAAATATCCTACATGATCAGTATCTTGATGCGTTAAATATAAACCATCAATTCGATTAATTCCCTTACTTAATAAGTAATTTGCAATAACTGATTCTCCAATTGTATTTTGTTTTTCCTTATTATCATTAAAAGTTACTTTTCCACCTGTATCAATCAATATTATATTCCTATTAAATTTTTCTCGAATTAATGTACTATCCCCTTGTCCAATGTCAAAATAAACTATCTCATTTGTCAAAGGAAAATGGATAAAACAGAATGTTATAAAATACACCATTACAATTAAAAAATATTTAATCATCAAATTTTTTCGATTTTCACATCTAAATTGAATAAATAAAATAAATATCACAATAACTATTGGCATTTTTCCAAATGTAATTAAAAATGGTAAACTTGCTAAGCATTTAAACCAATGATCAAATATATTTAAAACAAATGATACACCGCTTTTAAAAATAGGCATTGAAATTCCAATAATTGTAAGTGGAAAAATAATTTTCTCGAATAAATAACCAACTACAATTGAAAGAATAGAAGTTAAAATATTCCACTGGAATGTGCTATTTAAAATTAAAGGCATACTATAATTATTAAGTTTAAAATTTAGAAAAATCGAAGACTCTTCCTCACTTGATAATAAAATGAACGTCATTAAATAACTTAGTTGTGCTCCTAGTGAATATAGTAATGCTGGGAAAAAAGCTAAATGAATAATTAATGCAATACTCCAGCATTCAATTCCAGATAATGGCACTTTTAATACAAATGAGGAAATTATTCCTAGACAAATCATTAAAACCGCACGTACTAAACTTAAATTTTCTCCACCAATTATGCAATAACATGGAAAAACTAACAATAATATTAAATCTATAACTTCTTTGGAAATTCGGAACAACTGTAAAATATCAGTTATGTAACGTCTAATAAAAAAAACATGCATTCCAGAAAGACAAAATAAATATAAAAGCCCTAAAGTTCTTATATTATTACTTGTTTCATAAAAATCATCTGTTAATATACCTAATATTAAAGCACTTGCATAACTACCTAAAATTTTAGGAAATGTATTAAAATAATTGATTAGCTTTTCACGAATTATATGAATATTAATTATTATTTTTTCTATTAAAGAATTGGCAGTTTTACTTTTACAATTTATTTTATTTACAAATGCGATATAATAAATATTTTTACTCAATAAAAAATTTCTATAATTAAATTGGTTTTCATTTGTAGGCAAGTCTGGAGTTCTGATTTTGCCATTAATTTGAAGTAATAATTTTCCATGAAACTTTTTCAAATAATCTAAATCGTTAATTTTTGATGGCATATAAACTATTTGAATTTGCTCATTATTATGAAGATCTTTTGCAACAAATTTAGCTGAATCTTCTGTATATTTAATCTCATCAGAATAAACTTGAACAACAGCATTTTGATATACTCTATCTTCAATGTGATTATAAAACTTTTCTCTAAATTCTAATTGAAAAAAACTCCAAAGTATTCCACCAATAAATAAAGTAATAATCATTGGTTTGTAATTTGTAAAATAAATTCGTAAAAATAAGATTAGTAAAATTATAATATTTAATCTCGTAGCATTTAATAAACAAAAATTTAAAATAATACACTCAAATGCAAAGAATAATAAATAGTATTTTCGCGTAATTATTCCCGATTTTCTTCTGCAACTTTGACAACCGATTGCAAATATTCTGGATTAATTTTTACTTGTTCAACATCAACATTTTTCTTCTTTAGTAAAGAAAGTGCATAAGGATCATTATGGTAATTTCTTAAATAATAAATTTTTTTAATTCCAGCTTGTAAAAGCATTTTAGTACATTGTAAACATGGAAAATCAGTTACATAAATTTCTGCATCTGATGTAGCTATTCCAAACTTTGCACATTGTAAAATTGCATTCATTTCAGCATGAATTGTACGTAAACAATGTCCATTTACTATATAACATCCTTCATCAATACAGTGAACGTCTCCAGATACAGATCCATTATACCCACCTGCTATGATTCGATCGTCACGTACTAAAATAGCACCAACTGATAATCTTTTACATGTTCCTCTCATCGATAACAATATTGCTTGTGACATAAAGTATTGATTCCAAGGAATTCTATTTTTATTACACATAATAAACACCTCCATAAAAAATAGTATAACAGAATTCTTTAAACGCAGACTTGAGATGCTAAATTTTGAAAACTTTTTTCACCAATCCCATCTACATTTTTTAAATCATCGATTGCTTTAAATCCACCATGTTGTTGTCTATAATCCAAAATTTTTTGTGCTTTTTTCTCTCCAACGCCATTTAATTGTTTTAATTGTTCAAGAGTTGCTGTATTTAAATTAATTTTATTAGTTTCATTTGATGCATTTGAATTATTACTTTGATCTTGAATACTACTATTCAATGAAACATCATTTGATATTGGAATTGTCTCTCCCTTTATAGGAACATAAATTACCATTTGGTCTGTTAATTTTTGTGCTAAATTCACTCGATTACAATCAGAATTTTTACTTAATCCACCTGCTTTCTGAATAACATCTCCAACCCTTTGATTTGGATCCATTTTATATGCTCCTGGATGATTTACCGCTCCTTTTATATCTACATATAAATCTGAGTTACTTACTGATTGTTCTGTAACAGTTGAAGATGTTGTATTACTTTCAATAGTTGATGAAAAATTAAATTTAGACTCATCCAAATCAGATTGTTTGTATGATGGCATAAACAAACAACATACTATTCCAACTATTAATAATCCAATAATGATTTTATTTTTATGCTCTTCCCAAATAAATTTTATATTTTCCACAATTAATACCTCCATAAAAAAATTGCCATCATTATCTATATACGAAAAAAAAGAAATTATTTTAAAATAATTTCTTTTTTTATTTATTATTTAATTTATTTAGATAATTTACTGCGTCATCAAAAGTCCTTACTGGAACTATTTTCATTTTTGTATGGATTTTTTTAGCAGCTGCTTTTGCTTCTTCATAATTAGTTTGCAAATCTGGATACTCTTTTTTTATTTCTTTAGGAATTGGATTATTTGGTACAAAGAAAATTGATGCTTTAGCTTTCGCTGCTGCAACAACTTTCTTATCAACTCCGCCGATATCTCCAACTTGACCATCAGAGTTAATTGTCCCAGTCCCAGCAATTTTTTTACCATTTAAAAGATTACCATCGATCAAATCATTATAAATCTGTAATGACATCATTAACCCAGCAGATGGTCCCTCAATTCCATTCATGTTAGCTTTAACTTTATTAGAAGTTTCTACTTTTGTTCTATCAGCTAATGTAATTCCTATTCCATATTGGCTTGTACCTTGAAGTTTCTGTGTCGTTCCTGTTAATTTTTTTAATTTATCTCCACTTTGAACACCGATAGTAATTTTAGAATTTCTAGGTAATGATTTTATATAGTTTATATAGCCTTGAGAATCATCAAAATGTTTTCCGTTTACTGACTTAACAGTATCACCAACATGTAATTTACCCTTAAAACTTGAATTTGACATAACAGACATTACATAAAGTCCTAAGTACTTACGTGTTACCTTTTTATTTGCTGCTTTAAAAGCAACATATTTAGCTTCATTAATAGCGTCATCCATATAATATTGTTGAATCTTTTGATAATCTTTTTCTGAATTTCCTTGATATATATCCTGCGAACTATCACGATCAGCAAAAGGATTCAAATAACTCATTACATATGTTAAAGGAGTCGCACGCATTTCTCGAATATAAACAAGCATAACCTCTCCTTTTTTATTTTTTATCTGTTTTCCATTAGAGTTATCTACTTTGATATATTGTGATATATTTTCAGCAGATCCTGGTAATTCAATATAGTAAGGTAATGGTAGAAAAACTGCTAATAATATCAAAATTGATACTATTGTAGCTATTAAAATTTTTTTAGTCTTTTTTTTCATTTATTTTTTCCTCAATAGCTCTTTTAACATTTTTAGATACAAATGATTCTAAATTGCCACCAAACATCGCAATTTCTTTGATCATTGATGATGAAATTGATTCTACATCAGGATTTGTGGGTAATAAAAATGTTTCAATGTTTTGATCTAACTGATGATTAAGAGTTGCAATCTGTTTTTCAAACTCAAAATCCTTGCAATCTCTAACTCCGCGAATAATTACATTTGTATTTAGTTTCTGAGCTAATTTAATAGTTAATGTATTTTCACTTTTAATGACGGAAACATTTTTTAAATTAGCAATTTCTTTTTGAATTAAAGTTAGTCTTTCTTGGGCAGTAAAAAGTGATTTCTTTTGTGAATTTGATAAAACTGCAATTACTAATTCATCAAAAATCTTGCTTGATCGTTTAATAATATCAATATGTCCCCTCGTAATTGGATCAAAACTTCCCGGAAATAACGCCCTCATTTAATCCACCTCAAATTGATAAAATGTTAATACTGTAATTCCATATGTTACCTGCTTAATACATTTAAAATTATTTAGCTTTGTTGGTAACTTTGCATTTTGATCTGTTTCACAGACAATTAATGCACTATCATTTAATAAATCTAATTTAACCATTTCTTCTAAATCCAAAATAATTTTTTGTTGTGCATATGGAGGATCTAAAAAAACATAATCAAATTTCAATTTTTCTTGTGAAAATTTTTTTAGAATTTTATGTGCATCCGCTTTAAATATATGAAACTTATTTTCTTCTTTAGTTATAGCAATATTCTCTTTAATCGTTTTAATTGCCTGAAATTGTCTATCAATTAAATAAGCTTCTTCCGCTCCTCTAGAAACAGCTTCAATACTTAATCCACCACTCCCAGAAAATAAATCTAGGACCTTGCCGCCATCAAAATAAGGACCAATAATATTAAACATTGACTCCTTAACCTTATCTGTGGTTGGTCGAGTTTTCATCCCAGGTACTGCTTTTAATCTTCGACCACCATAATTTCCCGTAATTACTCTCATTAAATTTCACTCTTTATCTTCTTGAATTTCTCTTTGTCTTCATCAGTTAATTTGTATTCTTCTTCAGAAGTTGCATAGTCCGTTTTTAAAAATGGACGATATGAAAGCTCTACTTTTTTTACAAATCTAAGTTTTTTTAATTTTACAATATTTTGTTCGATTTGATTACGATCCATATATAATACAACATACTTCATTCTTTTAGAAATATATTGTATTTGACCGAATTTTCTCAATTGCCGACTTTGGCGTAATCGATACAGATAAACAATTACACCTTGGCGCATATTTTCTTCAAATTCTGTCATATTTTCCTCACTTATTCTATTGGGTCTTTTTCTAAATGACGTTTTTGATTTGCTGAGATTCCCATTACTAATCCTAAGGCCATCGAAAGGACAAACATACTTGAACCACCATATGAAATAAATGGCAATGTAACACCTGTAATAGGTAAAAGTCCTACTACAGCGCCTACATTAAATATGATTTGGACAAACATAAACATTCCAACACCATAACAGATTAATCGATCATATAAATTATTAGCACGAATCCCAATCAAAAAGATTCGTAAAATAATAAACATAAGTACTAAAAGAATTACAGCTGTCCCAATAAATCCTAATTCTTCAGCAATAACAGATAAAATAAAATCAGTATATGGTTCAGGTAGGTAGCCACGTTTTTCAATACTGTTTCCTAAACCTAAACCAAAAAAACCACCATTACTAATGGCATAATATGAGTTAACTAATTGACGTCCTGCACCTTGAATATATTTAAATGGATTATAAAATGCAATAAAACGATCAATCCCATAATACCATTTTTTTAATCCTTGAATAAATGACAATCTTGGCAATTGAAGAGCAATTATACACATTACAACCGATGCTAAAATAATAAATAAATTTGATATTTTTAATCCCAATTTTCTGTAACAGAAACTTTGTTCAGAATTGCGGCATGTTATAAACATAATTAGTACAATAGCTAAATTAATCATAAGTCCACCTGTATCAGGTTCTATAATAATTAAAAAAAGCAAAAGTGCAATAAAAATATAAGGTTTCTTTTTATTTACTTGAATTCCTTGCTGCTCTTTTTTACTCCAATTAGCAAAACAATATGCGCAAAATAATACTAGATATACCTTACAAAATTCAGCAGGTTGAATACTAAATGCTCCTAGTGAAATCCAGCCATGAGCACCATTTACGGCAGGCATTAAAAACCGTGCGACAAATAGTAATACAGCTAAAATTCCCCACCAGACCATTAAGCCAATTCTATTTGTAAATTTTTTTAATGATATATGTGAAAATAAAAATAATAAAACAAGACCAATAAATACATACAGCACTTGTTTAATCATATACTGTGATGAATTTGTACTTACATACGATAAATTAATTGAACTTGCTGAATAAACCATAATAATTCCAGTTGCACATAAGAAAATATATGGAATAAATAACATCCAATCGAAATATTTAATTTTTTCACTTATTTTTTTAATAATTAATTTCATAACTCCAGAAATTCCATTCTTTGTCATTTTTATATTAGGTTTAAAGTGATTAATCCTAACGTAACCACCCTTCTCTTTAGAATAAACACTCTTCAAAATTATAACACAAACAATTTATGAAAAACTATGAAAAACAAAAAGTACTCACAATTTCTTGTGAGTACTTTACTTAAAGTTTTAATATTATTGTTTTGCTCTCTTATCACGTTTTGCAGCTTTTTCACGTTCATTTGTATTTAAAATACGCTTACGTAAACGAAGATGATTTGGTGTAACTTCAAGTAATTCATCTTCATTCAAGAATTCCATACTTTCTTCCAAAGTTAAATGTTCTGGAGTCTTAATTGTAGCTGTTTGATCTTTAGCTGCTGCACGAACGTTTGTTAAGTTTTTACCCTTTGTAACGTTTACTGAAATATCACGTTCACGAGAAGACTTACCTACAATCATACCTTCATATACTTCTGTACCTGGATCAACGTAAATTGTACCACGGCCTTCAACACCCATGATTGCATATGTTGTAGCTTTACCTTGATTAATTGAAACTAAAGCACCGTTTCGACGACCAGGTTCCCAATTACGAATTACAGGTTTATATTCAGAGAATGTATGATTTAAGATACCATAACCACGTGTCATTGATAAGAATTGTGAATCATAACCAATTAAACCACGTGTTGGAACAGAAAATTCTAAACGTGTTTGACCATTACCGTTTGGTTCCATATTCTTCATTTCACCTTTACGTTGTGCTAATGAATCAATAATTGAACCAGTATATTCATCTGGAGTATCAATAATTACACTTTCAAATGGTTCACTAAGTTTTCCATCAATTTCACGATAAATAACTTTTGGACGTGAAACTGATAATTCATATCCTTCACGACGTAATTCTTCAATTAAAATTGATAAATGTAATTCTCCACGTCCTGAAACTGTCCATGCATCTGGAGAATCTGTATCTTCAACTTTAAGAGAAACGTCAGTGTGTAGTTGTTTCTTCAAACGATCTTCTAATTTACGCGCAGTAACATTGTCACCATCTTGTCCAACAAATGGAGAGTCACTTTGCATAAATGTCATTTGCAATGTAGGAGGATCAATACGCAAAACAGGGAGTGCTTCAGGATGATCAACTGGACATACAGTTTCACCTACATTAATTTCTTCCATTCCAGAAACAGCAATTAAATCTCCTGCTTTAGCTTCTTGAATTTCAACTTGATTTAATCCCATAAATCCAAATAACTTAGTAACTCTAAAGTTTTGTTGTGATCCATCAAGTTTCATAACTGTAACTTGATCCCCAACTTTAATAGCTCCACGGAATACACGACCGATTCCAATTCTTCCTACGAAATCATTGTAATCAAGCATTGCCACTTGGAATTGTAATGGTTCATCTGAATTATCAATTGGTGCAGGAATTGTATCTAAAATTGTATTGAAAATTGGATCCATTGTGTGTTCTTGAGTAGATGGATCTGGATCCATTGAAGTTGTTCCGTTCATAGCAGAAGCATAGATAACTGGGAATTCTAGTTGATCTTCATCTGCTCCTAATTCGATAAATAAATCAAGAACTTCATCAACAACTTCTTCAGGACGAGCACCTTCACGGTCAATTTTATTAATAACAACAATTGGTGTTAAATGTTGTTCTAAAGCCTTTTTTAAAACAAAACGTGTTTGTGGCATTGTTCCTTCAAAAGCGTCAACAACTAATAATACACCATCAACCATTTTCATAATACGTTCAACTTCTCCACCGAAGTCAGCGTGTCCTGGTGTATCTAAAATATTAATTTGTTTATCACCATATTTAACGGCTGTGTTCTTTGAAAGGATAGTGATTCCACGTTCCTTTTCAATATCATTTGAGTCCATTGCACGATCACTAATTTCAGTATGATCATCCAATGTATTTGACTGCTTTAATAATTCATTAACTAAAGTTGTTTTACCGTGGTCAACGTGTGCGATAATTGCAACGTTACGGATATCTTCACGTCTTTTCAATTTATAGCTTCCTTTCGTTTCTATTCGATTATCAAAAAACACTATACAATTAATTTCATAAAATTATGAAAATTTAATTATTTTTTTCACTAATATTCAGAAAAAAACTGTGACATTGGCCACAGTTAAATCAGGCATGAATAAGCTGATTAATTTGCGCTTGAGCGCTTTTCGTCGCTACTAGTACAATTTTTGATGATAGCACATTTATATCGCTTCCGTCAATTGCATCAACAGTTAAATTTAAAGTTTCTGCCAAAATTTTTCCAGCTGCATAATCCCATGCATGTAATTTTGAAACATACCCAATTGTTTCCCCTTTTAAAACGTGAATAAACTCGATTCCTGCACTTCCGTACATTCTAATACCCGAAGTTTGTTTTGCTATTTCTTTCATATTAAACTCATCGTTTAATATCATTGGCAAGCCCATACCGAGTAAACCATCTTCTAATTTTGAATTGCGTGGTGCTTCAAGTTTTTTATAATTTTCAAATACTCCTATATTAGGTCCGCCCCAATATAACTTTCCATTACACATGTCCATAATATATCCTAAAATAGGTTTCTGATGATCATACACAGCAATCATACTTGCAAAATGATTCTTTTCTTTTACAAAATTCATTGTCCCATCAATTGGATCAATGACAAAGAAAAGATCTTTTGAATTTTTTAATTGATCTTTCTCACTTTCTTCTCCCATAATTTTAGCATTAGGAAAATTTTCTTTTATATTATCAATATAAAATTTTTCAATTGTTTTATCCATATTTGTAACTAAATCATTCCGATTGGACTTAGTTTTAATATTTAATTTAGTGTCAAAACTTTCCAGTGCCATTTTTCGTGCTTCAAACATCAATAACTTAATTTTTTCATCAATTTTTTCCCAATGCACTTTTTTCACCTCATTTTAAATTTTTTTTGATTAGATTCTTGTGCAGATTTTATTGTTTTATAAATACTAAAACCTGAAACTTCTTTATAACGATGATCTATTTGTTTTTGTGCAGCAATTGAAGGTTCTATTTTTTTAAATTCTTCTACCATTTTTAAAAAGCATTCTCGATTTACTCCAATAGTATTTGCTTTTTCTACCATTGCATAAAACTCTACCATTTTAATAATTTCATCTTTTGACCATTCATCCATTAATGGATATGAATAATTTTCTTGCATCTAACTTTACTTCCTTATATTTAACTTTCAAAAACTTTACACTTAATTTTATTATACTTTGTGATATTATAAGTGGTAAAGAATTAATTACTAGGAGAGTTTTAAAATGATCACAATGGATGATATTATTCGTGAAGGTCATCCAACCTTACGAAAACGTGCAAAGGAATTAACATTTCCTTTATCAGACGATGATAAAAAATTAGCTGCACAATTGATGGAATTTTTGGAAAATAGTCAAGATGAAGAAATCGCAGCTAAATACAAATTACGTGCTGGTGTTGGTCTGGCAGCTCCTCAAGTTGACAAGAGCATTCGTATGACAGCGGTTTTAGTTCCAGATTCAGATGGTAATCCGGTATTTAAACACGTATTAGTAAATCCTAAAATTATTAGTGAATCTGTACAAAAAGCTGCTTTAGCCGAAGGTGAAGGTTGCTTATCTGTTGATCGTGAAATTCCAGGTTATGTTCCACGTTCAAATCGCATTAAATTGCGCTGGTTTGATTTAGATGGTAATGAACATGTAGAACGTCTAAAAGGATACACATCAATTGTTGTTCAACACGAAATTGATCACTTAAACGGTATTTTATTCTTTGACCATATAGGTGATAATCCTTTTGATGTTCCAGAAGGCACATTAATTATTGAATAATTAATAAAAGAGGAATTGTTTAAACAATTCCTCTTTTATTTTGTATGATCAGACTTTTCAACGTCATGAACATATGACCAAGTTTCTTTATTTGTAATATGTGAAATATCTATATGTAATACATTTGCAAATAACCAAATATCTGATATCACAAAAACTGGATGTGTTTGATATGCAGGTAAATTTTTCTCCTTTGCATATCTTTCTAATGAACTTTGTAATTGCCTTTGAATATTTTTCAGATCATTGATTTTAATTCCAGATACTTCAATGGAATATTCAAATGCTGTCACTTTACTTTCCCATACATTAGACACAAATTCTGAAGTAATTTTTTGATCTTTATTTAATCAAATCTCTTTCACGCTCTTTATTGCTTCTTTAAATGCATCATTCGTTATTTTTTGACTATTTCTCTGAAGTAATAATAAAGCCTTACGTTCACGTTGTTTTTTTATCAGTATTAAAATTCCTAATACCATTAAAATAACTAAAATAATTAGTATATATTTAACCATTTTAATCACCTACTCTATTAATTATAAAGCATACGGAAAAAAATATCGAAAATTTGCTTGTTCTTTAATCTATTTTATCTTGTTTTCTATACTTAACACTTTCATTATGCTAAAATGGAATTAATTATTGTGCAAGCAATTCTAGTTCGGAAGTTTTAATTTAATTTTATTCTTTCGCAATTTGTGAAAAATAAATATCAAAGGAGATTTTAAATTAATGATTTTTAAAGTATATTATCAACCAACAAAAACAATTAATCCTCGTAGAGAAAATACTGAAGCTTTATATTTAGATGCAAAATCAGAAGTCGAAGCTCGTTTACTTGTAGAAGAAAATACAGATTATAATGTTGAATTTATCGAAGGTTTAAATTCAAAGGCTTTAGACTATGAAAAGCAAAGTGAGAATTTTAAATTAACGGAGTTTTAGCATATGAAACAACTCAAAGTTAAAAATAATGAAACTGCCGTTTTTGCAATCGGTGGTTTAGGCGAAATTGGGAAAAACATGTACGGTGTTCAATTTCAAGATGAAATTATTGTAATAGACGCTGGAATTAAATTCCCTGAAGATGATTTATTAGGTATTGACTACGTTATTCCTAATTTTCAATATTTAGTAGCTAATAAACAAAAAATTAAAGCTTTAGTAATTACCCATGGTCACGAAGATCATATTGGTGGTATTCCTTATTTACTAAAACAGATTAATGTGCCTATTTATGCTGGTCCTTTACCATTAGCATTAATTAAAAGTAAATTAGAAGAACATGGATTACTTAGAAGCGCAGAATTACATGAAATAAATGAGGATACTATATTAAAATTTAGAAAAACTAGTGTTTCATTTTTCAGAACTACTCACTCTATTCCAGATACATTAGGTGTTGCTGTAAAAACACCTTCAGGTACAATTGTTGAAACTGGCGATTATAAGTTCGACTTAACACCAATTACTAATCAGCCACCTAACCTTCAAAAAATGGCTAAATTAGGTTCTGACGGTGTTCTATGTTTACTCTCTGATAGTACAAATGCTGAAATTCCTAACTTCACAAAATCAGAAAAATGGGTAGGCCACTCTATTCGCCACATATTTGAAAAAGTTGATGGTCGCATTATATTTGCAACCTTTGCATCAAACATTTCAAGAATTCAACAAGCTGCCGATGCAGCCATTAAACGTGGTCGTAAAATTGCCGTTTTTGGTAGAAGTATGGAAGCTGCCATTGTTAATGGACGTGAGCTTGGATATTTAAATATTCCCGAAGATGCAATTATTGATGCACGTGAAATTAATAATTTACCTGCAAATAAGGTTATGATTTTATGTACTGGTTCTCAAGGTGAACCAATGGCTGCATTAAGTAGAATTGCTAATGGTACACATAGACAAGTAAGTATTCAACCTGGAGACACAGTTGTATTTTCAAGCTCCCCTATTCCCGGTAACACAACGAGTGTAAATCGAGTTATTAATGAATTAGAGGAAGCTGGAGCAAATGTTATTCACGGAAAAGTAAATAATATTCATGCATCAGGACATGGTGGTCAAGAAGAACAAAAATTAATGCTTCGTTTAATCAAACCTAAATATTTCATGCCAATTCACGGTGAATATCGTATGTTAAAAATTCATACTGAATTAGCTGAGCAATGTGGTGTTCCTCAAAACCGTTCATTTATACTTGAAAATGGAGATGTTTTAGCTTTAACAGCAAACTCTGCACGTGTTGCAGGCCACTTTAATGCAAGTGACGTTTATGTTGATGGCTCCGGAATTGGAGATATTGGAAACATAGTTTTACGCGATCGACGGACTTTATCTGAAGAAGGTTTAGTAGTTGTTGTTGCAACAATTGACATGAAGAAACACAAAATAATTGCAGGTCCTGACTTTTTGTCACGTGGATTTATCTATATGCGTGAATCTGGTGAATTAATTAATAAGGGTAAAAAACGAATTGCTCGTACAATCAATCGTATTTTAAAAAATAACAAAAAGATTTCTGAAGCAATGATAAAGGATGCAATTGTTTCAGATTTGCAATTGTTCTTATTTGAACAAACTGAACGCCATCCAATGATCTTACCTATGTTAGTTACAATTTAATTAAAAAAGATTATGCAATTGCATAATCTTTTTTTTCGCCATTATATCTTAGTTTTTTCTTAGAAATATTGTAATTTTTTTTTTACATGTCATAATTAATTATATAAGTATTTGGTGAGAGGAGTTGAGAGAATGATTAAGTCATTTTACATCATTGTTAATTCACATGCGAATTTTGGCAATGCAAAAAAACAATGGCAACAAATCAAACAATATTTAGATGAACATAAAATTAATTATCGTTCTCAAGAAACTGCTACCAAGGGAGATGCAAAACAATTTGCAATGTCCTTTCTAAAATCATTAAAATATAATGATTTTGATAAATATGTAATTCTTGTTATTGGTGGTACTGGCACTTTAAATGAAGTACTAACTGGAATTAAAGATGCAAATAAAACTAATATTCCAATTAGTTTTATTAGTGTCGGACAACATCACCAATTTGCAAATCAAATTGGTATTGCACATAATCCAATTACTGCATTGAAACAAACTTTAAATGCAACTGAGGCAGAAAATTATTCTTTAGTTCAATATTACGAATCTAATCATGAAGAAACAGGATATTTTTTAGATAGTTATTTAATTGGTTTAGAAGCAACATTATCTTCCATTCGTAATAAAAATCACCATTCATGGATGAATTCACATTTTAAATGGCTTTCAAATTTTAATAGTATTTGTAAAGCATATTATAATAGCCTAGATTCATTTGATGTTACTCTGAGAATTGGCCATCAGTATAAATTTTATAAAAAAGCTTTTCTTTTAAATTTATATAATCATACTCATGAAACGGATTTTTCAAAGAATGATAACTCCCTTGAAATAGTGATAATTGACAAAATTAATATTTTTACCTTTTTGTTACTTTTATTATCATCGCATTTTTATAATTCATATAAATTACCTTTTATTCATTCTTATCATACAGATAATGTACATATTACTGTTAACTCACTCGAGCAAACACAAATAGATAGCCGTGACATCGGTGGAAAATATAATGATTTATATTTAAAAATCGTTGAATATCCATTTTGGCTTAATATCGATAGTGTTTCTTTAGATGAGCGTCGAAAAAAATAAAAACAGAACGATAGAGATTTTATTCTCAATCGTTCTGTTTTTATTTATCCATAAAATCCATAGGTTTAATATCATGCATCCCAATCAAAGGATCAATCTTACTCTCATTAATTAAAGAATTTGTTAGTATCATTTCTTTTTTATCTTTAATTCCATCATTCTCATTATTTGAATCTGATTCTTCATCTTTTTGCTGAACTTTGTGATCCAAATCAAAAATACTTAACAACATTTCTTTTAAACCAGTTTGCCTATTTGAAGATACTATTGACGCACTTTCAGCAAAAGCATCTTCCTCACCCAACATAACTAATTTTTTCTTTGCTCTACTAATTGCTGTATATAACAGATTTCTAGCAAACATTCTAGAAAATTGTCGTACCATTGGTAATATTACAAATGTAAATTCCCCACCTTGTGATTTGTGAATAGACATACAATATGCTAATGTTAGTTGATTCCAATTTTTTCGTTCATATGAAACTTCATTTCCATCAAAGCTAACAATAATTCTATCCGCTTTAATTTTTTTCTTTGGATTTTTTAAATCAATCCCAATGACTTTTCCAATATCTCCATTAAAAATATTTTTTTCAGGATCATTTACTAATTGTAATACTCGATCACCAATTCGAAATATTTGTTGATTTATTTGAATCTCTTTTCGCCCAGTTTTAGGTGGATTAATTATCTCCTGAAGTTGCATATTTAATTGATCAATTCCAGCTTCTCCTTTATACATCGGAGCTAACACTTGAAGATCATCAGCAGAGTATCCTTTCTTTATCCAAGCATTTACTATTTGTTTTAAAACTGATTTAACTTGGAATGAATGACATGGAATAAAAGAACGATCTGGAAATTGCTTTGTGAAATTCGATGGTAACTTTCCCTCTTGAATGCTATGAGATAATTCAACAATTGATGAATCTTCTGATTGTCTATAAATTTTTGTAAGTTCTACTTTTGCAATTTGATTACTTTCTAATAAGTCTGCAAAAACTTGCCCTGGCCCAACAGAAGGAAGTTGGTCTTTATCACCTACAAAAATCAACTGCATATTATATGGAACTGTTCCTAAAAGAATATTCATCAATTCTGTATCAACCATTGAAGTTTCATCAATAATTAGTAATTTTCCAGATAACTCATCTACTCTTGATTCAGATAATTCTTCATCATGCCCATTTATTCCTAACATACGATGAATAGTTCTAGCTGATAATCCTGTAGCTTCTGTCATTCTTTTAGCAGCCCTTCCTGTTGGCGCTGCTAATAAAATGGGCATATCATTGTTATCCTTTTGCTGTTTTAATTTAACTAAATCTATATCATTTAATTCAGCAAATAGGCCTACAATCCCATTAATAATAGTGGTTTTACCAGTTCCAGGTCCTCCTGTTAATAGAAAAATTCTTGAATTAATAGCTTTAAAAATTGCATTTTTTTGTATATTGTCAAATTCTATTCCTAGCGAATTTTCAACTTTCTGTAATAATTTTTCAAGCCGACTTTGTTTATAGTCTTTTTCATTTTGATTTTCTTCAATCGCATATATTTTATTAGCAATTGAATGTTCTTGATTATATATTCTACGTAAATATACATGACGATTATCAATAATAATTTTATATTGCTTTTCTAATTCTATAATTTGATCTGCAACTTTTTCTGGATCAATTTCAGTTTTTCTTCCCTTTTCAAGCAATTTAATTGTATGTTCAATTACTTGTCGAAAAGTAGCATATGTATTTCCAGATTCATAGCAAATATCATTTAATACTTGGAAAATCGCTCCATTAATACGAATACTTGAATCATCTGCTATTCCAATTTCTTGTGCAATTTGATCTGCCTTTACAAAACCTATTCCATCAATATCAATAGATAATTTATATGGATTCTCATTAATAACAGAAAGTGCTTTTTCATGATATTTAGCATATATTTTTGCACTTAAATTACTTGAAAAGCCATAATTATTTAACGTAATTATAATTGTATCTGCTTGATTATTTTCTTTAATCCCTTTTGTTAGTACTTTGCATTGACGTTTACTTAATCCTAAATGCTCAGCTCTTTCAGGATCTTGTATCAATAATTGAAGTGCATTATCACCTAAAATTTTTATAATTTGTTTAGCTGATTTTTTCCCAATTCCTGGAAATTTTTCACCAGAAAAATAATTTATTAATCCTTCTGTTGTATTTGGTAATTGAATTTCATAATTTTGAGCACTTAATTGCATACCATAACGAGGATGTTCCACTAAATGTCCAATAAATTTATATTGATTGTCTTCATCAATATTTGCAAAATTACCAACAACAGTAATTGTATGTTCTTTCCAATTAAAATTATCTTCATCAATACTTACAAGTAATACTTTATAAAAATTATCTGGATTTTGAAAGAAGATACTTTTTACTCTTCCAATTACATATTGTTCTTTATTTTGACTTTGATCATCATTCATTTTTACTATTTATATCCTTTGACTCAATTGCTTTTTCAATATCATTCAATCTTGAATACATTTTTTTATAATAATTGGGATCTAGTTGTTTGACTTTTTTGAAATACAGATTCCCTACTTCCTGACTTTCCTTTACAAAACCAATAATACCAAGTTGAAAATTTGTATGTACATCATTTTCATTCATTGATAATGCTTTTAAATAATATTCTTTTGCTTGATTAAGATCTCCTAATGCAAAAAAACAATCTCCCAATAACTTAACTGGCTCTATATCATTTTTTAATTGTTCACTAGCTGTTAATGCAAATGCCATTGCTTGTTGATATTGATTTTGTGCATAAAATGCCTGACCTATCATTAAGTATGCATTTCCACTTAATTCTTTATCGGTAACTTTTTGAAATGCATCAATTGCTTCAGGATATAAACCTGCGCAATAGTAAACATTTCCTAAACCGTAATTAATTTTACTTTGTTGATCTTTTTCATGAAAAATTGTTAATGCTTTTTTAAAAAGTTCTTCTGCTTGAGGAAAACTCTGCATTTCAGTTAAAATTGTCCCCAACTCATAATAATTAGATAATTCATATGGATTTTCATCAATTTCTTTAACTAACTTATGTGTTAATTTTTCGGCTTTTTTTTGCCGTTCTTTTCTAATATTCTTACTTTTATGCATATGTCAAATCCTTATATAATGTCTGTAACATCTAGTTTTCTTTTTAAATAATCTGTCTTATTCCATTCAAGGCAATCAAATTTTTTACCATCGTTTGTTTTTAAAATTGTTGTACTTGTGTTAGCTAATCCGCCCTTATCACGAATATGTGCTAATGGAATTCCCATTAAATGGCGAATTTCAGCTCCAAGGGCAGCTCCATGACTCACCACCAAAATATTACTTTCAGGATATCTCTCATAAATTTTTTGGATTTTAGGTGTCATTCGTGCAAAAAGTTCCGGATATGATTCGCCTTCTATTTTTGAAGGATCATATAAATCAGGATGGTGTCTAAAATTGTATACTTCTTCTGGATATTTTGCTTCAGCATCAGTAAATTTCATTTTTTCCATCTTACCTAAATTAAATTCCATGAAGGCTGGATCAACTTCTATTTTCAAAGTTGGTTGATTTAAATACTTCTTAATTTCTTGTGCTGTTGTCATTGTTCGCTTCAATGGGCTACAATATATTTTTTCAAATTGAATATTTTTTAAATAATCTGCTAATTCTTTGATTTCTTTATAACTTTCAGGTAATAGAGGTGAGTCCCCTCTAGATCCTTGGTATCTACCTTCTAAATTCCATTCAGTTTTTCCATGTCTAATAAAATAAAATTTTGTCATTTTGAGGTTCCTTTAACTAATTGTTATGTTTATTATATCATTAAAAATTTTATGATTAATTAAAAAGGTCATGACAATTTGCCATGACCTTTAATAAATTAAACATATTGTAATAGTTTACCATTTTGATATGCATGATCAATTGTTCCACTACCAATACATTCTTCACCATCATATAATACTACTTCTTGTCCTGGCGTAATTGCACGTACAGGATCATCGAATTCAACTTCCATTTTAGTATGGTCATCATTTAAATGAACAGTTACGCCAGAATCTTTTTGGCGATAACGGAATTTAGCAGTACAATGAAAATCATTCCCACGTTTTTCAATTGGAGCAATAAAATTAATCTTTGATGCATCTAAGCTAGTCGCATAAAGATGTTCATTATGGTATCCTTGCCCTACATATAAAGTATTAGTTTTAATGTCTTTACCAACAACAAACCATGGCTCATTACTCTTACCATCACCGCCAATACCTAAACCTCGACGTTGACCAATAGTATAATTCATTAAACCATAATGTTTTCCTTTTACTTCACCTTCAAAAGTTTTCATTATACCAGGTTGTGCAGGTAAGAATTCACTTAAAAACTTACTAAAATTACGTTCACCAATAAAACATACACCTGTAGAATCTTTCTTCTTTGCAGTTGCTAATCCTGCTTTTTCAGCAATTTCACGTACTTCAGATTTTTGCATTCCACCAATTGGGAACATTGCTTTTTCCAAATGTTTTTGTGTTAACTGACTTAAAAAATATGTTTGGTCTTTATTAGGATCTGCACCACGTAATAAATGAATTATTCCATTATCATCACGAGAAACTTGTGCATAATGTCCCATAGCAATATAATCAGCATCTAATTTCATTGCATAATCCACAAATGCTTTAAATTTAATTTCACTATTACACATAACATCGGGATTAGGAGTTCTTCCTGCTTTATATTCTTTTAAAAAGTATTCAAATACTCGATCCCAGTATTCTTTTTCAAAATTAACTGAATAATATGGTATTCCAATTTCTGCAGCTACTTTTGCAACATCTTCGTAATCTTCTGTCACTGTACAAACGCCACTGTCATTCTTTTCATCCCAGTTTTTCATAAATACACCAATAACGTCATAACCTTGTTGTTTTAATAAGTAAGCACAAACGGAAGAATCAACTCCACCACTCATTCCAACAACAACACGAGTATTTTTATTATTTTCCATAAACTCACCATCATTTCATTTAGATTCTGAATCATTAACGATTTGAAGGTCGTTTTTATTCAGTAACTATCATTATATACACGAAAAGTCCCCTATTGCAAGAGGACTTCATAGATTTCCTTACAAAAAATAAGGGATTTAAATTTTAGCAATAATTTTACGTTCAATTAAGTTATTTAAAATGTAATTTAATTGTTCGATATGTGTTTCCTTATCTTTTCCTGTAAAAATATTCACTTCACGAATACCATTTGCAGTTGTTGTAACCATTTTAAATTTTTTTAAATCAGCTTCAACAACCATCTTAAATTTAAATCCTTGATTATATGGAGATGAAGGATCTAAAGATTGCTCAAATTGAAATTTTCCATTTTTAGATTCAACAAATCCCACATCACGTAATGAATATTTTTTTATTTCTGATGATAATGAATACTTTTGTTTATCACCCATAAGTTGAGCTGTATCTGAATATGCCATGTAGTAACTTCTCCTTTTAAAATTAATGTTTAAGACGATTAATGATTTTTACCAATATATCAATTGTTCTGTCAATTTCATCTGCAGTATTTTCCACACCAAAACTAAATCTAATTGATTCTTTAGTACGTTCAGAATTTTCTCCATACATTGCTTTTAAAACATGTGATGGTTCAAGTGATCCTGCCGTACATGCAGATCCTGCCGCAACTGAAATTCCGCTTAAATCCAAATTGGTAATCAAGACATCATTAGGAACTCCCTTAAACCAAATATTTAATACATGAGGTAACTCACCATCATTCATTTTACCATTTATTTCAAAATCAATATTATTTGCTTTTAATCCTGCAACAATTTGCTCTTTAAATTTATAATAACGATTTGTTCTTTTAATTTTTTCCTCTTTATTATCTATTTCTACCGCTTTAGCAAAACCTGCAATTCCAGGAATATTTTCTGTTCCTGCACGTCTCATTAACTCTTGGTCTCCACCTCTTATATATGATGGCAATTTTAAACCATCTCGTTCATATAAAAATCCCAAAAACTTAGGGCCATTTAACTTATGAGCTGAAGTAGAAAGCAAATCAATGTGATCTCTTTGAACATCAATATCTAATAATCCATATGCTTGAACTGCATCAGTATGGAACCAAGCATTTGATTCTGAAACAATTTCACCGATTTCATGAATTGGCATTTTACTTCCAACTTCATTATTCCCTGTCATTATAGAAACAAGAATTGTATCGTCACGTAATTCTCGTTTTAAATCATCTAAGTTAATTAATCCATTTTCATCTACAGGTAAATATGTTACTTCAAAACCCTGACTTTCCAAATACTGCATTGGTTTTAGTACTGCTTCATGTTCTATTGAAGTTGTTATCAAATGACGACCGATATTTTTGCGTTTATTTGCAGTCTGTATAATCGCAGTATTATCACTTTCAGTACCACCACTTGTAAAAATAATCTCACTATCTAATTTTGCATTTATAGATTCAGCGATTGTATGCCGACTCATATCTAATACTGCACGAGCTTCTCTCCCATATGAATTAACTGCAGAAGCATTTCCAAATGTATTGCTCATTGCGTCAGAAATAGTATCTACTACATCTTTTAACATAGGAGTCGTTGCCGCATTATCTAAATATATTCTATCCATTATAATTACGCCTCTTTTGATAATAATGTTAATATCATTTTTGCAGAACGTTTCCCTGCTTCAATAATAAATTCATCAAATGATTGGCTAGCTTCTTCATCACCAACATCTGACATCGCCCTAATAACTAAATATGGTACAGAAAAATCATGCGCTACTTGTCCTACAGCTGCACCTTCCATTTCACAGCATAATGCATCAGGATAAATTTCCTTAATTTTTTTAATTTTAGCTTTTGAATCAATAAATTGATCACCAGTTACTATTAAACCTTCTTTTACACTCAAATCGCTCTTAATTGCAGCTTCACGTACTCTAGCTAATAAGTCTTTATCCGCAGGAAAGATTTGAGGTTGGCCAGGCAATTGACCTTTTTTATAACCAAATGCAGTTGCTTCAGCATCATGGTATGCTGTTCCTGTGGATAATACTACATCACCAACATGCAAGCCATCACCGATACCACCAGCTGATCCTGAATTAATTACAAAATCAACATCAAAATTATTTATCAAAAATGCTGCATTAATACCAGCTTGAACTTTACCAATTCCTGACTGTACTAATACTACCTCATTACCTGAAATATTGCCTTCATAATATTTCATATCACCAATTGATTGTTCTTTTTCATTATTTAAGTGATTTAGTAATTCTTTGATTTCTTCTTCCATTGCGCATATGATTCCATATTTCAAGTTAATATACCTCCTAAAAATTAACAAACCTCATTATCAAATACGTCAAAATAATTAAACCAATTAGTATAAATATTACAGCATTTAATTTTCTACTTAATGCTTTTGTTTTACGTTCTGTGTCTTTAATTTTTTGTCGTTTTATTTGATCTACACGAGATAAATTTTCTTCGTTTTCTTCATTATTATTTTCATCTAAATCATTTTCAGATTCAAAATCATCTTTAGATTTTTTTCCAATTTTTTTCCACAAGTTAGAAATATCATCATCTTGTGCCTGTGATCGTCTTAACGGTTTTTCTTCGTCATCTGCAAATTTGGGAGTTTTACTCCGTCGTAATGGTTGATCTGAATTAAAATCATCTTGATCATAAAAATGACGATTTTCGTTTTCTTCTTTCATATATTACTCCATCATTTGCCAAAACATAATAGCCATTAATGTTTTAGCATCACAAATTTCACCATTATTAATTGCTTCTTGTACTTCTGCTGCTGATAATTCTACTAACTCTAAAAATTCATCATCATCTTGTGGTAATTCTTTTTTTACTTCTTTAAGCCCAACTGCATGATACAAATACATCATCTCATCAGCAAAACCTGGAGATGTATAAAATTTAGTAAGTAATTCAAATTGATCTGCTTCAAATCGAGTTTCTTCATTTAATTCACGTTTTGCAGTTAGTAATGGATCGTCTTGTTCATCCTGTTCGATTTTACCGGCAGGAATTTCCAAAGTAACTTGACCTAATGGTGCTCGCCATTGTCTAATTAAAACCAATTTATTGTCTGGTGTAATCGCAATTATACCAACTGCTCCCTGATGATGAATAATCTCTCTACTTGCTTTTTTGCCATTAGGCAATTTAACCTCTTCTTCTGTCAAATGCACAACTTTTCCATCAAAAATTGTTCTAGTTGATAAAACTTCTTCTTTAAATTTCATATTATCATCCTCGATATTGTTGCTTTAATGATAATGATAGCAGACAATTAAAAAAAAATATAGACTAATTAAACCTCAAATAATTAAAAATAAAGGACTATAACATGGTTATAGTCCTTTATTTTAACTTTATTCTTCTAATCCTTCTTCAATTGCTTCAGGATAATCATGTCTAATAATTTCTGCACAGTGTGCACATAACATTGGGAAATCATTATCTTCGCCAATATCTGTCTTAATCATCCGACAACGAGGACATACTTCACCTTCTGCTTTTTCGATTTTAACTTTAACTTCGTCATAATCATCAGCAGATTCATCAGCTTCTGAAATAGGTAAAATATCTAATTTTGAAACAATCATTGCTTGTCTTATATCAGCATTCAAATTACTTAATTCTGCATGAACACCATCAGTAACATATAGCTTAACGTGTGCTTCAAATGATTTTCCAATTAATTTATTATCACGTGCAATTTCTAATGATTTGTATACATTTGAACGTACTTTCATGAAGCGTTCCCAGTTTTCTAAAATTGCATTTTGACCATCATAATAATTTACAGCTGGCATTTCAGATAATTGAGCAAATTCCTCATCTTCATGTAGATATTCCCATACTTCTTCTGTTGTATGAGGAATTACTGGTGTGAGTAACTTAGCTAAACGAACAACAATATCATATAAAACAGTTTGCATTGAACGACGTTTATGACCATCTGCTTCTTCAATATAAATTACATCCTTAGCAATATCTAAGTAAAATGCTGAAAGATCAGTTGTAATAAACTTAATAACTTTCTTATAAATATCATTAAAGTTATATTTAGCATAATCATCCAAGATTTCTTTTGTGAATTGATTTGCCTTAATTTCCATATATTGATCAATCGATTCTAATTCATCAAATGGTACTGTATTTTGTTTTGGATCAAAGTCAGTTACATTTGATAATAAGAATCTTAATGTATTACGGATCTTCCGATAACTTTCTGACATTTGTTGGAAACTACCCATTGAAACACGTACATCAGCTGAGGTATCAGCACTAAGTACCCATAGACGAATAATTTCTGCACCCATTTGTTTAATTACATCATTTGGTACAATTACATTTCCAAGTGATTTACTCATTTTATGACCCTTGCCATCAAGAGTAAAACCTTGAGAAATAACATGTTTATATGGAGCTTGATTATCAACTGCAACACTAGTAATCAAACTAGAGTTAAACCATCCACGATATTGATCTGATCCTTCAAGAACCAAATCAGATGGATAAGTTAAATAATCACGTGTTGCTAATACTCCTTGATGTGATGATCCAGAATCAAACCAAACATCCATGATATCTGTTTCTTTTCTGAATTTACCATTTGGTGAATGTTCACTAGTAAAGCCTTCTGGAAGTAAATCTTTAGCATCTTTTTCAAACCAAATGTTTGAACCATGTTTTTCAATTAATTTAGCAACATGTTCAATTGTTTCAGGAGTCATAATTGCTTCATCATCTTCACCATAGAAAATTGGTAGTGGCACACCCCAAACACGCTGTCTTGAAATTACCCAGTCTCCACGATCTCGAATCATATTGTGAAGACGTTTTTGTCCCCATTCAGGCATAAATTCAACATCATCAATAGCATTTAAAATATCAGTTCTAATTTTATCAACTGAAGCAAACCATTGTGGTGTTGCACGGAAAATGATTGGTTTCTTTGTACGCCAATCAAATGGATAGCTGTGTTCATAATCCATTTGCTTAATTAATGCATTTGAAGCTTTTAATTTATCTAAAGAAATTTGATTTGCATCTTCATAGAATACACCTTCAAAATCTTCACCAGCTTCTTTAGTTAAATAACCCTTAGCATCAACTGGAGCAAATACATCTAGCCCATATTTTAATCCAACTTTATAGTCATCTTCCCCGAAACCAGGTGCTGTATGAACTAATCCAGTACCAGCATCTAAAGTAACAAAGTCACCAAGCATAACTACTAATTCACGATTTTCATCAAATGGATGTTGAGCTTTAATATTTTCTAATTCAGATCCTTTAACAGTCTTTAAAGTTTTTACATCTGACCAACCAAATAATTCAGCATCTTGATTTAATAATTCAGAAGCAATAACAAATTTACGTGGATCATCATCATGCTGTACAACAGAATATTCAAAATTAGCAGAAATTGTAATTCCTTCTGATCCTGGAATTGTCCATGGTGTAGTAGTCCAAACTACCATGTATGTATCATTATCAAGAACACCATTTCCATCAATAACCTTTTCGCCATAAAAAGCAGATGGAGAAGTCACATCATGATATTCAACTTCTGCTTCAGCTAAAGCAGATTCACTTGACCATGACCAATAAACTGGTTTACGACCTTTATAAATTAATCCCTTTTCAACCATTTTACCAAAGACACGAATTTCTTGTGCTTCAAATTCTGGATTCAATGTTAAGTAAGGATTATCCCATTCAGCAGAAATTCCTAAACGCTTGAAATCTTCACGTTGCTTATTAACTTGCTTTAATGCATATTCACGGCATTTTTCACGAAATTCAGCAACTGATAAAGTTTTACGATCAACGCCTTCTTTTTTCAATTGTTGTTCAATTGGCAACCCATGAGTATCCCATCCAGGTACAAATGGAGCACGAAATCCCATCATAGATTTAGAACGAACAATAAAATCTTTTGAAATTTTATTCATCGCATGTCCCATATGAATATTTCCATTTGCATATGGAGGTCCATCATGAAGTACAAATGATGGCTTACCTTCATTTAATTTTTGACGTTTTTCATAAACTTTATTTTCTTCCCATACTTTTTGACGTTCTACTTCTTTTACAGGAAGATTACCGCGCATTGGGAATTTAGTTCTTCCCATATTTAATGTTTTCTTAATTCGCATAATCTTATCCTTTCTACTTTCTAATAATAAAAAAATCTCGTCTCCGCAAGGGACGAGATTTTCGTGGTACCACCCAAATTTAAGATATAAAATATCTACTTTAGCCATTGATAACGGTAATGAACCGACAATTCCTACTTTAAATATTCAAAATCGTTTAATTAAGATGATAATTTAGTTACAGGGAACTATCAGTCTTACACCAATCACTGACTCGCTTAAGTTATGTAAAAAAATCGCGTTCTTAATATTAGTCTAATTGATCATCATTTGCAAAATGTTGACCATTTACTTTTTTATCATCATTGTTTGAATTGTCATTATCTGGGAAAACGACAACTGTTTCAGCTTGATCATCAGATGCTGGAGAAACTTCTGCTTCTGGTTGAACAGGTTGGAAATTAAATTCTTCTTCATTTTCAATAGGATTAATTTCACGAGCGTTTTCTTTATCTAGAGTTTCATCTTGACGAATAGCATCTTGAATTTCTTCATAACTACTTGTTTTACCTTGTTTTAAGATAGAATCCCATTCACTACCCTTAACAACTTCAAGTTGAGATTCCATCATAACTTGAAGTTTTTGACGGAAGATGCGTGCTTGTTTTCTTAAATCATCAGTTTCAATAGCTAATTTTTTAGCTTTTTTAGATGCTTCATCAATGATATTACGTGATTTAGCATTAGCTTGATCAATAATGTCTTGACCTTGTTTTTGTGCTTCACGATTAATAATTTCAGCTTCGCGTTGAGAATTTGCCTTTACTTTATCAGCAGCTTCTTGAGCAACAATAATTGATTGGTTCAATGAATCTTTTAAATCATTGAAATATTTCAATTTTTCTTTATTTTGTTCTAAGCTATCACGTAAAGAATCGTTTTCTTTTAATAAGCTTTCATAGTCTTTGATAATTTGATCTAAAAATTCATTAACTTCATCTTGGTCATAACCATGAAATTTAACGTGAAATTCTTTGTTATTAATATCTAAGGGGGTCAAAGCCATCCCCATCACCTCCACTAATAATACATTTTAACATTTAATAAAAGTTTGGACTCAAAAAATATTAAATTTACACTTATTTTTTAATTATTGAAACACAAACTTTTAATTTTTGTTTTCTCGTTTCACCCAAAACATTGTTTAAACGAATTCTACCAAAACCTCGCACAGAAATTATATCATATTTATTTACTAAGTAATCAGGGTGATCTATACTTCCCCAATTTACTTGGACTTTATTATTATTAATCAATTCTTTTGCACGCATTCGAGAAATTCTATAACAATTAGCAATTAAATTATCTATTCTTAATGATGAAACTAAGATATTCTGTTCCTCCCAAGAACAAAGAGGAGTTAACATTGCATTTAAATTAATTGGTTCTAAATGAACATTTATTTTTCCAATTTGATT
This sequence comes from Ligilactobacillus cholophilus, assembly GCF_030389495.1. Taxonomy (NCBI): domain Bacteria; kingdom Bacillati; phylum Bacillota; class Bacilli; order Lactobacillales; family Lactobacillaceae; genus Ligilactobacillus; species Ligilactobacillus cholophilus. The sequence goes on from NZ_CP127832.1 coordinate 777,834, forward strand.
TACTTGTTCCTGTAAAAAACTACAAATTTTATGCTCTACTATAATTTGCCAATTACTACCATCAGTAATGATGTCTCCAACTACATTTCGTTTAATTCCAGAACCCATAATAGATCCTAAAATTTGTCCATGATGTAGTGTCGCAAACTTTTTTGGATACTTAATCTCTAGTAAAGCAAGTTCGAAATCTTCTTTCTCACATTTAAAGTAGTCTGGATAAAATAAAACTCTTTTTAGATCGGCATCTTGGTAACCACCAAAAGAAGACATTTTTACTGGTTCATCTTTTCCCAACAAACTTTGAGCTATATATATTTCTCTAGGATTCAAAAAATCAGTTAATACTGGTTGATAATCAATTTGTGCTTTTGTAATTTGACTTTCAAGTTTATCAATCACATCATGTTCATCGCTTTTGAAATGCTGATAAACATTTTCATTCATATTATCATATCCCAAATAATAATCTAATTAAAAATAATAATCCCTGTTCAACAAATTGTAATGCAAATAATGCAATAATTGGTGAAAAATCAATATTAAAAATTGGTGGGATAAAATGAAAAATGTCTAAAAACGGATTTACTATTCGTGCTAAAAAATAACCAAATTTAGTTTGAAGAGCTCCCGGAAACCAAGACATTAAACAATATACAACAATTGCTAATGTATACAGGTTAAATAACCCAATAATTATATTACTAATCAATCATTAACTCCTATTATAAATCTTGAAAATTTGTTTCAGTCAACATTCCTTCAACAGAATAATCAGCAGGTGTACATAAGAAAATTTCTTCTCCAAGACGTTTAATATCACCATCTGTTGCAAAAACAACACCCGACAAGAAATCCACTACTCGATGGATTTGTTCATTATCCATACGTTGAAAATTAACAATTGCAGCCTGACCGTCGAGTAATCTAGTTGAAATTTGTTTTACATCAGAAAATACTCGAGGCTCAAAAAGCATGATTTTCTTTTCAGAATGTTCATTTCTACTTACAATTGACATAACTTTATTGCCCCTTGAATTATCTCTTGCAAATTCATCTTTCGCTTTAATTGATGTAGTTTTTGATGTTTGTTGATCATTAACTTTTTCTTCATCAGCATCATATCCTTCAAAAAAGCGATTAATTCTTTCGCCTAGTGACATTTGTCAAGCCTCCTTTAATTTACTTACGACGATGACGTAAAAATGGTGGCGTATTATCATCATCATCTTGGTCAAAATTATTATTTGAAGATGATGAACCGAAAACATCAAAATCCTTCTTTTCAACATTTTCGAAATTATCACGCTGAGCATTATTACGATTTGTATTATTCATTTCAGTTGTAATATCCCAATTAGCTAATGGATCGTTGTTACGAGTATTTGATGTAGCTTGAGAATTATTTTGTAAACCATTATTTGAACTCATTGAATTGTTGTTCATTGAAGGTTTTGTTGTTTTACGTGAATTGCGTTTTTTATCAATTCCAGTAGCAATTACTGTAACTACAACTTCATCTTCTAAGTTTTCATTGATTGATGTACCAAAAATAATATTTACATCACTTGATGCAGCGTTTGTAACAATTTCTGATGCAGTTTGAGCTTCAAATAAACTCAAGTCTGGGCCACCAGTAATGTTTAATAGGACTTGTTCTGCTCCATCAATTGAAACTTCTAACAATGGTGAAGAAATAGCTTTCTTTGTAGCTTCTTCGATACGATTTTCACCATTTGCTGAACCAATACCCATTAATGCCGATCCTTTATCTTTCATAACAGTTGTAACATCAGCAAAGTCCAAGTTAACATAACCAGGTGAAGTAATTAAGTCTGTAATACCTTGAACACCTTGACGTAAAACATTATCTGCTTCTTGGAATGCTTGTAGCATTGGTGTCTTTTTATCAACAATTTCCAAAAGACGATTATTTGCAATGATAATTAATGTATCAACATGTTCTTTCATCTTTTGAACACCTTCAGCAGCAAAACGAGCACGCTTTGGTCCTTCAAAAGAGAATGGTCTAGTTACAACACCAACTGTTAATGCACCCATTTCTTTTGCTACTTTTGCAATTACTGGAGCAGCACCTGTACCAGTACCACCACCCATTCCGGCAGTAACAAAAATCATGTTTGCACCCTTTAAAGCTTCTGAAATTTGTTCTTCACTTTCTTCTGCAGCTTTTTCACCAACATCAGGATTTGCACCTGCACCTAATCCTTTTGTCAATTTAGGTCCTAATTGAATTTTTGTTTCAGCGTTAGAATTTTTTAATGCTTGAACATCAGTGTTAGCAGCAATAAACTCTACACCTTTAACATCTTCTGCAATCATACGATTTACAGCATTTCCACCAGCACCACCAACACCGATAACTTTGATATTGGCTTTGTTGTTTTCGTCTACTTCATAGTCCATTTGGTTCTCCTCCGTTGTTTTTGCTTAAAATTTCCATTCTAATTTTTAATCAAAGAAACTGCTGAAAAAGTTCTTAATCTTATTTTCTTTTTGTTTCTTTTGTTTTTTAGGTTGTTTTGCTTTTTTATTAGTACTTTGAGTTGGTGTTTTTTGATTTTTAGATACATTCTTCATAGGTTGCTTTTGAACAGGTTGTTGTACTTTTTGTGCAATAAAGTCAATATTATCTAATGTACTTTTTACAACCATGTTAATTTCGCTTTGATGAGTTGTATCTTCAATCAAACCAAGTACTTGAGAGAATTGTGGTGAACGTAAATTCATTTCTTGTGGATAGAAGATTTTAACTGGCACACCAAAAATTTCTTGAGCTAACTCAGTAATTCCTTGCATTGCGGCCATTCCGCCTGTCAACACAATTCCACCTGGTAATTGAAATGCGTTAATCGTTTCTAAAGATTGTTTAATCTTTTCAAATATTTGACGCATTCTTGCTTCAATTATTTCTGATAAATACTCTTCTGTAACCATTTCATCTTCCTGTTGGCCTACGACCTGTACAGGAACAGAATCATCTGTAGATGCTAATGACGCTAATGCATAACCATAGTTTCTTTTTAAGTTTTCTGCATTTTCTAATGAAGTATTTAATACAATTGAAATATCACGAGTTACATAGTTCCCGCCTTCTTGGTCAACATATGTATACTTAACTTTGCTATCATGAACAACAGCAGCAGTTGTTTGACCAGCACCTAAATCAATCAAAACAGCACCAAAGTCCTGTTCAGCATCACTTAAAGCGTATTTAGAAAGTGCAATCGGTGCAACTACGATATCATGAATTTTAAGACCTGCTTTTTCTACACATTTACGAATGTTATGTAAAATTGTTTTAGGTCCTGTATACATAACACCTTGCATTTCTAATCTAACACCCATCATTCCACGTGGATCTTTAATGTTGTCGATGTCATCTACATAAAATTCATCAGGAACAACATCAATAACATCACGTTCGGGTGGAAGATTTTGTACTAAAGCAGCACGTGTTACTTCATGAACGTCTTCATCTGTAATTTCGGCTGAATTACCATCTTGTGAAACAGCAATCATTCCCTTACAACGTTGAATTTGGAGCATATTTGCTGGTACACCAACAGTTACACTATCAATTTCAATATTTGCTTTTTGTTCTGCTTGTTTAATTGCTTCTTTAATTGTATCAACGGCTTGATCAATATCTACAATTACACCCCTAGACAAACCTTTAGAATGAGAACTTCCATAACCAATTATATTTAGTTGGTTTTTTAGGTATTCTGCAATCACGACTTTGATCGAGGCTGTTCCGATGTCCAATCCTACATAAATTCCAGAATTTTCCACCTTTTAATCCTCCAATCCAGTTTCTATAATTATCTTTCAAGAAAAATATCTTAATATTTAAATTTTAACACACAAACACTAATTTTTACTACCGCGAATCAAGCATTTAGAGCCCTTTTTTCCTAAATATTAATTTTTTCCATAAGGATATGAAAATGCTCCAACTTCAAGATCAACTACTCCGGTATAATTCATCTTAGAAACAATGCTAGGATAGTACTGCATTTTTTCAGCAAAAGTATCTGTCTTAGCAATTACTTGATTTCCATCATTCATATATAATTTAATCCTACCCGGATCTGCTTTTGTAGGATCTAAATGAATTTCAGAAATTCCTCTTTTTAAATTGCTGTCCAATTTATCATATTGTTTTGTCATTTCTTTTAATTCATCATTATTTTTAAAATTATAAAAGACGGGATAGTTTCCGTGTGGAGATTCAGTCCCATATTCATCCACCATCCCCGAAGAAGTCAATTTATAATACTTATTGTTTTTCATTAAATATCCAATTGTTGGATATTCTTGAATATCAATAATAACTTGACTTCCTTCATACTTAATTGTTGCTTTCTTTACTGAAGGAACTTTTTTATGAATTTGTTCTTCAATTTGGCTTGTATGTGGCCAAACACCAATTAATGACTCATAATAATGTAGATCACTAGCTTTAACAATTGCAATTCGTGTTTCTTTATCTGCAGCATTTACTTTAACCGATAAAATACGACTAAAAGGTAAAATAAAAAATAAAGAAGACAGGAATATAATTCCAAAAATAGCAATCAAAGCAACTGTACCTCTTGCTAATCGTTGTTTTCTAAGCTTATATGTTTGAGGTAATTTTTTTACAAAAGACCTTGAATCATTTGAATGATTTTTTCGCTTTTTTTGTTGCTTACGTTTTTTTGGGGCTTTTTCCCATGGTGTAAGCTCTTCTTTTGATTTTTTGATTTTTTTAAACGAATTGTGCATCACTTCGCCCCTTTATATTGCATTTTGTTTTTAAATTAAATCTTGCAAAACACTATACAATTGATCAGCTGCATCTCGCACACCCATCTGGTATGCATTTTTTGCCATTTCGTCTCGTTCATTTTCATTTGTCATCAATGAATCAATTGTTTTTGAAAGCAATTCGCCATTTAAATCCTGTTCTTTAATGATTTTAGCAGCATTTCTTTCAACTAAACTCATGGCATTTTTAGTTTGATGATCTGCAGTAACATAAGGACTTGGAATAAGAATAGATGGAATCCCAAGTGCTGTAATTTCTGCCAAACTTGTAGCACCTGCACGTCCTACAATCAAATCTATTTCTGGTAAAATTTCAGGCATATTTGGAATATATGGTTTAATTACCATATTAGATGGAATATCCATTTTTTCAGCTTTCTTCATTATCTCATCAAAATGAACTCTTCCTGTAACAAATAATACTTGATAATTTTTAGCTGTAAAGTTTTTTGCTGCTTCAAGTGCTGACTGATTAATTTTTTCAGCACCTCGTGAACCACCAAAAATCAAAACCGTTGGTTGTTCATCATTTAGTCCATATTGCGCTAAGCGGTTTTTCTTTTGCATATGTGCCACTTGTTGCGCTCTAGGATTTCCAGTAAAAACAATCTTTTCATCTGGAAAATCCTTTCTAACATCATCAAATGCAATTGCAACTTTATTAGTAAAGTGACTTAAAAATTTATTAGTTACACCAGCTACACTATTTTGTTCATGAATAACTGTAGGAATATGTAATCGAGATGCAGCATAAACAACAGAACCACATACATAGCCTCCTGTTCCGATTACAATATCTGGTTTAAATTCTTTAATAATTTTTTTAGAATCACTAATACTTTTCAAAAATAAATAAACTGTTTTAAAGTTTTCTAGTGATAAAGAACGTTTAAATCCTTGAATTTCAATTGTCTTAAAATCAATTCCAGCATCTGGGACTATTTGACTTTCTAGCCCCTTTTTAGTGCCAACATATAATACTTCTGTTGTTGGATCTTTTTTCTTTGCTTCTTCAATTAGTGCTAAGGCTGGATAAATATGTCCGCCAGTTCCGCCTCCAGAAACTAGTAGTCTCATTTTTTCTCCTCCAATTGTTGTTCTAATTTTTCAACTGCTTCAATAAATTTATCTCCACGTACTTCAAAATTTGGCCATTGATCCCAACTTGCGCATGCTGGTGATAACAATACGATGTCTTGTTTTTCACTTAAATCGTATGCAATTGGAACTGCTGACACAACATCTTTTGTTTTAATAATTTTTTTAATACCCGATTTTTCTCCGGCTTTTTCTAATAATTGTGCTGTTTCGCCAAAAACGATCAATGCTTTTACATGATCTTGTAACGCAGGAACTAAATCATTAAATTCATATCCTCGGTCTAAACCACCAGCAAGTAAAATTACATTATCTTTAAATCCTGATAATGCCTTTTCTGTAGCTTCCATATTCGTTGCTTTAGAGTCATTATAAAACTTTCGTCCTTCAACTGAAGTTACATACTGTGTACGATGTTTTACACCAGTAAAGTTCTTCAAGACGGTTATAATTTCATTATTATCTTGTCCCATAATTTTAGCAACTGTAATTGCCGCTAAAGCATTTTCGATATTGTGTGTACCAGGGACACGAATATCATGAACATTAATAATCTTTTCATCTTTATAGTACAAATATTCACCATCTTGATATGCACCATCTGTACTTAATTTTTTACGTGAAAATGGAACAACTTTTGCTTTACTTTGTTTACTAATTTCGCGCCATTCCTCATTATCCCAATTAATTACTAAATAATCATCAGCAGTCTGATTTAACATAATTCGTTCTTTTGCTTTAACATAATTTTTTCGTGATCCATGCCAATCAGTATGTGCTTCATAAATATTAGTAATCACCGCAATATGTGGATGTAATTTAGTAATTCCCATTAATTGGAAGCTTGATAATTCTGTTACCATAACATCATCTTTAGTTGCTTTTTGCGCAATCTCTGTGCTTGGTATTCCAATATTGCCAGCTGCGTATGCTTTTCCTTTAACTCTACCATGATTCAACATTTCAGTAATCATAGTGGTTGTTGTTGTTTTACCATTGGTTCCTGTTACACCAATCATTTGTGCATCTAAAATTTCAAATGCTAATTCTGGTTCAGTAATTACTGTAATATGATTTTCCAACGCCTTTTGCACTATAGGATTATTATAAGGAACAACTGGATTTTTAACTACTATATCTGTGTTATCCAATAAAGATAATGGATGAGATCCAGTAACAACTTTAACTCCTAATTTTTCCAATTCTTCTACTTGTTTCAAATCAGGTTTATCGTTTTTATCATTGACAGTAACATTACTTCCTAATCTTACAAGTAATTTTGCTGAGTTAACTCCACTTTTCCCTAATCCAATAACTAAAACATTTTTATTACGATAAGTGTCAATATTTTTCATACCAGAAAACTTCCTTAAATTATAATATACACATTACTGAGATTGCAGCTGCAATTAATCCAATCGTCCAAAATACAATATCAATTTTCCATTCATTCCATCCACACATTTCAAAATGATGATGAATTGGACTCATTTTAAAAATTCTCTTACCAGTTAACTTAAATGAAGTTACTTGTAAAATTACACTTAATGTTTCAATTACAAAAATAATTCCAATAATAAGTAATGATAAAGCATGATGAACTAAAATTGATACGGCAGCTAATGCACCACCTAATGCAAGAGAACCCATGTCTCCCATAAAAATTTTAGCTGGTTTGTGATTGAACAATAAAAATGCGATCAAAGCACCAATTACACTTAAACAAAAAACTAATACGTCATATTGATGTTGAGCAAATGCAATCACTGCATATGCACCAAATGCTATAATTGATTGGCCTGCAACTAATCCATCAATCCCATCAGTTAAATTTACAGCATTTGAAAAACCAACAAGCCAGAAAATAACAAATAGGACAAAAATGAACCCTAAATTAACTTCATAGCCAAAAAGATTAATGGAAAATGGTAAACCTTCAAAGTGATAAACCAATAAGAAAACTATTCCACCTACAATTTGACCGGCTAATTTTTGCCATGGTTTCAAGCCTTCATTTTGTTTCTTCCATAATTTAATAGAATCATCCCAGAATCCAAGGAATCCATAAAGAATCAAAATAAAGTTTAAAATTAAAATCTGTGGATTTAAGCAATGGTACATTAATGAAACCATAATACCTGTGAATAAAATCACAAAGTTAAAAACGAAACCACCCATAGTTGGAGTTCCAGATTTTTTTTCATGCCACTTAGGTCCTTCTTCACGAATCATTTGTCCTTGCTTTTTTTTATGTGCATAATTAATAAATACTGGTAAACAGACTGCTGTTAATACCATACTCATTAATAATGGAATTAGCATTTTTGTTATAGTCATTTTAATTCTCCTTATCTATTGCAATGCAATATTTAATTGTTGATCTTTCTTAACTACTGTATTTGCAGAAATGCTTTGTGATTTTACAAAACCAGATCCATCAAAATGAACCTTGATTCCTAACATATCTGCCAATGTTTTCACATCATTTCGAGACCATCCTGTTAAATCAGGTATTGTCTTTGTCCCATTTGTAACCAAAATAATCTTTGATCCACTTAAAACAGTTTGGCCTTCAGCAACTGATTGTTTATCTATCTTCACACCATTTCCACAGACAATCACATCGGCGTTTGTCTTCTGCAATTCTTTTTGTGCAGTTTCAACACTTAATCCTTCAACATTTGGCACTTTATTTGTAGATGAGTCATTCTCACCAGTAGTGTCATCTTGCAATGTTTGTTTCATCATTGGATTAAAAATAGTTGCTAACATTTTAGTTGCTGACCCTTCGCTTCCAAAGGTCTCAGGTTGTTGCATTGTTATATATAAAACATATTTAGGATCATTTAATGGAGCAATCCCAGCAACTGAGAAGATATAATTCTTCTCTCCTGTCAAATATCCGCTTCCAGTAGAATTGGCTATTTGGGCTGTACCTGTCTTAACCCCAATATCATATCCATCTATCTTATATGCTTGTCCAGTACCATCTTTATCAGTAATTACATCTTGCATCATACTTCTAACTTGTTTTGCAGTTGATGCTGTAATTGGATGGCCTACAACCTTTTTCTTAGATTTATAAACTGTTTTTCCACTATTTGGATCTACAATTTTTTTAATAAATCTAGGTTGAACCATTGTACCATTATTTGCAATCGCAGTAAGACCTTGCATCATTTGCATAACTGTAACATCGATACTTTGACCATATGCTGTATTTGCTTGATCAATTGGATATTCATATCCAATATAACCTTTTGCTTCATTTCCTAAACCAGGTGAATTAACAGCTTTTAAAAATCCAAATGATTTCAAATAACGAAGCCATCTTTTCGCACCCATTTGTTGTTCTAAATGTGCCATTCCGACATTTGAAGAACGGATAAACGCTTGACGATATGTAAGAGTTCCCCATCCTGAACGTTTCCAATCATAAACATATGCACCATCAATATTATATTTTCCAGACTCAAATGTAGCATTTGGATTATAAATTCCACTATTTATTGCTGCTGCCATTAAGAAAATTTTCATACATGAACCAGGTTCATATGTAGATTCTGTTAAATTGTTTGTCCAAGCAGAATTAATTCCAACTTTAGTTTGTGCATTAAACGTTGGTCGCTGACTTGCTGCAATAATTTCCCCAGTTTTTGCATTCATTAATACTGCATTAATACTTTTTGGTTTATATGTTTCTTGAGCTTTTGTAAGTAAATTTTCAAGATAGTTTTGCAAATGACTATCCAAAGTTGTATAAATGTTGTCACCGTTTTTCACTTTTTTAGCAACTGAACTTGTCCATGGAAGTTTTGTTCCTTGCCCATCTGTTTGTTCACTCTTAACCCCATTTTTTCCAGATAGATCCTTATTATATTGTTTTTCAAGTCCCATAATCCCGACAAGTTTATTATTTTCACTTTCAGCAATTCCAATAAGATGTGAAGCAAATGTTCCATTAGGATATAAACGGGCTTGAGAAGGTGTGAACTCAATTCCTGAAATATTTGCTGCTTCGATTCGTTTCTTGGTTTCAAGTGAAATATTTTTACCTTCAGAACCTAACTCAACTTGATAAATATTAGGGTCCTTTGGTGAAAGAGTTTTTCTAATCTGTGAATATGATGCTCCAAGATTTTCACTTAAAACTTTTGCTGCTTTATCTTTATCAGAATCTTTTAAATATGCAGGTTTACCATCATATGTACGTGCTTGTTTAGATAAAACAACATAAACCGAATATGTTGTAGTATCTTCGGCAATTACTTGTTTATTGGCGTCATAGATAGTACCTCTTTTAGCCTTTACTTCAGTTCTTTTAGCATAAAGTTGCTCCACTTTTTGTCTTAAATTTACGCCATTTGCATGGTGAAAATTACTAACATAAAAAAAGCGGAGGATAACTAATACAAAAAAGCCAATAACTATAAAGAAAAATAATTTTCCTACATTTTTACTATCTTTTGTATTTTCTTCTATCTCGCGCTTGTTATTATTCATTATTTAGTTACATTCCTTGTGTTTTGTTCATCTAATGATAATCCATCTTTTTTAGCAATTCCAGTTAAACGAGAACGACTTGATAATTCACTAACTTCTTGTTTGATGTTTGAATTTTTACTAGACATGTTTGAAATTTCAGTAGTGATATCTTGTAGCTTATTTTGAGCTGTATTGACATTTGTTGAAGATGCGATTGTCAAACAACCAAGAACAGCAATCCATGCAAATGATCCACAGATTGTTAAACGTTCTCTTCTTTTAAATTTCTTTTTTTGAATTTCTAATGCAGTTGCTGTATTTTGTGATTGATTTACTGTTTCTACTTGAGTTTGTTTTACGTATTTACGTGCTACTTGAGCCATTTATAATTCACAACCTTATCTATCCTATTTTACTCGTTCAATAACTCGCAACTTCGCAGAGTGTGCCCGATGATTTTCCTTAATTTCTACTTCTGAAGGTAAAATTGGTTTTCGATTTACTAAACGAAAATCAACTTGAATATTTTGCGGAATAATTGGTAATCCTTGAGGTAAGTCAGGCAATGTACTTTTTTCTTTGAACATCGTTTTAACTAATCGATCTTCTAAAGATTGAAAAGTTATTACACTAATCCTTCCTCCCACTTTCAATAATGATAAAGCATTTTCCAACGATTCCTCTAATGCAGATAATTCATCATTAACTGCAATCCGCAATGCTTGAAATATTCTTTTAGCAGGATGCCCACCCTTTCTTCTCGCTCGAGCAGGAATTGCTGATTTTATAATTTCAACTAATTGTGTTGTCGTTTCAATTGGCGCTTGTGCACGCTGTTGTTCAATTTTTCTTGCAATAGATTTAGCAAACTTCTCTTCTCCATATCGGGAGAAAATTCGCATTAAATCATTAAATGACCACTTATTGACTATTTCTTTTGCAGTCAAAGATTGAGTTTGATCCATTCTCATATCAATAGGTGCATCTAGTTTATAACTAAATCCTCTACTTGCAACATCAAATTGCGGAGAAGAAACCCCTAAATCATACACAATTCCATCAACTTTTGATATGCCTAATTTCTCTAGTTGAACCTTAATATCACGAAAATTCGATTTAATTAAAGTCAACTTACCGGCTTCAATTTCAGTTGATAGTTGTTTCTGATTATAGTCAATCGCAGTTTGATCTTGATCAAATGAATAAAGATGACCATCATCATTAAGCATTGAAAGTATTTTTTTAGTATGTCCCCCACCGCCTAATGTACAATCAACATAAATGCCATGAGGATTAATATGTAAATTTTCAACAGCTTCATTTAACAAAACTGTTACATGCTTAAACTCTGCCATAATTACTCCTTAAAATTCAAAATCAATCATATTTTCTGCAATTTCATCAAAATTCTCTTCTGCTTCATCTGTAAATGATTCCCAGCGTTCTTCAGACCAAATTTCAATCCGGTTAGAAACACCAACAACCACACATTTTTTATCTAACTTTGCATGCTCTCTTAATGTTTTAGGCAAGTTTATTCTTCCTTGCTTATCAAAACCACTTTCTGTAGCTGCAGAATAGAAAAAACGTACAAATGAACGTGCATCACGCTTATTTAAAGGCAATTTTTTTAGTTTTTCTTCTAAGGTGTGCCACTCATCCATTGGGTATACAAATAAACATCCATCAAGTCCTCGTGTGATTACAAAATTTGCGCCTAATTGTTCACGAAATTTTGCTGGAATAATTAGTCGTCCTTTTGTATCGATTGAATGTTTAAATTCGCCCATGAACACGTGTCTTCACCACCCTTAGATTACCTCTATGAAACATATTACCACAATCCCCCACTTTCAACCACCTAGTTATTAACAAAAACCACTTATGTTTTTTTAAATTTATATTACAAAATGCTTTTACATAAGATTTACTTAAATAAATTAAAAAAACTATGACTTTTACGTCATAGTTTTCTTAAAATCAATCTATTCTAATTAAAAAAAGAAGCAATCTTAAATATTAATAAAACACAATATAGTGCTAAAATTACAAGATCTGCTACACGCCAAAATTTAATTAAAAACTTCTTATAAATAATTTGTCCTTCGAATATAGCATATAAAATCGTCATCGCTAATCCATACAATGACAATCCACAAACGATGAACGGAATTATAGAAATTCCAATTAAATTTTGGGAAAGAAAATGAATTGCAACAAGTAAAAATAAACTAAAAATGTCTAATCTCTTAAATTTAGGATATCTTTTTTTCAAAAATTTGTTTTTTAAAAATGTCAAAAATATCCAAACTAAAACTAATATTATTAGTTGAATATACCATTGTTTTATCATGCTATTCCTCGTCTATAAAAATATTCTCTACTTATTATAAAGATAATTATTTTAATTTTCAATTTATCTAAAAAAACTAAATTGACATTTAATGAACATTAAATGTATAGTATCTTTGTAATTAATATTAAAGGATGATTCATTTTGGCAAAGAAAAAAGAAAAGAAATCTACATTCCAAAAAATTACAATGGTAGTTGTTTGGTTAATGTTAATCTTTACCATCGGTGCTGTTGTTTTAGGATCTGTTGGTTCTTTCATGTAATAAAAAAAAGCAGACTTAAAAGTCTGCTTTTTTTATTTTTGCATTTTTATAGCCTTTTCTAAAGTTTTTTCAACAAGTACTATTTGACCATCAATAATTGGTAAATTATCAATTGGTTCACGCTCTTGAGCAAGTGATAATTCTGTACATCCAAGAATAACCACATCACAATTCAATTCATTAACCATTGTATTAACTAACCCATGAAATAATTGACGATCAACATAATCCTTTTCTTTAATATCAGTGTAAATTAATTGGTTTACCTTATCTTGAATTACATCTGTTGGCTTAACAAATTCATACCCAGCTTTTTTTATTTCATCCTCATAAACATGATCAACGATCGTTCCATGAGTTGCAAGTAATCCTATTCTTTTTGCTGTAGGAAATTTTACTCCAATTGATTTTACTGCTTCACGTGGCATATGCAAAATTGGAATATTCGTTAAACTCTGCAAGTCATCATAAAAATAATGAGCAGTATTACATGGAAGCGTAAAAAAATCTGGCTTTAATTTTGCTTGTTGCTTGATATCTTCAGCTAAGTCTGGAAATGGACTTGGCTTTGAATCATCAAGAATGTAGGCTGTTCGATCAGGAACAGTCGCATGGTTGACCAAAATATAATTTAAATAATCTTGATCTTGATGAGCCTTAATTCGTTTATTCAATTGATGAATATAACTTTCGGTTGCCATGGTTCCCATGCCACCAATTATTGTAAAAAAGTTTTTCATAATTTATCCCTTGTTTTCCTTAAAGTAACGTTTAAAGTTCTTAGCATAATTATGTTCCATCCATTTAATTAATGCCCAACGTTTGAAGTTCATATCTTTATCATAACGATATGTCATTCCGTATCGCTTATGATCAATTAAATCAAGAGCGCGCTCTTTATCACCATTTTGGCGAGCATATTTCTTAAATGTTTTAACAGCGACACCTAACCAAAGTTGATGCTTATTTGCATCTTTATTTCCGTAAACCGTTTCTGCATCTGTCAATTCATTTGTTACATAATCCTTAACGACCCATGATGCTAGGTTATAGCCATTTAAAGTTACAAAGAAACTACTACGTCCTTGACGCAAGTTGATTTCAAATAATTTATATGTGTTATCACGTGCATCATACTTCATATCAAAGTTTGCATAACCCGTAAATTTAATATCTTCTAAGAATTTTTGGAAACGCATATAAATATCTTTATTGTATTCTGGCAAAATTGCAACATAGTTTCCAATTGCAGCTGGAGATGGATCTTCTAATAAAGGATGTCCAAGACACATCATTTTAACTTTATGATTTTGATCAACATACGCATTTAATACACGCATATTACTATCATCACCAGGAATAAAATCTTGTAAAATGAAATCTGATTCATAACCATTTGTATATGCCTTTTGTAAAATTTCATCTAATTCAGGACGTGATTTTACACGGTAGGCTTTTTTTCTGCCTTCGAAACTAATATCAACCCATTCAACACTGTTTGAAGGTTTTAATGCAACTGGATAATCAAAAAGTTGTTCAACAGGTTCTTTACTTTCCCACATTTCCTTTGTAATAACTTTTGTTTTAGGATATGGTAAATCATATTCGTCACAGATTTTATAAAATGATTCTTTTTTATTTAATTTCTTCAACAAATCATAATCAATATATGGACAAACAAAAACATCTGATAATTCATCTTTATGTTTAGAAATTAATTCTGCATATCCATCACCACAACCAATTAAAATAACTGGTTCTTCATGATCTTTGTATTGTTCTTTAATTTTTAACATTGAATTAATCCATGTTGGATCTTCTGAAAATCCATCTATTAATTCTAAATCAACAATTTCAGTAAAACGAGTTGGAGCTAATTGACGTTCAGCAATAGCTTTAACTGGTTTATTTGTTAATTCATAGAATGAACGTGCCATTCCATAAACATTAAAGTCACTTCCTAATAAAATTGGTGTAAAATCTGCTGTTTTATTCTTCATCTTCTAATCCTTCCACAATTTTTTTTGCAACATTTAAATCATTTGGATATGGAGTATTTACTCCATTAATTTTTTGATATTTATCCTCGCCTTTACCAGCAAGCACTACAACATCTGAGGTCGTAGCCATTTTAATTGCTTTTTCAATTGCTTTCTCGCGATCTAATTCAAATTCAACTTGGACTTTATTATGGTCAATATGCTGATCAATTTCTTTTGCAATTTTCATTGGATCCTCAAATCCTGGATCATCACTTGTTAAAATTGCAATATCAGCTCCTTGACTTAAAGCTTTACCAAAACCTTCACGTCTGGAAACTCCTTTATTTCCAGTTGATCCAACTACAACAATTAAACGTTCAACTTTGCGTTGAGCACGTAAAAATTCAAGTAATGCATGTAAACTAGCATAATTATGAGCATAATCAATATATACAAGTCCATGATTTTTAGTTTGTACCATTTCCATTCTGCCTGCAACTTTTACCTTTGCTAGACCTTTAATTGCATCGTCTGCAGTTGCACTTGCTAATAAACTTGCAATAATTACACTAGTAGCATTCCCTTCATTATAGTCTCCAGGAATAGTAATTGTATATTCATTTTCTAATGAAAGTTTTTGAGCCTTTGGTGTTAATGCTTTTAATTTAAAACGACTATCAACCAATGTTTCTTCCACATTTTCAATTTTGATATCAATCAAATTACCATCTGGTAAAACTTCTTGGGCTTGATGTGTAAATGTAAAAAGTTGTTGATCTTCTACATCTGATTTAGCTGCATAATAAATCTCATTAAAATGATCTGAATCAGCATTTAAAATACAGTAATCTGAGTTTGCTAATATTTGTTCTTTACAAAATAGATAATCCTCAAATGTCGAATGTTCATTTTCACCTACATGATCTGGTGAAATATTTAAAAAGATACCAATATTATAATGTAATCCGTAAACTCTATTCTTTTTATATGCTTGAGATGAAACTTCCATCACTAAATGTGTCATTCCATTATCAACAGCGGCACGCATATCATGAAATAAGTCTAATGATTCAGGAGTAGTTAAATTTGATTTAAAGGTGTCTTCTGGCTTAGGGCCAATTGTCCGATCTACAGTTGAGAATAACGCTGTTTTCCCATTATTAGCCTTATCTAAAATTCCCTTTGCTAAATATGCACTAGTTGTTTTTCCCTTTGTTCCAGTTATCCCAATTATAAATAAATCATTTTGAGGATAACCATAAAACGCTGCTCCTAATAAAGCCATCGCTTTTTGAACATCTGAAACAATTAAATATGATACATCTTTTGATGTTTCATATTTATGTTCAGCAACATACCCACTTGCTCCTTTTTCAATTGCACTAGTCAAATATTCTTCTTTAAAGTTTCCCTTACAAAAAAATAAAGTATTTTTTTCAACTTTACGTGAATCATATGTAACATTATCAAAATTGCATTCATTTTGGTGATATTCTACCAATAAATGATGCTCATTTAATAAATTCTGTGCATCTGTTAGGCTTAAAGTCATTAATTTCACCTTCATTTAAATAGACTTCAACACCCATTATTCCATATTTTCATATAAAAATAAACCGGATGGACTTAATTTAAATAAAAAATAAATCCATTCGGTTTAATGCTTTTAATTTAAAGCTTGAGTATATTTAACTTTATCAATTGTATCAGCATTTGTATCTTCTGGGAAGTATACTTCATACCATAAAATAAATGTATAAATAGTAAAAATCTTTTGCATACATGATTTACCATTTATATGTTCATGAAGCACATCCAATAATGCGTCTGTATCAAAGAATTTTTGAGCAACATCTGAAGTAAACGCTTCTTCAATTCGTTTTCTAAATTTATCTTCTTTGATCCATGAAGCAATTGGAGATGGGAATCCCATTTTTTCTTTCATTGCAACACGATCTGGTAACTCAGATTCTGCTGCTTCACGGAATGATACTTTAGTTTCATTACCCTTGATTCGGGTACTAATAGGCATTGATGATGCAAATTCTGCAACTTTCTTATCAACTAATGGTGTACGAACTTCAAGTGAATTTGCCATACTCATACGATCAGCTTTATGTAAAATATCATATGGTAACCAAGTATTAATATCAAAATATTGTTCTTGTGTCATTTCATCTTTATTAGAAACTTCATCAAAAATATGTTTTGTATAGTCACCAGTATCTAAATTCAAATCTTTGTTTTTAAGAATTTTATTACGTTCATCATAATTATAAACATAATTTACACGATAATAACGTTCATATAAAGGTTCTGACCCACGTTCTAAGAAACGTTGACCATGGAATCTTGGAAGTCCAGAAACAGCTTGCGCTAATGCATTACGCAAAAATTTTGGAACTATTTTTTGATAACGTTCAAACGGACGAGCTTCTAGATATGTATTATAACCTCCAAAGAATTCATCAGCGCCTTCACCTGATAATGCTACTTTAACATGCTTACTTGTTTCTTTGGACAAGTAGTATAGTTGCATTGCTGATGGATTTGATAATGGTTCATCCATATAGTACATAATTGTTGGTAAAATATCGAAATAATCATTTCCATCCATCGTAATACGAGTATTCTTTTGATGAATTTCTTTTGCAAAACGAGAAGACCAATCTAATTCACTATATTTAGAATTATTAAAACCAAGTGAAAATGATTGAACTGGCTTTAATTTTGCAGCTTCATTTAATACGAAACTTGAATCTACACCACTTGATAAGAAACTACCAACTTCAACATCTGCAACCATATGAGCTTTAACTGATTCATCAACAATACTTTTTATTTTCTTAGCATCTTGTTCCACTGTTTCAGAGTTATCAATATGATCATAATTAAATTTATAGTATTGATAAATTTCAGTATTTCCATTTCGATGAATAAAATATTGACCTGGCAATAATTTATAAACATGTTTGAACATTGTATCTTTTGATGGAATAAATTCAAAACTCAAATGTACTGGTAGTAATTTTTCATTAAATTCCTTTACAAATTTTGGATGATCTAAAAATGCTTTAATTTCTGAAGCCCATAAAAATGATTTTCCATCGTCATAGTAGTACATTGGTTTGATTCCAAAATGATCACGTGCTCCGAAAACTTCATTTTTAGCTTGATCGTAAATAACAAATGCATACATTCCACGAAGTTTATCTAATAATTTTGGACCCCATGCTTCATATCCATGAAGTAAAACTTCTGAATCAACATCTGTCTTAAATTCATATCCTAATTCTGTTAATTCTTGACGAATTTCTTTATAGTTATAAATTTCACCGTTAAATGTCAAAACGGCAGTTTGTTTAGCATTAATCATCGGCTGGCGTCCATGATCGAGATCAATGATTGATAGCCGTCTAAATCCCATTGCTACATTTTCATCTGTAAAATATCCTTCATCATCTGGTCCCCGATGTTTGATACGGTTTGCCATGTGAATAATTGTATCATCTGGAATATCAGTTTGATTTATATATCCAACAAATCCACACATATATAAACACCCTTTTCATAAAAATAGATTCATAAGCAACTATAATTGTATCATAGTTTAAATATTATAATAAAATATCATTTTAGATATTCTGCGAAAAATGTTCCTACCTTTTCTTTATATTCATTATAATGATTCTTCAAAGATTTAGCATGTTCTGTATTCGATGTAATCCAAATCTTTTTTGGTGCATTTGTTGCATTATAGTTTTGATAAACCATTTTTGTTTGTACAAAAGAATCAGAATCACCATGAATAAAGAAAATTGGTAATTTATTTTTCTTCAATTGTTTTAATGTACTTGCATCCTTAAAATCATATCCAATTAATGGTTTTGCAATTAATGAGCCAACTTGGAGAATTGGTGTTGCAGGTAAATGATAATCATGAGTTAAAACATTATAAAACTCTTGATAAACACTACTAAAACCACAATCTTCAACGACACACTTTACTTGAGATGGTAACTTTTCACCACTAACATTCATAACAGTAGCTCCACCCATACTTACACCAAAGAGGCCAATTTGGACATCCTTGCCTTCTTTTTTGATAAGTTGATGAATCCATTTGACATAATCTTTACGATCTAACCATCCAAATGCTAAGTAATTTCCATCACTATGGCCACTTCCACGATCATCTGGAGCTAAAACATTGTATCCTAATTGATGAAACATTTTGATATATCGAGCCATAAGTGTAGAATTTTCATGCCACCCATGAGCTACAATAATTGTTTTATTTGTCTTTTCAGCAGCAGGAACATAGGTTGCTACTAATTTTATTTTGTCATTTCCGACTGCTGTTTCATGCCAAGTCTGTTTATTTGTTTTATCTAACCATTCAATTGCCTGTCTGGTTTGATGATCAGGTTTCTTGGTATTTCTTGCAAAACCATAATTAATAAAATAAATACAAATACCTAAGAATATTACTACTAATGTAATTAAAATACCAATCAAAACTCTTGGCCATTTTTTATGTTTCTTTTCAGTTGTTTTTTTCATTTCTCTTCTCCCTAAAAAGAGACTGTGAAATGAATCATAGTCTCCTTGCAAAATGTATTATAAAAATAAGATTGCTTCATAATCACTGGTTAAATATGAATAATCTATTTTTTCTTAAACCAATCAGTAATTTTAGTAAAGAAACCTTTCTTACTTTGTTCTTTCAATGACATCAAAGGAACTGTTTCGCCTTCCAATCTGCGAGCGATATTACGATAACCTTGTCCTGCCATACTTTTATCATTTAATACCACTGGTTCACCCTTATTAGATGAACTAATTACGTCTTCATCGTCAAACACAATTCCTAACAATTTGATTGATAAATGATGAGTAATTTCATCAACATCCATCATATCTCCATCATTGACCATGTGTTTTCTAATTCGATTAATGATTAACATTGGTGGTTCTTTTAAATCTTGTTGTTCTAATAAACCAACCACACGATCTGCATCTCGCACAGATGAAATTTCAGGTGTTGAAACTACAATAGCTTGATCAGCACCAGCAACAGCATTCATAAAACCTTGCTCAATTCCAGCAGGACAATCAAGTAAAATATAATCAAAATCTGGACGTAATTCCTCAACAATTTCTTTTACTTCATCTGGTTCTAATGCGCTCTTATCTGTATTTTGAGCTGCAGGAAGTAAAAATAACTTATCATTAAATCGTTTATCCTTAATTAGTGCTTGATGTAATTTAGCTCTTCCTTGTGCAACATCAACAATATCATATATGATTCGATTATCTAAGCCTAAAATAACATCAAGGTTTCTTAATCCAATATCTAAATCAATCAAGCAAACTTTTTTGTCCATTAATGCTAACGCTGTTCCAAGATTAGCAGATGTAGTTGTTTTCCCTACTCCACCTTTTCCTGAAGTAATTACAATTGATTTTCCCATTATTTAAAATCCTCCAATTTTAGCATAAATCTTAGGTCTTAGATTTTTAAGTTCTTCTAACCGTAAATATGATAATTTATGCAAATCATTTACGTAAACTACTGGCTCAAATGAATCTGCTCGATTTTCATCGTCAAAAATTGTTACAAGATCTGCAATTCTAACTTGTTGAGCAGCACTTACATTTCCAACAATTACAGCATTTTCGTTATTTGGATAACCTGCTGATACAATTCCCTCAACATTTCCTAATAAATAAATATTACCTGTAGCCTGTAAAATTCCACCTTCATGGATTATCCCAGTAAATAAAACATCACCTTCAATTGTTTTTACTTGCCCATTACGGATAATATCTGCATTTGGATGAATTGTATTCTTATCGATCATTTCTAAAGCATCATTTTTCAATAAAACATCTGATTTAATTCGATGTATTGTGAACAATGGATAATCAGAAAATAAATCTTCAACTTGTTTCTTTTGTGAAGCATCTAGTAATCTTCTACCAGTTTTAATGTCAAATTCGATTTTGTTTGCTTCAAATTTTGCATTATCTTTGTATAACTTAGAAAGTAAATCTTTTAAATCTGTAATGATTTGAGTAAAACTTGCTTCACTATGAAATATTATTTCATAACCATCCTTATGACCCTTTAATGAAATTGCTTCACTTGGCATACTTCTTCACCTTTCCTATGAATACTTCAAAAATAACTTTTTCAATGGATAATACAAAGCTACGAAGAATGCCAAATTATATGCTAAACTTGGTCCTAAAGTTCTTCCAATAAAATTAACTACTGAAACATCCGTTAAATTAATTAATAAATTTAAAGCATATCCCATTGAAAGTAATATTGTTATATCAATTAAATAAATAAGTAATAATAAAATAAAAGATGGTTCAAAAAATTGGACGATCCATTGTGTTATATATACCATTAGTGGGAACAATAGGATAAAGATTCCAATAATCCCGGTATAGTACATATCATAAATAAATCCAGCAAGAATTGACCAGAAAATAATATGATCAACTTCACCAAAACAAACAGCCATAAAAAGCCAGAGTAAAACCAAACGACTTTCTACAAAAGTTGTTGGTGTAACCATCCAACCTGACCAAACATGCGTCAATGTTCCATCCAAAAACACAGCTAGAAACAAGCCTATCGGAAAGATATACCTCATTTTTTGAATTCGCATAGCGCACCTCTAATCTTGTCTTTCAGTAACAGTTACTACATTTAAGTTTGTCATATCTGCAGCAGGTTTTATATAAATCTTTGTTGGTAAACCATTATCTTGATTTACAACCTTTGTTACAGTTCCGACAAATAGTCCTTTAGGTGTAGTTCCACCTAAACCAGAAGTAATAACTTTAGTTCCCTTTTTAACTTTTTCTTTTGATGTAATTTGTCCCATTATCAAACGATTTGTATCAGTATTATATCCTGTAATTAATCCATTTACCGTTTGATTACTATCATCAATTAATTGTACAGCAAAACGATCATCAGAATCATCTTGTGTAGTAATTAATTCAACCTTACTATTTGTTTTATTAACTTCTGAAACTCGTCCAATAATCCCTTTATCGGACATTACTGCTGATCCCTTTGTAACTCCAGCACTCGAACCTTTACTAATTACAACTGTATTTTGCCAAGTTGATGGTGCTCTTGAGATAACATATGCTGAAATACTATCATAAGAGGTCAAACTTTTATTTAATGATAATTGCTGTTTTAATTGTTTGTTCTCTTCTTTTAATGTGTCGTTTTCAACTTCTAAAGCATTCATTGAATCAATTTTTTGTTTTAACTGCGCATTTTCTTGATAGGTATCAATTAAGTTTGATACTGAACCAGTTACTTTAGATATCCCTTCAACTGGTGCATTAACAACAGTATCAACTACGCCGGCAGCACTGTTTCCAAAGCTTTGAATAAAAGATGGAGTTGAGCGATCATTACGAACAACAATTGAAAATGCAATCAATAAGAATGCAGTAATCAATGAAACTAGAGTGATAACTAACTTCTTATTGAAAAACGGTTTTTGCATTTATAATCCTCCTCAAAACAAAAATCGTATCAAATTTTAACCAGGAAACACATTCCTAACCACTTAAATGATACGATTTTCATCGCCAGTGTTATTTCATAACGTCAATATTTTTAAGTGACTCACCAGTTCCAATTGCAACACAATCAAGTGGTTCTGATGCAACAAAAACAGGAACTTTAGTTGCTTCTGAAATAACTTCAGGTAAATGTCTTAATTGTGCGCCTCCACCAGTTAAAACAATTCCATGATCAATAACATCAGCTGCAATTTCAGGAGAGGTTTCTTCTAATGTCTCCTTAATAGCAGCAATAATTGCTTGTACAACTTCTTGAACTGAAGTTGCAACATCTTCTGGTTTAATTTCAACAGTTTGTGGAAGACCTGTAACTAAATCACGTCCACGAACACTTTGAGTTTCAAGTTCTTTTGCAGCTTCAATTGATGCTGAAGCTACGTCAATTTTGAGTTGTTCTGCAGTACGTTCGCCAATTAACAAGTTATAATGTGAACGTACATAAGCAATAATTGCTTCGTCTAGCTTATCACCAGCCATACGAATTGAACGACTTGAAACAATCCCACCTAATGAAATTGTAGCTACATCAGTAGTACCACCACCAATATCAACTACCATACTTCCTGTAGGATCCATAACTGGTAATCCAGCACCAATCGCTGCAGCAAATGGTTCTTCAATTACGTATGCATCCTTAGCACCAGCTACTTTTGTTGCATCTATTACAGCGCGTTTTTCAACTTCTGTAACACCACTTGGAACGCAGACCATTACATCAGGCTTACCAGCATGATTTTCTAATGATTTTTCAATATAATATTTCATCATTGAAACAGTAGTATCATAGTCCGCAATAACACCATCTTTCATAGGACGTATTGCAACAATACTTGCAGGTGTTCTCCCTATCATCGCACGTGCTTCTGAACCTACTGAAACAATTTCATCTGTCTTTGTGTTTTTAGCAACAACAGATGGTTCTCTTAAAACAATTCCCTTTCCTTCTGAATAGACAATTGTGTTAGCTGTTCCGAGGTCAATTCCGATATTTTTTGCACCAAATCCGAACACTCTTCTCATCCCTTCATCCGTCATCTAATTATAATAATTATTTATAATAATCGGTAATTTTAACATTTAATAAAATTATACCACAATAAAACTTTTGCTGAATATAAAAACTCAACCAATTTTAATCAATCAGGCTAACTTGACTTGCTTGCATTCCTCGTTTTCCTTCGACTTCAACAAAGGAAACGCGTTGTCCTGCAGTTAAAGTTTTAAAACCCGGAGTAGTAATTGCTGAAAAATGTACAAAAATATCATCTTTCTCGTTATCTGGAGTAATAAAACCAAATCCTTTTTGTTTATCAAATTGATGAACTGTTCCTTGTAACATTGTTAACCTTCTTTCTATACGCAAAAATTTTATCATAGTCATTTTTTGAATACAAGGTTCGAATATCGTAAGAATCTAATAATCATTTGATAAAAATTTAAACTAAAACTAACATATTTAGTTATTCAAACTATATATTGTGATATAATGCAAACGCAAATATTTTTGTTTTGAAAGGAAAAACTATGAGTATTGTTTTTATTGCATGTATCGCATTTTGCGCTGCACTTATTCAAACAACTGGTGGTTTTGGCTTTGGATCATTATTTGTACCACTAGTTTCATTATTATTACCATATAAATATGCCACAATGATTTCTGTATTAACCTGCATGTTTTTACAGATTACCATCATTATTCGTTACTTTAATAAAATAAAGTGGAACATAATTATTTTCCCTGCATTAGCTTCGTTTATTACAAGTAGCATTGGTGTTCACTTAATGGTAGGTTTTTCATCAAAATTTATGGCTATTTTACTTGGTATTTTTCTTTGGATTTTAGCAATCTATCTAATTTTCATTGCTCCAAAGATTCACTTAAAAAAGAACTTTCTAACTGAGGTTGGCGTAGGTTGTTTAAGTGGCCTCAGTGGTGGATTATTTGCTGTTGGTGGACCACCAATGGTTGCATATTACGATTCCGTCATTGATGAACCAATTGTATATCAAGCTACAATTCAAACATTCTTTTTCTTAACATCAATTGTATTGCTTATCAATGATTTCTTATGTACTAAATTCACTGCAGATTTAGTTCCGATTTCAGCATTCTCTATAATCGGATGCTTAGTTGGAACATTTATTGGAAATAAAATTTTGCAACGAATCTCAATGAATACAGTACGTAAAATAGCATATACAGTAATGTTACTAGCCGGAACATATAACTTGATTAAAGGTTTAATTTAAATAAATTGTTGTTCACGAAAACTAAAATAATCGTCTTGTCCAATTACTAAATGATCAAGTAATTCAATTCCTAGAATTTCACCACTTTTGACTAATCTTTTAGTCATATTATGATCATTTTGTGATGGCTCTGTATGACCACTTGGATGATTATGAGCAATAATTACTCTTGCAGCACTATATTGAATAGCAATCTTAAATATTTCTCTAGGATGAACTGTTGCTTGATTTAAAGTTCCTTTGAAAATTTCTTTTTCATATATGATTTGATTTTGAGTATCCAAAAAGACACCATATAATACTTCTTGATGGTAGGATGACATCTTCATTTGAAGATATTCTCCTACCATTTTGCTTGAGCAAATTTTGCCTAAAATTAATTGTGGTGACTGATTTGTTCGTTTAATCAATTCACATATAGCTTCCATTTTTAAGGATTTTGCTTCACTCTTAAAATATAATTGCCAGTCACTTCGTGTTAATTTATTCATTTGTGACAAATTATAGTTTTCAGCAAAGTAAATTTCTGAAATTTCTTGTGCAAGTTTATCTGAACAGAATGTTTGCAACACTACATACATTAGTTCTTGATCATTCAGTGTTTCTGCACCAAAACGTTGAATTTGTCTTTCTAAATATTTTAGCTGATATTGTTTATTAATAAATGTCATAAAAAAATCCCTCCATTATTTATATACGCAAATGAAGGGGTTTTTTTAATTATTTTTGAATAAAATCTAATACATCATTTAAATTATTTTGAATTGTTAACGTGTGTTCTTTTTCAAATTGAGTTGGTTTAATATAATCAGGAACCATTATTACAGGAATTTCTGCCCGATTTGCAGCTTTAATTCCATTTGTGGAATCTTCAATTATGATTGTTTTTTGTTTATTTGGTTTTCCAGCTTTTTCCCATGCTTTAAGAAAAATATCTGGATATGGTTTAGCCTTTTCCACATCACTAGCTGAAACAATAAAATCAAAATGATTTTCAAAATTAGTTTCTTTTAAATAATATTCAATATCGTTACGATAATTGCTTGAAGCTAACCCGTAAGTTATATTGTTTTCTTCTAAGTAATGAGCCAAGTTTAAAAATCCTGGTTTAAACTTTAATAGACCTTCTTTAACAGTTGGGAGAATTTCATCACGACTAATTCTTAAAAAGTCTTTAATCATTTGTGCATCACCATAATCTTCAACCATCTTGTTATACATTTTTTCATATCCTGCACCAATGAATTGCTTATAATAATCAAAAGTAAATTCAAATCCTAATTTTTTAGCTGCTTTTTGATCAGCCGCAAAATACATTTTTTCGGAGTCATATACAACTCCATCCATATCAAAAATAACTGCCTCTAATTCCATTATTTCTCCTCCATTGTTTATTTAAAATAACTACGCACTTCAGAAACAAAATAAAGTGAACCTGCAAATAATATTAAATCGCTCGCATCCATTTCCTGAATTTGTTGAACTAAAGCTTTATGCCAATCTTCTTGAATTTTAATTTGTGGAAAATCTTTGACGATTTCTTGATAGTCAGCAATTGGCCGAGGACTGTTAAATTTAGTCAAAGTAATATGAACATTTGGAATTTTTTCTAATTCTTTTATCATTTCGAAAGCTTGCTTGTCTTTTAAAATAGCTAAAATTATATGAATTTGTTGATCACTAAATTTTTGTTTTAGAAGTTTAGTTAATTCTTGGACTGCTTGTAGATTATGTGCGCCATCTAAAATAATAAGTGGCTCATCGTTAACTCTTTCAAATCTTCCTGGCCAAGTCGTCTTCTTGAGTGCCTGAACAACTTCTTCTCGACTGAGTACCCATTTTTCATGTTGAGCAACTATTGAAACTGCTGTAACAGCTAAAGCTGCATTATAAATCTGATAATCTCCCATCAATGATGTTGTTAAATTCTTAAACTTAACATCCTGAAATTCGAAGTCGAATTTTTCTCCCCATGATTCAAATGGTTTGGCGCTAACATTAATATCTTTATTTAAGATATGCATTGGTGCATGTTTTTCTAAAGCAGTTTTTTCAATTACTTCAAGTGGTGTTCCATGAATATCTCCAATAATTATTGGAGTATTTTCCTTAATAATTCCCGCTTTATTGCGTGCAACATCACTCAAAGTTGGCCCAAGGAATTTCAAATGATCATTGGCAACATTTGTAATTACGCTTACAAGTGGTGAAACTACATTAGTTGAATCATAGGTCCCACCCAGGCCAACTTCTAACACCGCATAATCGACTTTTTCTTCAACAAAATATTTAAACATAATTGCAGTATCAATCTCAAATTCAGTTGGGCCTCCACCTTTATCTGCCCAATCTTGATCCATTTGTGCAACAATTGGTTTAATTTTATCTACAATCTCGACTAATCTGTCATCAGAAATCATTTTACCATTAATACAAAAGCGATCATTAAATTTAATAATAAATGGGGATGTGAAACTCCCTACTTTAAATCCCTTTTCCATTAATATTTGACGTACAAATGCAGTTGTAGAACCCTTTCCATTTGTTCCTGTAATATGAATTACTTTAAGTTTTCGTTCTGGATGTCCTAATCTTTGACAAAAATCTCTCATCCGATCTAGAGTCAAAATCTTTTTAAATTTAGTCCGTCCATGAACAAAATTTACTGCCTGTTGATATTTTGTTTCTTCCATAACTAAAATGTCCCCTTTTCCAAGAACAATTATTCTTCTCATTTACTATTATATAAATTTAGCGTTAATTAAGAAAGACTGTAATTTAATAAAAAAAGATCATGACGTTTGTCATGACCTTTTTGTTAGTATGTTTAATCATCTAAAGCTTCTTGCAATTCGTCGATTCGCTTATTTGTTGCATCAAGTTTTGCTTGATAATCGGCTAATTTTTCACGTTCTTTATTAACGACTTGTTCTGGTGCATTAGCAACAAATCTTTCATTGCCAAGTTTCTTCTCAGCACGCATAACTTCACTTTCAAGTTTTTGTGCTTCTGCTTGAAGACGTTTAATTTCATCATTCAAATTAATCAAGTCTGCAAGTGGTAAGTAAACTTCTGCGCCTGTAATTACTGACGTCATTGCTAATGTTGGTGCTTCAACATTTGCATCGATTTCAAGATGTTTTGGATGACAGAAACGTTCAATATAATCTTGGTTTTCTTCAAAGATTTGTTTTGTTTCATCATCTTTAGTACGAATTAAAATATCAATTGCTGATGACATTGGTGCATTTACTTCAGCACGACTATTACGTACAGACTTAATTAATTCAATTAAGTTTTCCATTTGTCGTTCAGCATCTTGATTTTCAAAATCATCATGTACAACAGGATATTCTGCAACTACTAATGACTTACCTTCGTGTGGCATTGTTAACCAAATTTTTTCAGTTACAAATGGGATAACTGGATGTAACAAACGTAATGTTTGATCTAATACGTAGCAAAGAATTGCTTGCGTATTCTTCTTCAATTTTTCATCTGTTCCATTCAAGTTTTCTTTGGCCATTTCAATGTACCAATCACAGAAATCGTTCCAAATGAAGTTGTAAAGTGAACGTCCAGCTTCACCAAATTCAAAAATATCAAAGAAGTGAGTTACATCTTTTACAGTATCATTCAAACGACTGATGATCCACTTATCTGCTAATTGCCATTCAGACTTGTCAGGCAATTCAGCTTTTGTATCTTCATCTAAGTTCATAATTACGAAACGACTTGCATTCCAAATCTTATTGATAAAGTTCCATGCACCATCCATCTTTTGATATGAGAAACGAATATCTTGACCAGGTGTTGAACCTGTTGTTAAGAACCAACGAAGTGCATCTGTACCATAATTATCAATAACATCCATTGGATCAATTCCGTTTCCGAGTGACTTACTCATCTTGCGACCTTGTTCGTCACGAATTAATCCGTGTAATACAACATTCTTGAATGGTGCTTCACCGGTAAATTCTAAACTTTGGAAAATCATTCTCGATACCCAGAAGAAAATGATGTCATAACCTGTAACTAATGTACTTGTTGGGAAATAACGCTTGAAATCTTCTGCATCTGTATCAGGCCAACCCATTGTTGAAAATGGCCATAATGCACTACTAAACCATGTATCTAATACATCAGAATCTTGTTCCCAGTTTTCTTCATCTGCAGGAGCTTCCATTCCAACATATGTTTCGCCTGTTTCTTTGTTATACCAAGCTGGAATACGGTGTCCCCACCATAATTGCCGAGAAATAACCCAATCATGAACATTTTCCATCCATTGGTTCCAAGTGTGTTCAAAACGTTTTGGAACAAAGTTAACTGGATCGCCATCTTTTTGGTTCTTAAGTGCCATTTCAGCTAATGGTTTCATTTTAACGAACCATTGTGTTGATAAGCGTGCTTCAACTTGAACTCCTGTACGTTCTGAATGACCAACACTGTGAACAATTGGTTCGATATTAATCATAAAGCCTTCTTCTTCTAGGTCATTTACGATTGCCTTACGTGCTTCAAAACGATCCATGCCTTCATATTTACCAGCATTTTCGTTCATTGTTGCGTCTTCGTTCATTGTGTTGATTCGTTTTAAGTCATGGCGATTACCAACTTTAAAGTCGTTAGGGTCATGAGCAGGTGTGATTTTTACCATACCTGTACCAAATTCAGGATCAACGTATTGATCGGCAATAATTGGAATATGACGACCTTGTAATGGAAGAATTACTTCTTTACCAACAAGTTCTTTGTAACGTTCATCACTTGGGTTAACTGCAACAGCAACATCACCAAACATTGTTTCTGGACGAGTTGTTGCAATTTCAATGTAGTGTTTTCCATTAAATGTATAATCTGGATCTACAAATGGATATTTAACATGGTAGAATGCTCCTTCATCGTCTTGGTGAATAACTTCAATATCAGAAAGTGCAGTTCTTGCTTGTGGATCCCAATTAATAATGTATTCGCCACGATAAATCAAACCTTTATTGTATAAATCAACAAAGACTTTGCGTACGGCTTTTGATAATCCTTCATCTAAAGTAAAACGTTCACGATCATAATCAACCGAGATTCCTAATTTTGCCCATTGTTTGTGGATAATATCACTATATTCATTTACCCAATCCCAAACTTTATCAACAAATTTTTCACGGCCTAAATCGTAACGAGTAACGCCTTCTTCACGTAATTGTGCTTCTACTTTTGCTTGTGTAGCAATTCCAGCGTGGTCAGTTCCTGGTACCCATAAAGTATCGTATCCTTGCATTCGTTTTTGACGAATTAACATATCTTGCAATGTATTATCCCAAGCGTGACCCAAGTGTAATTTTCCAGTTACGTTTGGAGGTGGGATTACGATTGAATATGGTTTTGCTTCTTTATTGCCATTTGGTTTAAATAAGCCATCTTCGACCCATTGTTGATAACGACCAGGTTCAACTTGTTTTGGATCATATTTAGTTGACATATCGATTTCTCGCATCAAAATCATCCTTCCCATCAGATAAATTGTTATAAACGGAATTTTATACACCAATAAAAAAACACTGCCATCCTAAATTAGGACGACAGTGCCGTGGTACCACCTAAATTGAAAATGAACTAATTCATTTCCCGCTTAGCTGTATTAAATAACGAACTACAGTAAGTCCGGTTATTCTTAAAAATACCGTTCAGAATAACAGCTCCCAAGCTACAAACTCTAAGTGCAATTAAATCTTCTCAATAACGATTTTCCCTGTAAAATGCATCATTAAAGTCCCTCTTGTTCAGCGCTTATATTGATATTCTAGCTTGAAGGATGTTATTCGTCAAGATAATTAAAGCAATTCTGCAAAATTATCTTCATTTTGATTCATAAAATGATCTGAAGCTTTGATTTCAGTAATTTTAATTCCATCTAAAGCTCGTTGAATTAAATTATCAACATCTAAACGTTCTTCGTATTGACGTGCCTTATCTATTCTTGGTTTTGTTTTAGGTGAAGGTGGTGCAAATACTGTACAACAATCTTCAAATGGTTGAATCGACAAATCAAATGTATCGATTTTTTTAGCGATATCAATAATTTCATTTTTATCCATTGAAACCACTGGCCGTAAGACTGGCATTGTTGTGACATCATTAATTGCTGCCATACTTTCTAGTGTCTGTGAAGCCACCTGACCTAATGCTTCACCATTAAAAATTGCCAAGCCATGACGCTTTAAAGCAATTGCTTCAGTTAAACGCAACATAAAACGACGTTGAAGTGTCATTAAGTATCCCTCTGGAACTGAATGTTTAATAACTTCTTGAATTTCAGTAAATGGGACTTCAATAAACTTAATCTTACCTACATATGGTGCTAATTTTGTAGTTAATTCTTTTGCTTTGTTTAAAGCTTGTTCACTTGTATATGGTGGGCTAAAGAAATGAACCATCTCAATATCAACACCACGTTTCATAGCTAAATAACCAGCAACAGGAGAATCAATTCCACCAGAAAGCATTAACATTGCTTTACCAGCAGTTCCCACTGGTAACCCACCAGCGCCTTGGATCTTCCCATATGATAAGAAAATCCCATCTGGTCGAACTTCACAACGTAATGTGACATCTGGATTTTTCATTTTTACATGAATATCATCAAATGCTTCTAAAATTGCTCCACCAAGGAGATCATTCATATCATTTGTATCATATTTAAATTTATGATCAGAACGACGTGTATTTACCTTAAAAGTTAATCCATCGTGATATTTTTCTTGCATCATTTCTACTGCAACTTTTTTTACAGCATCGATATCACGTTCGACTTTAACTGAAGGTGAGTAATTTTGGATACCAAAAACTTGATTTAATCGTTTCATAACAGCATCTGAATCTTCACCATTTAATTGAATATGCATCCGATCACGGCGTGCAGTGATCTTTAAATTAGGAAATTCATGTAAAGCTTGACGCACATTATATGCTAATCGATCAATAAAGTTTTTACGGTTCTTACCTTTTGTAGATAACTCACCATAACGAACCATAATTTCTGAATATTGCATTTATTTCCTCCATTATGAATTAATCATTTTGAACTTTTCATATAATTGATCAAACACTTTGATAAATTCATCAGCTTCTTCCATTGTATTATGTTCATCTAAACTCACACGAACTGCTGAAGAAGCGATTTTTTCTGGAATTTTCATTGCATTCAAAGTTCCAGCAACAGTCCCTTTCTTTGAAGAACAAGCACTCGTTGTTGAAATATAAATATCATAGTGTTCAAATGCATGCACAATAGTTTCTCCACGAACTCCATCAATCGTAAAACATAAGATGTGAGGAGCAAAATCGTCATTTGGTTGTGAGAAAATGTGTACTTTATCAAATTGTTTAATGTGGTTATAAATTTTTTGTTTAATTGCACGTTGTTGTGCAACTTTTTGATCTTCATTTTCTAATAATAATCGTAAAGCTTTAGCCATACCTGCAATTGCTGGAAGATTTTCTGTACCACCACGGAGATTCTTCTCTTGTCCTCCTCCATCAATTAAAGGTTGAATCATTCGACCACGCTTTTTGTACATAAAGCCAATTCCACGTGGAGCATGGAACTTATGGCCAGAAAATGTCATTAAGTCAATTCTTGGATTGCTTAACATTTGGTCTACACCCTTACCAACTGCTTGAACAGCATCTACATGAAAATGAATTTTAGGGTAATTTTCTAAAACTTTAGCTAGTTCATCAATTGGTTCAATAGCACCGATTTCATTATTAATTGCCATAATAGACACTAATACAGTATCTTTGCGAATAGCTTGTTCTAGATCTTTAGGAGAAACTCGTCCTTCTTTATCAACTGGAAGATAAGTTACTTCAAAACCTAGTTTTTCTAAATGTGCCATAGTATTTAATACAGCTGGGTGTTCTACGCTTGAAGTGATTAAATGCTTTCCATATGGAAGTTTTTCCATTGCTGTTCCCTTGATTGCCCAGTTATCACCTTCTGAACCACCACTGGTGAAGAAAATTTCATCAGGATCACAATGCACTAAACCTGCGATTTGACGCCGACATTGTTCCAATAAATCATAGGCCTTCTCACCCCAACTGTGTAAAGAAGAAGGATTACCCCAGATTTTTTCACTAACCATATTGTAAGTTTGTAATACTTGATCATCTACTTTTGTAGTAGCACTATTATCGAAGTAAATCAAAACAAGGTTCCTTTCTATATTTATTTTATTTAATAATAAATTCTGGTACGACTCAACCTTAATTTAATCATTTAACTTAGTCTTTGTAAAGGTTTTAACAAAAAAATAACCTAGCATTTAATTGGAAAAATCAATTAAATACTAGGTTGTTTTTAATTCATTGGATATTGCCGTTGTGCTTGTTCTTGTGATTCATAATCATCTGTAATTCGTTTGTAAATTCCAGGTTCAACCTCTTCCAAAGCATTTGAAATTACATCTAAAGCATCGACATAATCGAATTGTTTGTTAAACATGTGATCTGCTTTTTTATAAGCTGCATCAACTTCTGGATAGCGTGTACGATAACGGTTTGCGTATTGTAAAAATTCTTCCGTTAAAGTTGCACAATCGATGATTTCTTTTGTCTTATCACCTAATACATCTAGATCTGATTGTGTATTAATTAATCCCTTAGTAATTTCATCCATATTAATTTGGATTTGATTTAAAGCTTCATCTAAAGCTTGAATTTCATCACTAACTTTAAAGAAATAATCAGTATATTCTCTTGAAAGCCCTGGAAGATTTAATTTTTCAATATCACGACGCATACGGTGGATTTCCAAATCAAATCCTTGAACTGCTTTTTGAGCTTCTTTTTCTTCTTTCCAAAGATTTGAAACATTATCATTAATTTCTTGTTGATGTTTTTCAATCTTTGTAAGCTTTTTAATATTATCTTTTTGTGTAGCTAATTCTTTTGAATAGATTACACCTTCAGTACGTTGCTTTGTAAAATTATCAAAGGACTTACGAATATCTTGAATTTGTGCTTGAAGATCACGTGCATCTTCCATTTCATTATGAGTTAATTCATAATTTTGTGATAAACGATCTAAGTCAATTAATAATTCATGTTCTTGTTCTTCAGCATGTTCTAAAAATTCTTGATAATATTTATAATTCTTTTCTACTAATTTACGTGAACGATATTCTGTATCTACTGTATCGTAAACCTCTTCAATTAGGTCTCCTAATTGATCGTTAATTTTTTCTGCATCCTTAATATTTGTTTTTTCTAAATTAACAAGGTTTTTGTCTAAAAGTCGTTGAATTTCAGCTAACTTTTTCTTTAGATTTTCACGAAAGACATATTTTTCTTTTAATAATTGATCAACGGCTTGATTTAACTCTTCAATTTGTTCTGGATAAACGTTTTTGAGATTTTTATAAATTGGAGGAATCTTTTCTACTTTTTCTTCCATATCAGCTGTTGCCGCTTGTAATTCAGCAAGTGGCTTAGCTGATTTCACATAATCTCCACTTTCCATTACACGAGTATAATCATCAAATTTTTGTTCTAATTCACCTAATTGATCTTCTAATTTTTCACTGCTAGGGCCGAATGAAAAGCTTTTTGCTAGTAATGTTTTGCGTAAATCTTTGTATTTTGCACTAAGTTCTTCTACTGCTTTTTGATGTTCTTCAGTAACTTTCCGAATATCATCCATCTTGGCTTTTATTTCATCAAATTGCTTTGTTAATGCTGTTAATTTATCACTCACATCAGCTAATTCACTTTTTACTCGTCCAAATTGATAATGCTGATTTAATTCTTGCAAATCATTTAAAATTTCAGAAACTTCAGGTAATTTACGATTTACAATTTCACGGTAATCTTCATCAATTTTTTCAAATTCATTTAAACTATCGCCTGATAGATTCAAATGACTAATTTCTGCCATTTCTTTTTCAAGAGAGGTATTGGTTATTTCCTTTACTCCTTCTTGGTAACTATCGATTAATTTAGTGTTGTGTCGCTTATATAGAAATACGCTAAGATAAATCACCAGCGCAACAATTACTAGCGATACTAAAAAGATAATCATATAATCCCATCCTTTGCCTTTCTTGCAGCTTATTTTTAATTAAATTTAAATCGATTAATTTTTCATTCCCTACAATTATAACATATAAAACCGTATTCCAATGTTTTTTATTAACGGAATTTTAATATCTTCCTAGTTTTTCGCTAATGTTATTTTTTATGCTCTATTCAATTTAAATTTTATGCGTAAAGAAAATAGTTTAACCATAACATTTCATTGACTTTTAAACTAAAAATTGCTACAATAGCGCTTGTGTAAAATAATGCAGCAGTAAATGGTAAGAACGTCAACAGTTAATTGCCTAAATGGTTCTACAAGTAACTCTTCGGCTGCAAGAGCGAACGTCCAAAATTAACTGCACGAATACTAAATTTACAATCGTTATTTTACTCCATAAAAATTACATTTTTGGAGGAATTTAATATGTCTCGTTATACAGGTCCATCATGGAAAGTTTCTCGTCGTTTGGGAATCTCTCTTTCAGGAACAGGTAAAGAATTATCACGTCGTCCTTACGCACCAGGTCAACATGGCCAAAGTCGTCGTAAGTTATCAGAATACGGTTTACAATTACGCGAAAAGCAAAAGTTACGTATGATGTACGGCATGACAGAACGTCAATTTGCTAACACATTCAAGCGCGCTGGTAAGATTCGTGAAGGTAAGCACGGTGTTAACTTCATGATTCTTTTGGAACAACGTTTAGATAACGTTGTTTACCGTTTAGGTTTAGCAACAACTCGTCGTCAAGCACGTCAACTTGTAAACCACGGTCACATCACAGTTGATGGCCAACGTGTTGATATTCCATCATACGAAGTAAAACCTGGTCAAGTGATCTCATTACGTGAACGTTCAAAGAACTTACAAATTGTTAAAGATGCTTTAGAAGCAGTTGTAGGTCGTGTTCCATTTGTATCATTTGATGATGACAAGATGGAAGGTACATTAGTTCGTTTACCAGAACGTGACGAATTAGATGCAAACATCGACGAATCACTTATCGTTGAATACTACAACAAACTTTAATAAAAAGTTTGCTTATATTTGGGAGATTGCAATTATGCAATCTCTTTTTTTAGTATTCTAAATTTGATAAAATATTGTTACTGCAATATAAGGAGTGAATTAGAATGACAGATCAATTACAAGAACATCTCAATAAAGGAATGTATGGGACTCCACAATTAAAGCCTGATGAACAACGGAAATATCTTGGAACATTCCGTGAACGAGTTGATTTAACTATGACCTTCGCTCAATTAAACTCTGGTAAGTATTACGGATGCACTAGAACAAGAATTAAAAAAACATCCTGATTATCGTATGACGATAAACGGAAAAGTTGATCAAGAACAATTAACAAAATTACTAACTTTAGCAAATAACACTAATGTTGCATTTACTTGCAACACTGACCAATCATTACCTAATGCAGCTTCTGATTTTGCTGTTGTTTTTGCAGATAAAAAACAAGCAATTCACCATGAAATAATTGATATTGCTAAACTTTATCCAGAACCAACCGTTACCAATGAAAAAGAAAAAGAAAAAGAGACAAAGAAGAAACGATTTTCTTTAAAAAACTTATTTCACTTTTAATTTACATAAAATAAATAAGACTATGATGTCATATCATCATAGTCTTATTTTTTACAAATTAAAAGCTTTCTGTCGTTGAAGATAAATTTGATTAGCATGTTTATCCATTGCTTTCCAGTTATCAAAATCTGTATTTTCTTTTACAAACTTATCAAGCAAATCATCTGATAAGTTATCAAATTCATTTTGATTTTTAACCCCTAGATTACCCATAAAATCATCCAAATTTTTAAATTTTGAATGACGTTGCATCTCGTCATCTGGAAAGAGTTCATATAATTCATCATTAAACTTTTTCATTTTAATTCCCCTCTTATTCTATTCTGAATATAAATTTGAACTCGCAAATCTTTGAATAAACTCCTGATCATCACCTGCTGCTACAACACTTTTTACTTCATCAATAAATGCACGTTGTTCATCAGATAATAAACTAACACGCATATGTTGCAGACAGACCTTTAAATCATTTTTCAAATAATAAATACGTTGTTTCGGTTTAAGCAATTGATTATGCTCATCAAATGCATATACATTTTTAACCGTATTAGTTAATGTATTATACCAATCTAAATTAATTAATTGACTAGCGTATTCAGGATTCCAATGAGCAAGTAATTGAACTAATGATTGAGTTTCATATTCACGAATCATTAAACGTTGTGCATCAAAATGATTTACTAATGACCCTTGTCGTTGCAAATAATGATAATATGGTTTTTCACTAAAATAAATATTATTACATCTAGCAAACACTTCATAATTTAAAACTGTGTCTAAACCAACTGTTAAATTTTCAAATTTTAAATCACGTAATATAGATTTATGATAAATTTTATTCGTATCATAATACATCATTTGTTGTTTATAAATTTCTGGGAAATGATTAACAATTTGTTCACGATTTGTTAAATTAGGTAATTTATATGCGGAATTTCTTCTTGTTTGATCAGCATATTCAAAATATAAATTACTAATGATCAAATCTGGTTTCTTCTCAATAATTGGTAGTACATTTTCATATGCCCCTGCAGATAAATAATCATCGCCGTCACAAAAAGTAATATACTCTCCCTTTACTTCTTTTAATGCTAAATTCTGAGCATGTGCTAACCCACCATGTTCACTTGCAATCAATTTAAAACGGTCATCTTGATCGCAAAAACTTTGTGCAATTTGCCTTGAATCATCAATTGAACCATCATCCACCATGATACATTCGAAATCTTTAAACGATTGCGTTTGAATCGATTGCAGACATTTTTCAAGATATGGAGCAACATTGCAAATAGGTACGATAATTGAGAGTAACATTAATGATCTCCTTAAATATAATTCTAATAAAAATTAAATAAATACGTCATTTATTTAGTCTAACTATAATGATGAATGCCATAAATTGCAAACATTAGCACTTTTATAAAAAAAGACTATGAGTAATTTCATAGTCCTTTTTATGATTAAAATTTTAATCATGAAGCAAACTTTCAACAATTTGTCCTGCTAAATCACGATGTTGATTCATTAACATTTCTTCATGTTTCTTCAAGCATGCATCTGCATGTGCACCTAAGAATGTTACTAATTCGGGATGTTCACTGGTATATGGTTGATATAAATTCGAGATTACAATATCAATAAATCCATCTCTCATTTTTAATTTATTCGCAATTTTTTGAAGAATTTCGATATAACTAACATCAATATCATCTAAAGCATCATAACTATCAAAGTTTGTTCCGCTAAATGCATCATATCTTAATAAAGTTTGAATACCACGTTGACCAACGTTATCCAAATCGATTCCTTGAGAAATTAAAGTTTGATGTTCATTTCGCCCAATTGTGAGTTTTTTATTTTCTACTAATTGGCCAATTGTTGAACGTCCATCGCCTACTACGTTTTCAGGAATTCGTTCGATCACGCTTACTACTTTACCATTAAGTACCATTGCTTGATATGCAGAACCAGCAACAACTTGTTCAACTAAAACTTTATTAGTTTCTTTAAGCATTAATGCAACACTTTCAAGAAATTCACGTTTTGTTGGAGCTAAGCGGTATAATGTTCCCGCCTGATTAGTATGACCAACTGCATTTTTAATAACAACTGCTTTGTCTTTAATCAAAGGATATAAATGGCTTGCTTCATCATTATTTTTAACTTCCCATGCTTGTTGTAGTTGAATATTAAGTTCACCAACCATTTGTTTAGCAATTTGTTTATCAGACCACATTTGTGGCAAAACAGCTTGATCACGTTCACTTGTTAGTCCATGTGTAACAAAGTGGTTATCTACTTGAACAAGATCATTTGTAGCAGAGATCACTTGATAGTCAATGCCACGTTTAAAGGCTGCTTGCAATAAACGCAATGAATTATCAGAAAGTTCTGTTTCAACATGTTTTTTTTGTTGTAATTCAATTGCCATTTGGCGTACATAATCCAATGAAGTTAAGGCACCTTGATTACGTAAAATTTGTGCTGCTGGTGTTTGCATTACGTCATCTAATTTATTGCGCAATGTTTCATAAGCAGCATTCAACTGTTTACCATATCCATATTCTTGTGCAAAATGATTAAGATCTTCTAGAAGATCATGCATTTCTTTAATCAATTCAGAACGTTTAAATGGATTATCATTAGCTACTGTTAAATCTTTTTGACGACTAGCTTTAACAGTTTCAACTAAGTCATCATTAGCACAACTATTTTTCATTAAATAATATCCAACTAAAACATTAATGAGTTCCAAAATATTAGCACCAATGTTGCCAGTTGTATTAGGATTTAAATCAATATGTTGCAAAGTTAATGCTGTAATTCCTTGATTTTGGTCAAATTGACCTTCTAATTTAACTTTAGCAACTGCTGATTGTGAAGCAAGATATGCTTTCAAAGTACGAAAATCAATTTCTTGATCAGCAACTTTTTCTAATACCATTCTTGTTTGTTGTGAACGTCGTGGACGTCCTTTTTCTTTTCCAGCGTTATCCCATTTAAATGGAGCTGAACCAGTTAGATATGTAAGCAAGAACATTGCTTCTTCCATACCTGCAGCAATCTTTAAATAAATTTGATTACGAAAATCATAATAATCGACTTTATATTTTTTAAATTTACGATTATATAATTCTGTAAATAATTCTTCTGGAATACGAATTTGAATCGTATTCCCCATACCATTAACAGATAATGGCCATAAAAATTGATTCTTAGCAAGAGTTGTTTTTAAAAAATAATTTCTTAAACGCAATTCTGACTTTAAGGCTGATAAATGCTGTTCATGATCATTTTTTAAAACCAAGTTCCCCTCATTTGTTGTTAAGTATTGAGTGTTATTCATTGTTAAACTTGTTTCAACAATTTCAGTTTGACGATTAATCAATAAGAATTCTTGTGAAACTTTCCACAATAAATTGTTTAACACTCCTGTTAATTCTTCATCTTTAATTGTTTGTCCGATTTCATCTAATTTCATAATTATCATCCTAGATTAATAATTTACTTTTATTATACCTAATCTTTGCACTAACTTGTAGCCTTCAAACATGCTATATTTATAAATGAAAGGAGAAAATAATATGCAACCCTTAGCTTATCGAATGAGACCACAAAATCTTGATGAGGTTGTTGGTCAGAAAGATTTAGTGGGCCCCGGAAAAATCATTCGGCGAATGGTAAATGCTAAATTATTATCATCAATGATTTTATATGGCCCACCAGGAACTGGAAAAACAAGTATAGCAAGTGCGATTGCTGGTTCAACTAAATATGCCTTTCGTAAATTAAATGCGGCTACTGATTCTAAAAAGGCGCTAGAACAAGTAGTAGCGGAATCTAAAATGAGTGGAACGGTAATTTTAATGTTAGATGAAATTCACCGTCTAACTAAACCTAAGCAAGATTATCTATTACCTCATTTAGAAAGTGGCCAAATTATTTTAATTGGTGCAACAACGGAAAATCCATATATTGCGATTAATCCAGCGATTAGAAGTCGAACACAAATTTTTGAAGTTAAGCCATTAAGCGAAGATGATATAAAGACAGCATTATTACGTGCTTTAAAAGATGAAAAACGCGGCTTAGGAAGTTTCGATGTTTCTTTAGATGATGATGCCCTAACTCATTTATCACAAGCAACACATGGTGATTTACGGAGTGCTTTAAATGCATTAGAGTTAGCAGTAAAATCTACCCCAGCAGAAAAAGATACTGGTAAAATTCACATAACTTTATCAATTGCAGAAGAATGCGTACAGCATAAATCATTAGTTCATGATAAAAATGGTGATGCACACTATGATGTAGTTTCGGCATTTCAGAAATCGATACGTGGTTCTGATACAGATGCGGCATTACACTACTTAGGTAGAATGTGTGATGCTGATGATTTACCAAGTATTACTCGCAGATTATTAGTAATTGCGTATGAGGATATCGGTTTGGCAAATCCACAGGCAGCTGCACGTACTGTTCAAGCTGTTGAAGCTGCAGAAAAAGTTGGTTTTCCAGAAGCACGAATTCCCCTTTCTGTTGCTGTGATTGATTTATGCTTATCACCAAAATCTAATTCTGCTTTGAAGGCAATTGACAAAGCAATGGAAGATATTCATAAAGGAAATTACGGTGAAGTCCCAGATTGGCTACGTGATCCACATTATGAAGGTGCTAAAAAACTCGGTCGCGGAATTGGTTATAAATATCCACACGATTATACACATGACTGGGTAAAGCAACAGTATTTACCAAATAAAATTAAAAATCAGCACTATTACCTTCCTAAAGAAAATGGACGTTATGAACGTGCTTTAGCAGAACAATATTACAAATTAGAAAAAGCCAAAGGTCGTTCATTAAAAGATCAATAATTTTATTTGAAAAAAATCGTGTGAGGCGTTATGATAATGATGCAATATTTCTGTGGTGTACGCGTTGTCTTATCAATGTAAGGTTGAC
Source organism: Ligilactobacillus cholophilus (assembly GCF_030389495.1). Lineage (NCBI taxonomy): Bacteria > Bacillati > Bacillota > Bacilli > Lactobacillales > Lactobacillaceae > Ligilactobacillus > Ligilactobacillus cholophilus. Next base: position 819,364 of record NZ_CP127832.1, read on the forward strand.
CGAACAATTATAGATATGAGCATTTCCGATAAATGGTGGCTGGCAGACTTATTTCACTTAAGAACCAAAAGCCATCTAACGAAATGCGTTCCTGCTAGCACTGCGGGTTCAACTACACAAGACGATTAACGGCACTAATGGAACAAGGATGTGATTTCGATCACATCTTTTTTTGTTATACTAACATTATTAAATTATTGGAGGAATCTATTTTCGATGAGTATTGGAGTAAAAATTTTAATTTGGATCTTGAGCGCAATTGTACTCTTTTTGGGTGGATATATTTGGAAACATCGTAAGAAATCATTTATTACCTTTCATCCTGAAAAAAATCACACTTTTTCTCTTCTACTAACAATAATGGGGAGCTTATTATTATTAAGTGGAATTATCACAATTATCATGAGTTTTACCGCCAATTTAATGTTAGTAATTACCATGATTTTAGTTGATGTTGCTTTGGTTTCAATCCTTTCATTTATCCTCATTGGATATGCTTTCATTAGATAGTTAAATTACTTTCATTTTTTAGATAAATTTTGTAAAATGAAGTTGAGGATAGGAAGGTGATTTAAATGTTACAAAATTATAAAAATATCTTAGTCCCAATCGATGGTTCATATGAATCAGAGTTAGCTTTTAAAAAGGCGATTGACGTAGCAAAAAGAAATGGTAAAGACACTGCATTACATCTAATTCATGTAATTGACACTCGTGCATTTCAAAATATTTCAAGCTTTGATACATCAATGGTCGAGCAAGTAACGCAAACGGCTAAAAAGACTTTAGAAGGCTACGTTGATGAAGCGAAAAAAGCTGGAATCACAAATATTGATTTCTCAGTAGAATATGGAGCTCCTAAGGTAATTATCGCCAAAGACATCCCCGAAGAGAAAAATATTGATTTGATTATGATTGGTGCTACTGGACTTAATGCCGTAGAACGGATCTTAATCGGTTCAGTTACTGAATATGTAACACGAATTGCTAAGTGTGATGTATTAGTAATTCGGACAGACTTAGAAAATAAGCCTGCTTTAACAAAAGACTTACTTAAAGCAAATCGTAAAGACAGTCTATAAAAATAGGAATTCAACTACTTAATAAAACAAAAAATCCAGATAATTATCTGGATTTTTTTATATCATTTCTAACAAAGCATCAACATTTTCTTCTTTTGTAGCCCAATTAGTTACAAAACGTGCAATTGAATGAGTATCATCATATTTTTCCCAACATGCAAAATCAACTTTTTGTTTTAATTTATCGATTTCTTCATTTGTCATGATGAAAAATTGTTGATTAGTGTATGAATCGTAAAATAATTTGTATTCCTTTGCTAAAAAGCCTGCCTTCAATTTCATTGACATTTCAACAGCATGTTTACTAATGTCAAAATAAAGTCCGTCTTTGAATAACTCAAGAAATTGCACTCCATTCAAACGACCTTTTGCTAAAAGGCCTCCATGACGTTTCACAACAGTTGTAAAGTGCTTTGGTGCATTATTATGTGTAAATACCACTGCTTCTCCGCATAATGCACCGATTTTTGTTCCACCGATATAGAATGCATCACATAATTTAGTTAACTCTTGAATAGTAAGATCAGCCTTTTCGCTCATCAAGCCATATCCTAAACGAGCACCATCAATGTAAAGTGGTAGATTATGTTTTTGACAAACTGCGTAAAGTTCTTCAAGTTCTTTTTTAGAATATAAAGTCCCATATTCTGTTGGATATGTGATATAAACCATTCCTGGAAATACCATATGTTCCATGTTCATATCATTTTGGAAAGTTTGTACAAACTCATCAATGTCTTCAGGTTTTAATTTAGCATCATATGAAGGCAATGTAAGAACTTTATGTCTCCAGTAGCTTCAATTGCCCCTGCTTCGTGTACGCTAATATGACCAATTTCAGGTGCAATTACTCCTTCATAATCTTTAAGCATTGCATCAATAACAATTTGATTTGTTTGTGTACCACCTTGAAGAAAACGCACTTCCGCTTCAGGCGCATCCAAAGTCTCTTTAATTACTTTAGCAGCTTGTTGTGAAAAACTGTCATATCCGTATCCGGGTTCTTGTTGCATGTTAGTATCTACTAACGCTTGCAATAAACGTGGATGCGCTCCCTCTAGATAATCATTTGCAAATGAAATCATTTAATCCATCCCTTATCAGTTAATATGCATGATTATTATTATAGAGAGTAATAGTTAAATGTCAATCAAGTATTTTTCAGTTTTTTGTTAAGACATCATGCTATAATTAGTTATTAAATAGATAAAGAGGTGTATTTTATGAAAGACGCAGTTGTTGTAATTGATATGGTAAATGATTTCGTTACAGGAAAATTTGCAAATCCACGAGCAGAGAAAATTATTCCAGACTTTAAAAATTTAATTGATAAAGCTCATGAAAAAAATATTCCTGTGATTTATGTTTCAGACGCTCACTTACCTCATGATCCAGAATTAAAGATTTGGGGAGAACACTGTATGAAAGGTACTTGGGGAGCAGAAGTTATCTCAGATTTAAGTCCACAAAAACAAGATTACTCTTTAGAAAAAAGAACATACTGTGCATTTTTCCAAACCGGATTAGATAGTTTATTACGTGAATTAGGTGTTAAAAATATCATCTTAGGTGGCGTTGTAACTAACATTTGTTTAATTAATAGTGCCGCTGCTGGTTTCTTTAATGATTATCAAGTAATTACTTCATCCGCAATTACTGATGCTATCAATCAAGATTTACGTGATCAAAGTTTGAAATACATTCAAGATAATTATAATGGCGAAGTTATTTCACTTGATGAAATAGAAAAACGCTGGTAAAGAAAAAAGAACTCGTTCATTACGGGTTCTTTTTTCTGCCAAAAATTATTAAAATCCAACCATTTAAGTTAATATATTCTCCACATATTTAATTTTAAAAACTATTAAGTTATTAGTATATATAATTAGTTATAAAAGGAGATGAAAATTTGAAAGTAAATATTCATATAGAGAAAAGCCAAGATGAACATATTGACTTTTATATTCATGAACTAACACCTGAATTGCAAGAAATTGCAAATCAAATTCAACAAGAATCAATTATTATTTGGGGAAGTAAGGGCCATACACTAACACCACTTGATTTAAATTTAGTTACTCGTATTTATACAGATAGTAACCATGTTTGTGCAGCATATGAAAATGAAACTTATGTTATTAAATATCGTATATATCAAATTGCAAAAATTCTACCTTCTAATTTTATTCAAATTTCAAATAGTGAGATTTTAAATTTTGATTATTTAGATCATTTAGAATTAGAAAGAAATGGAACAATTAAATTATTACTAAAAAATAATGATTACACATTTGCTTCTCGACGATTTGTAAAAAATATAAAACGGAGGTTAGGAATATGAAAAAGCTTTTTTCTCAAATTATTAATGGTTCTACCATGGGAATTTCAATTGGATTAATTGTTTCATTAATTTTTTCATATTTATATGGTGGTATGGCATATTACCCTTCTTCTGAAAAATTTATTATGCATTTTTCTAATAAATTAAATGCAATCTCTATCTCAATTATTTTATGGGCATTAATGGGAATAACATGGAATTTAAGTCGCAATGTATTTAAGATTTATAAATGGAACTTATTAAAACAAACCATTGTTCATTTTCTAATTTCATTTACTTGTTTTACATTCCTTGCTTGTCTTGCAGGATGGTTTCCACTTACTGTTGCTTGCTTTACAATTTATACATTACTTTTTGTTGCAATATATTTACTTATCTGGTTTATCGCCCGTTATCAAACTTTAAAGTGGATAAAAAAAGCAAATCAAAAATTAAATAAATAAAAATAACACTCACGATTTTGTGAGTGTTATTTTTATAAACTTAGCGAAAATATATTTCACAATATAATATTATTAATCACAACTTATCAACAAATTTATTCTCGCAGGTTATCAAATGATCATTAATCACTCCAACCATTTGTAAATATGAATACATGCTTTTAGGACCAACAAAGCAAAAATTAGCTTGACGAAACTTTTTAGCAACCACTTTTGACAACGCTGATTCACATGGAATTTGTTCTACCTTAGTCCATTCATTGTTAATAGTGCGATAATTTGTATTTTTCCACACTAATTCATCCAATGAATGTCCTGTCGCATGCAATTTCAATAAAGTTTGTGCATTGTGTATAATCGCATTGATTTTACGTGGATTATTAATCACAAAATCCTGTTCGAGATTTAATGTTACTAATTTTTCTGGAACAAAATTTTCAAACTGTTCTTCCAAAATGCTTTGTTTATCCAAAATCATTTCCCATTTTAATCCACACTGAAATGTTAATAAACATAAACGTTTAAATAATTCCTGCTCATCATGAATTTCTTTGCACCAGACTTCATCATGATATTTAATTAGATTTTCATTTGCGCCATATACCCATGGACATTTCATATAATCCCCTCCATATAATATATACGCAAAAAAATGAATTTTTTTATAAAAAAATCGCAGTAAATACTGCGATTTTAATTATTTATTAGTCACGGTGTTGACCATTTTTATCTAATAAACCTTTACCTAATTTTTCTGTTCCTAATTCAGTAAAGTCATAGTGAAGTTTAGCATTATCATTAAATTCATCAATAGCTAATTGGATTAACTTATCAATTAATTCTGAGTAACTAATGCCTGAAACTTCCCATAATTGTGGATATAATGAGATGTTTGTAAATCCAGGTAATGTGTTTACTTCACCTAAGTATGGTACGTCATTTTCGTCAACTAAGAAGTCCATACGAGCTAAACCACGGTTATCTAATGCTTTAAATGCATTGATTGACATTTCTTGGATTTCTTTAGTTAATTTTTCTGGTAATTTAATAGGAATTTCAAAAACAACACCTGATGCATCTACGAATTTATTGTTGTAATCGTAGAAGTCATCACCATTAACATCAACTGCACCTAACTTAGAATATTTAGGATCACGGTTACCTAATACTGAACATTCAACTTCACGTGGGTTCTTAATAGCTTCTTCAACCATTACTTTGTAATCATAACGGAATGCTTCTTCCATTGCTGATTCATATTCTTCTTCGTTAGTAACTTTGTTAATACCAACTGATGAACCTTGACGTGCAGGTTTTACAAAGACTGTTTCGCCTAATTCTTCTGCAATACGACTGTATGGAAAGTCTTCTTTTGTTTCTGGTGTAACTACAACATATTTAGTATTACGTACACCGTGTAATGTTAATAATTGTTTTGTTAAATCTTTATCGAATGAATTTGCTGAAGCAGCAATTCCACTACCAATCCAAGGTTTGTTTAAAAGACGGAATAAACCTTGAACTGTACCATCTTCACCCATGTTACCGTGGATAACTGGATAGAATACATCAACATCCTTAACTTCTGATAAGTTTTGAATGTTTGCTAATGGATTTGAAAAATCAACATCTTTTGTAGCTTCAGCAACCACTTCATCTTCTGGTTCACCATTGAAGATACGTAATGAATCTTTGTTACCAAGTAAGAAACCTTGCTTTGTAAACATGAATACTGAAACTTCATATTTATCTTTATCTAAAGCATCATAAATGTTGTGTGCTGAACGCTTTGAAACATCATGTTCTGATGAGTTTCCACCAAAGAATAATGCAATATGTAATTTTTTATTATCCATTTACTTTATCACCTTTTATATAGATTTTCGTACATAACTGAAACCTTATTATAGCATGAAATTTGAAAAATATCATTTATAACTCGTTAGAAAAGTCTAATTTGTGCTAAACGTTTATGTCTTTTACTCTTTTTTAAGAATTCTTCGCGTGATTTCGCCATTACTTGTTCAAAATCACGGAGACTTTCTTTATCCCATAGAGCCATTGCTCTCTTTTTACTGATAAACTCTTGATTTCCAATTGCTTGTTCAATCTTTGTTGCATCCTCAATTTTCGGACATTGACTATGATCTAACATTCCAACTGGTCGTCCTTGTTTAAATGCATGTTGTAATGCAGATTCTGTTTTTCCATTTTGATCTGTTTCAACAACTACAAGTCCATCAGCCAAGCCACTTTCCCATTCATCACGAGCAGCTAAAAATTGCCGTCTTACAATTGCTCCTAATGAATAGGTTGACATAATTGCTCCACCATTATCAATGATTTCTTGTGCCAAACCTACATTTTCTTTAGGATAAATTGGTTGTTCTAAACTTTGACCTAAAATTGCTACAGTTGTTCCGCCTGCTTCCAAAGCTCCACGGTGTGCTGCTGTATTTGTTCCCACTGACAATCCACTTACAACTGTAAGTCCATCTTTAGCAAATTGATATGCCATGCGTTCTGACATTTTATAACCTAATTCAGTTGGACGTCGCGTACCTATAAAACCAACTGATGGTCCCTGAAGTGCTTTTACATTTCCCTTAACATAAATAATTAATGGGTAATGATTTAAACTTCTTAAATTATCAGGATAATCATCATCTTGGTAGTTTAAAACTGTCATTCCCAATGATTTTGATTTTTCCAATAATTCATGAGCTTTCTCTAATAAGTTTTTCCATTCCTGATAATCAAGAACACCTTCATTGATTCGCTTATTAATGACCGTATTTCGATGCATATTTCTAAAATTATCCAAAATCATTTGTGGCTTAACTGTATCGAAAAATTTTAAAACTGTTTTAGGACCAACGCCCTTAATCATTTCAAGTGCCAAAATTAGCTCGGTTAATTGATCACTTTGCATCCTTCTACCTCTTCCTTACATATCATTAAAAGTAATAAAAAAGGCTGCGACAAAAGTCCAGCCTTAGGTTCATGCCTATTTTCCGATGGACCGGCAATCACACTTTTTAACTAAAATCTGAGTTGTTACTAAACATATAACTCTTGTGGTGATACCTCATCGACATTATCAGTCCAATACCAATCATATTACCAATCAATGAAGATCCACCTTGACTGATAAATGGCAATGGAATACCTGTTAATGGAAGTAATCCGATACTCATACCAATGTTTTCAAATACGTGGAATAAGATCATCATAATAACACCAGTTGAAATATATGCATAAAATTCATTTCGTGTTTCAAATGTTACTTGAACCATTTGGAAAATTAGTAATAAGTAGATGAAAATTAATACACATCCACCAATAAAACCAAAGTTTTCCCCAATTACTGAGAAGATCATATCTGATTCTCGAACTGGAACATAAACGTTTGAAACATTAAATCCTTTACCAAATAATTGACCCGAACCAATTGCTTCAATACTTCTCCACAATTGATAACTTGATCCTGTTGTACTATTTTCTGGATGTAACCATGCATCAATTCGTTGGAATTGGTAATTTTGGAATCCTAAATGTAACAGGATATTACGATTGAAAACTGCTAAATAAATAGCAATTGCACCAATAGCAACAAAACCACCAAAGATAGGTCCGATAATTTTCCAGGATATTCCAGAAATTAAGACCATCCCACCAAAAATAGCAAGGAAAACTAATGTAGTACCAAAGTCATTTTGTAGTTTTAACAAAATAACAATTGGAAGTGTCCATAAGAACATTTTCCACAATAGTTTCCAATCAGATTCGATTGTATGTGTTGTATATTCTGAATTATGTTCCGCAATTACACGTGCTAGCATCAGAATATACGCGGGTTTCATTACTTCTGACGGTTGAAATGTTAACGGCCCAATTGCAAACCAACTTTTAGCACCTGTTTGTGCTGCATAAGACCTACTATACAGGAACAGCAACAGGAACAGGAGCAGAAGCCCAAAGCCATATGCAATCGGCGCAATTTTCCAAAGTTGCTCAGCATCAAATTGCATAATGATTACCACTGCAATAATACCAAAAACATACCATATTGCTTGTGATAATAACGTTTTAGTTACACTTGCATCACTTGTATCATGCTTTACTGCAACATAAATCGATAACATTCCAATTACAGCTAATACTAGAACTGAGAAAATAATTCCCCAGTCTATCCGATCGTCGTTACTTTTAGCACGACGACTATTTTTACTATAATCCAATTTAATGGCTCCTTTGCGTAATTGTAATGACTATGAGTGTAAGTGATAGTGACTAATCAATAAGTTCATTGCTTCTTCATGACTTTTAACGTTAAATGATTCGCCATCTGGAAGGCTAGCAGTAAACTTATTCTTTCCATCATCTGTAACTGTGCCAAGCAATTGGTCGCCTAATTTCAATTCTGAAATTTCAATACCATCAATTACTTTTTCATCTTCAACTAATTCAATTGTCTTTGTTTTCTTGGACACACGCTTACCTCCTTAAATGTTTTTCTTCTTCATAAAAGAAATTTTCATTAGGATCATCTTTCCATGAATTATTCCTTCGTAAACTAAAATGATCTGGCAATGGATCATATCCACCTTTTACAAACGGATTACAACGTAAAATTCTAAAAAATCCCATCATAATCCCCTTAAACGCACCAAACTTTTGAATGGCTTGCAAAGTATAATTTGAACAGGTTGGATAATACCGACATGTTGGTGGAAATAGCGGAGAAATAAATCGCTGATATTGTCTGATCAACCATGTAAAAAATCTCTTAAACATTGTTTATTATTTATTTTCGCTTCCTACAAGCTTTTCTAATAAAATACCTGTACCAATTGCAACATCATCTAATGGTGTATCAGAAATGTTAACTGGAATATTCAAGTTATCCATTAACAATTGATCCATTCCATCTAACAATGCTCCTCCACCTGTCATCATAATACCATGGTCAATCGTATCTGCTGACAATTCTGGTGGAATGATAGCTAATACGTCTTTAGCCGCATTAACAACATTCATCATTGTTTCATTTAATGTTGGTTCAATATCTTCTGATTTCAATGTAATTGTTCTAGGTAAACCTGAAACAGTATCACGACCACGAACATCAATTTCTTCATTACGATGTCCTGGTAAAACTGTTCCAATTTCAATTTTAACTTTTTCAGCAGTCCGTTCACCAATTTGAAGATTATATTTCTTTTTGACAAAATTCAAAATATCCATATTTAATCGATCACCAGCAATCTTCAATGAGCGACTTGCCACAATATCACCTAATGATAAGAATGCAACATCACTGGTACCACCACCAATATCAATTACCATATTACCAAAAGGTTTGAAAATATCTAAACCTGCACCAATTGCAGAAACTTTAGGTTCAAGTTCAAGGAAAACATTTCCTCCACCGATTTTTTCAGCAACTTGATGAATTGCTTTGTGTTCAACATCGGTTGTGTTTGTTGGACAACAAATCATAATATTTGGCTTAGACATAAAGCCCTTAACATTTAATTTCTTAATGAAATATGAAAGCATTTGCTCTGTGATATCAAAGTCAGCAATTACACCGTCCTTTAAAGGACGAATTGCACGAATACTACCTGGTGTTCTACCAACCATTTGGTATGCTTCAGAGCCAACTGCCAATACTTTATTTGATTTTGAATTTACAGCTACAACTGAAGGTTCATTTAATACAATACCTTCACCTTGGATATTAATTAAAACATTTGCTGTACCCAAGTCGATTCCAATGTTTTTTGCCATAGAAATTTTCTCCTTTGATACTTTCAGTTACTCAAATTAAGGATATATCTAAGTTATTATAACATAGATACAACCTTGGTGCGAATAACCATTGAATAAATCAACGACTAAAAAAAGGTTGGACACAATGTCACAACCCTCTTAAATATTTACATTAATTATGCATTTTTTACGCCATTTTCAACTTTAATTTCTTGTTCTGTAATATCGTTAACACGTTTAATTTCTGCTCCTAATGCAGCTAATTTTTGATTAAAGTGCCAATAACCACGATCAAGATATTCCAGATGGGTAACTTGCGTAATACCTGTAGCAACTAAACCTGCTAAGATTAATGCTGCTGCAGCACGTAAGTCAGTAGCAGCTACTTCTGAGCCACTAAAATGAGTTGGTCCATTAAGCACTGCTGCATTACCTTCAATTTTAAAGTCTGCATTCATCCGACGTAATTCTTCTAAATGCATAAAGCGATTTTCAAAAACAGTTTCTGTTAATGTACTTGTTCCATCTGCTGCTAATTGTGCCACACTGATTTGTGGTTGCATATCAGTTGGAAATCCTGGATATGGTAATGTCTTAACATCAACTGGAGATAATTTTTCTGGTCCAATTACTCGAATGCCATTTTCTTCTTGAATTACATCAGCACCCATTTCTTTCAACTTAGAAATCAATGGTTTGTTGTGTTCTTCAATTGCATCTTTAATTAATACATTACCATGTGTAATTGCTGCAGCAATCATAAATGTACCCGCTTCGATTCGATCTTGAACAACAACATGATCTGCACCATGTAAATGATCAACACCAACAACCTTAATTGTTTCTGTACCAGCACCCATAACCTTAGCACCCATCTTATTCAAATAGTTTGCTAAGTCAACGATTTCTGGTTCTCTCGCAACATTTTCAATTACTGTTGTTCCTTCTGCTAAAGTAGCAGCCATCATAATATTTTGTGTTGCCCCAACACTAGGGAAATCTAAATAAATATTAGCTCCCTTTAATCCGTCAGTAGTTGCTTCAATATAACCATCTGTCCGAATAATTTTTGCTCCCATTGCTTCAAGACCTTTTAAGTGTAAATCAATTGGACGTGAACCAATTGCACAACCACCAGGCATTGCAACTTTAGCATGTTTTAATCGTGCCAATAATGGTCCTAAAACCACGATTGATGCACGCATTTTTGATACATATTTAAATGGTGCTTCATATGATAAATCACTTGTTGAATCAATAGTAATTTCTTTCTTATCTTGATCAAATCCTACTTTTACATTTAAAAAGCGGATCACATTATTCATTGTAAATACATCTGATAAAATGGGAACGTTATGTAAAACAGTCCGACCTTCTGTTGGCAAAATTGCAGCTGCTAAAATTGGTAGCACAGCATTTTTTGCTCCTTCAATGTTAACTGTTCCGTTTAATTCGTTTCCACCACGAACAACTATTTTTTCCAATACTTATATCCTCCATTACAATAGATATCCTAAATTTCTTACACTATCGATGAAGTTTAGGAAGAATTGGCTTACTAAGAAACCTAGAGCAGTTGAAACTAGAACCAAAACTAATTTAAATGCTTGTTGTTTACTCTTATTAACATAGTAGTCTAACCTGAGTGACTGCAAACATTTAAATGCAATAAAAATAAAAGTAAAATTGCTAATTAAATTAAATACAGCATTGATTCCAATCTGTCTCATCTAACCCCTCATTTCTTATCGCAATTATCATATCATACTTGTCTTTTATAACATAATATTGTGCAGAATATCAATCAAATTGTTTAATCTTAATTTGCACTCCCTTAACTATACAATAAAAAGCTATAAAAAACACTCATTTTTATTTTGATGAATTAAAGATTTAATTAAGACTTTGCAAATAAAAAAGCTACGATCAAATCGTAGCTTTTTTATTATTTATTTGAACCAGAAATTCTAATTCGATTAATCGCACGCTTCAATGAAATTTCAGCACGCTTCAATTCTTTTTCATCATGTTTTGTCCGTGCGTCTTTGATCCGCTTTTCGGCACGTTGACGCGCACGTTCAGCACGTGATGTATCAATATTTTCTTTACGTTCTGCAGCAGACGCAACAATTGATAATGTATTATTTGAAAATTCCAAGAAACCACCACTTATAGCAATTTCATCGAATTTATCTTCTCCTGTTTTAACACGAATTTCATCAATCGCAAGTGATGCTAAAACTGGTGTATGGTTAGGCATAATTCCCAATTCACCTTCAGTTGTTTTGCAAACCACTAAAGTTGTTTTGTTATTGTATACTTCACCATCAGGAGTAACAACAGAGACTGTTAATTCAGGTTTATCACTCATTTGAGGTCCCTCCTTAATCGTTTTCTGTCATTTTCTTTGCTTTTTCGATTACATCTTCAATTGGGCCACATGAACGGAAAGCATCTTCTGGCAAATCATCATATTTACCATCCAAAATTTCCTTGAAACCTTTTACAGTTTCTTTTACTGGAACATATGAACCTGGTTGGCCTGTAAATTGTTCAGCAACGTGGAAGTTTTGTGATAAGAAGAATTGTACTCTACGAGCACGTGCAACTGTTACTTTTTCATCATCAGATAATTCATCCATACCCAAAATAGAAATGATATCTTGTAATTCACGGTAACGTTGCAAGATATGTTGAACATCAGTAGCAACTTTGTAGTGTTCTTCACCGACAATTTCAGGTGATAAAGCACTTGATGTTGATGCCAATGGGTCAACGGCTGGATAAATACCTTGTTGAGTTAATGAACGTTCCAAGTTAGTTGTTGCATCCAAGTGAGCAAATGTTGTTGCTGGAGCAGGATCAGTATAGTCATCAGCAGGAACATAAACAGCTTGGATTGATGTAATTGAACCCTTCTTTGTTGAAGTGATTCGTTCTTGTAATTGTCCCATTTCTGTAGCTAACGTTGGTTGATAACCTACGGCAGAAGGAATTCGACCAAGTAAGGCAGAAACTTCTGAACCAGCTTGAGTAAACCGGAAGATGTTGTCAATAAAGAGCAACACATCTTGACCTTCTACATCACGGAAGTATTCAGCAATTGTTAAACCAGTCAAGGCAACACGCATACGTGCTCCAGGTGGCTCGTTCATTTGACCAAAGACCATTGCAGTCTTTTCTAATACTCCTGATTCTTTCATTTCATAGTAAAGATCATTACCTTCACGTGTACGTTCACCTACACCAGTAAATACTGAAATACCATTGTGTTCTTCGGCAATGTTATGAATTAATTCTTGAATTAAAACAGTTTTACCAACACCGGCACCACCAAATAGACCAGTCTTTCCACCTCTAATGTATGGTTCCAATAGGTCAATAACTTTGATACCAGTTTCCAAAATTTCAGTACCAGGGTTCAATTCATCGTATGCAGGAGCATCACGGTGAATTGGACTGCGCTTATGATCCTTGCTAAATTTAGGGCCATCATCGATTGTGTCACCTAAAACGTTAAATACACGTCCTAATGTGTCATCACCAACAGGTACACTGATTGATGAGCCAGTGTCTGTAACTTCAGCACCACGCTTCAAACCATCAGTTGTATCCATCGCAATTGTACGCATTACGCCGTCACCCAATTCAAGGGCAACTTCAATCACGAGTTCTGTACCATCTTCACGCTTTACATGTAAAGCATTATCAATTTGTGGTAATGATTCATTAAGAGGAAATTGAACGTCAACGACAGGACCGATAACTTGAACTACTTTACCAGTTCTCATTTCGTATATTCCTCCCATATTATTCTAGGGCAGCTTGTGCACCTGTAATTTCAGTAATTTCAGTTGTAATTGCACTTTGACGTGCACGGTTATATTGCAATTGCAATGATGAAATAATGTCATCAGCATTATCAGAAGCTGATTTCATCGCAGTTGAACTTGAAGCATGTTCAGCTGTTTTAGCATCCAAGATTGCACCATATACAAGACTTTCTGCATATTGTGGCAAAATAACTTCTAAAATTGCATCTTCAGAAGGTTCAGTATCATATGTTGGTTCTGCTTTACCTTCCTCATTCTCAGCAATTCCGCTATCTTCCATATCACCAACGTTTTCAGCTGTAATTGGAAGCATTTGTTCTACACGGAATGCAGATGTCAAAGTATTTACAAAGTGGTTATAGCAAACATATAACTTATCATATGCCTTGCTATCATACATTGTTACAATTGCTTGAACAATTGGACGAATTTCTTTAAATGTTGGTACATCACTAACACCACGATATTCATATCCAATGTTGTAACCCCGTTGTTTAAAGAAATCTGCTCCAGTTCCACCAATAGCTAAAATAACAATGTCATCTTTTTTGTTAGCAGCCTTACTTACATTTTGAATTAAACTCATTGTTTCTTTCAAGACTGTTGAGTTATAACTACCAACTAAACCACGATCTGAAGTCATTACAACGATCCCATTTTTTTTAATTGGACGTTGTTGTAACATTCCTAATGTATTGATTTGACCATCATCTTTTTTAGCACCACTAGCATTAGCAGCATCTAATAGATGTGATTTTGCAAGATGAGTGATTACACTTCTAATCTTGGCGGCATAGACTTGATAACTTGCTGTATGCTTTTGAATTTGATTCAATTTTACAGTTGATACCATTTGCATGGCATTTGTAATTTGTTGCGTTTTTTTAGTTGAACTAATTCGTCTTTTAACGCTTTGTAAAGAACCAGCCATCAGCCTTCACCACCCTTTCTATTTACTTGCTTGAAATGTATCTGCAAATTCTTTAATTGCAGCATCAAGCTTCTTAGTGTCTGGTAAGTTACCAGTTTTCTTAATTTCATCTAGCAAGTCTTTGTGATTGCTATCGAAGTAATCAAACAATTCATTTTGGAAACGTAAGATATCATCAACTAATACTGAATCTAAGAATCCATGTGTTAATGCATACAAGATCACTACTTGTTTTTCAACAGGTAATGGTTTATGTAATGGTTGCTTTAATACTTCAATTGTTCGACGACCACGATTTAACTTAGCTTGTGTAGCTTCATCCAAATCAGAACCAAATTGTGTAAATGATTCCAATTCACTATATGATGCTAAGTCCAAACGTAATGTCCCAGCAACTTTCTTCATAGCCTTAATTTGTGCAGCACCACCAACACGAGAAACTGATGTACCCGCATCAATAGCTGGACGAATTCCGGCATAGAATTTATCACTGTCCAAGAAGATTTGTCCATCTGTAATTGAAATAACGTTTGTTGGAATATAAGCTGAAACGTCACCAGCTTTTGTTTCGATAAATGGTAAGGCTGTCATTGAACCCCCACCAAGCTTATCATTCAACTTAGCAGCACGTTCAAGTAAACGTGAGTGAAGATAGAAGATATCACCAGGGTAAGCTTCACGACCAGGTGGTCTTCTCAAAATTAATGAAAGTTCACGGTAAGCATCAGCTTGTTTTGTTAAATCATCATAAATGATCAAAACATTCTTACCGTTAAACATAAATTCTTCACCCATTGCAGCACCTGCATAAGGAGCAATATACAACATTGGAGCAGGTTCTGATGGACCAGCTGAAACAACAATTGTATAATCCATTGCACCGTACTTACGCAATGTTTCTACTTGTTCACGAACAGTAGATTCCTTTTGACCAATTGCAACATAGATACAAATCATATCTTGATCTTTTTGATTCAAGATTGTATCAATTGCAAGTGATGTCTTACCAGTTTTACGGTCACCGATAATCAATTCACGTTGTCCACGACCAATTGGAACTAAAGCATCAATCGCTTTAATACCAGTTTGTAATGGTTCTGAAACTGATTGTCGATCCATAACGCCAGGTGCTTTTCTTTCTACAGGACGAGTCTTATCGGTTTTAATTTCGCCCATCCCATCGATTGGTTGTCCTAAAGGATTTACAACACGACCAATTAAAGCTTCACCAACAGGAACTTCCATAATCTTACCTGTACGCTTTACAGTGTCGCCTTCACGAATTCCTTTAAAATCACCCAAAACAACGATCCCAACATCAGTTGATTCCAAGTTTTGAGCCATTCCATAAACTCCATTTTGGAATTCTACCAATTCACCAGATAAGGCGTTATCGAGACCGTTTGCACGAGCAATACCGTCACCAACATATGTAACAGTACCAACTTCATCAACAGATAACTCATCTTGATAATCTGCTAATTGTTTCTTAATAAGAGCACTGATTTCCTCAGCCTTAATGCTCATAAAAGTCTCACCTCTTTATCTTTTTAATAACAGACGTTTAACTTGTTCTAACTTAGATTTAATTGAACCATCATAAATATAACTTGATGATTGTAAAACCACTCCGCCAATAATTGATGGGTCAACTTTTTCTTCTAAGATAACTTGATTTGCATTTTCGATTTCAGCAAATTTCTTTGCTAATTTATCTTTTTGTGCATCATCAAGTGCAATCGCAGTTTTAACAGTTGCACGAACAATTTTACGATCTTCATCGTATAATCTGTTAAATACATCGATAATTGCTTGCAAGATCATGATTCGATGATAGTCATATAACATCTTTAGTAAATTTTGTACTAATGATGATGCATTCTTTGTCATCTCTTCTAATGTTTCTTGTTTAGCTTTTTCATCGATTTGAGGACTTGTCATAAAAACGACGAATCCAGGTTCTTTATCTAAAGCTGCTTTTAACTCACTTAACTCGTTAGCTGTTTCAGTCAAAGAGTCTTGTTCTTTAGCAACTTCAAAAAGGGCATTGCCATAACGAATTGCAAGTGTTGCATTACTTATTGCCATTTTGCTTTCCCAACCCTTCAATATATGAATCTACTAATTCCTTTTGATTTTCAGGAGTTAGTTCTTTTTGAATAATCTTCGAAGCAATTTCAATAGATAATTCAGCAACATCATTCTTGACACTTGATAAAGCATCTTGCTTTTCTTGTTCAATGTCTTTCTTGGCATTAACCTTCATTGTCTTAACTTCTTCATGTGCAGCATCGACAATTGTTGCTTTTTGTTGTTCACCATTTTGTTTTGCACGGCTGATAATTCCGGCAGCTTCTGTACGTGAATTGTTTAATGCATCTTCACGCTTCTTTGCGAGTTCTTCTGCTTCTTTCCGTGCTTTCTCAGCTGAATCGATATCATTTGAAATCTTATCAGCACGTTCATTCAAGATCTTTGTTACTGGACCCCATGCAAATTTCTTTACAATAAGAACCATGATCACAAATAGCACTAGATAGAATAGGAAGTCACCCCATTGTATACCAGCATCGCCAAGTAAAAATGTAGACATCTATTGACACCTCCTTAATTTCAAAGATAACTGCATGTTATTTTGACGTTTAAAAAGGTTATTTTGCCAATAACATAAATGCGATAACGATCGCAATAATAGGAACAGCTTCGATCAAACCAACACCGATAAACATGTTAGTTCTTAATTGTCCTGATAATTCTGGTTGACGAGCCATTGATTCCAACATCTTTGAAATAACTAAGCCGTTACCTACACCTGTACCAATAGCAGCAAGTCCTGCTGCGATTCCTGCACCGAGTAATGCTAATGCTGTTGTCATAATAAAATGTCCTCCTTAGTGTATTAAATACTATTCTTTTTCGACCTTTTGAGTAATGTAAACCATTGCCAACGTTACAAAGACATAGGCCTGGATTGATCCAATAAAGACGGAGAATCCTTGCCAAATCATTTCCAATGGAATAGCTGGAATAAACGTTAAGATTCCGTGTGAATGAGCCATTTGGAAAATAAGTTTAAGTAACACTTCACCAGCAAAAATGTTTCCGTATAAACGTAAAGCTAAGGTAATAAAGTTTGTAAATTGTTCCAAGACTTTAATTGGGAACAAAATAGCCATTGGACTGAAGAAACTGTTCTTAACATATCCCTTAAAGCCAAACTTATTAATTCCAGCAATATGTGAAATTACTAATACCATAAATGCCAACGTTAACGTAGTCATTGGTAAAGCTGTTGGACTTTTAACATATGTAACATCGCCAATTACAAATTGAACGATCAACCCTAATTGGTTAGCAACAAAGATAAAAGTGAACAATACGAACATCAATAGCCCATATCGATCGCTTTCTTTATCTGGGATTGCTGCCTTGACAATTCCATTAGTAAAATCGATCAACCATTCAAGCGCGTTCTGCTTGCCAGTTGGCTTCAACTTCAAATTACGTGAAAACCAAATAACTAATCCGCATACAATAATTGCTGATAACAAACCTGAAACACAGTTACCTACATTAAATGTAAGCCCAAATAGCTTGACAATTTTAGTTCCGTCATCAAACACCAATTCTCACCTCTTTTCGATTGTAGTCGTATGGTTGAAAAAATTGGTCGAACCATAAAAATATTTCGATCCAAAGATGGACAATCTTCGAATACAATTTTCATGATACCACCATTCTAAGCAAAGTACAAAACCAAATTATGGCTTTTATATTGCGATTTATTATTATTTTAAAGCTAAAATGTAAGCGATTAACAGGTTAATCTGTGCATAATAAATCGCAAAACTACGCTATTTATATTTTTATAAAGTTTATTAATTTTATTTATACATCAATAAATTATTATAAATTTCAGTGATGCTATTTTGTACCAAATAAACGATCTCCTGCATCACCTAATCCAGGCACAATATAGCCATTTTCATTTAGATGATCATCTAATGCAGCAGCATAAACATCAATATCTGGATGAGCTTCACGCAATGCCTTTACTCCTTCTGGAGCTGCTACTAAACAAACAAAACGAATTGATCTTGCACCGCGTTTCTTTAATGCATCAACAGCTGCTATTGCTGAACCCCCTGTTGCCAACATTGGATCAACAATTATCATTTCACGTTTATCCAAATGTTCGGGCATTTTCACAAAATATTCATGTGGTTGTAATGTTTCTTCATCACGATACATTCCAATATGACCGACTTTTGCAGCTGGTAGCAATTCTAATACCCCATCTACCATACCTAAACCGGCACGTAAAATTGGAACAACAACTACTTTCTTCCCCGCTAAACGCTTTTCAACAGCTGTTGCTACCGGCGTTTCAACTTCTACATCCTCTAATGGCATATCACGACATACTTCGTAAACCATTAGTTCTGCAATTTCATTAACAATTTCACGAAATTCACGAGTACCACAGTTTTTATCACGAATAATTGTTAATTTATGTTGAATCAATGGGTGATCTAAAACTTCAAATTTTCCCACAATTAACATCTCCTTTAATATATTTAATACTATTTTAGCGAAATTAAATTTTATTTTCTACTTTAATTGCCACATTTGATCTGCACTAGCTTTACGTAATCTATTCATATATGCCTCACCTAAACCGATTTCTGGAAACTGTTGAACTAAAATTGTATCAACACCTTTACTATCAAGTTCACGAATGCCAGCAAAGAATTTTCGACTAGCTGAATTAATATTTTCACCCAAATCATATGTGATTACATTTTCAGGAACTTTTTTAATTATATTTGTAGTAGCCATAATTCCGATATTCATTTGTTGAGAAGCCCACTTAATCGCATCACTCCAATCAGAATCAGATACCATCATCACATTTGCATTAGGATTATAATGTTTGTATTTTTCTGCAGATGCTTGTTTTTTCATTTTAATTGGCATCCCTAATACCTTTTCAATTTCAGTCGTACTAATTGCTCCAGGACGAACAATAACTGGAGTATCCCCACTCAAATCGATAATTGTTGATTCCATTCCAACAGCAGTTGGTCCATCATCAATAATCCCTGCAATCTTGCCCTCCATATCATGAAAAACATGTTGTGCACTCGTAGGACTTGGCTTTCCAGAAGTATTAGCTGAAGGCCCAACAATTGGAGTTCCTGCCTTCTCAATAAGTTCTAATGTGACTTTATTATCTGGACATCTAAATGCTGCTGTTGTTAATCCACCAGTAACAACCTTAGGTAGTGAGCCAGATTTTATTTTAAAAATCAACGTTAATGGTCCTGGCCAAAAATTTTGTATTAATTTTTGACCCCAATCATTAATTTGATTTACATATTTTTTAACCATTTCTGAATTTGCTACTGTAACATTTAGCGGATTATCCGCTGGACGATTTTTAGCTTGAAATACGCGTAATACTGCTTTTTCATTATTCACATCTGCACCTAATCCATAAACGGTTTCTGTTGGAAAAGCAATTAACTCTCCCAACTGAATTTCACGTGCAGCCTGATCAACTTCACTAGGTTGATATATTTTTGTGATTTCCATTCTTACACTTCCTAAAATTGAATCTTTACCATACGATCATGATTTGAAATATCTTTTTTTATTGTAATTTTTGCATCAGGAAATTCTTTTTGAAAAATCTCTTTTACTGCTTTTCCCTGTTTAAATCCGATTTCTAAATACATCAGCGCATCATCAGCTAAATATGGTGCACATTCTTTTGCCAAACGTTGATATATTTTTAATCCTTGATTGTCAGCAAACAATGCCAAAGATGGTTCATGTTCTAAGACACTTTGATCCATTAATCCTTTTTCATCCTCTGCAATATATGGAGGATTAGAAACAATAATATCGAATTTTCCATTTAAATTTTCAAATAAATCACTTTGAGTCAAATAAACTTCTTCATCCAATGTTTGAGCATTTTCTGCTGCAACTTTCAGCGCTTCAGTTGAAATATCACTAAGTGTTATCTTCCATTCAGGAACAGCCTTTTTCAAGGATAAACCAATTGCTCCAGTTCCTGTGCCAATGTCCACTACTCTCAAAGAATCATTTACTTTATTTTCATTTAAAATCCAATCTACTAATTCTTCCGTTTCCATCCTTGGAATTAATGTATTTTCATTCACTTTAAACTTAGAGCCATAAAAATCAGCTTTACCTATTATGTATTGTGCTGGATAACCATTCACATACTTTTCCACATTACGTTGAAATTTTTCTAATTCTTCTTGAGGCATTTCATCACGTAAGTGCATTAAAAGCTCTGTATCATTCCAGCCCATCTGTTCTTTTAATAACAACTCTACACCAGAACGATCAGCATTTGATCCTTCAATAAAAGAAAAAGCCCATTGTTGGGCCTTAAAAAACGAATTATTCATTTTGTAAATTCTCCAATGCTTTTGTTTGATCATATAACACTAGAGCATCAATAATATCATCTAACTCACCATTCATAATCTTATCAAGTTTGTTCAATGTAAGACCAATACGGTGATCTGTCACACGGTTTTGTGGATAGTTATATGTCCGAATACGTTCTGAACGATCACCTGTCCCTACCGTTGACTTACGATTTTCATCATATTCACTTTGTTCTTGAGATTTGTAGTAATCATATACACGTGCTTTCAAAATCCGCATTGCTTTTTCACGGTTTTGTTGTTGTGAACGTTGGTCCTGCATCGATACAACAATTCCTGTTGGCAAGTGAGTCATACGAACAGCAGAAGATGTTTTATTAATATGTTGTCCACCGGCACCTGATGAGCGGAACACATCAACACGAATATCTTTTGGATCGATCTCAATTTCTACATCCTCTTCTTCTGGCATAACAACAACAGTTGCTGTTGAGGTATGTACTCGACCAGCAGATTCCGTTACTGGCACACGTTGAACACGGTGAGCACCACTTTCATATTTTAATTTTGAATAAACACTCTTACCATTAATCAAAATTACAATTTCCTTAAAGCCACCAACTTCAGTCACATTTTTATCCACAACTTCAATTGACCAGCCTTGTTTTTCTGCATATCTTGAATACATATTAAAGAGATCAGCTGCAAATAAACTAGCTTCATCACCACCAGCAGCCCCACGAATTTCCATAATAATATTTTTATCATCATTAGGGTCTTTAGGTAGCAATAAAATCTTAATTTCTTCTTCAAGCTTTTCTTTTGCTTCTTTTGATGATGCTAATTCTTCTTTGACCATCATAGTCATTTCTTCATCATCTAAACCTGCATTCAACATTTCTTCATCATCTTTTATTTGTTGAACGACTTTCTTATATTGATTATATTTTTCAACTGTTTCACGTAAATCAGCCATTTCCTTTGATAGCTTTGTGAAACGATTTGTATCTGCAATTACTTCAGGATCTGATAATAGTTCGCCTAATTCTTCATAACGATCTTCAAGCATTTGCAATCTATCAAATAACTTATCCATCGGAACCTCCTAGTTATTATTTAATTTTTCAATTTCATCAACTGGCGGATTAAAGTAATGCCGTCTGCAAACTGGGAAGTATGCTTCATTACCTGCAATCATGATTTGTTCACCTGAATACACAGGTTTTCCATCATTAATACGCAAGTTCATTGTTGCTTTTTTATTACAAAACCAACAAATTGTCTTCATTTCTTCAATTTTATCAGCATACAATAGTAAATACTTTGATCCTTCAAATAATTCATTACGGAAATCATTTTTCAAGCCAAATGTCATTACCGGAATGTTAAATTGATCTACAATTTTAGTTAATTGACGCACATGTTCCTTCTTTAAGAATTGAGCTTCATCAACTAATACGCATGCAATTGATTCTGCTGCATTTTTCTTTTGTACATAGTCAAACACATCTGTTTGATCTTCAATCGGAAACGCAGGACGTTTTAAACCGATTCGACTAGATACAAATCCCACCCCATCACGATTATCAATCGCACTTGTCATTAAAATTACCTTTTTATCTTGTTCTTCATAGTTATGTGCAACTTTTAAAATTTCAATTGACTTTCCACTGTTCATTGCACCATAACGGAAAAATAATTGTGCCACAAATTTCACTTCCAAAAATTTTTTCATTCCATTTTAGTATATACGATTTACAATTAAATTTCACTGTTAATTATAGACTTTATATAATTTTGCAAATTAACCAAAGTAAAACTTAAATCAAAACTACTCTGACTAAATTTGTGATAAAATACAAAAAGAATATTATTACAGGAGGATTTTCATAGATGTCTCTAAAAAGCAATATTGCTATTGCAGCTGGTAAATCATCTTACTGGTTTCTTCATAACTTTATGCATGGCGGAACTAGTTTACCTGGCAAATTAACTTTAGCCATCGATCCTGATGTATTACAAGCACTAGCGAAAGATTATGAAATTATTATTGTTACTGGAACTAATGGTAAAACTCTTACAACAGCTCTAACTGTTAAAGTATTATCTGAAAAGTATGATAATATCTTAACCAATCCTAGTGGTTCCAATATGAAACAAGGAATCGTAACTGCATTTTTAACAGCTAAAAAAAGTAAACATGGCAAAAAGCTAGCTGTTT
The DNA here is from genome assembly GCF_030389495.1 of Ligilactobacillus cholophilus. Taxonomy (NCBI): domain Bacteria; kingdom Bacillati; phylum Bacillota; class Bacilli; order Lactobacillales; family Lactobacillaceae; genus Ligilactobacillus; species Ligilactobacillus cholophilus. The sequence goes on from NZ_CP127832.1 coordinate 842,415, forward strand.
TAGAAACTGACGAAGCAAATGTTCCAATTATTTCTCAATATATTGAACCAAGTGCTTTCGTTTTAACTAACTTATTCCGTGATCAACTTGATCGTTTTGGTGAAATTTACACTACTTACAATAAAATTTTAAAGGGAATCAAAATGCATCCAAAAGCAAAAATCATTGCTAATGGTGATGAACCTTTGTTTAATAGTGTAGATCTCCCTAACCCTACTGTTTACTTTGGTTTTGATAATGAGGAAGATCGTGATCAAAAAGCTCCTGCAAATACAGATGGTGTTTTATGTCCCGAATGTAATCACATCATCCGCTTTAAGAGTCGTACATATGGTAATTTAGGTAAATATTACTGTCCTCACTGTGGTTATAAACGACCTGAATTAACATATAATGTTACTGAAATCATTGACCAATCTCCACAATGGTCAAAATTCAAAATCAATAATGAAGAAGTTACTCTTCATATTGGTGGAACATATAATATCTACAATGCTTTAGCCGCATATGCAGTAGGTAGTGAATTCGAATTACTTCCATTTGAAATCACTAAAGCATTAAGCTCACCTGACCAAAAAATCTTTGGACGTCAAGAAGTCATTAAAGTCGGTGATAAAGATGTAACTTTAATTTTAGTTAAAAATCCGGTTGGATTAGATCAAGTTTTACAAATGATTAAGACAGATCGCAATCCATTTTCATTAGCTGTATTACTAAACGCTAACTATGCTGATGGAATTGATACTAGTTGGATTTGGGATGGATCTTTTGAAGAATTACCATTTGATCGCATTCCTTCAGTTCTAACTGGTGGCGAACGCTATAAAGATATTACTTTTAGATTAAGAGTCGCAGGCGTCCCAGAAGAAAATTTCCATCAACGTGAAAACTTAACTGAAGCAGTTAAATTCATAGAACAAATGCCAACAAAACATGTTTATGTTCTTGCAACATATACCGCAGTTCTTCAATTACGTAAATTATTAGCTGATGAAGGATACATCAAAGGAGGTATGGATTAATGAAATATGAATTACGTTTAGCACACTTATATGGTGATTTGTTAAATACTTATAGTGATATTGGTAATATTTTAGTTATGAAATACTATGCTAAACAAATGAATACTGATATCGATGTTCAATTAATTTCATTAGATGATACTTTCAACGCTGATAATTTTGACATTGCCCTTTTTGGTGGTGGTCAAGACTTTGAACAAACAATTGTATCAAAAGATTTACCTAATAAGCATGATGAAATCCAAAAATTCGTTGAAGAGGGTAAGCCTTTGTTAGCTATTTGCGGTGGTTATCAAATGCTTGGCCAATATTATGTTGGTGCTGATGGTGTTAAAATTCCTGGACTTGGTGTCTTATCTCACCGTACAGAAACTCAAAAAAATAACCGTTTTATTGGCGATATTACTATTAAAAACGAAGAAACGGGAGAAGAATATCATGGATTTGAAAATCATAGCGGTGTAACTTACCTTGGTGATGATGAAAAACCACTAGGTAAAGTTATTGTCGGAAATGGTAACAATGGCCAAGATGGTTTTGAAGGTGCTATTTATAAAAATACATATGGTACTTACTTCCATGGACCAATTCTTGCTCGGAATGGTAATTTAGCTAAACGATTACTATTACTTGCACTAAAACACAAATATCCAAATGATGATTTTTCACAACAAGAAGCTCTTGAAATCAAACCAACATACTAATTAGAGGTACTGGCTCCAATGCCAGACCTCTTTTATTTTATTCGGTTTTATTGTTTTTTAGACAGATTTAAAAAAATCAAACAATTGAAATTTAGTATTTACATTAACAATTTATATGATAAAATATAGGATAATTCGTAACCAAATACATTATAAAGGGATGATTAGATTGCAAAATGTTGATTTAAAAATTACTAGCCAACATGTATTAAATGTCTTTACGCGGACATTTGAACCAAATATTTTATGGATTAATCAGGGTAAAATTGTCGCTACTGGTGAGCAAGAAGATTTCACTGCTAATCAAACCCTTGATTATTCTGATAAATATTTAGTTCCCGGATTCATCGATGCTCATGTTCATATTGAGAGTTCACTTGTTCGTCCTAGTGAATTCGGTAAAGTTCTTCTCCAACAAGGCACCACTTCTATTTTTGCTGATCCTCATGAAATTGCTAACGTCTATGGCACTCGTGGCATTGATTTTATGCTCGAAGATGCTAAAAAAACTCAATTAAACACTTTCATTATGTTACCCTCTTGCGTTCCATGCACATCATTTGAACATAACTATGAAAAACTTGACGCTAAAAAGCTCCGTTCTTATTACCAAACACCTAATGTCTGTGGCTTAGCAGAAATAATGGATTATCCCGCTGTTGCCAGCAAAGATGCTGACATGTTAGAAAAGATCAACGATTGCTTAGCAAATCATCGACAAATTGATGGACATGGAGCTGGCTTAAATCGGCAACAACTTGATATTTTTCAACAAAATCATATTACAACTGATCATGAATGTTCTACTCCTGAACAGGCGCTTGAACGTATTAAATTAGGTTTCTATGTTTTCTTACGCGAAGGAACCGTTGAACGTGATTTAGAAAATATCATTAATGTTGTCAATGAATCGAACGCACAACGCTTTGCCTTTTGTACTGATGATAAATTAATCAGTAGTTTACTTGAAGAAGGCGGTATTAACTACTGCATTAAGTTAGCAATTCAACATGGTATCCGTCCTGAAACTGCCTACACAATGGCTAGCTATAACGCTGCTAATGCCCATCACCTTTCAAACTTAGGAGCATTAAGTAGTAGTTTTAATGCTGACATTGTTGTTTTAGATGACTATCAAAATGTATCTATTCATTCCGTAATCAAAGATGGAGAAATTATTAACTCCACAGAATCACATGCTTCAAATGCAAATTGTCCAAGTTCTATGAACTTTTCAATTACTCCTAACCAACTAGAATTAAAAATGCAATCTTCAAAAGCAAATATTATCGGTGTTATTCCTAATCATATCGACACAAAGCATCTTATTGAGGACGTAACTGTCGAAAATAATTTATTTGTACCAGATACTTCCAAAGATCAACTTAAAATTGTTGTAGTTGAACGACACCACCACTTAAATACAGTAGGCGTAGGTATTGTAAAAGGCTTTAAATTACAACAAGGAGCTATTGCTTCTACAATTGCTCATGATTCACATAATTTAATTGCTGTGGGTACAAATGATCAAGCAATTTTGAATGCAATTTTACATTTAAAAGAAATTGATGGAGGAATTACTGTCTTTGATGATCAAAAAGAATTAGCATCAATGCCTCTTTCAATTGGCGGATTAATGTCTGATAAGCCATATCAAGAAGCTAATACTGATCTTAAAAATGTTCAAGATGCTTATCGTTCTATTAGTCAGGAAATTAAATTTGATCCATTTATCACACTTTCATTTTTAGCTCTTCCTGTAATTCCAACACTTAAAATTACAGATCAAGGACTTTATGATTTTGATCAACAAAAATTTATTAATGTAAGCAATCTAGAAAAATAATAATAATAATAATAAAAACTAAAAAAACTAAGGGTAATAATCTACCCTTAGTTTTTTAGTTTTTAATTAGCAAATGCTTTTCCCAGGTTCTGAAGCAATTATTTGTAAATTTCCTTGAATTTTCCAACTTTTAACTGAAAATGGTAATATAAAGTGCATTCCCTTTTTTATTAAATATTCTTGGTCAGCAATTTTTATTGATCCACTTCCATCTAAAACAGAAACCAACATATATGGAGCTTGTTGTTTAAATACTCCACTTCCTCCATCAACTACCCACTTATATACAGAAAAAAATTTATTTGAAATAAAACGAGTAACTAAAACATCACCAATATGGTAATTTTCTGGTTTTATTTGCCAATCTTTTTGTGGCACACTTATACATTCCACTGATTGTTTTAAATGTAATTTTCGTTTTTGTTTTGTATGTGGATCAATTCGATCAAAATCATAAATGCGATATGTAGTATCTGAACTTTGTTGTGTTTCTAATACCATTAATCCCTTACCAAGAGCATGTACTGTGCCACTTGGCACATAAATAAAATCGCCTTCATGTACAGTCTTTTTTCGAAATAATTTATTCCATTCATGATTATAAATCATTTCCTTTAACTCACTTCGCGATTTAGCATTGTGCCCATAATAAATTTGAGCTCCCTTATCTGCTTTAATTACATACCAACATTCATTTTTCCCCAACTCATGTTCATGTTTTTCGGCATATGCATCATCAGGGTGAACTTGTACAGATAAATCATCCTTTGCATCTAAAATTTTTACAAGTAATGGAAATACATCCCCTTTGGCATTTCCAAATTCCTCTCGATGATTTTTCCACACATATTCCAAACTCTTGCCTTTAAATGGTCCATTTTCCACAATTGATAATCCATGTGGATGAGCAGAAATTGCCCAACATTCCCCCGTATGATTACTTGGAATATCGTAATCAAATTCATCTTTTAACCTTTTTCCACCCCAAATTTTTTCTTGGAAAAATGGTTTCAAGAAGATTGGTTCATTCATAATATACTACCTTCTATCTGATTGAAATTTATTTACAAATTAATTTTATCAAGTTGTCAATCAGATGTAAACGCTACCATTAATCGAATTTTACGAATTTACTTACTATTTTATCTCTTCGATCTAAGAACTCTTGATTATTAGACGATGGATGAACTCGATTTGTTAAAACAATTAGTCCTTGTTGATACTTTTTGCTCAATAAAATAAATGTTCCAGTATATCCTGTATGATAAATCCATGGTGTTTGATCAGGACTAAAACGCAAATCCCATCCTAGTGAACGTTGTAAATGATTTGTTGTCCAATCTTTAAATAAACTATTAATCGTTTGATTAGTCAAAATATCATTTTCGTGTTCATCACTTAAAATCCAATTTGCAAATTTAATTAAATCATTCAATGTCATAAATAATCCTGCAGATGCACAATGTTCCTTCAAAACAAAAGCTTTAGGATCATGCACCTCTCCTTGAATTAATCCTCGTTTATCAGTAATCTCAGTAGGGACAGAAAACTGCTTTTGTGGATTAAATGTGCTTTCTTTTAAATTTAATGGTTCCAATATCTTTTCTGTTATAGTTTTTTGCACAGGTTCATGATAAAATGATTCAATCATTTGTCCTAACATTATTAATCCAACATCCGTATAGACGACTTTTTTATCGAACCAGTCCCCTACTTTTAATGAATCTAATGCATCCAATAATTCTTTACGATTAAGTTCATCCCGATGTGGAATATATCCAGAAATAGCAGATGTATGTGTTAATAAATGACGTACTGTTACACGTTGATCATCAAACAAAGGAATAAAATCTGCTACCTTATCATTTAATGATAGTCTACCTTTTTCTACCAAATTCAAAATTAAAGTAGTTGTCCCTACAACTTTCGTTAGCGAAGCAACATCATATAACATGCCATATCTTAATTCTTTTTTTATCGGAATAATTTGTGATTTTCCAAATACATGTGTTTCAACATTATTTTTATCTATAATTGCATATGAAATTCCAGGAACTACTTTATCTGATACAAGTTGTTTAAGTTCCTTTTTAATTTCTTGTTTTCTCATTTAAATCCTCCAATTGATTTATATACCGAATCTTAAACTTTCCATCTTGATAATCTACTAAACTTGCTCGTGAATTATCTAATAAAAATACTGGCACATCACCACATAAACTTTCGATAAAATTCGATAATATCAATCCATGAGTTACAATCAAAATATTACATTCTTCATCTTGATATTCATTACCAATTAATTTTAATGCCCGACTAAAGCGTGAATATAAATGAGCGGAGTCTTCGATTTTCTCTGTCCCATCCATTGTACGAAAAATTTTAATCAATTCACCTACATGTTCTTCATTTAAAAATGCACGAATTATTTTTCTGATCCCTAAAGTACGCAATGCCTGTGGAATCACTTCAAAATTATGTGCTTCTTCAAATCTACCAAAACTTAATTCCCTCAAATCAGGATCACGATAAATTGGAGGAATTCTTTGCAGGTTCTCCTCTAAAATATATTTAGCAGTATCTTGCGTTCGCTTCAAATCGCTTGTAAAAACCGCACGAAACTTTATCTTTCTAAGCTCATATCCCAATCTTCTTGCCATTCTAATTCCTTTTTTAGTCAAAGGAGAATCTGTAATTCCTTGCAAACGAACTTGACGATTTAATTTTGTTTGTCCATGCCTAACGAGATAAAAATGAACTACAGCCATCTCTTTTCTCCTTTCTTTAACTTGAATATTAACATTATAAACCAATCAATTAACTTTTATAAATTATCTGTTACTATGTTTCTGTTATTCCTGTTAAAATATAGATAGAACTAAGAGAGAAGGCCTGCAAATGGAACTTACATTTGATTCTATTTATAAAATTTTAAATCAGATTGAACATAATCCTGAAATGGTAACTAAAACTAAATCTCCATATGAAAATGTTGTTCAATTATTTATTCCTGATTCAATTCACATTGATCACGAAGATTTCTATTTTCCTGCAAATAAATTAATGGTTAACCTTTTACCAGAAGATTTTATTAATAAACATCAACATTTATTCAAAACTTACTGGGAAATGGCTGGTAAACCTATTCCATATTTTGACGAAGTATGGATCACAACTGCTCATTTAAATCAGGCCAAAGTATACTTAATCGAATTATCCTTTGAATAAAAAAAGCCTAGATTCTCCGCCTATAATATGGCTGAATCTAGGCTTAATTGTTAATTAACTAAATTAATCGTCTAAGTCTTCCTCAATATTTAAATTATACAAATTACTTACTGGCTCGTCTTTTGCTACTGGATGTACAACAATTACTGCAACTGCTCCTTTTTCAGAAACATATCCTGCAAATTGAGTAATTGCTTCAACTTCATATACTAGACCGTCAGTATTATAAATATACTGACCAACTTCAGGCATAATTTCAAATTCAATTTTATTCATTCGATAATAATCTTCAAATTTAACATCATGCATGACAAGCAAAACTTTATGCATTATCAATAATCCCCTCTTTAGCTTTTGATATTATTATACACGAGAAATTCTATTTTAAAAGATTTTTCTTAATTTTCACTAAAAAAAGTTAAACATAGCGCATGATGGTTGCTTGACATATTATTTCCAATTTAATAGAATTAAACTGTTATAATTATTGAGCATTCGCCAAATTGGTAAGGCAGTGGACTCTGAATCCATAATTTACAGGTTCGAACCCTGTATGCTCAATTGAGACCTTTATAACTATCTATGATTGTCTATAAACGTTGAGTTTATAGGCTTTTTTATTTTCTAGTATCTACAAATAATTGTGGATAACTACACTGGAGAGACCCTAAAAGAGACCCTGAAACGCATTAGACAATCATTGATATATTAACGATTATCAACAATAAAACATAAAAAGAGAGACCCTAATTTAAATAATTAGCAAATTTAATTACTGTTTCGCTTTGCTCTTTTTGTGTAACGTGAGTATATACATTTAATGTAGTTTTTGCATCCGCATGTCCTAACCTGTTTTGAACCTCTTTTATGGTTGCTCCTGCTTGGAATAATATACTTGCATGAGTATGCCTAAAGCCATGACAAGAAATATATTTCAAACCATATTTCTTACTTAATTGATGCATCCAGTTATTTGGTCGTGTTGGATGCAAGATTGACCCTTTTTTATTTGAAAATATTAAGCGGTCATCAAGAATATTTTTTCCATTCATATAAAAAATATGCGACTGTTTAACTTTCCATTCTTTTAAAATGCTCATGGTTTCTTTATCCATATATAAATTACGTTTGCTTGATAATGTTTTAGGCGATTGAATAACTAACTTATTATTTTCAACCATAGTTACAGTTTTATTAATTGTAATCATGTTTTTATTAAAATTAATATCTTTCCAAGTAAGTGCCAAAGCCTCGCCTTTTCGCATTCCGCTATATGCTAGCAAACGAAAGAAAGTGTAAATTTTAAAATTACCATTATTCTTACAACAGTGTAAAAACTGGTTTAATTCTGCTTTTGAATAAAAATTTGTGAAAGTGGATGCATCCCTTTTTATTTTTGGTTTAGTAACGTTCTTAAAAGGGTTTTTATTGATAATTTCTAATTTAACAGCATAATCAAGTATTCTAGTTGTATAAAATACATATCTGTTTAATTGCTTAGGATATTCTTTAAACCACTTATTAACAGCCTTTTGACAATCAACAAGCGTTATTTTTTTAACATAGTAATCTTTAAAAAGTGGTAATACATGCATATTTAAAATACGTTTAGTGGTTGCAAAGGTTGAGGGCTTAACAGTTCCTTTATATAAATCAAACCACAATTCTAATAACTCATTAAATCTAATATTACTATCCTGTTTAAAAAATTCGCCTGTGCTTACTTGATATGAAATTTTTGAAAGCTCTTTTTGTGCATCTTGTTCGCTTAAAAAATTAGAACGCTTAACGTAACGCTTTTTGCCTGTCTTTTCATCTACACCCGCATACAAACGAAATTTGTAACGTGTTTCATGTTTTGAATTTTCGTACTTAACAATTTTTACCATTCCTGAAATTCCTTTCTTTGAGTTTGCCCGCTCTTATAATTCCAAGAAATCTATTAAATTGTATTTGTGGCCAAGATTTAAATTTAAAATAAATTGCTAAAAACGTTATATTAACAGCATTTTCTTTATTATAAATAATAAATTAAATTGCACATAAATAACCACATAACAGAGATTTAACAAGGTTGTATATTTTGTAGTAATTAAATGTTAACACTTAAAAAGTGCAGAAAAATGCAGAAAACAAGGCTTTTTTAATTGGCTTAATTTACTTATAAGCACTAATATAACAACGTTTTAACAAGCTAAATATATTTAGTGTACTGTACTTTAAAACCTTGCAAAATCTTGCAAAACCTTACATTTTTTAACGATTAAAGTTACATTTGCGACACTATAAAAAAGATTTAAAAACTGAATGCATTCGAAACTTGAAAAACCTGAAATAATATCAGAAAACAACTTAATAATGATTAAAGGTAATATTTAAAATTACTACTTTTCACTACTAAGAAACGCACTAAATTAAACTTAGACTCCGGCTCAAATTTGAGCTCATTAAAATATAGATCATTATATTTTTAATTGTTTCATTATGGCTTTTTAGTCTTTTCCTCTCATAAATCTTTTAATCAACTCAAGGTCTTCCTTGGGTATTTCTCGACCTTCGTACGTAAAAATAACATCATCATCTAAGTCTACTTTTTTAGGTACGTCATTATGTGAGTATTTTCTAGGTTCTTGTTTCAAATATTTATCCATTTTATCTAATAAGTATGGGACTAATTTATTATCGTCTATTAGATTTCCATACTTATTAGTGATATTGTCGGAAAAATTTAAACCAAGATTTATAAAAAAATCAAATGGAAAAATATCACTTAACAAGTCATCTAATACCAAATCTCTTTTTTGGAAATCTATTTCACCGTTCCGCTCAATATTTTTCAATATATCCTCTAAACTAGTGTTTTTTAATTGATATATCTTATTTCTATCGTTTAAAAAATACGTTCTTAAACTTTTTATATGGATATAATCGTGCATTTCATCATCATTAGTAATCATCAGTCCATATACATCGTCCTTTATTTCACTGGCACTATATCCCAAATACCCCTGCAAATACGAAATTGGTACATTAAAAAAATCAGCTATTTTTTTCCATGTCTCTAGTTTAGGTTCCCTTTTACCATTTTCATAAAATGATACAGTTTGAAAAGATTTACCAATCGCCTCCGCTAATTTTTTCTGTGAAATACCTTTTTCTTCTCTTAATTCTCGTATTCTATTTTTGTACTTTTTCATCAAAATATCCTTCTTTCACTTATAAATTTATCATAAAAAAAACACTTATTCTACTAAAAGTTGATTTATTCAATTGACATTCCACTAAAAGTAGAATATATTGTTAATCAAGGTTGACACTCTTCAAAAAGTAGAACATAGAAAGAAGATAGTAGTATGAAATTAACAAATTCTCAAATTTTAGCTCTTAAACGAAAACGCGGGGAGTTAAATATATCTGTGTTAGAAATGTCAAAACAAACCGGCGTAAGCCGTTGGACACTAGACAAAATTTTTAAAGGCGAAAAAACAAACGTTTATAAATCAACCTTTGATAAATTAAATAGCTGGCTTATATCTCAATTAGACGTACTCAAAGAGCAGTAAGGAGGATGCAATTAATGAAAGAATTAGTATTCAAAACCACGGCATTAAGTACCGCTGAACCTTATACAACAAGTGAGGTTATTGCGGAATATAGCGAGAATGAGCATAAAAGCATTAGAAAACTAATCGAAACACATAAAACAACGCTTGAACGTTTAGGAGTTTTGACATTTGAAATCGCTAAACCTCCTAAAAATTCAAAAGGTGGTAGACCTAGAAAGATTTATCACTTAAACGAACAACAAGCCACCTTTTTAATTACATTGCTAAAAAATACGCCTAATGTAGTAGCATTCAAATTTGAACTCACACGGCAATTTTATGCAACACGTAACGAATTAAAGAAAAGACATTCTTTAAGGCTTGAAGATAAAAGCAAACGTAAAACATTAACGGATGCAGTTAAAGAATGGAATTTAAAAGAAAATTACCCACATCCGTATTCAATGTTTACAAATTTGCTTTGTAAAGTTACAACTGGTAAATCATGCAAACAATTTAAAGCATCATGCAAAGCAGATAAAAAGACCCCTATTACTGAACTAATGAACGTTAACCAATTAGAAAAGTATCAAGGGTTAGAAAATAAAATTATTGCTTTGCTATCGCTTAATATGGACTACCAACAAATCAAAGCATATTTAAATGGTGGAACGCTACAAGTAACAATTTAAGAAAGGAATTAAACATGAAAATAATCGAAATTACAAAATATGAATCATTGTTAAAGAAAAAAATTGCATCAGACCCACAAAGAAATAAAAAAATTATTAACGATCATAATTGGAAAGTTAAAGGACTAAAAGAATATTTATTGAGTTTGGCCAACTAGAAAGGAATTGAATTAAATGGATATTGAAGAATTAAATTTACAAAATAAAGCCTTAATCACTTTATTAGATGATGCAATAGAAAGTATTTCACGAACTAAAGATAAGTTAAAAGATTATGAATTTAACCGCTTAGAAAATTCAATTTTTTATATTATTAGTGAATTAAGCGGAAATACAAAAGCAATTGATGAATTAGTTACAAGAAAGGATTACAAGCACAATGAACAATCTAGATAAAGAAAAGCTATTTCAAATGTTGGCCGACTTAAAAGATTTTGAAACGCAATTCAAGCAAGTTAAAAACTATGATGATGAAAATAATATTATTCAAAATCTACTTTATGTAATGTTTTATGGTCGGCATTACATAGATAAAATGTTGGAGATTGTTGGAAAGTGAGGATAAAAACATGTTTCAAGTTGTGTTAGATGAACAGCAACGCAAGGAATTAAGCAACGATATTTATAACACTGTTAAAAATGCAATTAGTAAAGCAAAACAAGAAGAACAACACGCTAAGCCCTATTTAAATAAAAAAGAAATGGCTAAATGGTTAGGCGTTTCAACTGATACTATTTATAAATTTATTAGAAATGGTTTACCAGTTGCAAATATAGACGGGATGCAACTAATCGGAAAAGAAACCATCATTAATTTTTTAAAAGAACATGAAGAACTTATTTAAACAAAATAAAAAAGCCGTTTAAAAAACGACTTAATAAATAGAGAAATACAAAAAGAGTTTGCCCACTCTTATAATTTCGAGAAACGACTTTTTACTTAAATTACAAGCATAAAAGATGACCCTTAAACTTAATTTTAACAGCAATAAATAAAATAAACAACACCATTAAAGGATGAATTAAATGAACACAAAACAAAAAGCGTTACAGCTTGCTAAAAACAAATTTAAAGTATTTCAGTTATCGCATAACAGCAAAATACCTCTTAAAAATTCTCATGGCTATAAAGATGCTACTAATGATATTGATTTAATTAAACAAACTTATCATAAACAAAATAATCTAGGACTAGCATTATCGCAAAATAAATTAGTGCTTATTGATATTGATATAAGTAATCAAAATCAATTAAAGGAAGTTTTAATTGAACTTAAAAAAAGAAATTACAACTTACCTCAAACATATACCGAGAGAACCCAAAGCGGTGGAACTCATCTAATTTATAAAACTAATAAATCACTAACGCCAACTAATAAAACATTATTCAATTTAGGTAATCATCTTGGCGCAGAAATACGAACAGACGGCGTTATTATTTCGCCCTCTTGCGTTGCTGAATACATTTATAAACCGATTAATAATATTAGTCTACAAGATGCAACTAAAGCGCCACGTTGGATATATAACGAATTACAACAGCATCCAAACACTGATTTTCATTACAAAATAAGAGTACCAACTAATAAATATTACACTGGTAAAAAATTAGATGAGATAGCAAAAGGAACAGGACAAGGAAACCGCAATAACTGGCTTACTGGCGTTATTGGTTGGCTTTTTGGAACTGGTGCAGACCCTGAAACAGTTTACCAGTTTGCGCATGCTATCAATGATACCTTTATTAGTCCACCATTGAAAAATAAAGAAGTAAATACAATATTCAAAAGCATATTAAGGAGGATGACCGCGTAAATGATGCTTATTGACGAAGAAACACAAAAGAATATGGAAAAGTTACGTAAATTACAACAATCAAATAATGAACCACCCAAAACAAACCAAGAACTATTTAGCAAATTGAAACAGGCGGGCAATAATTTGCGTAAAAATAAAGAATACACTATTGAAAGCGGAGCGCATAAAGGAGAAGTAAGAAAGCCACGTTTAACATTCAGAGAAATAACTAACATTGTTGAAAAATATGCAATTTTTAGAACTATTGGAGAAAATGAGAAAGAATTAGAACAATCGCCGTTATATTGGTATGACTTAGACAACGGAATATATACAAAGAATATAAAAAGAATTAGTACGCTGATTAATTATGTAGATAATCAAGCAACCGAAAGAATGATTAAAGAAATTAGGAATAAGTTACTTATTGAATGTAAAGAAACATCTAGAACGTATGATAATAATTTAACTATTGTAAATAATGGCATCTATAACCGTGAAAAAGATAAATTATTGCCCTTTAGTCCTGATTATGTATTTACTACAAAAATAGCGACTAATTACAACCCGAATGCATCCACTGAACCCGTTTATAATGGTTGGTCTGTTTCTAAATGGTTTAATGAAATTGCAAACGGACAACAAGACAAGATTAATCTATTATGGCAAATTATCACGGCTAGCATTGACGCTAATATTTCGCATGAAGCTGCTATCTTTTTAGTAGATAACGGACAAGGAAGAACAGGAAAAAGCACTTTTGAAAAATTGATAATGAACTTAGTTGGCGAAGAAAATTGCGGACAATTAAAACTAATTGAGTTTGAAGATGATTTTAAACTTGCGGGCGTGGATGAAAAAGCCGTAATTATTGGAGATGATAATGACCCAAATACATTTAATGAAAATAGTAGCAATTTTAAATCTTTAGTAACTGGCGAAACAATGATTATTAACCCGAAAGGACTACCCTTATATTACAACCGTTTTAATAGTTTAATCATTCAATCAATGAATGGCGTACCACGTTTTAAAGATAGTACAGACGCTCATTTAAGACGGTTTAGAATTGTAAAATTTAATCATCAATACCAAGCGACGCCTAAAAATAGAAAAATCAAAGATGATTATATTAATCGTAAAGAACTACTTGAATGGCTTTTATATAAAGCCTTGCATAGCAAACCAGTAACTACATTTATTCAAACAGACGAAAGCAACAATGCAACACAAGAGATTAAAGAAGATAATGACGCCGTTTATTATTTTATTAATAAATATTTGGACGAGTTAGAAAGTACACGCATACCAAGCTCATTTTTATTTAATTATTTCATGGTTTGTATGGACATGGAAAACAACCACCAAAAAATTAAACAACGTACTTTTACTTTAAGAGTGCAAAAGATTTTAAAAAATAAAGGTTGGGAATATACACCAACACCAAGATTAAAGCCACTTAAATATTGGAGTGGTAAAGATCAACAGAAATTGGATGAATTAAGAAACGACCAACGTTATTTATGCAATGTTGACCCCGATAAATACCAACGATTATTTTATAAAAAATAGCTTACGAATAACTTACTAATAAAAAATAATACGTAAGTAACTTAATCGCTTGAGAGAGTAAGAGAACTATCGTTACTTACGTTACTTACTTATATATATTTATATATAAGTAAATAATAATAATAATATATATAAGGAATTGAAACATATACGAAAAACGTTAGTTATGTAAGTTATGCTTTATAAACGTTGATATATAGGCGTTTACGTAACTATCGTAAAAAAGTAACAAATGTAAGTATATAAAATAAACGTTGATATATAGGCATTTCTTAACTACCACATAACGAAAAAGCAACACAAAAACGAGGTTAAAATTGGTTATTTACATTTTAAATAGTTTATTCAACCTATTTTAGTAATAAAAAAAGATGCTTGGATGCATCCTAAACAATAAATAATATGACTAAATTAAATTATATTTATTGGAAAGGATGCAGTCAATGACGCTTACAAAACAACAAAAACAAACTTGTAAAAATGTGAGATATTTCTTTAAAAATGATTTTGAAAAATATAAACAACTAGCAACTTTAGCAGATTTAAAAAGTATTAGTTATAACGGAACTAAAGTATCAACCAACAGCAATATACAAGAAGATAAGACAATAACCGCATCCTATTATAAAAATATTGTAGATACTATAAAGACTATTATTGAACGCATACAAAATGAACAATGTAAAAAGGTAATAAAATACCGTTATTTTGAACATTTATCTTATTGGCAAATTGCTCAAAAGATGCAATACGGCGAAAGTACAGTTAAACAATTAAATAACAAAGCATTATTAATATTTGCTGATATGTTGGCAATGGTTACGAATATAGATTTAAGAAAGGAAGATTATATTGAAAAGCATTAAATTATCAAAGGTTGAAAAACGTATTTTAAATATTATTGCTAACCGTGGCAAAGCAGTATCAAGATTAGAAATAACGCAAATAGCAAATGTTTCATCAAGAACTGTTACTGATGCAGTAGCAAAATTAAGAAGTAAAGGTATTCCGATTGTTTCAGAAAGAAATGGCAAAAATGCGGGATATTCAATTGCAAAAGATGAATTTGATAGAAATAAATGTGTTGCAATGCTAACAAGCCAAGCAACAAGCATGATGAATAATATTAATAGTTTAGCTAATGCCGATTTAAAAAACTGGGATAAAAGAATTATATAACTTATTGCTTTCTAAATTAATTGCCTTTAAAATAAAACAAACAAATTATTTAATAGACAATTATTAGGAGAGTTGCCACAATATGACTATTTTTATTATTACGTTAATATCGTTTCTATTATCATTATTCCTTAACCACAATAACGAAGATAGAAAAGTAACATGGATCATAATAGATACAATAATGATAACCATAGTAATATCAATGATTTATTACTTATGTATTCAAGAAACATAAAGGAAGTATATTAAATGAACATATTAGAATTATTATTCGCTGATATTTACGAATTTAACGACCAAACACACAAATTATTAAATGACTACAAGAGATTAAAAAACCTAGATAGCTATTTAAATGACCGCTTTAAACAACTAACAGCAAATCGCATTTATACGCTTAAATTTCCATTTAATCTACATAAAAGTAAAATGATTATTGATGATTTAAGCGACCCAAAAGAGATAACAAAATATAATAATGAAGTCCACGAATTTAATAGTTTAGCGGATAACGTTAAGAGACTAAACCAACATTTAAACAGCTTACAAATAGAAATCGGAATGCTTGCTGATAGTTTAACTTTTGATGATTACTTGGAATGTTGTAAAGATTATCCCGAAATGAGTAGCAAAGAAGAATATAATAATATTCAAGACAAATTAAAGGGTTTCAAAGAATATCTATATAAGCAAATTAAATAAAATATTATGGCCGTGATTATTCACGGTTATTTTTATCCCCCCTACTATTAAAAAATATAATTACAAATAGCTAGGAGCGGACACGGACATTCATTTATAATAAATTCGCTTTTCAAAAGTTTTTTATTATGATTGGCATAGCAATATTATTAATAATGAACCTGACAAAACCTAACATATTTTTTAATATCGGGTGCGAAATCTAAAATTTAATATTAAATAAAACTGGAAAATATCCAGTTTTTTATTTTATATAACTGACTGCATCCATTTTAATTTTATAAATATGGTTTACAAAATATGCTTTTTATATTTTGCTAATTGCTTATTATAGTAACGTTTATTAATGTTTTGATTAACTTTAATGTAAACTGGACAAAACTAGACAAAACGCTCCTTTTTGTTTTGGGTAAATCATTGATACAAAGCATATTACAGCCACTTTAATAGTTTTAATTGTCCAGTTTAGAAACGTTGGTAAAATATTGAAAGGTATTAAAATTAATTGAATGTAAAAAATATTTATTTTTTATTAAATATAATTGACGTTTATTAAATTTTATTGTAGATTTTTATTCTGTGTTACAATCACAGTAATGATTAAAGTATCACATTTTCTAGGAGGTTTTAAAAATGTTAGCTATGGACTGTGCTGATTATATTGTTGATAAGGCAATTAAAGAAAAATTATCAATTACAAATTTACAACTTCAAAAGGTACTTTTTGTTTTAGTTGCCCAATACATTAAAGAATATAATTGCGACTATCCTTTAGATAGCTTTTTTAAAGCTTATGATTATGGTCCAGTTATTCCTGAAGTATATGCAGAATATAGCAGTTATGGTTCAAATCCTATAAAAAAAGTTAGCGACCATGAGGAATTTAATTTTAATAGTTTTCAATTTGAAACTCATACATATAATGAAGAAAAAATACCTTCTGAATTTAAAGATTTAGTAAAAAGGTATTTAAAAAAATTATTAAGTATAAATGTATTTAATATAGTGGAATATACACACTCACTTCCATTATGGAAACAAAATGAAGAAGATATTCATAGTCATGAACCTATTTATTATGGGAAAAATGATGTTAAATTAGATGCAGATTTAGATACATTAATACGCAATAATTTTGTTAGAGGACAATAATTATGGATGAACAAAATCGTAGTAAAGATTTATTATTTTTAACATTAGTACTTAATATTTTGTATATCAAAAATGAAATAGGCTTATCAAAAAATCAATATAATCGCGTTTCAAAATTAATAAAACAATATAATCTACAAACTAGTAAAAAAGAAAACTATTATATGTTAAAAGTATCTGATAAAACTCACATAAAAAAAGATTTAAGTATGATGCTTTTAAAATTATTATCCATGTTAGATAAAGATAATATTCCTTATGATGAAATAACAGAATTAATTTATAACTGCAAAATGAAACTATATGATGATAATAGTGATGCTTCGTATGAGTTTAACTTGTATTTTGATGAAAAAGAAAATGATCCTTTATGTAACAATGATAAAAAAATTAAAACTAAAATTGAAACACATTTTAAACTTTGTATGTTACAGATATCTAAAATACAAGAAGAAAGTTCAGAGGCAAGCGAAATAGCTCGGAAAGCAAAAGTAATAGCAGAGGATGCAAGCAATATTAAAAATTCTATATATACAGATTTTATCGCAATATTAGGAATATTTTCAGCATTAATTTTTGGGATGTTTGGTGGTTTTGATAGTCTAAAAGAAATTTTATCAAATCTTCATAATACTTCTATATCTACTACTCTTATATGTTTTTCTTCATTGATGCTAGGATTACTTTGTTTGATATTTTTATTAATTCAAAGCATTGCAAGAATAACAGACAGGGATACACTAAGTTGTAGTCATCATGGAAACGATAAAAAATGCGAATGTAGTATCATAAAAAATATCCAGTTTTTATATGCTCAATGCTTATTTTTTCAGCTATTTTAATTATTAGTTGCATAATTAGATTTTTTGATCATAATGAATTATATAAGGCTGTACCGATTTATTTGATAATTGCTGGAATACTAACTATAATTATAGCTATTGTTCTCTATGTTGTATTTAAAACTAATAAAAAGAAAAAACATTCACATTGAATTAATTATATAAATTTTATGATTTTTCTCACGTATTATCTTGAATGGTTTACGTGAGTTTTTTTATATACTCAATCAGTAAAACATACTTTTAAACTTAACTCTTTCATATTACTTTAATTTAATTTTATTTTTAATACATCTATCTTTTAAAAATGCTAACAAATGCTAACATAAAAAAATAACCATGTTAAAAAACACGGTTAGGAATTTCAAGGGTTGTTATGTACATTTAAATTATATCATTTCTTGTAATTATAAGAACAGGCAAACTTTATTTATTGAGAGACCCTAAAGGAGACCTTATAAAAAAGCAACATCATTAAACGCTTGATATATCAACGTTTAAGGCTATTTGTTTTTGTGCCCTGTATGCTCAATTGAATTTGAATAATTAAAAAAAGATCTATAAATATTTATAGATCTTTTTTTTAATTATTCGAAATGTGCTGACTTAGCTAAATCATCCATTATTTTATAAAATTTAGTTTCATCTGCTTCAGTCACTAATGTAATTTCTCTTCCATTCTCAGTTGGATATGTCCGACCATCAGCATGTCCTCCAACAATCACATCACTTTTAACCTTTTTCGACTTAATAGTTTCAGGATACAAGCTTGAGATGGTTGTAAGCACATCCCATAGATAATAAACTGAATTAGCTTCATAATTAAGTACAAGAGCATATCCCTGTCCAATTAAATCCATTGCAGGATATTTCCTTAAACTAGCCCAATGGTCTCTCAATTTTATGTTAAGTGGTAATTCTTCTGTACTTTCAAGTCCCACCATTTGAATATCTAAATTAGAATTCCAAACTGTTTTTACAGCCTCTGGATCCCAAAAAGCATTCCATTCAGCTGTACCATCATAATCAGGTTCTATAACGTTCCCATGACCATCAAGAGAACCTCCCATCCAATATAATTTTTCAATTTTATTTTGAATTTCAGGTTGAATTTCTAATGCTCTTGCTAAATCTGACAATGGTCCAGTCATGATTAAGATCGTTTTTCCATCCTGATTCATAATTTTATCAATCATATCAAGATGTGCAGGTTTTTCAGCTTGAGGAGTTTTAATCTTCCCCTTTTCATTTAAAATAGGAAATGAATTAAATGCGTAAGAACTTAAGCGCCATTCTTTTGGAAATGGGTGTTTTGGTCGAGAATCAGATAATGCAACTTCTAACTTATGATTAAAACTATTAAAACGATCGATTATCTTGCGTGATGCTTCTGCAGCAGGTTTAACAAAACAATCGGCATCTGTAACTCCCACTCCAATCAAATTAATATCTGGAACTTGTAATAATAATAACAAAGATGTTAAATCATCGACATTACCATCATGATTAAAATAAACATTTTTCATTTATAAAACTCCTTTAAAACTTCTACTACTAAACACGTATTATTTTACCACTTTTAACGTTTTTGTTCATTATAAAACTGACATTAAATGTGATAAATATATTTTAAGTTCAAAATAACAAAAAAAGAGGAACTTTTTATAGATTCCTCTTTTGTAATATTGCTATTAAATTTTTTCCTTACTTGCTATCAATAAAGTGTTTTTATTTAAATCATCAAGTGAAATCTTTTTCTGTTCAACATCTACAAAATTATCATCAATTAATTCAAATAGGAATAATTTTTTCCCTAACATATTCTCTATATCTGTCCTAATCATTTCTTTATCGATTGAAGGATTTTCTTCTTTTACTAAAGATACCAATTTAGATAAAACAACAGGTGTAATCTCTCCCGCATTAACTCTCTCCTGTTCAGAAATCACTTGATATACCAAATTTTCATGACTTAATTTTCGTCTTTCAGACATATGCTATCATCCCCTTCTTTTTTAAATTATATGCTTTTTGTCACTTTAAAATATTAAATACGCATCATTTAAAAATAAAAAAACTTCGCTCCTCTTTCTGGAGCGAAGATTTTTGGTTGAACTGCTTTCACTCACCTACTAGAGCAAAGCCTTACTTCATCAACCACCATTATCATAATGTCATTGGTTAATTTAATCAACTAATATGCATTGATCATACATGCTTTTTCTTTTTTTTATTTTGAGAAAATGCTTTTTCATGTCTTCGTAAATAATTCAATAATTCTGCTTCATTATGAAATTCACGAGGATGGTGCTGGCCATGTAGTCTTAATATAATATTATTTATCTTAATCCGACCAGTCCATGTATAAGTATGTTCAACAATAAAACGATTGTTTAGACGATTGCCTCTACCAAATTTTAATACATACACTTTCTCAGGCACGATTAATGGATTAACGTGCTCTTTTTCATAGTCAACGCCATGCGCTCTTAAAAAATGTTTTGTTTTATTTAGCATGTTACTCCTCCTCACCTGATTTACTTACTCTAATATTATATCGTAAAAATAAATTAGTTGCTAAAAAAATTTATATTTTAAAAATATAATAAAAATGCTCATAAAAATACGAGCATTCCAGAGTATATCACCCGTACGGGGATCGAACCCGCAACTCCGCCTTGAGAGGGCGACGTCTTAACCAATTTGACCAACGGGCAAATTTACTCTTACTATTATACAGATGTTCATAAAAAAGTCAAACTTAATGGTGATCATAAAAATGACGTAATAACAGATATATAAACAAGAAGAATAATACTATACACCAGATTAAACTAAAAAATCCTACTAAAATCAAAAAGTGTATGCTAAACAAGTTCCCCATTATTAAGCAAACTAATGTAAATATACTCCACTTTATTAACCTTAATTTTAAATCTTCAATTTCGTGCCGCATTAAGTTCAATCCATTCTTAATCAGTCCACCATTTGTCAAACTGTTTCATTAATGATCTTACTGCTTTACCTCGATGACTTACACTGTTCTTTTCATCAACCGTTGCTTCGGCAAATGTCTTATCTAAATCAAATGAATAGAAGAGTGGATCATATCCAAATCCTTTTTCACCAACTTCATGTGTTAAAATTCTTCCCTCTGCTTCGCCACTAACTTTAAGATTTTCCTTTGTAGGATGAGTAACTACGATTGAAGTATGAAAGTGAGCTGTTCTTTTTTCTTTTGGAACATCTTTCATTTCTAATAGTAATTTTTTGCGATTAGCTTCATCATCATGATCTCCTGCATAACGTGCTGAATGAATTCCTGGTGCTCCATTTAAAGCATCAACACATAATCCTGAATCATCAGCTAAAACAGTAATTTTCATTGCATCAGTTAATGCCTGTGCTTTAATATAAGCATTCTCATCAAAAGATTGTCCATTTTCATCGATTGAAGGAATACTCTGTTCTTCTAAATCTAATAAAGTAATTACTTCAAATCCTTTTGGCTCAAAAATTTTACGATATTCACGTGCCTTACCTGGATTTTTTGTAGCAATTAATATTTGTTCCATTTTAAAAACCTCATTGTTTAATTTTATCTTCATTTTATCATTCATCATTTAAATTAGTAAGAATTTTCTACAGTAAAACGATATAATAGTAATAGTTGTTTTGAAGGAGCAAATTATGGAAGAAAATTTTTTTACCAAAACATTATTAAATAAATCTGGTACTACACTTGGTACAGAGATGTTACGTGATTTATTAATCCCTAGTTTAGTTGGCAATAATAAAGATATCATGTACTGGTCAGGAAAATTATTAGCACGTAAATTACCACTAGCAAGTAAAAAAGACTTAAAATTATTTTTTAAATATGCTGGTTGGGGAGACTTGAAGTTAATTAAGTCAAAAAAAGATATAGAAATTTTTGAACTAAGTGGCGAGCCTATTAAATTACGTTGTAAATTAACAGAAAAACCAGATTTTAAATTAGAAACTGGTTTTATTGCTGAAACTTATCAATTAGAGGATCAATTTGTAACTGAAGGTGAAATTGAAAAAGTTGACAGTAAAAATTATACTGTAACTATCAACATTCACATTGATAAACATTCTTCTATGTTAGAAGAAAAAACGGGTATTCAGCCATTTTCATTGATTGAATTTGATAAAATTCAAAAAGAAGCTCAAAAAATTGATTCATCTAATTTAGAATCAACTTCAAGTAATACTAATGACAATGCTTAATCTTTTTAACAACAGCCAACAAAACAATTTAAAAAAGTGAAGTTTAGTTAGCAACATACTAATTAAACTTCACTTTTATTTATTCTTCAGTTTTTGTTTCAATAATTGTTGGTTCAGCAAAATCTTGATCAAAGTTTAAAGTAAAATGCATATGATCTTTTCCAATTACTGTATTAGGGAAAATATCAGTAGCATTCTTTAAATATTTTTCTGGATGACGCATTGCCTGTGAAAAGTGTGTCAAAACCATTTCCTTAACATGACCCTTTTTAGCTTGAGTTGCAGCTTCAGCAAATGTCATATGCATTTTATTTGCTGCTTTTTCAGTGTCATCATTTGATCCAAAGTTTGCACAACTTAATAACAAATCTGAACCTTCAATAAAACCAGGAATTTCTGGTGTTGGACGTGTATCTGTAACCCAACTTACACGCATTCCCTTGCGTGCATTTCCTAATACCATATCAGGCGTATATGTCTTACCATCTATCGTAATTGGTTCATCTTTACGTTGAAGATCACCCCAAATACGTTGTGGTACTTCATTTTCTTTAGCTTTTTGAGGATCAAATTTTGGATTTCGTTTCAAATCAACACGATAAGCAAAATTAGGCCGTGTGTGCTTTACAGGTAATGCAGAAATTGATAATTCACCATGAATCCACTTATTATTAATTACAATAGGTTCATTTGGCTTAGGATCTTCGATGATATTTATGTCATAATTTAACCATGGCATAATAACTCTGAATCCCTTCATAACATCTTTAATGCCCTTAGGACCAATGATTGTGATTGGTTCTGTTCTTCCTGTGTTACTTGTTGTTCCTAAAATTCCTTGTAAACCAATTACATGATCACCATGTAAATGAGTAATACAGATTACATCTAATGATTTAAAACCACTTCGAACTGCACGCATTGAGACCCCAGTACCTTCACCGGCATCCATCAAAATTTTACGTCCCTTATATTCAATAATTGCTGATGATAAATAACGGTCAGGTAATGGAATACTTCCACCAGTACCCAATAATGTAACATCAATCATTAATCTTACCTCTTCCTTAATAGCATTCTATATATAAAGTTACGCTAAAAACACATAAATGTACAACAATAAAGCTTTAATTATTTAAAATTAACAATTGTTGCACCATCACCACCTGCATTTGCAGATGCGTAATTAAAACTCTTAACCGATTTATTATTTGAAAGATATTGTTTAATTGCACTCTGTAAAGCACCAGTACCTTTTCCATGAACAATTGTTACTGATGGATATCCTGCAAGTAATGCTGAATCAATATATCGATCAACACTCATCAATGCTTCTTCTTTAGTTTGACCACGTAAATCCAATGTAGTTGGTAATCCAGATGATGAACTTCGTTTTACACTAACCCCTGAATGAGATTTTTGTTTTTCATCAACTTTAATTTTTTCCAAATCACTGGTTTCAATTTTCATTTTTAAAATTCCAATTTGAACTTCCCAATGATCTGCATCACTTTGACGAAGCAATACACCTTTTTGTCCATATGATTTAACTAATACATCATCATCAACATGGAATTCTTTTTGATTTTTTGCACGTTTTAACACACGATTCTTTTTTAAATTAATTGGTTGTTCAAGTTGATTTAACTTAGTTTTTGCATCTACAAGTTCATTTTCTTTAACAGCATTTGCACCTTGCATTCTCATCTTGCGTAACTCCGCAATAATTTGATCTGCTTTTTTCTGTGCATTCTCAATGATTCCATTAGCTTCTTTTTTAGCTTGATTCATTTGATTATCTTTTTGACTTTCAAATCTTTCAAAGCCAACTTCTAAATCATGATGTAACTTTTCAGCTTCTTTTAAATATTTTTTATAGAAAGCTTGTTTTTCTTCAGCATCATGTCTTTTTTTAACTAAATCAGAAATCATTTCGTTTAAATCTTGACTATCTTGACTAACCATTTGTCTTGCTGAATTAACAATTTGTTCTGATAGGCCTAACCGTTTAGAAATATCGAATGCATTACTTCTTCCTGGAATTCCTATCAATAAATGATACGTTGGTTGAAGCGTTTCACTATCAAATTCCATTGAAGCATTAATTGTTTGTGGCCGTTCAAATCCATACGCTTTTAATTCTGGATAGTGAGTAGTTGCAACTACATAACTTCCAACTGCACCAATTGCATCTAAAATTGAAATTGCTAATGCTGCACCTTCTTGTGGATCTGTTCCAGCACCCAATTCATCAAACAAAATTAAGGAATTAGCTGTTATAGAATTTAGAATTTCTACTATGTTAGTCATATGTGATGAAAAAGTACTTAGACTTTGCTCAATTGACTGTTCATCACCAATATCTGCAAAAATTTCATCAAATACGCCTACTCGACTTTCTTCATTTGCAGGGATAAACAATCCCGATTGAGCCATTAATTGAATCAAACCCAATGTTTTTAAAGTAATTGTTTTTCCACCTGTATTAGGTCCAGTAATTACAATTGCTTGATAATCTTTTCCCAAAGCAATGTCATTCTTAACTACAGTCTTAGGATTAAGTAACGGATGCCATGCTCTACGAATATATATATCATTCTCAAGTGAAATTTCAGGTAACGTTGCATGAATTTCTTTTGCATACTGAGCCTTTGCATTAATAAAATCCATCTTACCTAAAATCAGTGCATTTTGTTCTAATTCCTGTGTATGCGGTGCAACTAATTCAGATAATTCTCTTAAAATTCGTTGAATCTCTTCTTTTTCAGCTAATTGTTGTTGTTTAAGTCGATTATTTAAATCCACAATTGCCTGTGGTTCAACAAAAAGTGTCTGCCCTGATGCACTTTGATCATGTACAACTCCACCAAATTGCCCACGATTTTCAGCTTTTACAGGAATTACATAACGATCATTACGAATTGTTACAAGTGAATCACTTAAATATTTAGCTTTACTTCCATGAGTCAAACTTGATAGTTTATCACGAATCGTTCCTTCTGTACTTTCAATTTGTTTTCTTAAACTTTTAAGTAATGAAGAGGCATCATCTGTTACATGACCATCGCTTTCAATTGAAACAAGCAATTTTTTGCTTACTTCTGGGATTGTTTGCAAGTCTTCATTAAGTTTATCAACAGATTTTAAATCAATTTCATCATCTGCTAACTCTCTAAAAAATGCTTTAACTACATTCGTAGCACGCAAAACTTTAGCAATCATCGCAAGTTCTTTTCCGTTTAATGTAGCATCAATCTCTAATCGTTTTAATAAAGCTTTGATATCCAACAACTTAGGCATTGGTATTCCGCCCTTTAATCTTAAGATATCAGCTCCATCCTGTGTTTCTGCCAAATTACGCTCAATTGTTTCAGCATCTGAACTTGGAATTAAATTTAATGCTAATTTTTTACCATTCTCTGTTACAGTATAATCTGCAATTTTTTGTCGAATTTTATCATATTCTAATGTTTTTAAAATTTTAGAATGCATCCGTAAATCCTCCTTTCATAGTTAATTAGATATATTATCAAAAATATTTTGTGAAAAAAGCGGAGTTTTTGTTAAAATCCATTGTGCAACATTTGATTCATGTACACTTTGTTGCACATTTGAGTTTGGCCATGCTGACATCAACAATAACCCAAAGAAAATCACTATATACATTAAAATCGTTGAAAGTGCTGCACCTGCAAGTGCATTAAGTTGTGAAATTAAAGGCAATTTAGTTATGCCATTAACTGTTTTCGCAACCACGCGATAAATAATACTACCAACAATTGCGATAATCCAAAAAGCCAATACTTGATAAAATATAGTTGAAAAATCAACATTTTTACATAACGCTGGTAATGCACCTGATAACGCAATTCCCATTGGTTTAGCTAAAAAAATTGCTAGCAAAAATACAACAATATATCCTGCAGCACTCATTAACGTCATTAATAATCCACGTTTATAACCAAAGCGAAATGCAAGAATTAATAAAAGAATTATAATCAATGTTACTAGCATATTATCACCTATATTAATTTAATTGTTCCTTTAACTTATCTAATTCTTCCTGTTTTTCTAATTGATCAGATACAGCATTTATTGCCAATAATAATGCTGCTTTCTTTTCTGATAATGAAGGCATTAGCTTCTTTATTGTAGCTAATTCTTGATTAGTAATTTCCATTACTGCATCCATATGTTCTGGTGTACTTTTTCCAATTATTGTAAATTCTTCTCCATCAATTTCAACTTTAAAACGTCTTTTTCTTTCCGCCATTCCGTCTCATCCTTTCAAAAAACTCAATACCATTAATTTTAGCATATTTTGAGGTTTATTAGGTTGTTTCCTTAGTTAAATTCAAAATAAAGTTACATAAAAAACACAAGAACTTAAAAGTTCTTGTGTTAATTCACAAATTAAAATTTAACCTACAGAACCATCCATTTGATATTCAATCAAACGATTCAATTCAACTGCATATTCCATTGGAAGTTCCTTTGTAAATGGTTCAATAAATCCCATTACAATCATTTCAGTTGCTTTTTTAGCAGATAAACCTCGACTCATTAAATAATATAATTGTTCTTCTGATATTTTTGAAACTTTGGCTTCATGTTCAATTGAAACATTACCATTTAAAATTTCATTGTAAGGCAATGTATTACTTGATGACTTATCATCCATAATAATCGTATCACATTCAACATGACTAAATGATCCTTGGCTGTTTTTACCAAAGCGGACAACACCACGATAATCAGCTTTTCCGCCATCTTTGCATAATGATTTAGAAACAATTGAAGAAGAGGTATTTTGTGCATTATGAATCATTTTTGCTCCAGTGTCAGAAATAATCCCATTTCCCTCAGTATCTTTTCCTGCAAATGCAATTGAAAGCATTGTCCCCTTTGCATTTTCGCCATTTAAATAAACACTAGGATATTTCATAGTAACTTTTGAACCCAAATTACCATCAACCCACTCCATTGTCGCATTCTCCATTGCCTTTGCACGTTTTGTTTCTAAGCTATAAACATTGTCAGACCAATTTTGAATTGTTGTATATCTACAATATGCATCTTTTAGAACATTAACCTCAACTACTGCTGCATGCAAACTATCTGCAGAATAGTTAGGTGCTGTACATCCTTCGACATAATTTACGCTAGCATTCTCATCTACAATAATTAAAGTCCTTTCAAATTGACCAGAATTTCCTTCATTAATTCGAAAATAACTTTGTATTGGAATTTTACATTCAACATTTTTAGGAACATAAATAAATGTTCCTCCAGACCACACTGCAGAATTTAAAGCTGCAAGCTTATTATCTGATGGTGGTACAAGTTTTCCCCAATACTTTTTTATCAATTCAGGATATTCTTGTAATGCCGAATCCATATCCATAAAAATTACGCCTTGTTCTTGAAGTTCAGATTGAATATTATGGTATACAGCCTCTGATTCATATTGAGCTGATGACCCAGCCAAATATTTTCGTTCAGCTTCAGGTACCCCAAGTTTATCAAATGTTTCTTTAATTGTATCTGGAACATCTTCCCATTTACGTGCAACATTTGCTGTATCTTTTCTAAAATAATTAATGTTTTCAAAATCAATTGCTGACAAGTCAGGCCCAAAATTAGGCATTGGCATTTTTTGATATATTTCAAATGCATTTAATCTAAAATCGAGCATCCATTGAGGTTCATTTTTGATTTTTGAAATCATACGAATTTTATCTGTGGATAATCCTCTACCTGTTGTATATAAAGGTTTTACTTGATCTTTAAAGCCATACAGATACTTCTCTCCTAATTGCAAATCATCAGTTTTATTACTCATTAACTTGATTTCCTTTCAAACACATTCTTAGGGCATCCCAAGACATCAATACGCATTTCACTCTGATTGGAAACTGCTTAACATTTTTAAATGCAATAGCATCTCCTAATGCAATTAACATATCTTGATCTATCACTTTATCTGTTACTAATGAATAAAAATTATTAATCAACTTATGAATATCATCAATCCTTTTTGACACAACTAATTCTGTCATTACCGATGCTGAAGCAGTTGAAAGAATACATCCTTCGCCACTAAATGATATTTTTTGTAAAATGTCATTTTTTATTTCAACTTCAATTGTTAAATCATCCCCACAAATAGGGTTAAATACCCGCTTAGTAGCTGTTTTATGTACTAATTTTCCGTAATTTCTCGGACTAACTGCATGTTCCTGAATTATCTCTTGATACAGTTTATCCAAATCACTATTTTTGATAGAATCCAAAGAAATCCCTTGCTTTCTTAATTTTTTGAACGAACTGTTCAATTTCTTCTTCAGTATTATAGAAATATAAACTTGCTCGACACGTTCCACTTACTTTTAATTCATGCATTAGTGGAATTGCACAATGGTGACCTGTTCGAATCGCTATCCCAAAAGCATCTAAAAAAGTTGCAACATCATGTGGATGTACTTTACCAATATTAAATGAAACAATTCCTGTTTGATTTTGATTAGGATTTGCATATACTTTTACGCCTTCAATATTACATATCTTCTCAAGCAAAATTTTCGTTAAATTTTTCTCTCTTTCAAGAATATTCTGCATTCCAATTTTTTTAAGAAAATCAATTGCTTTTCCTAATCCTATTACACCAGCAATATTAGGAGTTCCTCCTTCAAATCGCCATGGAACATCTTTTAAGATGACATTATCTAAACTGACATCATTAATCATGCCACCACCATATTCAAGTGGAGCACAATCTTTAAGTAGTTCGCCTTTTCCCCATAAAACACCAACTCCAGTTGGGCCTAACATTTTATGTCCAGAAAAAGCAACAAAATCTGCATTCCATTTTTGAACATCAATTGGCATGCTGGGAACAGCTTGCGCAGCATCAACAAGGACTAACGCATTATTTTGATGTGCAATTTTACAGATTTCTGAAATTGGATTAACAATTCCTAAAACATTTGATACCGCTGTAATTGCAACAAATTTAGTTTTTTCTGTAATTTTACTCTTTAAGTCCTGCATATCAAGTGTATAATCAGAGTTCATTTTTACACATTTTAATTTAGCATGTGTGTTTTGAGCAATTATCTGCCAAGGCAAAAAATTGCTGTGGTGCTCCATAATTGAAACTACAATTTCATCATCTTCATTTAATTGTTTTTGAACAAAACCGTTTGCAATCCAATTTATAGCTTGTGTCGTTCCCTTTGTAAAAACCACTTCACGTTCTGATTTAGCATGAATAAATTCAGCTACCTTTTCGCGAACTTTCTCATATTCAATTGTCGCCTCTGCAGACAATTGATATGCTCCACGATCGACATTAGCATTTTGCTTTTGATAATAATCAGTTAATGTTTGAATCACCGTTTGTGGCTTTTGAGTTGTTGCAGCATTATCAAAATATATTAATTTTTTATTTTGCAATAAAGGGAAATTCTGTCGAATACTCTTTAAATTACAATTCATTTTCTAGTCTTCTTTCAAGTTGTTTTTTCAATAACATTTGAATATCTTTTTCAGGAATTTGATCAATAGTTGGCATTAAAAATGCTTTAACAAGCAATTTTTCTGCAACTTTTTTTGATAATCCTCGACTCATTAAGTAATACATTTTTTTCAAATCAACTTTGCCAATACTTGCAGCATGTCCAGCCTGAACATCATTATCATCAATTAATAAGATTGGATTAGCGTCCCCTTTTGCTTTTTCAGATAACATTAATAAACGATTTTCTTGTTGTGAATTTGCTCCATGAGCGCCATTTTCTATTTTTCCAATACCATTAAACACAATTCTTGCTTGATCCATTACAATTCCACGCTGCAATATTTTAGCAATGGTCTTTAGTTTGCGATTTATGATTTTAGCATTAAAACCCTGCACTTGTTTGTTATTTGCTAAAGAAATAATTTTTAAATCTCCTTGAGCGCCTGTTCCATCTAAAATAATTTCACATTCATTTAAACTATTAGTTAAATTAAAAGCTTCTACATTCCACATAACATTAGCATTTTGTTCAACTTTAATACGTTGTTTAAAATATGTAGTCGAATTAGATAGATGTTGAATTGTATTTAATTTAAACTGTGCATCACATTTAACGTTTACTTCCTCAATAATTTTTGCACCTTTTTTCCCCACAGTTTCTCCGTTAAATGTTTGAATCATTGAAACACTTGATCCAGAGTCCATACACATTACAATTCGACAATCAAGTTGATCTTCCTGCTTAATTTCAATTTCTATTGGATCAGTAAGTAATAAGTTTTGTGGAACGTAAATAAACAATCCACAATTAAAGGCATTTTCATTATCAGCAACAAATTGATTTTCATCCTTTGAAATTATCTTCCCCTTGAATTTGTTTATTAATGCAAAACATTCAGTTTTAATATTTTTTAAATCGACAATCTTAATCCCCTTATCAACTAACTGCTTTTGATTTTTTACAATAATATGATTGGCTATACTTTCTTGTACTGGATTACCAAAATTCCAATATTTAAAATTAACTTTCTCAATATCAGGTAATCTTCCATTTTTAAACATTTTCATCAACCAATCTAATTTTTAATCCAAGTTCATCTCTTAACTTAGCATATCCAGTTTTTTCTAATTTCTGCGCCATACTAAAATCTCCACTTTTAACAATTCTTCCATCCATCATGACATGCACAACATCTGGATGAATATAATTCAAAAGTCTTTGATAATGAGTAATCATCAAAGTACTAAAATGTGATGAACGCATTTGATTAACTCCCTTAGCTACCACTTGTAATGCATCTATATCTAAACCAGAATCAATCTCATCAAGAATAGCTAAATCAGGATCAATCATCATCATTTGTAAAATTTCATTTCTTTTCTTTTCGCCACCTGAAAAGCCTTCATTTAAATTTCTATCAAGCATTTTTTCAGAAATATCTAAAAATTCCGCATTTTGTTTCAATTTCTGAATAAAACTTAAAATATTTATTTTTCCCTGTCTAGCTTTGACTGTAGCTTTAATAAATTCACTATTAGTAATTCCAGGAATTTCAACTGGATATTGCATTGCTAAAAATAAGCCATGACGTGCTCTTTTATCAACTGGCCAATCATTAATTGATTCACCATCTAATAAAATTTGGCCATCTAATATCTTATATTTAGGATTTCCCATAATTGTTTCAGAAAGCGTTGATTTTCCAGTTCCATTCGGCCCCATAATAACGTGTATTTCTCCAGGGTTAACTGTTAAATTAACTCCCTTTAAAATCATTTTTCCTTCAACTTCGACTTTTAAATTCTTAATTTCAAAAGTTTTCATTAATCATTCTCCTATTATTTGATTAATTTATCCCAAATATGAACTTTATCTTCTTTTAGTGAACGTTGAACATCAATTATTCGTTGATTTGAACTGCCACGAAATTGTAATGTTAAATCTTTTTTACTTTCTAAAAAACGTCCGTCCACAAGGATATCAATCAAAGAAAGTAGTTCCAATTTATCTAATGATTCTTGCATTAACTCATCCCAGGTATATCCAGTCCATGACCAAATATCTTTAGTATTACCAAATTCTTTGCGTATCTTTTTTGCTAATCTCAAAGTAACTTGAGTATTAAGAAATGGTTCGCCACCTAAGAAAGTTATTCCTTGTACATATGGTTGTGCTAAATCTTCCATAATTTGTTCTTCTAAATCATCATCATAAACCTGTCCATAATGAAAGCTTTGTGCTACCTTGTTATAACATCCTGGACATAAAAATTTACATCCACTTACGTATAAACTACAACGTACACCTTCACCATCAACCATATTAAAAGGTTTATAATCTGCAATTCGCATCTCACTTAGTTCACTAGCTAACCATTCTTGTGGCTTAGGATTATTTGGTTCTCTCCTATTTCTCATTTTCATTACTCTTTTCTAAAGTGTTCTTTAAATCGCTTTGCTTATGGCTAGCATGATTTGCCATTTCTTTCGCCATTGAAGGTGTCACATTTTTATGTCTTGCTGCAATTTCTTCATGTCTTCCGTGAATCATTGGTCTTTGTAATGGATTTCCTAAATAACCACAAGTCCGTTTTACACAATCACATGTCTTGGGATCATGGTTTCCGCATGTTGGACATTCAAATCCACGTGCAGTTGCTTTAAATTCACCTTCGAATCCACATTTATAACATTTGTCAATTGGCGTATTTGTTCCTAAATATCCAATCTTGTCATATGACCAATCCCAAACTGCCTCAAGAGCTTTAGGATTTTGCTTTAAGTTTGGATATTCACAGTAATGAATAAAGCCACCACTTGCATAATGTGGATAATCCATTTCAAATGTAAGTTTTTCGAATGGACTTGGATGTTTACGAACATCATAATGGAAACTATTTGTATAATACTCTTTATCAGTTATATCTTTTACCCGACCAAATTTTTTAATATCTAATTGGCAAAAACGGTCAGTTAACGATTCACTTGGTGTTGAATATACACTAAAATGATAGCCATATTGTTTTGCCCAACTCTTACAATGATCATCTAAAGTTTTAACAACTTTAACTGTAAAATCATGAGCAGTTTGATTATGTTCCCAATTTGGACCAAAGAAAACTGTACCTACTTCATATAAACCAATATAACCAAGCGAAACAGTTGCACGATCTCGATTAAAGAACTTATCAACACTTTCATCTGGCTTTGCTTTCATTCCAAAAGCACCATATTGATATAGAATAGGTGCATTTTGAGGTTTAGCACCTTCTACAATTCGTTTTACTCTAAATAATAAAGCGTCTCTTACAAGATGTAGCCGATCTTCTAAAATTTCCCAGAATAAATCTTGATTTCCCTTTGATTCCATTGCAATACGTGGAAGATTTAAAGTTACAACTCCCATATTTGCACGCCCATCATTTATTGCCTTACCATTTTCGTCTGTCCATTTTGGTAAGAAAGAACGACAACCCATTGGAGATTTAAAATTACCAGTTATGTCAACTAATGCTTGATAATTTAAAATATCTGGATACATTCTTTTAGAAGAACACTTTAAAGCAAGTTGTTTAATATCATAATTAGGATCTTCAGAATAGTAATTTACACCTTTTTTAATTGCAAATAATAATTTAGGAAAAATTGCTGTTCTATGATTTTTACCTAGTCCATCAATTCTTACTTGTAATATTGCTTTTTGAATTTCACGACTAATCCATGAAGTTCCTAATCCAAATCCTACTGAAGTAAATGGTGTTTGACCATTTGTAGTAAATAATGTATTTATTTCATATTCCAATGCTTGCATTGAATCATAAATATCTTTAATAGTTTGCTTTTTAGCGAATTTTTCTTGAACTGTTTCATCTGAACTTAATTGTTCTGCTTCTTTTAAATGTTTCTTATAATTTTTATTTGCGTAAGGTTCGAGTAATGTGTCAATATGATCAACTGTACAACCACCATATTGTTGACTTGAAACACTTGCAATAACTTGTGTAATTTGTGCTACAGCTGTTTGGATTGATTTTGGTTCTTCAACTTCTGCATTTCCAATTTTAAATCCATCTCGGAACAAAGTTTCAAAATCAATTAAACAACAATTACTGTATGCTTCAAGTGGAGAATAATCTAAATCATGGAAGTGAATATTTCCTTTTAAGTGGGCCTTCGCAATATGTTCAGGCATCATTGTTAATCCTGTTGTTTTCCCAACAGCACCTGCAATTAAATCACGTCTAGTACTGAATAACTTACTATCTTTATTAGCATTTTCATGAACTAATCTAGCATCTTCATTTACTAGTCGATTCAATCTTTGTACTGGATTAATTTGTTCTTTAAATTCTGTTGCAATCATTTCCTTATGCTTTAAATAGTTTTGAACTTGTTCTGAAAAATCCATATTTTTTAAAACATTTAGAAAACTCTTTTCAATTTGATCTGTTGAAACTTTATTTTGACCACTCAATTCTTTTGAAAATGATTCTAAAATTTCATTCTCATTTTCTGATAAGGATAAATCATTGATCAAAAATTTAATTTTATAAAGTTCAAATGGAACTTCAAATCCATCTCTTTTAATACATGTTTCAGGTAATTGATACATATTGATTTTATTCATTATTCTTTCCTCCCACTAAATATGTACTTTTATTTTAGCACCTATTCTACATGTTGTATATGTCATTTTTATTAAGTACAATATGTTGTGTAAAATAAAATAATTTGAATATTTAGCTTTTTATTTATGCAAAAAAATAAAAAAAGGAATTTCTCGCGATTGAGAAATTCCTTTTTTAGAAAATTCTTATCATTAACTCTAAGAAGGCCTTAAAAAATTCGTCCTAGAATTTTTTTATTGCATATTTTCATCATTTAAGAATGTATCCAAAACACCTTCAACCATGTCCCATTCTTCGTCACTTTCGATATCATACAATTCTGCATCTGTTGCATCACCATCATTATTTGGATCAAAAGCAAATGCTAAAACATCTACTTGTTCTTCTGGCTCAGACCCTGCTGGAATTAATAAAATATATGATTTTCCATAATCTTCTGATTCAAAAGTGAATAAAATTTCATATAAACTTTCATTTCCTTGATCATCAACTAAAGTGATTAAGTTTTCATTTTGTTTGTTATTAGCCATCATATCTCCTCGATTCTAAAGTTTCAGTAACTTTACTAATTTGCCATTTCTGTCTAAATAATTTTGTAAAATTAATGTTGCTGCCAATTTATCAATAACTTCATAGCGTTTTTTGCGTGAAGTATCTGCTTCTTCTATTAAAATTCGTTCAGCTTCAACCGTAGTTAAACGTTCATCTTGAAAATCAATTGGTAAATCAATTTTTTCTTGCAACAATTCTCCATAATGTTTAGCTGCATCAACACGGGGACCTGAAGTATTATTCATATTTTTAGGTAATCCAATTACAAATCCCACAATTTGATGCTTTTTAGCAAGTTCAACAACACGATCTAATCCAAAAACTTCATTATCTTCATCAATACGGATAATTTCGACACCTTGAGCAGTCCATCCTAATTGATCACTAATTGCAATTCCAACTGTTCTTGAGCCAACATCTAGCCCCATTATTCGTGCCAATGAATATTCATATCCTCTCTTTTAAGATATGAGCGTACAAGTTCTTCAATAATTTCGTCACGCTCATACTTCCGAATTAAGTTTCGTGCATTATCCGCACGTGGAATATATGCAGGATCACCTGAAATTAAATATCCTACAATTTGATTAATAGGATTATATCCTTTTTCTTCTAAAGCATTATATACTGTTTGCAATGTTTCATGAATTTCTTTACGTTCTTCTTGATTATAGTCAAAAAATACAGTTTTATCTGAACTCAAAATTGGCACCTCCCATGACACTTTACAGTTTCATTTTACTAAAATTCTTATTGAGTAACAATATTTTATACCATTTTTATATTGTTTTGATAATGCGATAAAAAAAATAAATTGTCAATCATTTTGCATATATTAAACTAAAATTAACATATATTCAAAAAAAGATACCAACCTTTAAAGTCAGTATCTCTTTATATTGTTAAAAATTATTTATTTTCAAGCCATTTCTTAGCTTTAGCAAATGCCTCTTGCAATCCAGCTGGATTCTTTCCGCCTGCTTGTGCAAGATTTGGACGTCCACCGCCGCCGCCACCAATTGATGGAGCGATTTCTTTGATTAAATCGCCAGCTTTCAGTCCAGATTTAATTGCATCATCACTCATTGCTACAATTAAATTAACTTTTCCATCATCGGTTGTTGTTCCTAATACAAGAACATCTGACAATTGCTTAGACTTCCATTGATCAGCTAATTGACGTAATTGGTTCATGCCTGAAACATTTACTTGTGAAGCTATTAATTTCTTACCATTAATCTCTTCAACATTTTTGAAAACATCGTTAGCTTGTTGGCTAGCAAATTTATCTTCTAATGTTTGTTTTTGTTGTTCTAATTCTTTTACTTGAGATAATGTTTGATCAATTTTATGTGGAATATCTTTAACTTGTGCTACCTTCAATTGATTTGCCACTTTATCTAACAATTGACTACGTTGTTGCATAAATTCAAATGCTTCTTTTGAAGTAACAGCTTCAATACGACGGACACCAGCACCAACTCCAGATTCTGAAGTAATCTTGAATAATCCTAATTCGCTTGTGTTTTTAGCATGATTTCCACCACAAAATTCGATTGAATAATCACCAATCTTAACTACACGTACAATATCACCATATTTTTCACTAAATAAAGCAATTGCGCCCATTTTTTTAGCAGACTCAATATCAGTTTCTACTGTTTCTACTGGTAGTGCATCCCAAATTTTTTGGTTAACAATTTTTTCAACTTTATCTAAATCTTCTTCAGTTACTGAACCAAGATTTGTAAAATCAAAACGTAAATATGTTGGCTCTACTAATGAACCTGCTTGATGCGTATGTTCACCGAGAACATCACGTAATGCTTGATCTAACAAGTGTGTAGCAGTGTGATTATTTTCTAATTTAGCATGACGCTTTTTATTAACTTTCAAACAATATGTTTGGTCTTTAGTCATTTGTTTTAATACATTAACAGTATGCATATTTTGACCATTTGGTGCATGTTGTACATCCTCAACTTCAGCAACAATTTCACCATTTTGATCTTCAATGACACCTTGATCTGCAACTTGGCCACCCATTTCTGCATAAAATGGAGTAACTGAGAAAATCATTTTAGCTTGTTGTCCTTCATTGACCTCATCAACTAATTTGTTATCAACAATTATATCTTTTAATTGACCTTCTGCATCTAAACGATCATATCCAACATATTCACTTGGAGTTTTAATGTCTGTTAATAATCCATTTTGAACTCCCATTGATTTTTCATTAGAACGTGCATTACGTGCACGATTCTTTTGGGCATCCATTTCAGCATTAAATTCTTCCTCATTTACACCTAAGCCTGCATCTTGCGCATATTCGAGCGTTAATTCTAATGGGAAACCATAAGTATCATATAATTTAAAGGCTGTTTTACCGTCAATTTGAGTTTGCTTATCTTCTTTAGCTTTAGCAATCACTTGATCTAATAATTGCATTCCATCTTTCAAAGTATTATTAAAACGATCTTCTTCCATTTTAACAACTTTTTGAATAAATTCAGCTTGTTCTAAGACTTCAGGATAAGCAGCTTTCATAATTTCTCCAACAACTGGAACTAACTTATAAATAAAAGCACCATCAATACCTAATTTTTGTCCGTGCAATTCAGCTCTACGAATAAGTCTGCGAATTACATAGCCACGACCTTCATTTGAAGGTAATGCACCATCACCAATTGCAAATGTAATTGCACGTGCATGGTCTGCAATAACTTTAAACGAAACGTCATCTTCAGCATTTACGCCATATTCTTTATTAGCTGATAATTCTGCTGTTTTTTCAATTATAGGCATAAATAAGTCTGTTTCAAAGTTTGTCTTTGCATGTTGAAATACAGAAACGACACGTTCTAATCCCATTCCCGTATCAATATTTTTATGAGGAAGTGATTCATATGTGCCATCTGGTTTATGATTAAATTCTGAAAATACAATATTCCAAATTTCTAAATAACGTTCATTTTCGCCACCAGGGTAGTTTTCTGGATCATCTTCAGCAACATTATTAAACTCTTGGCCACGATCATAGAAAATTTCTGAATCTGGACCACATGGGCCTTCACCAATATCCCAGAAGTTGTCTTCTACTTCAAAAATATGATCTTCAGGAACGCCAACTGACATCCAAACTTCTTTAGATTCCTTATCTTCTGGATAAACTGTAACATATAGTTTAGCAGGATCCATATCAAACCATTCTTTACTTGTTAAAAGTTCCCATGCCCAAGTAATCGCTTCTTTACGGAAATAATCACCGACTGAAAAGTTTCCAAGCATTTCAAATAACGTATGATGGCGCGCAGTATGACCAACATTTTCAATGTCGTTTGTACGAATTGATTTTTGAGAAC
The DNA here is from genome assembly GCF_030389495.1 of Ligilactobacillus cholophilus. NCBI lineage: Bacteria > Bacillati > Bacillota > Bacilli > Lactobacillales > Lactobacillaceae > Ligilactobacillus > Ligilactobacillus cholophilus. Next base: position 881,014 of record NZ_CP127832.1, read on the forward strand.
TTGTTAAACGATGATTCTTAGGAACTACTGTCCCATCAAAATATTTTTTCATCGTTGCAACCCCTGAATTAATCCATAATAAAGTTGGATCATCTTGAGGGATTAGTGGTGCACTTTTTAAAACATCATGATTTTTAGTCTTAAAAAAATCCAAATACATTTGGCGTACTTGAGTACTTGATAATTCTTTCATGTCTTTTCCTCTTTCCAGTACTTATGCAAAACAAAAGTATCATCACTTGTAAGGATTAAATTTCATGGTGCTGCTTACTTGTAATGATACCTACATAACATAATAAAATATATCTAAAACAAGGAGTATTATTAACTAAAACTTAATCTAGCACCTTATTAAAATTTAATAAAATAATCAGTTAAAATTAATAACACCATTTTTACTTTAGGATAAAAAATAATTTAATATTTGTCAATTTATTTTGAGTTTTTACGAGCCTTTTTAGCTTGTCTCATTGCTTGTCGTTGTGCGATTCGTCGTTTTTGTTGTTGGTCACGTTTAATTGCACGTTGAATTTTCTTTTTATATCCAGGTTTGTGTTTTTTCTTTTGTTTGTTAACCATTCCTTGCAATTTAGGATCCATTTGGTCATTTACTCGGCGTCTCTTTTGTCTACGATTACGATCATATGAATCTATAACTTCACCATTTTTAATTGCTTTAGGTTTAAACTTAATACCCATTGATTCCAATTCTTCAATTTTTCGTTCTTCATTAGGTGCATATAGAGTAATCGCAATTCCACTCATATTATTTCGACCAGTACGACCTACACGATGAATGAAAAATTCCAAATCATTTGGCAAATCATCATTAATTACGTGTGAAACACCTGAAATATCAATTCCCCGAGCGGCCAAATCCGTTGCAACGACATATTGATATTCTAAGTTTGCTACAGATTTCATAATACGTTTACGTTCACGTGGTTGTAATCCACCGTGAATTTTGGCTACCTTTAATCCATTTTTGCGGAGAAAATTAGTCAACTCATCGGCTCTTTCTTTAGTATTTGTAAATACTAAAGCTAAATATGGTTCGCCCATCGTCAATAATTTATAAATTAATTGATTACGATCACGTCCCTTAGTTGAAATTAACCAATTATCAATTGTGTTACTAATAATTGTTTGATTTTCAATTTTTTCAACTACTGGATTCTCCATATATTTATGTAAAAATGGTTGTAACTTTTCGGGAATTGTAGCTGAGAATACCATCATTTGCAAATCTTTAGGTAACGCAGATGCAATAGCATCTGTATCATTTAAAAATCCCATATCTAATGTCATATCTGCTTCATCCACAACAAACTGATTAACATCATGAACATCTAATGCCTGCGAATTTATTAAATCAAGAATTCTACCTGGCGTCCCAATTACAATTTGAGGTTGATGTTTAGTTAATTTTTCAATCTGTCTTTGCTTATCTGTACCACCAACATAATTTTGTACACTAATGAATTCATTTGATTCTTGCGCAATTTGTTTTGCTGCATCATAAATTTGATATGCTAATTCACGGCTTGGAGTCGTAATAATTGCTTGTAATGAACCATTAGGATTTACATTTTGGAAAATTGGTAACAAGAAAGTATGTGTTTTTCCACTTCCTGTTTGAGATTGTCCAACTACACTTTTTCCCTTCAAAATCAAAGGAATCAAACGCTCTTGGACCTTAGTAGGTGTCCTAAATCCTAATTTTTTTAATGCATTTTGAATAAACGGTTTAAAATTATATTCCTTAAATGTATTAGTCATTATCTTCTCCTGTATATGTTGCAGCAATTTTATCTAATTTAGCAACATATTCTTTTAATTGTTCATCTGTTAGTGTATCCATTTTAGCACCACTTGCTAATGGATGACCTCCACCGCCATATTCTTTTGCAAGTCCATTGATAATTGGTCCCTTTGAGCGAATATTTAAACGATATGTACCATCTTCTTCTTGAACAAATAAAGTCCAACATTTTACTGTGTCAATTTTACCTAAAACAGATACAATTGGTGCAGTCCCTGCAGCACCTAATTTATAATTTTTAATTAGATCATGTTTCAATACTATATATGCTGCATGATGCTCTGTAATTGTCATATTATCCCATACATATGCGGATAATTTAGCAATCCCTGGAGTAATCTCATCTAATTTTCGATTCATCCAAGCTGCATCAATGCCAAATTCAAATAATTGAGCTGTTACACGCAATGTATGTGCTGAAGTATTATTAAACATAAATCTTCCAGTATCACCAATAATTCCCGCATATAATGCTTCTGCTGCTTTTTTATTCAATACTAATTTACCATTTGAATTATTGACTAAATCAATAATCAATTCTGATGAACTTGAAGCATCGGTTTTTACCCATGTTAAATCACCATATGCATCATCATTTGGATGATGGTCAATTTTAATTAGGAATGCCCCTTTTTTATATCTTTGATCATCTATTCTTGGAGTATTTGCTGTATCGATCACAATAACTAAAGCACCATCATATACTTTATCATCAATCTTATCTTCAGTAGTGATCCATTCTAAACTTGCATTATTTTCTCCAACTTGATAGACATTTTTATCAGGAAAACAATTGCGAATAACTTCTGCTAATCCTGCTTGTGAACCAAATGCATCTGGATCTGGATCTTCGTGACGATGAATAATTATTGTTTTAAATTTTTCTATTTGTTCAATGATATCTGCTTGAATTGACATAATAAAACTCCTTCCGATAAAACTATCCTATCAACAAGTATACAAATCTTATGTTTATTTTTCAAAGTTGTAATTTAATATTTTCAAAATCTAGAGGATCTAAATTTGTAATAGTAAGACCTAATAGCCGTACATCAATATCTATATTTTGAATTTCATCAAATAATTGTCGTCCATAATATTCTAAAGTATCAGTTTGATTATTTAAGTAATCATCAAAAGTTAGTCGTTTAGTAATTGTTTCAAAATTACTATTACGAACCTTAATTACTATTGTCTTTCCATGTTTCTGTTGTTTTTTTAATTCATTTACTAATCTGATTGCAGTTAAATGCAATTGTTCATCAACCTGTTCAATTGATTTTAATGGCTGATCAAAAGTACGTTCACTCCCAATTGATTTACGCTCTCTTTGCCATTCTACAGGTCGATCATCAATTCCCCTAACCCTTTGAAATAATATATGACCCATTTTCCCAAATTGAGAAATCAAATCTATTTCCTTCCATGAATACAAGTCTTCGCCATTATTAATTCCTAGTTGACGCATTTTTATTGCAGTTTTTTTACCTACTCCACGAAATTTTTCAATCGGCATAGGGAATAAAAAATCTAGTACATCTTCTTTCGAAACAACTGTCAATCCAATTGGTTTACAATAATCAGATGCCAGTTTAGCTAAAAATTTATTATATGAAATTCCAGTTGAGCACGTTAAATGTACTTTATCATAAATTTCTTGTTGCATCTTGTGAGCCAACGCAACTGGATCTTCAATTCTTGGTTTATTTTCAGTTACATCTAAATAAGCTTCATCAAATGCTACTGGTTCAATTTTATCAGTATATTCATGGAAGATTTCATGAATTTGATGAGATACTTTTTTGTACTTAGGAAAATCTGGTTGCTTAAAATGTGCATCTGGGCATAATTTTAATGCTTCTTGTGCACTCATAGCTGAATGAATTCCAAATGATCGCGCTATATAATTAGCTGTTGCTACTACTCCGCGTCCATTTGTATGCTGCGGATTTCTTGATATAACAAGAGGAACATTCTTTAACTGTGGATCATCTCGCATTTCAATAGATGCATAAAAAGCATCCATATCCACATGAATAATTTTTCTCATTATATAAAATCACCTCACATAAAAAAACGTTAACTATAAGTTATTTTACATCGAATTACTGTTCAATATAAACACTTATAATTAACGTTTATTCTATCTTAGTGGATTAAATTCCCAATAATTTCCATCGCGAATAAGCAATTCATCTGCTTCGCGTGGCCCCATTGATCCACATTCGTAATTAGGGAAAATTGCAGGGTCTTGTCCATTTTGATCCCATGCTTCACGAATAGCATCAATAAATTTCCAAGAATACTCGACTTCTTTCCAATGAACGAAGTTTGTAGCATCACCTTTAATAACATCAAATAATAATTTCTCATACGCTTCAGGCGTCTTCGCCTTTAATGCTGAACTATACCTAAAATTCATTGTAACGCTACTTACTGGATAGCTTGTTTCACTAACCTCTTTTTCATTCAAACGTAAACTTGTTCCTGGATTAGGATCAATGTTAATTGTTAAAACATTTGGATTTAATTTTTCATTTGAAAAAATATTATTTGGCATATCTTTAAAGACAACATCAATACGAGTGCCTTTAACTGCCATTCTTTTACCTGTTCGAATATAAATAGGAACATCCGCAAAATTCATATTGTTAACTTGGATTTTTCCAGCAACAAACGTTTCAGTCATTGAATCTTTCGAAACTTGACTTTCTTCACGATATGCTGGCATACCATATGCAGGACCATATTGACCACGAATGAAGTTTCTAGAAACTTCATCTGGCTCATAAATTTTCAATGATTTAAGCGCACTAATTTTTTCACGCTCAATATCGTCTGCATTATAAGCGACTGGTGCATTCATTGTTAGTAATGAGACAAGTTGTAAGATATGATTTTGAACCATATCTCTTAAAGCGCCAACATTCTCATAATAACCAGCTCGCTCTTCGACACCTAATACCTCACCAACTGTGATTTGAATATTAGAAATGTATCGATTATTCCAAAGTGAACTAAAAATAGGATTAGCAAAACGAATTGCATAGATACTTTGTACCATTTCTTTTCCTAAATAATGATCAATTTGGAAAATGTCTTTCTCATCAAAATATTTTGAAATACTATCATTTAAATCTTTAGCAGTTTTCAAATTATGTCCAAATGGCTTTTCAATTACAAGACGATTATAACCATTTTCAGTTACTAATTTTTGTGTTCGTAAATGTTTTGCAATTGTACCAAAAAATGCTGGTGAAGTTGCTAAATAAAAAATACGATTTCCACCAATATCATACTTTTTATCTAGTTGATCTGCCAACTTATTTAAAGTTTCATAATGTTGTGTATCAGTAACATTATGTGATTGGTAATAAAAATGACTTGCAAATTGATTAATTTCAAGCGCACTATATTCCATATCAGCAACACTATTACGAACTACTTCTTGTAAATGTTCATTTGTCCATGGACGTCTAGCTGTCCCAATTACAGCAAATTTATCTTTCAAAAATCCCTTTTGATATAAATTAAATAATGCTGGATATAATTTTCTTTGTGCTAAATCTCCTGTAGCACCAAAAATGATGAAAAGTGTTTTTCGATCTTTCAAAGCTGGTCCCCCATCGCTTTCTTAATTGTTACAATTTCATTGTAATAGTTACTTTGGGTTTCAGCAAGAGATTTTTGATTAAATTAAATGAACTCCTTTATCAACATAAATCACATCACCAACAATCCCTTTGGATAAGTCACTCATTAAGAATGCACATACTCCACCAATTTCTTCAAGAGTCACTGAATGATGATCAACTGTACGGCGTTCAGATTCTTTTAACAAACTTGAATGATCGGCCACTCCCGTAACCGCTAAAGTTTTCATTGCTCCTGCAGAAATTGCATTAACACGGACACCAAATTTTCCCATATCGCGTGCCAAATACCGCATACTTGATTCCAATGCAGCTTTTGCTACTCCCATAACATTATAGTTAGGAATTGCACGTGTTGATCCCATATATGTCAAAGTTACAATGCTTGCTGGATTATTTAAAATATCTTTTCCATATTTTGCAACAGCAATCAATGAATATGCCGAAATGTCTTGTGCCATTTCATATCCTTCTCGACTTGTATTCATGATATCGCCTTGTAACTCTTCACGATTTGCATATGCAATTGCATGCACGATTCCATCAACTTTTCCGAATCTTTTTTCAACTTCTGCAAATGCATTTTTTATATTTTCGTCTGAAGAAACATCACATTCAATTAAATATTTTTCATTTGGCACTAATTTTTGAATGCTTTTCTTCATTCGTTCATTTTGATATGTATAAATGATTGTTGCACCTTGTTCTTCCATTGTCTTAGCACATCCCCAAGCAATAGAACGCTTATTAGCAACTCCCATAACTAGAATTTTTTTATTTAATAATAATTCTTCTCCCATTAATTTACTCCCAACTTAATAAAATACGACAATACTTGCATTTTGTTCTTAATTTGGGTCATACCTCATAACATAAGTTAATAGTTAAAATTCAATTACACCAATCATTCTAAAATTTGCGAAAACGTTGGTGTCTTTTTTCAATTAATTCTGATATTGAAAGCTTTTGTAAACGATCTAATTCATCTTGCAATACCTTTGCAATATCATCGCAAATCATTTTATGATTTTCGCTTTCAGGAATGATCCCTTCAATTACATGTTGCTTTAATAAACTTGCTGGATCCAACTTCAAGATTTCAGCAGCTTCGTCTGCTCTAGAACTATCTTTCCATAAAATTGAAGCAAACCCTTCAGGTGATAAAACAGAATAAATACTATTTTCAAGCATCCAAACTGAATCTGAACCGGCAAGTGCCAAAGCACCACCACTTCCACCTTCACCAGTAATTACCGTGATTATTGGCGTTTTTAATTCGCTCATTGTAATTAAATTTTGAGCAATTGAATAACCCTGACCTTCTTCTTCAGCTTCGACGCCAGGATATGCACCAGCAGTATTAACAAAGATCAAAACAGGTCTTTGAAATTTTTCTGCTTGTTTCATTAATCGGCGTGCTTTACGATATCCAGCAGGTGTAGGACATCCAAAGTGACGTTCAATTTTTTCTTGAGGGGTATTTCCCTTGTCTGTACTAATTACTGTAATTGGTTGTCCATTAAAATATGCTAAACCACCAATAATCGCTTTATCATCTTCCATTGCACGATCGCCATGCAACTCATAAAAATCATTAAATATAAAATTAATCAGCTCAGAAGCAGTAATTTTGTCTTTTGCACGTGCCTTTTCAACAATTTTAGCGACATTTTCATGCTTATAAGTCATCTATTTCACTACTCCTTTCGATTCAATTTGATTAATTGATAAATAATTTCTTTTTCCTCAGGACGTTTAACAATTCCATCTAAAAATCCATTTTGCATTAAGGTTTCAGCAGATTGTAAATCATCACTTATTTTTTGATGCATGGTTTGTTCAATAACCCTTCTACCTGCAAATCCAATTAATGCATGTGGTTCAGCCAAAATAATATCACTTTGATTTGCATAACTAGCTGTTACACCACCAGTTGTTGGATCTGTTAAAACAGATAAGTAAAATAATCCTGCTGCTGAGTGCTGAGCAATTGCTTGTGAAACTTTTTGCATTTGCATTAATGAATAAATTCCTTCTTGCATTCTTGCTCCACCAGATGAAGTAAAAATAACAACAGGTAAATTCTTTTTAGTAGCATATTCAAACATTCTTGTAATCTTTTCACCTGTAACACTACCTAAAGATCCCATGATAAATCCAGGATCCATAATACCTAATGCAAAAGAAACATCATGAATTTGTGCTACTCCTGTTAAGATGGATTCATCAACGCCTGTCTTTTCTCGACATTTTTCAATTTTATCCATATAATTTGGAAAATCAATTGGATCATTTTCAGGAATTTTTTCATTAAATTCTTGAAAATCATCAACAAGCCATTTTAATCGTTGTCTAGCTCCAATTCGGAAACCATAATCGCAATAATAACATGTTTGATAACAATTCAATTTGTCATGGAAAAACTCACGATGACATTTTGGACATTGAATCCACAAATTATCAGGAACGTCTTTTTCTGCTTCTTTATTAGCTTTAATATGCTGTTGACTAAGTCTATTTTTTTTATTATAAAGTTGCATCAAATCGTCCTTTCTTCCATTCTGGTAAGAATTCTTTTTCTAAATACTCTGTTGATACATTGTCTTGCATAAATTGATTATCACATAGAAACGCTTGATGAAATTCAATATTAGTTTTAATTCCTTTTATAATAATTTCATCTAACAAACGTTTCATTTTAGCAATTGCTTCATCACGTGTTGGTCCCCATGACACAACTTTTGCAACCATTGAATCATAAAATGGAGATACAGTAGCTTGTGGATAAAGTTCAGTGTCTATACGTACACCTAAATTTCCCGTTGGTAAATATAAATAATCAACAGTTCCACTTGCTGGGCAGAAATTATTTTGAGGATCTTCTGCATTTACACGACATTCAATAGATGTTCCATGAGCTTTTAGATCATCTTGAGTGAATGGCAAATCATCACCATTAGCAATTAATACTTGTGCTTTAACAATATCTACACCTGTTACCATTTCACTAATAGTGTGTTCTACTTGAATTCGTGTATTCATTTCCATGAAATAAAAATTATGATGTTCGTCCATTAAAAATTCAATTGTTCCAGTATTTAAATAATTAAGTGATTCAGTCGCTTTTATTGCGATTTTTCCTAGTTCCATTCTTTCATCATTTTTCAAAATCGAACAAGGACTTTCCTCAATTATTTTTTGCTTATTTCTTTGAACAGAACAATCACGTTCAGGTAAGTATGCAACGTGGCCATTTTCATCTCTAAAAACTTGAACCTCTAAGTGCTTAACGTTTTTCATAACTTTTTCTAAGTACATTCGATCATCATTAAACGAACTCAAAGCTTCTTGTTGTGCTTGGTAAAAGGCTTTACGTAGTTCAACTTCATTTTTTACTAAACGAATTCCTTTTCCACCACCGCCACTTGCAGCTTTTAACATTACTGGATAACCTACTTTATTTGCAATTTTAATTGCTTCATCAACGCTATGGATAAATCCTTCACTTCCTGGAATTACAGGAACTTTGCTTTGTTGCATTTGAATTCGAGCATTTGCTTTATTTCCCATTAATTCAATTGTTTCTGGTTTAGGGCCAATAAATGTAATGCCACATTGTTCACATAATTGTGCAAATTGACTATTTTCTGACAAAAAACCAAATCCAGGGTGGATTGCTTCAGCTCCAGTACCCACTGCAGCTGATAAAATTGCTTTCATATTTAAATATGAATCTTGGGACTTATTTCCACCAACACAAACTGCTTCATCTGCTAATTGTACATGTAAGCTATCTTTATCAGCTAATGAGTAGATTGCAACTGTTTGAATTCCCATTTCTTTTAAAGTTCGAATTACTCGAACAGCAATTTCTCCCCGATTTGCAACTAAAATTTTCTTAAACATTTTTAGTCTCCTATCATAAATGTTAATTCAGCAGTACATACCTTTTGATCATTAACGTAAGCAATTCCTTTTCCGCTTCCAACATGATCACGTAATTTTGTTAATTCAACTACTAAACGCATCGTATCTCCTGGTTTAACCATATGATGAAATTTAGCATTTTTAATTCCACCAAAATAGGCCGTTTTTCCCTTAAACTTATCCATTGACAATAACGCTACTGCTCCTGTTTGTGCTAATGATTCTACAATCAATACTCCAGGTAATACAGGATTGTTAGGGAAATGGCCATTAAAAATCTCTTCATGATTAGTTACATTACGGATTGCTACTGCCTTTTCGCCAGGAACTAATTCTGTAACTTTATCAATCAGTAACATTGGATAACGATGCGGAATAATTTGTTTAATTTCATTTAAACCTAATTCCAAGAATTATCCTTCTTTCACTTTGAATAATGGTTGATCAAATTCAATAAGATCTTCATTTTCAACTAAAACATCTTCAATTACACCAGAAACATTGCTTTTAACTTCTGTCATCATTTTCATTGCTTCAATGATGCAAACAACGTCTCCTTGTTTTACCTTTGAACCTTTAGTTACATATTTATCTTTTCCAGGTTCTGGTTGCAAATAAACGGTACCTACCATTGGTGACTTAATAACATTTTCCGTTGTTACATCAGTTAAATCTTTTGTTTCTGATACATTTTCAGATGTGTTTGTGTTAATATTTTTTTCTACTGAATTTACAACAGGTGTCATATTTTCATTTTTGCTTAAACGTAAATGAAATTGTCCTTCATTAATTTCTAATTCACGTAAAGTTGAATTATTAAATTTATCAATAATTTGATTAATTTCTTTAAAATCCAATTCTATTCACTCCATCTTTTAAATGCTAGTACTGCATTATGTCCGCCAAAGCCAAATGAATTACTCAACGCATATTCAAGATTTTCATCTGCAGTTGCTTTAGTAACAACATTAATATCGCATTCTTCATCCTGTTCAGTCAAGCCTACGTTAGGCGGAACAATCTGCTTATTTAACGCATCAATTGTTAAAACTGCCTCAATTGCACCAGCAGCACCAAGTAAATGACCTGTCATTGATTTTGAGCTGCTAACTTTTACCTTACTATTTTCCCCGAATACATGCTTAATGGCAAGTGTTTCACCTGCATCATTTGCTTTTGTTGATGTTCCATGAGCATTAATATATCCAATTTCATCGGCTTTTAAGTTAGCCTCATCCATTGCTAATTGCATTGCTCGACCTTGTGATACTCCAGATGGATCTGGTGAAGTAATATGATATGCATCACAATTACTTCCATATCCAATAATTTCTCCTAAAATTTTCGCATTGCGTTTTTGTGCATGTTCTAAGCTCTCAATAACTAATGCACCTGCGCCTTCTCCTAAAACAAATCCTGATCTCTTTTTATCAAATGGGATTGATGCTTCAGCTGGATTTTCTTTTGTTGAAAGAGCATTTAACGCCTTAAATCCTGCAATTCCGATTTCATTAACTGATGCTTCAGAACCACCGCAAATCATTACTTCAGCACGATTTTCTTTAATTTGTCGATAAGCTTCCCCAATACAGTTAGTTCCAGTTGCACATGCAGTTACAATCGCTGTACAAATATTTTTAGCATTAAATCGGATTGCAATATTTCCAGCAGCCATATTGGCAATTGCTGTAGGAACAAATAAAGGTGAAACTCGTTGTGGTCCTTTATCATGCATTTTAATTATTTGATTTTGGATTGTAGTCAACCCACCAATACCTGATCCAAAAATTACACCTAAATCTTCATCTTTAGTATTTTCAGAATCAATTTGTGCTTGATTCATTGCTTGAATAGCTGCATCTAATGCATATTGTGAAAATAAATCCATTCGTTTTGCTTGTTTTTTTCCAACAAGTTTAGCTGGATCAAAGTCTTTAACTTCACCCGCTACAGTAACGCCTGTATCTGTTGAATCAAATTTTGTAATTTTATTAATTCCAATTTTTCCTTGATATGCATTATCAGTAAAAGTTTCAACATCATTACCAATTGGGGTAACTGCTCCCATTCCAGTAACTACTACTCTTGTCATTATTTCACTTCCCTACATTGTCATTCCGCCATCAACTGTAATTGTTTGTCCAGTTAAATAATCATTTTGTGCTAAGAAAAGTGCACAAGATGCAACTTCACTTATTGTCCCAAAACGATTTAATGGAATTTGATTTTTAATTTCTTTTCTTCTTTTTTCTTCAATTTTTCTAGTCATGTCACTTTCAATCATTCCTGGCGCAATTGCATTACATCTCACATTACGCAATGCTCCTTCTCTTGCAAGTGTTTTTGTAAATCCAATTAACCCAGCCTTACTTGCTGCGTAATTAATTTGACCAATATTTCCATGAATACCTACAACACTTGCCATATTAATAATTACACCAGTACGTCTTTTCAACATTTGTTTGAAAATTGGTTGTGTGACACGAAATGCACCTAGTAAATTTATATTAATTACATCTTCGAAATCTTTTTCTTTCATTCCAATAAGTAATTTATCACGTGTAATTCCTGCATTATTAACTAAAATATCAATATCAATTTGTTGATCTTTTAATTGTTGAATCATTTTATCGACATCAGTTGCATCCGCAATATCAGCTTGCACATAATATGCGTTCACACCCATATTTTTAATTTTATCAAGCATTTCTGTACTTTCATGACGTCCATTTAAAATAATATTAGCACCTTGTTCAGCAAATTGAATTGCTATTTCTGCACCAATTCCACGCGTTGACCCTGTAATAAGTACATTTTTATCTTTTAAATTCATTTATTTTCTCCCATATTTTCTATAAATTTCAAATAGCTTCGATAACTGTCAATCTTACTACGTTTAAGTGCTGGATCAATTTGTTTAGCAAATTTAGTAAGGGCTTTTCCACTTCCAATTTCAAGTACTGAATCAACTTTACATTTATTAATCATATTTATAATACAGTCATTAAAATGAGTAGGATTAATAACTTGCTTAGCTAATATTTCTGAAATAGTTTGTTGGTCAAAGCACTTGCCAGTAGTATTACTAAATACCATTTGATCATTATCTGTAAAAGCAATATTCTCTAATTCTTTTTGTAATATGGTCTTTGTATTTTGATATAGAGGAGTATGAAATGCACCTGAAACTTTTAATTGAATTGTCTTACCTGCTAAATTCATTTCGTTTATTTCTTCAAGGGCTTTTTCAAGTGCCCTTTCAGTCCCACCTAAAACAACTTGAGAAGGTGAATTATAGTTTGCAATTTGCACTAATTCATCTCCATCCGATAGTTGATTACAAATTTCAGTTATTTTTTCCGTATCAGTTGGCTTAAGTACAGCAGCCATTGCACTTTTTACATTTTCACTATCTTTTTGCATAGCATTTGCTCGTATTTTTAAGAGTCTCATTCCATCATCGAAATTTAATTTTTGACTAGCAATCAATGCTGAATACTCTCCTAAAGATAAACCAACATATGCTTTAATATTCAAATTAGGAACATCGTGAATAAGCATCTTATATAAGCCAACACTTACGGCAACTAAACTAGGTTGTACAAATTTAGTTTTTGATAATTCATCATTTTGATTTTTCAATGCATCTACTACATTCCATCCCAAAATATCACTTGCATTATCAATTACTGTTTTAAAAATTGGACTACTTGAATAACAATCCAATCCCATTCCTGTCTTTTGGGCACCTTGCCCACTAAACATTATTCCCCAATTATTTTTCATAATTTAAACCGTCATTAATTATTTTTGATCGATTTTTTGTTTTACGTAATTTACAACATCATTAATTGTTTGAATGTTTTCGTTTGAATCTAATTCAATATCGAATTCATCTTCCAATTCATTCATAATTTCAAAGAAATCTAAACTATCAGCATCTAAATCTTCTTTAACATTTGATGTTAACTTAATTTCATCTTGTTCAATATCCAATTGTTCTGCTGCAATTTCACGTACTTTTTCAAAAATTTGTTCTTCTGTCATTTTAAATTCTCCTTAAAGTTTGATAATTTGACTTCCAATTGTTAATCCGCCACCAAATCCAGCAAGCATTAACAATTGACCTTCATGTAATTTGTTGTTTTCTTGTAGATCTGCAAGCATTAATGGAATGCTAGCTGCAGAAGTGTTTCCATATTTATCCATATCCATTGGAAACTTATCAAGTGGTTGCTTTATTTTCTTTGCAATTGACTTGATGATTTTGTAATTTGCTTGATGCAAGACAAAATAATCAATCTTATCAAAATCAATTTGATTAGTTTCACTTGCCCGCATCATCGATTGTGGAACTTCGCTTGTTGCAAATTTATAAACAGCACGTCCATCCATTTCAAATGGGTGAAATTTAGTAAATTCTTTAGGTGGGAATGCTTGAATCGGATCTGTTTGACCTGCAACTAATCTGTCTCCAAGTTCACCAAAAGTTTTTACATCTGCTTCATAAAAGCTTTCTACTTGAGCATCATTTTCAAGTAATGCACCAGCAGCACCATCACCAAATAAAACGGCACATGTTCGATCTGTCCAATCAACTTCTTTAGAAAGGACTTCACCACCAATAACGATTGAATATTTAAATGATGATTGACGCATCATTTTTTGAGCAATTTCAAGTCCATAAATAAATCCCGAACATGCTGCTGAAATATCAAAAGCCATTGCGTTCTTGGCATTTAATTTTCCTTGAACAATTGCACTAGTTGATGGTGTGCAAGCATCTGGTGACATTGTTGCAACAATAATCAATCCTATATCATTTACATTAATGTTGTTTTTCTGAATTAACTTTTGTGCAACTTTTAAGCATAAATCTGAAGTATTTTCATTTAAACTAATCTTTCGATTTGAAATCCCTGTTCTTGATTTTATCCATTCATCAGATGTATCCATTATTTGGCTCAAATCGTCATTAGAAACTGTTAATTCAGGAGTGTAACTTGCGAAATTTTTAATTTGAACTTTTTTCAATTATCTTTACCTCCCTTATAAATCAATTCATCTTTTCTCTATGAAATAAATTTAAATCTTAATACCATTATCGATAAAATGCATATTAGAAATATTAACTCGTTTTTTTATAGTTTATTATTTTGTTCATCTTTTAATGAAACAATAAACATTAATTTTGTTGAACAAACTGTTTTCCCATTTACATATGCTTTAGCGTCTACAATTCCAATATTTGCTCTTTGCTTAACGATTGAGCACTCTAATTTTAGTACATCACCGGGCTTAACCATTTTTTTGAATTTAGCATTTTGAATTGCACCCAAATACGCTGTTTTATTTTTAAACTCTTCTGATTTTAAAATTAAAATCGATGCTACTTGAGCAAGAGTTTCAATTATTAATACTCCAGGCATTACTGGATTTCCAGGAAAATGCCCTCTAAAATATGATTCATTAATTGTGACATTTTTTGTTGCTACAATTTTTTGATTAGGAATTATTTCATCTACATAATCAACATAGCAAATTGGATAACGATTTGGGATTGTATCCATAATTTCCTGTGCATCCATTATTCCCATTCAACTGCCTCCTCATATATTTCGTATATCGAAACATTCGATAACTAAAAATTATATCATTTAGCAATGCGTGTCAAGGCTTGATTTTATATTTTTTTAACAAATACATAAGTTTTTTTACGTATTATAAAGATATTAATTTTAAGATAAAATTAAACAAATGTGTCAACAAAGGCATTTTCGTTTATATATTTATAAATAAAATATTATCTAATTATAAATTATAAATTATTATAATTAATGAAATATTTTTTTGCTTAATTATTCATTTTTCTAATTTTTAACGAATTAAAACAAAAAAAGAGCACTGATAAAATTAATTATCAGTGCTCTTTAATCAAAAATAATAAAATTATTTTTCTTCTTTTGAAGATTCTTCTGCTTTAGTAGCATCTTCTTTAGTTTCTTCTTTTTTTGCTGGCTTTTCTTCTTTAACTTCAGATTGAACGTCAGCTTTTTGAACATTACCAATTGCATTCAAACTAAATAGTAAGAAAATACCATCACAATTTAATGTAACAGTTTTATTAGCAGTATCAATTTCGTCAATAACACCATGCAAACCGCCACGTGTAATTACATGATCACCACGTTTTAAATTATTAATCATATTTTGCCATTGTTGTTGTTGTTTCTTTTGTGGTCTGATTAATAAGAAATACATAATGGCAAACATTAATACCAACATAATGATTGAAAATAATCCGCCACTTTGTGCTGCTCCAAGCATAAACATAACAAATTCACTCCTTAAATTAAGTCTAAAGATAACTATACCAAAAAAATGTATTTGTTACTATATTTAACCCAAAATCTTAAAAATTCTTTGGATTACGCACATTTAACCCATATTGTTCAAAAAATTCTTGTCTAAAATCTAATAAATTATCATCTATAATTGCTTGACGAACTTTCTTCATTAAATGTGTTAAGAAATATAAGTTATGATAACTTGTTAATCTGATTCCTAATGTTTCTCCAGCTTTAAATAAGTGACGAATATATGCTCGAGTATAGTTACGACATGCATAACAATTACAATTTTCATCAATTGGAGTAAAATCATGTGCATACTTAGCATTTTTAACTACCAACCTTCCATGACTTGTCATGCAAGTTCCATTACGCGCAATTCTAGTTGGTAGAACACAGTCAAACATATCTACACCTCGAATTACACCATCAATTAATGCATCTGGAGAACCTACTCCCATCAAATATCTTGGTTTATTTTCAGGTAATAATGGCGTAGTAAAATCTAGCACATGATTCATTTCAGTTTTAGATTCACCAACAGATAATCCTCCAATTGAATAACCAGGAAAGTCCATTGAAACTAGATCACGTGCACTTTGTTTACGTAAATCTTCATGTCCTCCACCTTGTACTATTCCAAATAACGCTTGTGTTTCAGGATTTTTGTGTGCTTTTAATCCTCTCTCTGCCCAACGATTAGTACGTTCAACTGATTCCTTGATATAATCATAACTTTCAAAAAATGGTGGACATTCATCGAAACTCATCATAATATCTGCCCCTAAAGCATTTTCAATATGAATAGCTTTTTCAGGTGATAAAAACATTTTTTGTCCATTTAAATGATTTTTAAAATGAACTCCTTCTTCGGTAATATTTCTTAATTCCGCTAATGAAAATACTTGAAAACCACCAGAATCCGTTAGAATTCCTTTATTCCATCTCATAAATTTATGTAAACCACCAGCTTCTTCTACAAGATCTTCTCCTGGACGAAGCCATAAATGATATGTGTTAGATAAAATAATGTCTGCTCCTAAATCTTCAAGTTCTTCAGGCGACATTGCTTTTACAGTAGCTTGTGTACCTACTGGCATAAAAATAGGCGTTGGAAAAGTTCCATGTGGAGTTTCTATTTCACCTAAACGTGCTCCTGTGTGTTTTTCTTTTTTTATTAAATGATATTTAATTGCAGGTTCAGTCATCTGTTCCTCCTTAATTACTTATGAATGAACATTGCATCACCAAAACTAAAGAAACGGTATTTTTCTTTTACGGCATGTTCATATGCATTCAAAATATTATTTCGACCAGTAAATGCTGCTACTAACATTACTAAAGTTGATTTTGGTAAATGGAAGTTTGTAATGAAAGCATCTACTACCTTCCATTCATATCCAGGTTTAATGAAAATATCTGTCCAGCCACTATCAGCTTTAATTTCTCCATTAAATTTTGTACCAATTGTTTCAAGTGTTCTAATAGAAGTTGTTCCAGTAGCAACAATCCGTCCACCATTTTGCTTTACTTCATTTAACGTATCTGCTGCTTCTTGAGATAAACTATAAAATTCGCTATGCATTTTATGGTCAGCAATATTTTCTTCACTTACAGGTCTAAATGTTCCTAAACCTACATGAAGAGTTAGATATACTAATTTAATTCCCTTGTCTTCTACTTTTTTTAATAATTCTTTTGTCCAATGAAAGCCAGCTGTAGGAGCTGCTGCTGAACCAATTTCCTTTGAATATACAGTTTGATACATTTCTGGATCATCTAATTTTTCCTTAATATATGGCGGAAGTGGCATTTCCCCTAATTTTTCTAAAATCTCCATAAAAATGCCATCATAATGAAATTCAATCATTCTGCCACCATGTTCCAATTCCTTTGTGACCGTAGCAGTTAATTCTCCATTACCAAAAGAAATCTTAGTACCGACTTTTGCTCTACGAGCTGGTTTTACAAGAGTTTCCCAGTTGTCTCCTTCAGTATTGTTCAATAACAACACTTCCAAATGACCACCAGTATCAGGTTTAACCCCATATATACGTGCTGGCATGACACGAGAATCATTCATGACAACTGCATCACCAGGATTTAAATAATCAATGATATCATAAAAATAATCATCTTTATATTCACCAGTTTTGGCATTTAAAACTAACATTCTAGCTTCATCACGTTCTTTTAAAGGTGTTTGTGCGATTAATTCATGAGGTAAATAATAATCAAAATCTTCTGTCTTTAAGTTTTCTTCTGTCATTATAGTCACCCTTCTTATTTTTCTAATTTGTCAATTTTCAAATGTTTATACGCCTTATCTGTCACAATTCGACCTCGAGGCGTTCTTTTTATAAAACCGATTTGTAATAAATAAGGTTCGATTACATCTTCAATTGTATCAGTTTCTTCACCTACGTTTGCCGAAATAGTTGATAGTCCTACTGGTCCACCATTATAAAGTAAGATCATAGTTTTAAGTAATTCCCGATCATTATCATCTAATCCTTTTTCATCAATACGCAATAAATCTAATGCATATTTAACTATTTCCTGATCGATTGTCTCTTTATTTGACACTTGAGAAAAATCGCGAATACGCTTAAGTAACCGATTAGCGATTCGAGGAGTTCCTCGAGAACGCCGAGCAATTTCATGTGCACCTTCTGTATCTATTTTAGTATTAAATACCTCTGCAGAACGTTCAACGATTGCCGCAAGTTCATTCTCAGTGTAATAACTCATGTGCCCTAAAATACCAAATCGAGCACGCAATGGAGCTGACAACATCCCTACTCGCGTTGTCGCTCCAATTAAGGTAAATGGAGGCAATGGGAAATGTACCGGATGTGCCGTTGAATCTTGCCCTACAATAATATCAATATAAAAATCTTCCATTGCAGAATATAAAATTTCCTCAACATTTTTTGGTAGTCGATGTATTTCATCAATAAAAAGAACGTCCCCAGGTTCAAGTTCATTCAAAATTGCAACTAAATCGCCCGGCTTTTCAATTGCTGGCCCAGTTGTTGTTTTCAAATTAACTTGCAATTCGTTTGCAATTACAGCTGCTAATGTAGTCTTCCCTAATCCAGGAGGTCCATATAATAATACATGGTCTAATGATTCCTCACGTTGTTTTGCAGCTTCTATATAAATTGATATTTCATTTTTAATCTTTTGCTGACCAATATATTGATTTAAAAACTGTGGCCGTAAACTTAATTGATTAAACTCTTCATTATCATCAATAATTTCACCTGAAACTACACGATTATGATCTACCATGTGTTCTCCTTTCAATTAAAAACAATTAGAATCATTTCTTCAAAACTAATTTTAATGCTTCACGTAAATAATCATCCGTAGAATGGCCATTAAACTTTTCCAGTTTCTTACTTACTCGTTTTACCTCTGTCTTAGTATAACCTAAACTAAGCATTGCTTCTAAAGCTTCCTTTAAATATGGTGATTCTTCAACAAAATCCAAAGCTAAATTTTGTTGATCAATAATAGGTGTTGGTGTTTCAACATCATCCATTTTTCCTTTTAAATCTAAAATAATTTGCTTGGCAGTTTTCTTACCAATACTTGGAAATTTAGTTAAATAATTTTCATCATCAGCATTTATTGCTGCAACAAATCCACCTTGATCATTAGTTGCCAATATTGCTAATGCACTCTTAGGGCCAATTCCAGATACACTAATTAGTTTCATAAACAATTGTTTTTCAGCTAAATCATAAAAGCCATATAGAGTGATATCATTTTCACGCACTGCTTGATAAACATAAACTTTTTGTTCTTTATTTTCTTGATATCTAAAAGGGTTTGCTACCTGAATTTGATATCCAATCCCATTAACTTCTATTACAATATAATGTGGATTAACTGCAGTAATTTTTCCAATTAAATACTCATACATTTTAATCTACTCCTGAATTCTGATTTTCACGTAATGAATGGTGATTATCTTGGATTCTTTTAAACATTCGTTCCATATCTTTATTAGTAAATTCAATCACTGTTGGTCTACCATGTGGACAATTAAACGGATTTTCACATTGTTTAAGTTGCTTTAACAATGAAACTGCTTGAACTTGTTCTAAATGATGATTAGCTTTTATTGATTGCTTACAACTTATCATTATTGCCGTTTCTTCTCTAAATTTCGCAATAGTTAACTGTGGATTCTTAATGCATTCCTCGATTAATTGCTTAATAATCTGTTCTTCTTTACCTTTAGGAATCCAAACAGGATGTTCATGAATAATATAGGTATTTTGTCCAAAATCCTCTAAGTTTATCCCTAAATCATGTAATTTATCAATATTTTCTTGAACTTTTAGTGCTTCACTCACAGTAAATGTTAATACAATTGGCACTAACAATTTTTGTTGTGTTGTATCAACATTACCAATTTCTTTACGATAATATTCATATTTGATTCTTTCTTGCGCCGCATGCTGATCTAATATATAGAATCCATCATCCGATTCTGTTAATAAGTATGTTCCGTGTAACTGACCAATATATTTCAAATCTGGAAAAACTTTTTTATCTTTTTCAACTTTAAAATGCTCTTTAGTTTCTATTTCATTTTTATTTGAATAACAATCATCCCAACGCTGAACCAATTTAGAGTTAAGCTGTTTTTTGTTTTCAATAATAATCGGATTTTCAAAATGTTGAGCTATATATTTTTTCTTGACAATATTTTCAACTTCTTCATTTGGATTATTTCCAAGTACTGCATCTAATACTTCTTGTTTTCTTTCAACTGTTTGATATGAACTTGAGTTTTCACTTAATCCCATATTCAGTTGTTGATTAGTTTCTGCTTTATTATTTCGATCATGCGATTTTAAATTTTCGATTGCACTTGGAATCAATCTTTCTTGACTAATTTGCTGATAAATTGCATTAGTCAAAAGATTACATAGTTGATCTTCTTTGCTTATTCGAACTTCTTGTTTTGTAGGATGAACGTTAACATCTACAAGTAAAGGATCTAATTTTATATTAATAATAGAAATTGGATATCTACCTACCATTAATTTCGAACCATATCCTTTAATAATTGCTTTTGTTAATTGATTGTTTTTAATAAAGCGACCATTTAATAAAATGCTAATATAATTACGAGAAGCTCTAGTTAATTTAGGTAATGAAGTTAATCCTGAAATTGAAAAATCAGCGTCTTGTTTTTGAATTTGAATTAATTGGGTAGCATTTTTTACTCCATAGATTGCACTAGCAACTTGTTGTAAGTTACCATTTCCTGAGGTTTTTAGTAATGTTCTTCCATTATTACTTAAGGAAAATACAATTTCTGGATGACTCATTGCTAAATGGTTAACACAATCAGAAATCACTGACAATTCTGTTTGAGGTGATTTTAAATACTTCAAACGAGCAGGTGTATTATAAAATAATTGGTTAACTTGGATACGCGTTCCATTTCGGCCACCATAAGATTCTTTTTCAAGAATTTTTCCGCCTTTAATATGGATTTTTGTCCCAATTGTTTCGTTTTTTTCTAATGTTTCAAGACTTACATCAGCGACTGACGCAATACTTGGCAACGCTTCTCCACGAAAACCTAAAGTTCTAACTCTAAATAGATCATCACGATCACTAATTTTACTTGTTGCGTGTCGTTGAAACGCAAGTTCTACATCACTTGAAGCAATTCCTCCACCATTATCAATAACTTCGATTTTCTTTAATCCAGAATCCTGCACTAAAATATCAATTCTACTACTATTTGCGTCAATCGAATTTTCTACTAATTCTTTAATTACAGAACTAGGTCGTTCAATTACTTCACCAGCAGCAATTTGATCTGCTAAAATTTCTGGTAACTCATGAATTTTAGCCATTTTAACCTTCCTTACTTCTTGTGCGTTAATCTTTGTTGCCATTCATTAACTTTATTCATTACCTCTAGTGGTGTCAAAGATAATAAATTCGTTTCCTTAATATCTTGTAATAATTTTTCCTCATTTGAAGATAATTTAATATTTTCCGGTTTGAAAAGTGACAATTGTTCTTCAACTTGACCAGTTTCATCCACTTCATTTGGCTTATAAGTAGTATCTTCAATATCTATATCTTTTTTCTCTAAATCCTTTAAAATAACATCCGCACGTTGCAATAATTTATCAGGCATTCCAGCTAATTTAGCAACATGAATTCCATACGATTTATCGGCTGGTCCAGGTTGCATTTTATGCAAGAAAATTAATTCGCCATTTTTCTCTACTGCTCCAACATGAACATTTGTAAGATGATTTAATTCTTGGTCTAAAATAGTCAATTCATGATAGTGAGTTGAGAATAATGTTTTAGCGTGAACATTATCATGAATATATTCAATAATCGCTTGGGCTAATGCCATACCATCATATGTTGCTGTTCCTCTTCCAATTTCATCGAATAAAATCAAACTATTTTCACTAGCATTTGTTAATGCTTCATTTGCTTCTTTCATTTCAACCATAAATGTCGATTCACCTGAAATTAAATCATCTGCAGCACCAATTCTAGTAAAAATTTGATTAAAAATTGGCATTTCTGCTGATTTAGCAGGAACAAAACAACCAATTTGAGCCATAACTACTGTTAAAGCTAGTTGACGCATATATGTACTTTTACCAGACATATTTGGTCCAGTGATTAACAGAATTGTCTGATTCTCATCCATTTTTATGTCATTTGGAACATAACTTTGACTTCCCATGACTTCTTCTACTACCGGATGCCATCCTGCTTTAATATTCAAATTATGACCTTTATCAGTCAATTTTGGCTGAACAAATTGATGATTCTCACTAACAATTGCAAAACCTTGTAAAACATCTAATTGAGCTAATCCAGAAGCTAGTCTTTGCAACTTTTTAATTTGATCTTTAATCTGCTCACGAATATCAACAAAAATTTTATATTGTAACTCCTGTGCTTTAGTCTCTGAGCCTAAAATTAATGATTCTTTTTCTTTTAACTCAGGAGTTATAAATCTTTCAGCATTAACAAGCGTTTGTTTTCTTTGAAAACGTTCAGGAACCTTACTTACATTTCCTTTTGAAACCTCAATAAAGTAGCCAAATATTTTATTATATCCAATTTTTAAATTATGAATACCAGTTTCTTGTCTTTCTTTTTCTTCAAGTTCTGCAAGCCACTTCTTACCATTCTTCATTGCATCCACATATTGATCCAATTCGTCATTATATCCTTCACGAATTAAATTACCATCTGTTACTGAAATTGGAGGATCATCAACAATTGCTCGTTCAATCAAATCTGCTACTTCTTCAACAGGATCTAATTGTTTTAATAATTTATCATAAATTCCATCTTCGTTCAGTTCTGTAAGTAAATAACGAATTTGAGGTACATGTTCTAATGAGGTCTTTAATTGAATCAAATCCCGTCCATTTACATTTCCAAATGCGACTTTCCCAGCTAAACGTTCTAAATCATATACATTTGTCAATTCATCTTGTAAATTATTTCTTTCAAAGAAATGATCAATTAAATTTTTTACAATTGCTTGTCGTTCTAGAATATCTTTTTTTGAAAGCAATGGTCTTGAAATCCATTGTTTTAATAATCTACCGCCCATTGCTGTTTTAGTAGCATCTAAAATCCAAAGTAGTGTTCCTGATTTCTTTCCAGTACGTGAATTCTTCAACAACTCAAGATTTCTTTGAGCAAATCGATCCATTTTCAAAAATGAAGATGTTTCATAATGAACTGCTTTTTGCAAATGAATTAATGCTCTCTTTTGGGTAACATTTAAATACATTAATAAATGTTTTATTACTGTTACTTCAACTTCATTATCTAAATCTTGAATTGCATATGAAAATTCTGCATGTTCAGCGACATCATTTTGAATCGAGACTACTATTTTCAATTTATTTAAAATTTTAATAACATTATCACTAACTGAATCATCAATTACTATTTCTTTAGTTCTCAAACTTGTGATTTCATTTACAAGACTGTCTATATCTGTTAGTGTTGTAACTTTTAACTCACCTGTTGATAAATCAACATATGCAAATCCTAATTGCTTTCCATTTTGATGCAGTGCCGTTAAATAATTATTTTCTTTTGCTTCACTTGCAGATTCGTCCATTAATGTCCCAGGAGTTACTAATTGCGTAACTTCACGCTTAACCATTCCCTTAGCCATTTTAGGATCTTCCATTTGTTCGCAAATTGCGACTTTATATCCCTTATCAATTAATATATCGATATAATTTTGTACCGCATGATGAGGAACACCACACATTGGAATCGAATTTTTAGAGTTGTGATTACGTTGAGTCAATGTTAATTCTAAAATTTGCGAACCTTTAACAGCATCATCATAAAACATTTCATAAAAATCACCTAAACGATAAAACAAAAAAGCATCTGGATATTGTTTTTTTATTGCCATATATTGTTCCATCATTGGTGTTAACTTTGTTTTTGACATTCAATTCATCCCTTCCCCATCTAATATTAGCTTTTTATATTTTAACATTTTTTGAGTGATTATTTTAGTTTCCGACCAATAAAAAAATAGAAGATGCGTTTAATCGCATTCTTCTATTTAAATTCTTAATTCAATCGATAATTAACCATTATCTTGCATACTCTGTTGCTCGAGTTTCACGAATTACAGTAACTTTAATATGTCCAGGATATTCAAGTTCATTTTCGATCTTATTTTTAATATCTCGAGCTAATACAGTTGCTTCTAAATCATTAATTTGTTCAGGTTTTACAATTACCCGAACTTCACGACCTGCTTGAATTGCATAACTCTTACTTACACCTTCAAATTCATTAGAAATACTTTCTAATTTTTCTAGACGGTGAAGGTAATTTTCAAGTGATTCACTACGAGCTCCAGGTCGAGCTGCAGAAATAGCATCAGCTGCAGCCACCAATTCAGCAATTACTGATTTAGGTTCTACATCCCCATGGTGAGAAGCAATAGTATTTATTACTACTTCATTTTCATGGTATTTCTTTGCTAACTCTACGCCAATTTCTACGTGTGAACCATCAATTTCATGGTCAACAGCCTTACCAATATCGTGTAATAATCCTGCGCGTTTCGCTAAAGTAACATCTTCGCCTAATTCACCAGCTAATACACCGGCAATTTTTGCAACTTCAATTGAATGTGTTAAAACATTTTGTCCATAACTTGTACGATAATTTAAACGTCCTACAATCTTGATTAAATCTGGATGCATTGCACTTATTCCTAAATCAAAAACAGTTTCTTCACCGATTTCACGAATCTTAGCATCCATCTCACGCGTTGCTTTATCTACCATTTCTTCAATTCGCGCTGGGTGAATACGACCATCTTGAATTAATTTTTCAAGTGCCATTTTAGCAATTTCCCGACGTACAGGGTCAAATCCGCTTAATAATACTGTATCTGGAGTATCATCGATAATTAAATCTATTCCAGTTAGAGTTTCAAAAGTACGAACATTACGTCCTTCTTTTCCAATAATTCGACCCTTCATATCATTATTAGGTAATGTAACAACTGAAACAGTTGATTCTGAAACTGTATCAGCTGCACTCCGTTCGATTGCTTGTGCAATTAAATCTTTTGCAGTTTGTTCTGCACGCGCTTTTGCCTCTTCTTCACTTTCTTTAATCATTTGTCCAAGTTCGTAATTTAAACTCACTTTGGTTTCTTTCATGATTTGTTCTCTAGCTTGTTGAGTAGTGAGAGAAGCTACTTCCTCCAACTTATCATGTTGTTGTTGGACAAGTTCTGTTACTTTTTGACGTTGATGTTCAACATCTTGTTGATCAGATTCAAGTTGGCCTTCTTTTTTATCTAACGTTTGTTCACGTTTCTCCAACATTGTATCTTTGCGATCAAGATTTTCTTCACGTTGAATTAAACGATTTTCTTGCTTTTGAATCTCAGACCTACGTTCTCTTAATTCTTTTTCTACTTCAGAACGATAATGGTGAGCTTCCTCTTTTGCCTCCACAATTGCTTCTTTCTTTTGGCGACGTGCTTCTTTACGTGCACTTTTAACAATTCCTTCAGCAGTTTGAGTAGCATCGTCTAAACTTTTTTCATAAAGCTTCGTACGACGTTTATCTCCAACAATAAAGCCAATAATCAAAGTCAAAATAGCGACGGCGAGGATTACAATTAAATCTGTCATTTTTGTACCTCCGCATCGTCATAAAGAGACTGTGACATATGATTTAAAGTCTCTTTGCTTGTTAATTAAACATAAAAACACTTTACTGTAATTACAATAAAATAAATGCACTATCACAAATTCTCTTTAATTTTTAATTTATTAATTATTTATTACACACATATATTTATTTTAGTTGTAAATTAGAGAAAATGTCAATATAATTATTTCGCTATTTAACACAAAAAGAAGACAAATCGTACATTTGTCTTCTTTTTATATCTAAGTCTTAACTTAAAATAAAAATTCGTTACTTTTTCTTTGAATCTTTATCTTTTTGTTGATCTTCTAATTTTAAATCTAATTGTTTTTGTTCTTCTTCTGTTGCAATGCCATATGCCTTACGGACTTTCAAAGTTACTTCTTTCATCATTTCAGGATGTTCTTTTAAATAACGTTTAGCATTTTCACGTCCTTGACCAATCCGCTCTTCTCCATAAGAGAACCATGACCCACTCTTCTTAATGATATCTTTGTCAACTGCCATATCAAGTAGTTCACCAGTCTTAGAAACACCTTCACCATACATTATATCTACTTCTGCTTGTTTAAATGGTGGAGCAACTTTGTTCTTTACAACTTTAATTCGAACACGGTTACCTACTACATCTGAACCATCTTTAATTTGTTCAGCTCGACGAACATCTAAACGTACAGTTGAATAAAATTTTAATGCTCGTCCACCAGGTGTAGTTTCAGGATTTCCAAACATAACGCCAACTTTTTCACGTATTTGGTTAATAAACAAAGCAATTGTTTTAGTTTTATTGATTGTACCTGATAACTTACGTAAAGCTTGTGACATTAAACGAGCCTGTAATCCAACATGAGCATCGCCCATTTCTCCTTCAATTTCAGCACGTGGAACTAAAGCAGCAACAGAATCAACAACTACTATATCAATTGCACCTGATGAAACTAATGCATCAGCAATTTCTAATCCTTCTTCACCAGTATCTGGTTGAGAAAGCAAAAGTTGGTCAATATTTACACCTAAAGCAGTTGCATATGCTGGATCCAAAGCATTTTCGGCATCAATATACGCAGCAGTACCACCCATTTTTTGTACTTCTGCAACTGCATGTAAAGCAACTGTTGTTTTACCTGAACTTTCTGGACCATAAATTTCAACAATTCTACCACGAGGGTAACCACCTACTCCTAAAGCCTCATCTAACGCTAAAGAACCAGATGGAATAGTTGAAATTTGAGTATCTGCCTTTTCACCCATTCGCATAATAGAGCCCTTACCAAAGTTCTTTTCAATTTTCTTTAATGCAGCATCTAAAGCTGCTTGTCTTTCATCAGCCACACTTTTCCCTCCTTTAAAATTTTACAATTTATATTTAAATTATATCAAAATTCATTTTATAATGCGAACTAATGTTTGTTATAAATTTAGTTTAATTGCAATCATTTGGAAAGCTTTTTGAATTACATCTTCAATTTGCCTTTTATTTTTTAATGGAACAGGAATAGTCTGTGGTTCTTCATCATTAGAACTCACTAATGCAATCCAAAAAGTCCGATCCTTTGGATTTTTTACAATTCCAATCCCTAAATCAGTTCGCAATATTTTTCGAACTTGAGTAGCCATCCAACTTGCAATCTCGCTGCTCGCTTTTCCAGTTGAATTGATTAATTGATATGGTATTCCCAATATAGCATTTTTAGAATCGGCATTCGGTGCAACAATCATTCCAGCAAAATACGATTCTTTATTCAAACGATTTAATACATCTCCGGGTATAAAATCAGTTGCTAATGCCAATGAGACATTTTGATTATTTAATTTATCCATTACGTTATTTATGGAAGTCATTAAAGAATCAGACTTTTTTAGTGCATCATCCATTAAAATCCTCCTCACTTTATAAATACGTAAACAATTAATTATATTTTAAACCAAAGAAAGAGACTGTGCACATTGTCACAACCTCTCCCTAAAAAATATATTCTTTTCAAATTACAACTATTTTACTTATTTTTCCCAAATGAATCTGCAAAAATAGCACGTGCATTATAAAAATATTCAATTCCAGAATATACAGTAAAAATTAAACAAACATAAAGTAAGATTTGTCCAATTGGAACTTGAATATTTTCAAAAAATACATTGTTTAAAAATAGAAAAATAATTGAAAACATCTGAGAAGCTGTTTTAATTTTTCCAGGCATCTTTGCTGCCATTACCTCTCCATTATTTTCTACTACAATTAATCTTAATCCTGTTACAGCTAGTTCACGACATACAATAATAGCTGCAATCCATGCAGGAACTTTTCCCATTTGGACTAAAATTATAAATGCTGTCATTACAAGCATTTTATCAGCTAATGGATCAGCAAACTTACCAAAATTAGTAACTAAATGCTGTTTTCTTGCAATTTGTCCATCTATGAAATCGGTAATTGAAGCAATTGCAAAAATCAATGCTCCTACAAAATTCTGCATAGGAATTACTGTTCCAGCAACAATTAAGAATCCCCAATTTAATGGCAAAAGTAAAACAAGCATAAAGATTGGAATTAACAAAATACGTAAAACAGTTAATTTATTAGGTAAATTCAAATTTCACACCCCGATTATATTAATTTTTAATTATTTGAATATGCATTAGTAGTTGTTTGAGTAGTGCTACTTGTTTGAGAATTATTATTTCCAAAATTAATCACTAATTTACGTACTGTCAACGATGAATTTTGTTCTAAGAAGTTAAGATCTGAATCATTAATCTTAACAGCAGATGCTTTTGAATTCCCAATATTAATAGTTACAGATGAAGTTCCTTCTGGGATCTTAATTGTATGATCTGAACCTTGTTGTAAAGTTCCTTGCCATGTTTGTGTGCCATCAATATAAACTGCATCCCATGAAGAGCCTGTTGTAGCAGAAAGTTTTAATTCATTTGTAGTTGCTGCATTTTCAACATTATATGTAAATGTTGATCCACTTGAACCTGCACTAACAATTTTTTGTTTCTTTGATTCACTGCTTTCAGATGAAGAAGATTGCTTTTGTGTACTTGAGGCTTTCTTCTTTTTGCTTTTAACATCAGTTGAAACAGCAACTTTTGTGCTTGTCTCCTCAATTTGACGATTTTTGGCTTTTTCATGATTTCCCCAAGCAACAGCATACACAGTTCCTAAAATAGCAACTACAATTACTACAATAATAATAGTTGGTAAATACTTTGCAAGTTTTGCACTGGTACTATTTTCCTCAGGTTTATTTATCTGTTCTCTTTTTTGAGTCCGACTAGTTTCGTCGTTCTCATTAGATTCAGAAGATTTGGTTCCTAATTCACTATCTATTTCTTTAACAATTTCATTTGGATCCAAGCCAACTGTTTCAGCATATTGGCGAGCAAATGCGCGCACATAAAAATCACCTGGCAAGGCTTGGTAATTTCCTTCTTCAATCGCAATTAAATAACGTTTTTGAATTTTAGTTGATTGTTGTAAATCATCTAATGTTAACCCCTTAGCGATTCTTGCATCTTTAAGTTTTTGACCAACACCGCTCATTAAAAATCCACATCTTTCTTATATAAATTTATCTCAGTTAATATCCATGATAAGTATATCATATGCACTATTTATCTGACAAAATGATTAATCTAACCATCCGCCATTCACAAATAAAGTTTGACCTGTCATGTATGACGCTTTTTCAGCTAATAACACATTGACCCAGTAACTAATTTCTTCTACGTTTGCAAGATATCCAACTGGAATCTCTTCTTTAACTTTTTCTAAAGTTTCGTCATCAAAAATTGAGTTCATTTGCGTATTAACTGCTCCTGGTGCAATTGCATTTACTGTAATTCCAAGTGAAGCGACTTCTTTGCTGTATGCACGAACAAAAGTATTTATTGCTCCCTTTACAGAGCTATATGGTACTTCCATTGCACTTCCAGTTTTTCCATAAATAGAACTTAGAAAAACAACACGTCCAAATTTATTTTTTGCTAGTTTTTTCTGTAACTTTTGTAATAATAACACTGGTGTCTTAAGTTGTATAGTTAAGATTTCATCAATTTTTTCTGTAGGAAAATCACTTAATAATGCATAATATGTTGTTCCCTGTGCAAAAATAACTGCATCTAAACTAAAAATTGAATTACTTATTTTTTCTACACTATTTTTATCTAAAAAATCTG
The DNA here is from genome assembly GCF_030389495.1 of Ligilactobacillus cholophilus. Classification (NCBI taxonomy): domain Bacteria; kingdom Bacillati; phylum Bacillota; class Bacilli; order Lactobacillales; family Lactobacillaceae; genus Ligilactobacillus; species Ligilactobacillus cholophilus. The sequence continues at coordinate 911,178 of NZ_CP127832.1, forward strand.
CCTGAATTGGTATAAAATCCTGCTTAGGATATTTATGATTAAACTGATTAACTAATTCATTAATTCTTTGTTCATTGTGAGTATAGTGCAAATAAAGAGACCAACCTTCTTCGGCTAAATCTTTACTAATTTGCATTCCGATATCACCAGAACTCCCACAAATTAATGCCCACTTCATTTGCATTACTCCTTTGGATAAATTCTAAATTCTGTTGTGTTATTTTCTTTGAATAATTGTTTTGATAAATCTAATAAATCACTTAATTTAAGCTTTTCAATCATTTTTGGTGCATCAAAAAGTGTTTTATTTCCAAAAAGCCATTTATCAAATTGATCTGCAATATTTTCATTAGAATTCATTCCTTTAATATATCGGCCTATGAATTCTTTCTTCATAATTTCAAATATATCTTTTTGTTGACTTAATTTTTTCGAAGCATTTAAAAGGATATTTTTAATCTCTTTGCTAGCTAATTCAACCTTATTAGTGTTTAAAGTCAAATAAATAAAATGAAATTCTTCTTCAAGTTGAATCTCATATTCAAAACTATTATCAATGATTCCTTTATCGTATAGTCTTTGATAATCAAGGGATGATTCACCAAATAATAATTCAAGAAGAATTTGCAATGCCACCTTATATTTCAAACGCTGTTCAATGCTTAATTTACAATCTCCACGCACAGCGATCCCTAACTTAGGCCTTTGAATATGCATTCTTTTTTCATCATATGAAATAACATCTGCATTTAATTGTTCTGAACTTAAACTATTTTTAGCAGATGATGTTTTTATTTCATTAATATTATTTTGATTCTCAATAATAATCTGTTTAATTTTAGATAAATTAAAGTTTCCCACTAACATTAAACTCATATTATTGGGTTGATAAAAATGATCATAACATTCATAAAGCATTTGGGGAGTAATTTCTTGGATTGATGTTACACTTCCCGCAATATCTGCTGTTAGTGGAGTATTTGGATATAAGTTTTTTATAATTCCAAAAAGCAATTGCCAATTAGGGTCATCTTCATACATTTTAATTTCTTGAGCGATTATTCCCTTTTCTTTTTCCACCGTTTGTTCACTAAAATATGGATGTTGTACAAAATTTAATAATGTTGAAACACATTTGCCCACATTTGAAGAGGTTGAAAATAAATAACTTGTTCTTGTAAAACTCGTAAATGCGTTAGAATCTGCTCCATACAATGCAAACTCATCAAAAGCATCATGATCTTCCTTTTCAAACAATTTATGTTCTAAAAAGTGAGCAATTCCATTAGGGTATTTCTTTATTTCATTTGAGTCAGATGCTTTAAATGAATTATTAATTGAGCCATATCTAGTTGTTAAAATACCAAATGTTTGATGAAATTTAGGTCTTACAATCAAATTAACATTTAATCCATTAGGGAGATTGATTATATGTAATTTTTCATTATATAAGTCATACTTTATTTCGTTCATAGATTAAACTTCTCCCTTTAAAAAGAATTCGGTTTGAAATTTCATTAAATTAGCTACCTTAATAATATCTTGTCGTGTAACTCTTTGAATAGAATCGCATTGAAACTCATAACTCATATTTTGATTAAGGATGTTTCCTAAAACTTGTTGATCTAAAATACTTAATGGGTTATCTTGCATTCTTAATCTTTCATTAATTAATTCTATTTTTATTTTCTGTAACTCACTATCGGTAAAGTTACCATTTTTTAACGATTCAACTTGACTCTGAATTAAATTTTTAACCTTTTCTCTATTCTCTGCTTGAATTCCCGTCTGAATTAAGACTATTGATCTTAATGCTGAATAACTACTATCCGCATAATAGGCTAAACTTTCCTTCTCACGAATATTTTTAAATAATTTAGACTGTGGAGATCCACCTAACATTGCATTAAAAACTACTGCTGAAAAAAATTTTGAACCCGCTTGAGCGTTAATTGGTAATTGATAAATTAAATCTAATTTACTCTGTCTAACAGGCTCTTCAATTTCCTTAGTCCGAATTTTATTTATATTTTGTTGATAACAAATTTGTTTTTCAAATTCAATGGATTTAGTACGTTTTCCAAATTCAAATTTTTTTAAAGCAGTTTTCAATTTGGAAACATCCAAATTTCCCATTATTGTAATTTCAACGTTATCTTCTTTAATCATTTGTTTATAAACATTAATTAGCTCTTCATTTGTAAAAGCTTTAAAATCATTTTCATGTCCATACGGTGTATATTTTTGAATTTCATCATCAAAATATAATTTTTGAATTTCTAATAATGCTTCTGATTGTTTATTGTCTTGAATTCCTCTAATATAAGTTGCTAAATTTTCTTTTTGTCGCATAAACAATTGTTCATCGAATAGTTGCCCATCCATTTTAGGATGAAAAATCATTTCATTCAAAAATTCGATTGAATTACCTAAAATATCTGTTTTATTTGGTAAATATTCAGGAACTACAAAACTATAAATAAAATTTAAAAGGCTTAAATTTCCTTCAACTTCAGCATTTGTCCCAAATGTTGCACCATATAATTCAGCAAGTTTCAATGTAATTGCGTGCTGATTTGGATACTTTTGACTAGCAGTTTCCAAAACGCTCGCTAGTAAAGTTCGTCCAGATAGTTGTTTTTTATCTGTCAATTTTTTTATAAACGACACCATCACTTGAATGGATTTAAATTGATCATTTTTAATAAAATTTACTCGAACACCTGGGAATAATTCAAATTTCAAAATTCAGCCCGCCTTTAATCTTCTTTTTTAGGAAGAAATACTTTTCTAGGTTTTCCTCCTTCTTGTGGACCAACCATTCCTTTATCTGCTAAATCATCTACAATTCGTGCAGCACGGTTGTATCCAATTTTAAATTTACGTTGTAACAATGAGATGCTAACCTTTTGTTCGCGTTGAATAAAATCAATTACTTCATTAAATAATGGATCATCACTATCTGAAGTTGATGTCTGACTTTGTTCAACTTCTTCATCTGAAACAGCTAAATTATCATCATATTCAGCTGTCCCCTGTTCTTTTACAAAAGATACAACATTTTCAACATCTTCATCAGAAATATATGCTCCTTGGACTCGAATTGGTTTCTTTCCAACTAATTTAAATAGCATATCACCACGTCCAAGTAATTTTTCAGCACCATTCTGATCCAAAATTGTTCGTGAATCTGTTCCACTTGAAACTGCAAATGCCATTCTTGATGGAACATTAGCCTTAATCAAGCCAGTAATAACATCAACTGAAGGACGTTGTGTCGCAATTATCATGTGAATTCCAGCAGCACGTCCCATTTGTGCGATTCTAATAATTGCACTTTCTACTTCATTTGATGAAACCATCATTAAATCAGCTAATTCATCTACAATACCAACAATATATGGCATTTTCTTTTCTGACGTATTCATATCTTTTTGTTGATTAATAATTAATCGATTATAACCATCAATATTCCTTACACCAACATTAGCAAAAGTTTCGTAACGTCTTTCCATTTCAGCAACTAGTTTATTTAATGAAAGTGCAGCTTTTTTAGATTCAGTTACAACAGGTGAAATTAAATGTGGAATACCATTATATACACCTAATTCAACTTTTTTAGGATCCACTAACATTAATTTTACATCATCGGGCGTACAATTCATTAATAAACTCGTAATAATTCCATTGATAGCCACTGATTTACCACTTCCGGTTGCTCCAGCAATCAAAAGATGAGGTGTTTTAGTAATGTCTAATGTAATTAATTTACCAGAAACATCTCGTCCTAATGGAACTTCTAATAAATGATGTGAACTACGTTGTTCAGCGGAAATAACATCTTTAAATGAGATTGTTGCAACTTTCTTATTTGGAACTTCAATTCCAATCAATGATTTTCCTGGGATTGGTGCTTCAATTCGGATATCCTTAGCAGCTAAAGCTAAGGCTAAATCATCAGTTAAATTGACAATTTTAGAAACTTTTACTCCAATTTCAGGATGTAATTCATATTTAGTTACAGAAGGACCTAGAATTGTATTTTTTAATTCTGCATCCACCCCAAAACTTTTTAACGTTTGTTTTAAAATTTCTTGATTTCGTTTAATATCTTTTCTTTCTTGACTTTGGTCTGTTGGAGGTACATCCTTCAATAAATCTAATGATGGTAATTCATAATTCTCTAATTGACGATGACTAGATTCAACATTTGATTCATTATTTTCTTCACTATTCGAATCTTTTTTATCCCATACGTCAGTTAAAATCTCTTGTTCTGTAGAATCAGCAATTGGCTGAGGTAACTCTTTATCTTCTGGTGAAATTAATTTTTCTTCATTAATTTGTTTTTCTTCTTCATTATCTATATTTTCAATTATTGTAGAATCTTCTTTTTCTTCAATTTTTGCATTTTTGGATTTAAAGCTTTTAATCAGTTCTTTATATCCTAATTTAATTTTCTTTCCTACCCAAAGAATAATATTTCCTACAGATAGACAAAACTTACCAACTGTTTGAGCAATTTCTTGAATGGAAATATTAAATAGCATACATATACCTAAAATAATTAAAATTGCACTTATTAGGTATACCCCAACTTCAGATAATAAAAAGTAAATTATGTTATATAAAAAAGCACCAATTATTCCACCACCAACGGAGTTAGCCACACTTGCATTTACAATATCATTCAAAATATATTGCCAAGTATTTTGGATAAAATTACTATGAAGATCTAATTTATAAAAAAAGATTCCTTCTAATCCTAAACAAATTCCAAGTAAAATAAGTATATAACTGCCCCAATAACGCACTTTGATTTGTGGTTCTTTGCCATATATCATTAGATATACACCTAATAATAATAAAGTAATGGTTCCAATTTGATAGGCATTACCAATTAATAATCGAAATGCATTTGCAATTAAAATTCCTAAGTAACCAAGTCGAAAAATTCCAAATAAACTAATAACACTCAAAATTAATCCGATAATGTGTTCTGAAATTTGTTGTTTCTTTTTTCTTCTTTTGGTAGTTCTTTTCCTTTGTTTTTTCTTAGCCATTTTGTCCTCTAATCTATTTTAATTTGTCATTATCATATGTGTGTGTTTTATCCAAGTTAGGAAATCCTTGTTGTCTCAACACTTCATAAATAACAATTGCTGCTGTATTAGATAAATTTAATGCACGAATATGATCATCATTTTGTGGAATGCGAATACATTTTTCTGCATTTGCTCGCATAAAGTTTTCTGGTAATCCAGTTGTTTCTTTACCAAATAAAAAGTAATGATCTTCATTGCTATCTGAATAATCAGGATCCGTATATGTTTGTTCTGCGAATTTTGAAACAACATAAAGTTTTTGAGGATCAGGTACAGTTTCTAAAAATTCTGGCAAATTTTTATGATAAGTAATTTTTACTTTATCCCAGTAATCTAATCCAGCACGTTTTAAATATTTATCATCTGTTGAAAATCCTAATGGTTCGATTAAATGTAATTCTGTATTAGTCCCTGCACATGTTCTAGCAATATTCCCTGTATTAGCAGGCATTAATGGTTCAAATAATACAATATGATTTGTCATTTTAGTTTTCCTTTCTGTTTTTGGACAAAAAAAAGCGTAACCGTTCGGTGTGGGCACGGCGAACAGCTACGTTAATGAAGTACAATTATCTGATAACTAACACAATATATCAATTATCAACAACCGTTTTCTTATCAAGAATAATAACACTATATTATATATTTGACAAGAGGTTTTATTGATTTTAGGCAATCAACAACGAAAAATCAACAGTAATTTGATTAAGCGGTTGCTTTAAAACTTCTGAGATATCAATGGAACTTCCCCATTGTAACGGAGTCATTTTAACTAAATCTTGTTGTAATTGAGATGTTAAATTAAATTGATACTTAACTGGATAGATTTCAAAATCGTGATAAATTTCTTTAAAACGTTTTATTACATCTTGATTACTATATGTATAATTTTTACTTTCTTTTTGATAAAGTCGGTGTCGTAATTCTATTAAATAGTTTGCATTGGGAATAACTTTAAATAATTTTCCATTTGGCTTTAGCACTCGATGAAATTCATGATATGCAGAAGGAGATAAAATATCAATTAACACATCAAAACTTTGATCTGCAAATGGTAAATTTGCTAAATCTGCAATGCAAAAAAAGTTATTAGTATCTTGTTGAGTTGCTAAATTTATTGCATCTTTTGAAATATCAAATCCAACACAACTGTCGTTAAATTTTAAACGTTGAATAGCTATTTTAGACAATGGTGTCCCTTCTCCACATCCAATATCTAAAATCTTTTGTTCTTTTTGTGGCAAGTGTTTTATAATTTCATCAAGAATTCCATCAAACAAACCACTTTGTAATAAATTTCTTCTTGCAAGCCACAACGCTTTATCATCATATCCACTGTTAACGCCATGTTTAAGTAAAAATAATGTTCCTTTTTTGGATAAATCGAAACGGTGATTATTTTCACAAACCAAACTTTGACCATCAATCCCAGTTATTCTTTGCTTACAAACTGGACATTGGAATAAATTAAAATTTTTAGTCAAAAACAACTTTGCTTTATCTATTTTCTTTAATTTAGCGTTCAACTTTAATATACTTTCCCTTCACTAAAGAAACTAAATCACTTTGCTTCAACCGGACTGAACGGCCTAATTTTCCTGCTGAAACTGAAATTTCGTCAAAACATTTAATTTGTTCATCAAAATAGATAGGAAATCCCTTATTTTCATAAATACCAATAGGCGTATTGGCCCCATGCACATAACCTGTAATCTTAATTAGTTTTTTATTATCTGCTAAATGAACCTGTTTTTTATCCAATTGTTTAGCAACTAATTTTAGATTTATTTCAGAATCAACTGGAAGACATACTACTAAATAATCTTTAGAATCCCCATTTGCTTGTAATACAATTGTCTTTAAAATACTTTTAGGTTCTATTCCTTGACTTTTAGCATCTTCTAAAGCCTCTTGACCACGTTCTACCCAATTAAAGTTTTTTTCTTCATATTCAATTTGGTGTTCGTCTAAAATTCGTTCTTCATTAGTTTTTTTTATTTTTTTCTTTTTTGCCAAAATAATACTCCTACTTAATTAAAATCTTTGATCCTACCTTAATTTTTGGTAATTTTTGTGGAGTTAAATAAATTGCATTATTTCTTGGTTCATTAGGAACATCTTCAAATGATAAGACAGTATGATGAATAGAATCAAAGTTACTTTCCACTAATTGTCCAACATATTTAATTTGATACTCTTGGTCATCAATAATAACATGCATATCATCAGTAATTTTATAATCAGATGCTTGATTAACTTTTTGAATTACAGATATGTCCTTCAAGCGGTCTGAAACTTTTTCTCCAAATAAAATAATAATTTGATCTTCTTCATTTAAGGCATCTTTGCCAATTGAAACTACATTTGCTTTAATCATAAGCTCACCTCATTGATATTTTATCATATTTATAATGTTGGTTAATGTTGTTTTTGCACAAAATGGTATAATAAATTTTAATCTAATTTAGGAGTGTGTGATTTGAAACAAGAAATTTATTTTGGCACATATACAAAAAAATTAAGTGAAGGAATTTATCATGCAACATTAGATTCAGTAACAAATTCAATTTCACATCCAAAAAATATAATTAGCATTGGCAATCCAACATATCTACGTTCTTTAAATAATAATATGTTATTATCAATTGCTACAAATAAAAATCAAGGTGGAATTGCCCTTTATTCATCTTACAATAATCAATTTACTTTATTAGATTCTTCACTCTCTGAAGGATCAAGTCCATGCTATTTAGGTTACGATTCTCAACGAAATTTAGTTTTTGCAGCATACTACCATCGTGGAACAGTAGAAGCATATCATATAGATAAAAATGGTCATCTAACACTTACAGATAGTATTAAACAATCTGGGGCTGGTCCACGCGAAGAACAAAAAAGTTCACATATTCATTATGCTGATTTAACTCCAGATAATCGATTAGCAGTAATTGATTTAGGTAGTGATACTTTAACAACTTACGATATTTCCAATGAAGGAAAATTAACTTTTAAGAATCAACTTAAATTACCTGCTGGATTTGGTCCTAGACATCTGGTTTTTGCTCCAAATAACAACTATGCTTACCTTATTGGAGAATTAAGCAGTCAAATAGCTACTTTAAAGTATCATAAATCAGAAGGTCGTTTTGAAATTATATCTTCAATTTCTACAATTCCTTCTACATTCAATAAACATAATGGTGCTAGTGCTATTCGAATTACCTCAAACGGAAAATATTTATATGCTGCTAATCGCGGTCACGACAGTATTGTCTCATATCAAATACTTAATGATCACACATTAGATTTAATTGAATATACAAATACTCAAGGGAGTTTTCCAAGAGATTTTGCACTTGATTCAACAGAAAAATTCTTAATTGTGGCAAATCAAAATACAAATAATATAAGTCTTTTTACAGTTAACCAACAAAATGGTAAACTAAATTGCATTCAACATGATATAGTCTTACCTGAAGGCGTATGTGTCTGTTTTAAAAATTAGAAAGGATATTTTAATGATTATAAAACAACAAGAAATTTCATCTATTAATGAATTATCAGAAACCAATGAATTTCAAAAAATTGAATTAACAAACCATGAAACAACTGTAAGTAAAGGATTAATGGCAGAAAGTATTAAATATCTTAAAGATAAAAATATTGCAACTGAAGCCTTGATCCGCCCTCGCCTAGGAAACTATAATTTTAATGACCTTGAAGTTAAAATCATGGAAGCAGACATTTTTGAAGCTCAAGCATTAGGATTAGATTCAGTTGCAATTGGCGCAACAACTAAACAAAATAAATTAGACGAAGATGTAATGTATCAATTAATTGGTGCAAGTGGTGGAATGCAAATTACACTTAATCATGTATTTGATACATTAAAATTACAAGATCAAAAAAAAGCTATTGATTTTGCAAATGAAAATCAAATAGATCATATAATGATCAAAGCGGATTTTAATAACAAAGCATTTAAAACAAAAGTTCAGGATTTAATTAACTATAATCAAGGCACTGTACAATTTATTTTAACCGGTACAAATCAAGAAAAATTAGAAAAAATGTGTCATGATTTGGATATTAAATTAATGCTTATTGAAAAATAATTTTTAAATAAAAAAGCATGCATGAAAAATCATGCATGCTTTTTTACTATTTCCATATATTCAATCATATCAGTTGGCATTGGAGCTTCAAAATGCATTAACTTTTGTTTAAAGGGATGGTAAAATTCAATTTCCGCACAATGTAACCCTTGTCTTTGCAATGGCATTTGAATCTTTCCATTATATAATGTATCACCTATTAATGGATGACCTAAAAAATCTGAATGGACTCTAATTTGATGAGTTCTTCCTGTATGTAATCTAACCTTAGCAAAGGTACATTCTTTAAAGCGATTTTGAACAAAAATTTCTGTTTGAGCACTTTTACCAGTGCTTACAACTCTTCTTTTAATTAAACTATTTGGAACCCTTCCAATCGGTTCATCTATTATAAAATGATCTTGTAATAAACTACCACTTAATAATGCAAAATAAATCTTCTTTAATTCATGTTGATTTAATTGTTTTGATAACATTGCGGTAGCATAGCGATGTTTGGCAAATAATACCACACCAGAAGTATCCCGATCTAGTCTAGTTACAATATGGGGAATTATATCGTGATATCCTCTTAATTGATAATATCCATAAACACGATTAACTAATGAATCGCATGGTTGCGGAATAGACGGAATTGAATTTACATGTGGTGGCTTATTTACTATTAAAAAGTCTCGGTCTTCATATATTATATTTAATGGTACATATGACGGAACTAATTCTTTTTTACGATTTTTTTCTGCTGGAAATTCAATAGTCACATTAGTTCCATTTGAAATTTTGTCAACACAATAATTTTCTTTGCCGTTTATTAAAATTTTTCCGTCTTCATGACGGATTTTTGCCAATAAATGACGTGAAATTCCTTTGTTCTTGATAAAAGTTTTAAGTTTAACTGGCTCTTGACCTTCATACATCCAATTAATTTTCATACGAATCACCAATAAATGCCGTTTGAACACGACGCCAAAATGCAGTATGTCGATATTTAGCAAAACGAATTTTTCGTTTAGAAATTTTGAACATAATTTCTTCTATTTCTTTTCCGTATACTGTTTTTTGATCTAAAGTCATAAAATAATCACTAGTTTGATTAGGTCTAATTGTAATCCAATCATTTGGAGCAATAATCAACGGTGAACTTATTGTACGATAAACCAAATTATTTAACGACCCTATTTCCGTTAGTTGTAAAGCCGCTAAACTTGGATGAATAACCGCACCACCTAATGATTTGTTATAAGCGGTTGACCCAGTCGGCGTTGAAACACATAATCCATCACCACGAAAACGTTCAAAGAAATCTCCGCCAATATAAACGTCTGCTGCCATTGTCATTCCAATTCGTTTCAAAGTAGCTTCATTTAAAGCTAAAAATTTATCAGGCTTACTTTGATTTCGATAGTGTACACTTACATCTAATAGTGGATATGCAATTGCCTGTCCATTATCCGATTGTAGGCTAATAATTAAATCGTCTAATTCATCTAAACGCCAGTCAGTATAAAAGCCTAAATGACCTGTATGAACACCAACAAATCGAATATTTTCTAATTGATCTTCATAAGAATGAAATGCAGAAAGTAAGGTACCATCTCCACCAATTGTAATTACAATATCTGGATGTGTATCATCAAGAATAAAATGCCGCTCTTTAAATTTTGTAATGAGCTCATTTTTAATTCGCATTGATTTTTTGGTTTCATTTGCAAAAATTCCAATTTTCATTTTTCTTCTCTCTCTACCCTTTCATGTTCTATCTGACCACGTTTACGTTGAGCAAATAACTTCTCAGCTTCTTTAATATCATCATGAATATTTGACATTTCTGTATCTAATAAAAATGCTGCTTCTGCAGTTTTACGCAAGCGCATTGCAATTTCAGGAGGAAATTCGCCCTTATATTTATAATTTAATGAATGTTCAATTGTTGCCCAAAAATTCATTGCAAGTGTTCTAATTTGAATTTCTGCTTTTAAAAACTTTGTTCCACTAACTAATTCTACTGAATAACGAATAATAATATGATATGAACGATACCCACTTGGCTTTTTATGAGCAATATAATCACGTTCTTCTATAATCTCCATATCATGCCGTTTACGCAAAATACTTACGATTTGATAAATATCATCAACAAATTCGCACATTATTCTAACCGCAGCAATATCTTCCATATCTGTAACTATATTTTCTTTTGTTATATGTCTACGATGCATTTTTTCTAAAATACTCTCTCTTGTTTTTACTCGCCCAGTAACAAATTCAATTGGACCATGATTATTAGCATAACTTAGTTGATGTTTTAAACTATTTAATTTTAACTCTAATTCTGACACAGCTTGTGCATATGGTGCTAAAAACTCTTCCCAATTATCCATTTTGATTCTCCCTGAATATTTCTCTTTGTTATTCTAACACATTTTAATATTTAAAATTAAAAATCGAATATACATAATTGAAAACAAATTTATTGCAAAAATTATAACTTTTATATAAAGTAGATGTTGGATAAATTGATGCATGGGAGTCAATAAATATGTTAGAAGTATATCTATTTATTAATCCAATTAGTGAAACTTGCTATCAAACAGAAAAAAAGATTATTAATTTACTAAATGAATCAAATTATAAAATTCGATTCAGAGTTTTACCTTTGCTGACACTTAGTACTGTAAACTATGCAATGGAGCACGTTGGTTTACCTTGTGTAATGCGAAATCAAATTGTTGACACACTTTATCATGCGTCGCTAGATTATGAAGCAGCATTATTTCAAGGACAAAAACGTGGTCGTGATTTTCTTATCAATATTCAAGAATGCACTTTACGTAATAATTTTAAATATTCAGAAAAAATGGTACGTAACGTTGCACAAATTAGTCATTTAGATTGGAAAATTTTTGAAGAAGATCGCAAATCTAAATTAGCAGTCAAGACATTTCGGAAAGATCAACAAATTGCTGCTGAAATGAATATTTCAACTTATCCAACTGTAGTCTTAACTAACACTAAATTTCCAGACTATGCCTTCTCTTTAGACCCTTGGAAATCATTTGATAAATTAAAGCAATTAATTTTACAACCGGATAATTTTGCCAATTTTTCAACTAATTGTACACAGTCTCAATTTTTACGTCCAGCTAGATTAAAAGAATAGTAAATAAATAACCTAAGAGTAATACTCTTAGGTTATTTATTTTATAAAACTAACTCTTCTAATTGATTTAGTCTCTCTTCAAATATATTAAATGCTTTTTTAAGGTAATCACGTTGACTCATATCAACTCCAGCCTTTTTCATTGTTTGCACTGGATACTCTGAACTACCGGATTTTAAAAACTTAAGATAATCATTTGTATGCTCTTCACTATTATCTTCAATTCGTTTAGACAAAGTTGTAGCAGCTGCAAAACCAGTTGCATATTGATAAACATAAAAATCATAATAAAAGTGAGGAATTCTTGTCCATTCCAATGATATTTCTGGATCATTAAAAATATCTGGTCCATAATATTTCTGATTTAATTCACCATAATATTTTGAAATTGAATCTGCTGTCAATGCTTTACTATTTTGGTCCTGTACATGGATCCATTGTTCAAATTCAGCAAATTGAGTTTGACGGAAAACAGAACCTTTAAAACCATCTAAATAGTGATTTAAAATATATGCTTTTATTTGCGGATCCTTCTCATTTTCTAGCAAATAATCTGTTAAAAGATTTTCATTTGTAGTTGACGCAATTTCAGCAACAAAAATAGGATAATCACCATATTGGTAAGGTTGATTATGTGTAGTATAGTAACTATGCATACTATGACCCATTTCATGGACTAAAGTAAATAAGTTTTCTAATCCATCTTGCCAATTTAATAAAATATATGGTGCAGTATCATAAGTTCCTGAAGAATATGCACCTGTCCGCTTTCCTTTATTTTCAACTACATCAATCCAGCGATTATCAAAAGCTTCTTTTACATGAGAAATATAATCTTCTCCTAAAACATTTAATGCATCCAATGCTTTTTTCTTCGCTTCTTCATATGAAAATGAAATTGGGCATTTTCCAATAATTGGAGTATATAGATCATACATATGAACTTGTTTTAAATTTAAAAGTTTTTTTCGTAATTTTACATAACGATGTAATAATGGCAAATTTTGATGAACTTCATCAATTAATACATCATAAACCTCAGTTGGAATATGATTTTCAGTTAATGCAGCTTCTCTAGCACTATCAAAATGGTGAACATCTGCTAGGTAATTTTGAACTTGAACTTGTGCTGTTAAAGTTGTAGCAAAAGTGTTTTTAAAATTGCCATATGTTTTATAAAATGCTTTAAAAGCGTTTTTTCTTACATTTTGATCTGTTGATTCTAGTAATTTAGAATACGTTCCTTCAGAAAGTTGGATTGAATTTTCTTTTTCATCTTTTACAACTGGAAACTCTAAATCAGCGTTACTCAGCATTTCAAATGTTTTTTCAGGAGCATTATAAACATTTCCTGCTTTTGCAATCAAACTTTCTTCTTGATCACTTAATAGGTGATCTTTAACTGAACGTAGATCATCAAGAAAATGTTTAAATGGTACTAGTTTTTTATTTTTTAAAAATTCTATGTATTTTTGATCGTCAATGTGCGCAATTTCGGGTTGAAAAAATGCAGTTTCAGAAGCAATTTTTGTTCCTAAATTATCAGCTTCATTTTGCAATTTTTGATACTTTGCATTGGTTGTGTCCTGATCATTTTTCATTGATGCAAATACTGCCATTTTTTCATATTTTCTATAAATTAATAAATATGTTGAAAGTCCTTCTAAAAGTACATTACTATTTTGTGCTAAAATTCCCTTGTATTTCTTAAAATCGTTCAAAATATTAAGTAATTTTTTTTCGTCTATATGCCATTCTTCTGTTGAAGAATAAACTTTATCTAAATCCCATGTTAACTTAACAGGAATATCTGTACGTTTTGGTAATTTTTTTATTTCTGTCAATGTAATCACCTCAAATTAATTTTATCAAATATTTTTATTTTTCAAAATTATTAATATTTAAAAATGGTAATTGATAACATTTAACCAATGATTCCAACTTCAAATATTTACCAGCGTTATAATAAAATATAAGATTCTGATATATTGGTATTTTATAATTAACATCAAAACATTTAGTTAAAATTTGTTCAATATTGATTTTTTTAATATAACTTTCATTTTGTATCAATTTCATTTTCTCTGTAGGAAAAAAACGTAACTTCTTTTTTCTTCTTTGTTGTCTAATTTGATCATATTTAGAAATTTTAGGAATAATTAATTTATTTTTCCGTTTTATGAATAATTGGAACTCTTTCAAAGAATAGCAATACTTCACGCGATAAAAAGGTTTAATAAAATCGGCCTTTAATATTTGATAATATATTTCTAATCTCTGATCTATTGGATTTAAATATATTAAATAAAACCCTAAATTTGGATGAAATCGAAAAAATTTCGCATTCATTTGTGAGATTCTTTTATTGATTTTATATCTTGATCCAATAAACCAAAAGTCTTTAATTCCTAATTTATGATAATTCAAACTACGTTCTTTTAATTTATTAACTGATATAGGCGAGCATTGATATTCTAATGCAATTTTTTTAGAATTTTTTTCTAATATTACATCAATTCGTTGCCTTGTTCGTTTTAAATAATATTCTAAAGAAACCTTATAACCTAATTCTTCTCCCCATTTAGCTAATAACATTTTGCCTTCTTTATGTATTTTACTTTCTGCTATATTATTATGATTATTATTCATTTGATGAGCAAAATGTAATTGTTTTCCTTTTATGTCTCTTATTTTGACTGGCATTGAACATAATGGACAAAGATACTTAAAATTTTTATTTGCTTTTGATATATGTATTAGTTGTTTATTTATATTTACTGCATAAAACAAAAAAACCACCTCATTTTCTATATACGCAAATGAAGTAGTTTTTTTATTTTTTATAACAATTTATTGAAATAAAATTGGCTTTAAACCGTTCTTGTCTCATTTTATAACAGCATTATTGCTTGCCCCGTCAGTTTAAACTAAAATGCAAAGTGATATTTTACCCATTCAAAAGCATTACGATCTTTGATTAAAGTACCATGCTCTTCAAGTAACATTGGTGCAAAATCCATAACTTCGCCAAATTCAGACATATTAGATAATAAGTTATTAATTACATCACTTGTATATCTCTCATTAGAAATTGCAATTGCAAAATAATAATCTTCATCTAATTTAAACAAGTTAGAAATAAAACATATATTTGTATTAATAGATTTTACCATCATTACAAAATTATCAAAAGAATTAAATTTAAAAACTGCAACAGTTTGTTTTCTTAAACGCTTTGCTCTACCATTATTTTTAACATTATCTTTATCGGATTTTTCTTTATTTTTTTGGAAATCATCTAAAAACGATTTTGTTATTTTTTGTTTAGCATTTTGCATGTTCTTTTTTAAAAAATCTGTAACGTCTTCATCTAAGCCCATTTCATCTAACTGTTCTGGAGTAATATTAGACAACATAACACTTTTATTTTCATCAAGTTCTACGTCTTCTGGTAGTTTTATATTTTCAATTTTTTCAGGATCTACTTTTGTAATAAATAATTCTACACCTTCACCATTTGGAACTAATTGAAAAGTAACAGCACCATTGTCACGAAATTCATGTTCAGTATCAACTTCATCTAAAATGCTATGGAAAAATTCCTCTACATCTTGCTGATTTCCAATTAGATCTAAAAGCGAAATTCCTCGTTCTTCTAGGTCTGACTTTTCTAAAGAAACACGCATTGTATTTTCATTTATTTTTTCTTTTTCCATGAAGAGATCCTCCCTTCAAAAGTCTCTCAAAATTCAGATACTATCATAACAGAAAATAAACAAAAAGACCACCCTTCTATGAGTAGTCCTCCTGCTTTAAAACTTTACTTTAAAAGTCTGCCAATTTCTGTGCCTTTTCTAATTCTAAAACACGTACTTTACGTGGCAAGAAGCGTCTAATTTCGTCTTCATTATAACCAACTTGAAGACGTTTATCATCCATAATTATTGGACGACGTAACAATCCTGGGTCGGCTTGTAATAATTCAAATAACTGTTGTAATGGCAAATCGTCAATATCAACATCCAAATCTTGATAAGCTTTTGAACGTTTGGAAATAATTTCTTCTGTGCCATCCTCAGTCATTTGTAAAATTTGTTTAATTTCATCAATGCTAAGTGGATTGGAGAAAATATTTCTTTCTGTAAAAGGAATATCATGTTCTTTTAACCAGGCGCGAGCTTTTCTACAAGAAGTACAACTTGGTGATGTATATAAAGTAACCATAATTTTTCGCTCCTTTACTTATACCCATATCCAAATAACTACCTTACAATTTTTATTATACACTTATTTATTTAAAGTGCTATATGATTTATAGAAATCATAATAAATTTGGCCTGATTTTATATAATAATATAGATGGAAATTGCCGTTTTTCATTGATATTACAAGCTTTGTAATTTTATAATTACCCAAATTCATTGCACAATATATTCGTTTTATTTTATAGTAACATCAATTTATTTCTTATATATGATTTTAATCTATTTATAAACAAATTATAAACAAAAAAAGAGTTATAAAACATAACTCTTACATAATACACAATATATAAATACGGTGATCGGGGTCGAATGATATTATCTAAAAGCCTCTAGATAAGCTTTCTTGAATTCTTAATTTATTTTTTATGTGTTAATGTGTGTTTAAATTATTTGCCCATTGATTCATCATTTGTTGTTCAATATCTTTATCCACATGTACATAAGTATTCATAAACTCTTTTAAAGTATGTCCCAATCTCTCAGCTGCCCATGGATAACTTATATCACTCATGTTTCCTAATTTGGTAGCTACTGTGTGTCTTAAAGAATATAGTGACCATTTATATTTAGAATCTGGATTTATAGATGCTTCACTTCCTAACTTTTTTAACATTTTATTTAATCCAGTTTGAGTTATTGGAATATCCATTTTAACATCTCTATAATCTTTTAAATTAGTGAAAATAAAATCATTTTTATGTTCAATTTTATTTTCATTAAAATATTTTAACTGACATTTTTTAAATTTACTTAAATATAATGCTAGTTCATTAGAAATAGGAAGAGTTATCCTTTCTTCTCCTCTTTTTCTTGATTTCAGATGTCCATTTAATGATTTTATTCTATCGTTCCAAGCATCATTAATTCTAAAAATAAAATAACTATCTTCTTTTACAAGATTTTTCCATTTTAATCCTTGAACTTCTTGAGGTCTCATTCCAGTTTCTAGGTCAACCCAAATTGCTAACTTTGATACACATTCAGTTACCTTATTAAAATTAATTTCTTTTTTTATCACCTCTTTTAAATCTACTACTTCTTGATCCGATAAAATATATCTGGGAATTGGAATAGTTTTTTTACTTTGACTAAAAAATTTATCAATTGCTCGTTCAGGTACAGGATTTTTTTCAAAAATTATTCCAACTAATGTAGTTAGATAACTTCTCATATGAATAAGAATCCTTTTAATAGTAGAATCTTTGCCAATAGTTACATTTCTTTCGTTAACAAATTTTCTAGCAAATTCTCCAACTAGATTCTGATTCATATTTTTAGTTTTTATATTTAAGAAATACTTTTTACATACTTTCACTGAATATCTCCAATTATAATATGTTTTATATTCCCAACGATTATTTTTCCACTGCTGTTCAACAAAATTTTCAAAGCCTAAAGAAAATGGCTCTTCTGAAATATTATAATCGTACCCTTTTTCATACTTATTCCACATATCACGTTCAATTTTTTTTGCTGTGATTTTTGTTTTAGTATATTTTACAGGAATTTTAGCAGGCTTTTTAGTAATTTTATTAATTGGTTGGATTCTTACCATATACTCCCCACTATGTTTTCCTGAAGTCA
This sequence comes from Ligilactobacillus cholophilus, assembly GCF_030389495.1. Lineage (NCBI taxonomy): Bacteria > Bacillati > Bacillota > Bacilli > Lactobacillales > Lactobacillaceae > Ligilactobacillus > Ligilactobacillus cholophilus. The sequence continues at coordinate 929,407 of NZ_CP127832.1, forward strand.
TCTTGGTAATTGCCATAAAATACACCTCTTTCGAGTTGTACTCTTATCTATTAACTTTTTCTTTGTCTTTCTTCTATTATATCAATAAAATAGTTGTTTTAATTATTTAGCAACCATTCTTTTACCTCATCTAATACATAATACTTTCTAGTATTTTTATCCAATTGATGATAAGGTAATCCTAATTTTAAAAGTTTACATAAGTATGTCCTACTTATCCCTAATTCGTTTATTAATTGTTGCCCGTTTAAAATATCATCTCCAAACAACATTTAAACATCTCCTTTTACGATAAACGCATACATAAGATTTAAAAACAAGTAAATAGCTTTAGCTAAGCTCATAGGAGTCTCACCTCTGACAAATTGTCAGCTACACTTATAACCTGCGACGGTCTTATCACGCTCGGATCATAACTATGTAGACGTATCATTATCTTAATAAGAAAGTCATGGCTAATAATTTTTGCTAAAAAATATCTTGAAACTAAATATTAATCGCTCCTTATTTTTCTTAATATAAATCTTGGCGTATTTATTTCAATGGCTCTTTTCCTATTAAAAAGTATTTACTTGTTTATTATTAAGTTTTCAAAGAACAAATAAGATTTTCATCTTTACATATATTAACTCGTACTAAATCACAGTTTTGTTGCAAAAAAAATAAAAGAATCATATTTTTTATAAACGTGATTCTTTTATATTAATTTCTTCACTTTACATTTTTCTTCCTATTAATTTTAAAATTTAATATCTCTTTTATTAATTTTGTTCGCATTCTTAATTTTAAACTGTCATCTACAGCTAAATTTATATTTCCACTGTCATCTTTAATTGGGCGTACCGCTTTTTTATTTATATATTGTTCATAATGTTTAATCACTTTTCCAATTGCTTTAACATTTCCACTTGTTGCTTTTTTTATAATAGAGTATGGAATTAATTTATATTCTTTCATTTATTTCTTCTTTCCATAAACTTCTTGATAAAAGTTAATCCATTCTTTCTATTTCTATAAATCGTTGATCTATCAACTCCCATCTTTTTTGATATTTCATCATCACTCATGTCCAGAAAATATCGTAATAAAATTATATTTCTTTTTTTCTCTGGTAATTGATCCAATGCTTCCGCAAGTGAATCATTTTCTATACCAACTTTTATTCCCTTAATATTAAAAAAATGATAATCAATACTATACTTCTCGCTTATTGAAAAATTATTAACCACTACATCCCCAACTGTAGAAAAATTTTCTTCATGTTTAGCAATTCTAAACAGATTGCGCAAATAATCCTTTCTTTCATTTTCAATTACTTTTTTGCAAATATAATCAAACTGCTTTTCAATGATTTCTTCAAATGATGATGTCATGAGGTACTCCCTCCTCTTAATAAGGAAAAGCGATTCAATATCATCTCCTTTCATTTATTAACCCGATATAAAAATGTTATTTGTTGCAAAAAAAAGCAAACTTTCTCATACTAGAAAAAGTTTGCCTTTTATACATAAACTAATAAATGTTTATCTCCGAAAATTATATATAAGTTTACACTAAATTTGTTCACTGCGCAAACTAAATCGAGTCTAAAGCCATAAAAAAAGTATCAACTACGTAGTGCAGCCAATACTTCTTCAAAATTTTAGAATCTATTTACTAACACAATTTTACAAATAGCACATTTTGTTAATTATATAATTTTTTAACAATTCCATTTAATTTTTTTTCTTCGACAGATATATCATTATTATCTTTTGATAATTCATGAATTTTCTTCGATATGTCTGAAATTTTAATATGAATTGGATCTCCATTATCAAATTTAGGCACTTTAATATTCTTTAAAACATCAATTCCACGGTTTAAACCAATAGCATATGCATCTATTATGTTTCTAATAAATGGAGCATTTAATATACCTGCTACATAATATGCTTCTCTCATACTATTTGTTGCTAACATTAATACCTTAGAATCAACCACTACAGGTTTATCTTTGCCGTTAAATATTTTTAAATCAGCATTAGGTAAAGTACTATATTCACCGATGGCAACAGCAGAAAAACTTTTAACTTGTTCTTTCCACACAACCTTATATTTAGAAAATGTATAATTTCCTACATTATCCAATCTATACCATGGCTGTTTATCAGGATCAAAAAATTTCCCACTTTGCTTTCTACTTGCTAATAATCCTTTTTTATAAAATTCTAACCATTCATATGTTTGTGGAGCTTCATCTGCAAGTTTTTCTTCAGCTAAACCATAAGGAGTATCAGGTTTATGAGGGACAATCATAAATTCATTAGAAACTACTTTCCACCGTTTAATATTTCTCCCTCCAAGCATTGGATAAATAAAATTGTTTTCAACAATTCCCTTGTGTTCTCCCTTACTTTTTAAATCCATTCTTCTTTGACGTGTCATATCATTCACAATTTCTAAGCCATTAGAAGTTACTTTTGGCTTTTTAAGAACATAAACACCTTTAGCTCCGGCAGGTTCAATTCCTTTTCTTCCACGATATGCTGGATTAACACCATTTAAGAGTACTTTATCTGAAATTTTATATTCAGAATTGGTAAGAGTAAGCCATGACGATTGTAAATTAGATGAATCAATTGGTTTGGCAATTAACTTAGTATTTGTTATATACTTTTTAACTGTTTCCCATGTTGCATGTGCATCAAAATTAATTTTCTTCTCATATTTCCATTCAAACCAATTACGCATTGGATATACTGTTCTTTTTCCTTTACGAAATAAAACACCTATTGTTCTAACAGTATGTTTAGGTTTAAAAATTTTAATATCATTAAAATCGTCCACTAATTCAACTTTAATAGGTATTTTTTGTCCATTTCTAGTTATCTCAAATTTTCTAAACCCTTCACCGCCTTTTGTAGATTTTATGAAAGTCCAAGGCAACAAAAAATATAATTTACCATTGTCTTTTAAATATTGATCTAAAGCTACATATGTTACAGCCATACCAAAGTCATCGTGTGTGGTTTTTTTATCATATGCATTTTTTTCAAAGATACCATAACTTTTCCAAACATCTAGAGTTCCTTCTCGATATGTTTTACTCATTGCTTTCCACGCAATCCATGGTGGATTTCCTACTACGTAATCAAACTTTTGTTTTAACATTACAGGGGCAAAACTATTTTTCAATATATGTCCCCAAAAAGAATCTTGCGAACTACGATGCAATGATGACAATTCTTCATACAACTCTTTAACAGCTTCCTGTTGGTGAGTACTTAAATTAAACTTTTTAAGAACTAATTTTTCAAAAACAGAATATCCTCGTGTTCGTTCAATAGAATCACTTATTTCATCTAGAAAGTCACTTGCTTCCGAAAAAGTATTAAACTTGGGAATTACAAAATTTGAAACTGATGTTTTGGCTACAAACGTATCATCAGATTCTTCGGAATATACAACCGGTGACAATACAGAATCAGATATATAAATTGGAATACTTAACGGTTCTGGGAATTTTGTAATAGGATCCTCAATAGAAGAAAATAATGTTAAGATATAATTTGCCTTTGCAGAAATTGCTGATATAGGGTTTAGATCAAAGCCGACAATATTATTTGTAATTTTTTTAGCTTCCAAATAGCTAATTTGATTATTTTTATTCGCTAAAACTCTTTTTAAAGATTGAATCACAAACGTTCCTGAACCACAAGTAGGATCGATAATTGTTTTGTCTATATTTCCATCATAACCAATTCGATCTAATGAGTGTTCAACAATCCAATCAGGAGAAAAATACTCTCCTAATAGATGTCTAATTTTATTTGGAATTAGCGTCATATAAATTTCTTGTAATATATCCTGAATTTCTTCTGGACGAACAATATATGTTGCAAGATCAAACTTATTAACAGTATCAGATACGTTTTTTATGATCTCTGATACTGTATTTTTATCATCTTTTGATGATAAATAGGTAAACCATTCATAATAATGAATTTCAAAAAAATTTGAAATGATTTTTGCGTTTTGCGTTCCTTTTCCTTCAAAAAGTTCTGCTATTTCACTCCAGGATAAATGAAAATCTATCTGTTCTGAAGGATCGGTTATTTTCTTGATAAAAGAGTCAATTAACATCTTCAAAACTATATTGAAAAATGTCTGTGTAGCAAATAAAAATGGTTTTGATTCAATTAATGAATTTTCAGAAATTCCGTAAAGTTTTCTAATATCTTCAGCTGTTGAATTAAATTCTGTTTCTTGATTTTCTTCTCCAAACATCTTTCCAAAAGTTCTGTCCCATTCATTATATAAAGTAGTTGTTCTTTGTGGAATAGGTATTTTCAACTGATTTTTAATTATTTGGTATAATTTCATTACACCATTTGATACCATTTTGGACTTAGGATTGAATACACGAGATAAGTTTTCTTTATCTTGTTGGTTGATGAAATTAACGTAATAATTTGTTCAATACCTTCTTTAAAGGGAAACGTTTTATATTTGAATTTATAATTCAAAGAAATTTTTTGTTTCCCATAAATATCCTCAAATCTTGTACGAGTTAAATCCAATTTATTAGATTCTTTTGATTTAGCAAATCGAGCTACTAACCACTGTTCGCCATCAAAACCTAAACCAAAAGTTTCCAAAATGGAATCATTAATCTCGTTTCCATTAATACTATTAATAATGTATTGATATAAACCACTATCATTTTTTTCTTGCTTTCTTCCAAAAAGAGCATCTTCTTTACCTCGTTGTTTTTTAAAATGTCCTTTTTTCTTATATTCAATTACTAAATTTGAAATTGTACCATCTGCACGACCGCCCCTTAAATAAGTGTGCTCAGATTGAAATAAAGCATTGGGTGCATAAATATTTTGAATTGGCAAAATTATATCAGAATACGCATAAATTTTAATATCATCTTCATTATAAAATTCATGAGATTGAAAATTTTTTGCTATTTCATTTATGTCTATACTTTTCATATATTTTTCCTCCAGTTAAAATTCAAAGCCTTTTTTATCTTCTTATCAAAATCAGACAGATTATTTTCGTAATTGTTATTAAAGAGTTTATTCAAATTTGGTAATGATCGTTTAAACTTCTTTTTAAACATCGTTTTAAATTCTTCTCCATCATTACTCAACGATAACATTGTTGTGATCTCAAATATCCTTTTATCAAGGCTTTGTCTATTGTCTATAATATCAGCAAAAATTATTTGAGAAAAGGTTAAAATCAACGTTTGTTTTTGATAAATAATTCTTGCCGTCAGCGTTTCATTCCATAATTTAAATAACGTTTGATACATTTTTAATAAATTTTCTTGATTACTATTTTCTAGTAGTTTGTTTAATTTATCTTCGTGAATAAAAATCCGTGTTAATTCATCAACCATTACTTGTTTATCCATAGATTGTCTCCTGATATGTTTGCGTATAGCACAGTTATTAATAATGAGCGTAGTCAGTTAAATTCCGTGTATTATAATGAAAAACAAACTCATTAACATATTTTTATAAGTGTTCCTTCGACCAAAAATGGTAAATTCCTAAAATACTAGTTTAAGTGTTGACCAAAAGTCTTCAATGATATTAGTTGTAATTTTGTCATTGACGTTGTGATGTAAATATAATTCAAAAACTTTGTCTTTATCGGTATAAAGTTCCATTGTTTGTTTAATATATGCGATAATTTAGTTAGTTCAAATAAATGTCTACTTCTACTCGATGAGTGGTAATTTACCATTACGTTGTATTAAGCCACAATTAGTGTTTTATCTTGCGTTGATTGTCCTTGTTTCTTACTAGCATGACGATTCTTATTTTTACCGCTAATATAAGTTTCATCAACTTCAACATTGCCATCAAAAATGGTTACCATTTTCATTCAAAAAGCATTTGCGAATGCGTTGTAACATAAACCAAGCTGTTTTTTGCGTTACACCAATATCACGTGCTAGTTGCACTGATGAAACTTTCTGGTTAGATGTTACTAGCCAAATTACCATAAACCACTTACGTAATGGAATTTTAGTGTTATCAAATAAAGTACCTGTTTTAACATTAAAATACTTACCACTTTCCTTACAGCGATAACGATTATTTTTACATTTATATACTTTTGAACCTTCAACGAATGGACTGGTAACATAACCATGCCAACGCATTTCAGTTAAATAGTCAATACAAGTTTGTTCGTTGGGAAAAGCTTTCTCTAAATCGAATAAGGAATTAAAATTACGCATGTTTACATCTCATTTCTATAATTTAATATACTATAAAGCAGATGATTGGTGTAATATTACAAAATAGAATAACTAACTAATTTGAGAGATTATCTCTAATTTATTTAAACTTGTATATAGTTTCCACTTTTTAAATAACTTTTATTCAGATCATATCAGATCATAATAAATATCAAGTTGCAAAAAATTCGATACATATTATTTTATCTTGCCTCGAAAAGCGCATAAAAAGCACCTAAAATCTTAAATTTATTTTGTTCAAGATTTTAGGCACATATTCTTTATTAATCTATAAAAGTACTATTTATAGATTTTTTCATATTGTCAACATTATCTTTAAAGTCAGTAAATTGTTTTATTAAATCTTCTACTAAAGATTTATATACATCATTTTTTATGCTATTTTTATCATAGTCAAGATCATAATAATCGTTATTATTTGATATATTCTCTAATATATTAAATATATCCCCTCCATCCAAATTGTCTATACTTTTTCTTTCTCTTTCATTTATATTAAAATAAACATTATCATTAATGATCTCTAAGATTTTCATATATTTTTCCTTTCTCACGGTATGTATCAAAACCTGCTTCCATAGCATTAATAAAATCTTTATCACTTGGAATTTCTAAATTACCATTACTAATTTTCTTCTGTTTGAATCCTCCTGATAAGTAACTGTAGTCATTATGCTCACGCTTTGCAACAATTAAATAATTAGGACACAGTAACGACCCTAAGGTTGAATTATGCGTTACAACAAAAACTGTACTCTTTTCTGAAACTTCTTGTAATTTGGATATCAAACGTTCTTTAATAAATTTATTATCTAATGATGCTTCAGGTTCATCAACTATAACATATTGCTTATCTTTTGCTTCTTCCAATGCTAACATCAGCGAGAATCCTACTTTTTCTCCTCCTGAAACAGGTATATCATCTGAAGTTAACAATTCAGCTTTTATATTTATAAAAATTTTTTCTAAGCTATCTCTTGGAATATCACCAATACTTGTTTTAATTTCTTTTAAGAATTGAACATATTGTTTTTTCTTATAAAATTTATTAAATGGCTCTTGAAAAGAAATATTTTTTAATGAACAACTCTTTTTAAATTCTGTTACTTTCTCATATGGAAGAAGATTTACTTTAATCTTGTAAATATCTACATTACTAACTCCTAATGTTTTTTTGTTTACGATTTTATTCAAAAACATATTCACTTTTTTTGTAAAATAGTACCTCTTATATAAAGAAAGTATATTAATTTTAGGAATTAAAGGAACACCCGTTTGACTAGTGATTACATTTTGAATAGACTGTAAAATGCTATTTACTTTTTCTTTTATTTTTTCTTTAAGTTTATCGTTTTTTAATTTTTCTTCTAAAAGTAACTTAAAATGGACAATATCCTCTTTTAGTTTATAGACGCTGTTATTAGTATTTATTTCCATATAATTCCAAAGTTCAAGTGAATTAGTTAAATTATTAATTTGTCTTAATTTATCATCTAATATGCTTATTAAATCATTTGGTACAAACTTAGTTTCTTTAAACAAAACAATCTTATTTGCAATAGAATTATTATTATTACGTTTATGATAACTTCGTAAATTATCTAAATAATTATCTAATTTTTCAACAAAACTTTCTTTCATTAAAAATTGATCATTTTTAATGAAATTATCATATATAAAATCCCATTGATCTTTATAGTCACTTTTCCATTGCTTAAACTCAGTATTTATCGCTTTAGTTTTTTCAGTATCTAATATATCATTGGCTTTTTCAGCAGACTGAAATTGTGCAATTTCAAATAATTCAGATTCATCAACTAATTTTTTTATATTCTTTAAAAAATATGTTTTTCCTGATCCTCGATTCCCGATAATTAAATTTAATCCAGTAGAAACTTTTACATTCTTTCCATTATCTATTTTTATATTAAATGAATCTTTCAGCATATTTGAAGTAAGTCCTACACAACTTTTATTTTTTAAAGCATTGTAAATACTCATATATCTGGAGTCATCACATTCAACAAAAGTTTGTTTAAACATTAATTTGTTAATATTATTTCGAGTAACATCGGAATTGTTCTTTGTTGCATGAGCATCACTAAAAAGAACAGGAGTTGGCATATCTTTTTGAAGATAAACTTTATTAAATTTATGAGGACTCGATACACCCACTAAACATAATGCATCCGATAATTCTGTAGAAATATTTTTTATGTTATTACTTTTTCCAAATTCAAATACTAAAATTGAATTCTTCCAATCCACAAATATTTCTTTAAATTGTGATATAGAAATCCCTCTTCTATCACCTAAATTTAAATCCTGCAATCTTTGAGAAGCATGCATTAGCTCATTTTTATGTATTTTATCATTATCATAAATTACTTGAACATGGTAATTTTCTAAACTTAATTCCATACCTGGAAATACTTTACAATTTAAATTATTATCTATTTCATTAAATTGATCAATATCGAATAAATTATGATTAGTTACTGCGATAGCATCTAAACGAGATTGTTTAACATACCTTTCTAACCAGTCTAATGAAAATTTAAATTCATTATCTTTAAATATATCTGGTTGTGTGTGAATATGAAAATCTATTTTTTCCAATTTGGTATTCTCCTTAAATTATTTTTCTTAAAATTATTAATTAGCATTATTTCTAAAATATTTAACTAGATAAAAAGTAACTTAATTATTAGAAAATCAAAAGTCTACTTTATATTTAATTGATTTAAATTAGAAAAAATAAAATATAAAATTTAAAATTGAAGCAACTGCAATAACTATAGTGAATAATTTTAAGTAACCTGATGCAACTAATAATCCCAAAACGCCACATAGCAAGCATAACAATAATACTAATACTTGATATATTAATATTAATTGATTAAAGTACCTACCAAAAATCATAAATAAAATACCAAGAATAACAGCAGCTATTACCATTATCCACATTCCCTTTGTTCCAAAGGTATTCATTCCATTAATAGGATAAAATGCTATTGCAAATATACAAAATACCGAAAGTAGAATTGAAAATAATACTGAAACTCTCCTCATTTTCTAAACCTCCATAATTTTTTAATTTTTAGTAATTTTATATTGATATATTCTTGAAGTTAAGAAATATGTAAGAACATAACATATTATATAGATTCCAATAGAAATAATAATTGTTTTTATAAAAATTAAATTATTATTAAACCCAAAAATTTGCATATTTTTCAATAAAATAGGACTTGAAACTATTAAATTCAATATAGAAAACATCAAAGGTAACATAAAAATCCAAAACATTTCAATATGAATAGATTTTTTTATTAAATCTTCTGACATCCCTAACTTTTTTAATTTTATATACTCTTTTTGATCTTTAGTTCCTTCTGATAATTGTCTGTAATAAATAGTTATAATTGTTAATATTGCAAAAATAATACTAAATATTATCCCTATAAATAAAAGACCTCCAAATAAGGAATTTACTAATACTTTACTAAATTTTTTTGTTACAACATTAGCTCCTTGATATTTAAAGTTATTACTATTATTATTTATTAAATTATAAAATTCATTTTTACATGTTTCGCTACCATTTACAGTATATCCTTGCATATAAATCATACGTGGATTCTGTAATAAAATTTTTTTGGCGATATTTTTATTATTTGTAATAACAAAAATATTTGGCATTAATGCTCTTTGTGGCGAAAACATAAATTTTAATGATTTAATTTGTTTTTTTACTTTTAATTTTTGGTGATTTATATATATATCATCAGGAACATTCCTTTTATTTTGAAAATAAACTAATACTTCATTTTTCTTTAATCCATAATGTGTGTTATTACTTTTATTAAAACTATTAAGTGACACACAAGTTAATTGATAATCACTTGTTACTCCTCCATTTTTATCAACTATAATATCGTTTTTGTTCATATTTGCATATACAGATTGAGATACAATAAGTTCTTTCTTTTTACATAAGGTCACACTTGCTTTTTTTGACAATGAATCCAGTTCTTTGTTAACATTCGTCACTGATTGAATAGTTAAATCTCTTGGACTTATTTGCGATACAATACTATTTCTTTCAATATAAAGACTCCCCAAAACCGATATAGAAATTAACGTAATTGTACTTAAAATGCATATTGACGCTAATGAAAAGGCATTTTCTTTTAATCTATGAATCATTTCAGCTGTCATCACAAAAAATTTATTATTGTAATAAAATTTTTTATTGCGTTTCAAACATGAGATTAAATAAATTAATGTTGAAAAAAAGATACCAAATATTCCAATTATTACAAAAAGTACTGCCAATATAAAACTTCTAAAACTTGTAGTTAAATTATGAGGATATAAGGCAATACTGTATCCTACTACTAAACAAATAAGACTAAGTACAGCAATTAAAGCTTGATATTTAACTTTATGTTCTCCTTTTGAACTTGAATTAAAAATAGCATTAATTGAGCTATTTCTTATAAAGTTAAATTCAGAAATATAAATAATTAAATATATTATCAAAAGCATTATTACTGTATATATTACTGACATATAATTATAATTTACATTTGCTTTTACTGAATCACATATTTTTTCAAGTAAAAGATATGCAAATTTATTATATGAAATTCCTAATAATAATCCTCCTAAAATATTAAATAAAAAGAGAATAATTTTTTCATAAAGTACAATAAGTGAAATTTCTTTCTTAGAAATTCCAAGCATTAATAAAATTCCCATATTTCTGTTTCGATTATCACTAATAAATTTATTAGCGTATTTTCCATAAAATAACATTATTAAACCAATAACTGTAATTCCTAAAATTATTAAATTATCAATTATCTTATTACCTGATAAATTTTTAATTTGGTTATCTAACGCTAAATTAAGTAAATTATAGAAAAAACCAACAAATATCGACATTGTGATCACATATGGAACTACCAATGCTTTATTTTTTGAAAGATTGTTAAATGCAATTTTTAAATTAAACAATTAACTTCATCTCCTTTTATAAATTTGACTGAGATAAAATAATCTTTTTCATAAAATTCTCTGATGAGTCGGTTCCTTTTGAAAGTTGATTAAAAATAATTCCATCCTTAATGAATAAAACTTTATCTGCATAACTTGCAGTATTAGGACTATGAGTTACCATTAAAATTGTTTTTTTCTCCGAATGAATGTCATCTAAAAGATGCATAATTTTAATTGTAGTTTTTGAATCCAACTGACCAGTTGGTTCATCGGCTAATATTAAATCAGGATTTAATATTAGTGAACGTGCTATAGCTACTCTTTGCATTTGTCCTCCAGATAATTCATAGGGAAACCTATTAAGGCTTTTTTTAATGCCAACTTTTTTTGCTAAACTTTGAAGTTTATTTTCATAATTTTTAATATTTTTTCCCGAAATAACTACCGGTAATAAAATATTATCTTTACTATCAAATATGTCTAATAAGTTAAAGTTTTGAAAAATAAATCCAATATGATCTCTTCTAAACTTTGTAGCCACATCTTCTTCTAAATTTTCTAAATGAATTCCGTTAATAATGATTTCACCATTTGTTGGAACATCTAATCCAGACATCATATTTAATAATGTCGATTTACCTGATCCTGACTCTCCCATTATTGCAATAAATTCTCCTTTTTCAACTAAAAAATTAATATCTTTAAGAGCTTGATTTTCTAAACCATTTTCTGTTTCATATGTTTTTTGTAAATGCTGTATCTCAATAAATGCCATTTTTATTAATTCCTCCTGTTCATTCATATTTTAAACTATTTTTCATCTATATATTCTTTCATTTAATACTATTAAATTACAAAAACGTAAGAAAAAGACCTCATTTGAGGTCTTTTGAATAAATATAAAATTTCGTTCCTTGGAATTTTTTAGATTTTACTTTTACTCTTAAAGAAAGCATATCTGCAATTTGTCCCACTAAGTATAATCCCAAACCTGTTGCATCAATTTTATCTCTTCCTGTTTGGCCTGTAAAACCATTCTCAAAAATTCTACTCATATCTTTTAAATCAATTCCAATACCATTATCACTTATAACTAACATATTGTTTTCAGAATAAACTGATATTCTACCATTTTTTGAAGTATATTTCATAGCATTAATTATTATTTGTTCTAACATTATTTCGAGCCATCGTTTATCTGACACAAAATTTGGAAGCTTTTTTGAAATGCTTATACTCTGACTTTTTGAAATCATTAACCAGGAATATTTTTTTATAATTTCATTAATGATTTTTTTAGTATCAACTTTTTCAATTTTTAAATCATTATTGCCATTATTTAATGAAATTAAATTTAACATTTCATTCAAATATTGTTTAATGATCGTCAACTGCTCATTTATTTTATTAAATTCATCATTATTTAAATCCTCGCTATTCGAAACAATCAATTGCAAGGCTGTGATTGGTAATTTTATATTATGTAACCAAGTAATATATTGATCATGTAATTTTTTTTCTTTTAACTTTAATTCACTGATATCTTCATTATTTTTTTTATAATTAATTTTTATAATTGTTTGATACTTTTTTTCAATAAAATTTGTTGCGAATGGTAGTTTTTTGTCTTTTGAATAGTGTTTTATCTTTTCCAATTTAAAAAATTTATTTATATCAAAATAACACTTTAAAAAAATATAAAATAAAATTATAGGAATACCCAATAATATAAGATCAAAAATCATATTAATAGGTATATTATTTAAATAGAAGTCAAAACAACAAAATAACATTATTATAGAAATAAACAGTATAGTTTTAAAAATATCACAACATATAATTTTAAATACCTTTCTTTTCATCACATAATGCATATCCTTTTCCTCGAAATGTTTTTATATATGTATCTAATTTAATTCCCCTTAGTTTTTTACGTAATCTTGTAATTGAAACTTGTAATGCATTATTATCTATAAAATTTTCATTATTCCAAAGAACATGCATTATTTTTTCTTTTGAAACAATATTATTTAAATTTTCAAATAATACTTTTAAAATAATAAATTCATTTGTAGTTAAAATAATATCCTTATTTCCTAATGTTACTTTAGACGTGACTAAATTTAAAGTATATGATTTGAATTTAAGTTCATTATTACTATTGCTAAACTCATATGTTCTACGAAGTAATGCTTTTATTTTTGCAATCAATATATCTATATCAAAAGGTTTTTCAATATAATCATCAGCCCCAGCGCTTAATGATGCTACGGCATTTATACGTTTCTCAGCGGATGAGATAAAAATTATTGGACAAGTAGAAAAATCTCTGATTTTATTTGTCCAATAATAACCATCACTTTCAGGAAGATAAATATCCATCAATATAATGTCAGGATTAAATTCCATAACATTTAACATAATATTATGAAAATCTTGAGGATAACTTATTTGAAAACCTCTTTTCTTTAAAGCATGTGATAATTGAAATACAATTTCTTTATCATCCTCTATTATAAAAACTTTGTTCATGTACTTTTCCCCTTTCAATAAGTTTTTTATTTTTTAATTCTAGTACTCTACTCTTTTTATTTATTTGACTAATATTATGAATTACTTCAATTACAATAATATTATTTAAATTTAGATATTCATACATTCTTTTTCTTATAATATTATTATTTTTTTCATCAATATTAGCAAATGCTTCATCAAGTAATAGTACATCGCATTTCCTTAATAAACCTCTTGCTAAAATAAAACGCTGAATCTGACCATATGAAAAATTATTACCAAATTCACCAATACTTAAATCTAAGCCTTCTTTATATGTTTTAACTATTTGATCCATATTTACAATATGTAATACGTTCCAAAGATCTTTTTCAGAATAATTTTTAGAGTTAAACGTTAAAAATTCCCTTAATGTCCCAGGTATAATGACCTTTTCATCTGAAATATAATTAATTCTATTTCTTAATTGAAATATTTTAAATTCAGAAAGTGGTACATTATTAATTAAAATATCTCCTTTTGTTGGATAAATAAAACCTATTATTAAATTTAATAATGTAGATTTTCCAACGCCACTTTCACCAATAACAGAAATATAATCTCCTTTTTTTAAACTCAAATTTAATTTTTCCAAAATATTTGATTCATCGTATGAAAAACTCACATTTTTAAATTGAATCGTGTCTATATGATTAATATTTTTTCCAAAATTAATTTTATTCTTTAACTTACAATATCCTATAATATGAACAATACTTCCATTTAATAATTTGAATTGTGCAACAAATTGCATAACTTGCATTATGGGATTTACAACTTGATTTAAATAAATAATGAAAATCGTAGCCGATCCAATAGATATAGTTTTATTTCTTACTTCTAAAATACATAATAAAACTACTATAATGGTTACAAATAACATCATAATATTTATAAGAGGTGAATATAAACTAAATATTTTAATTCTCTTCATACTTTCTTTATAAAGACTTTGATTCATATGTGAAAATTTGTTATAAGCATAATCTTGAGCATTAAAACTTTTAATATCTTTAAGATTTCCACGTAATTGAGAAGTAATATTTATCAGTTTGGCTTTTCTTTCCTGAATTTTCTCACCAATAATATTCAATTTTCTAGAAAAGGGAATAATTATGATAACTATTAAAAAACATATTATACAAAGTTCAATAGACATCTTATTACTTATACGAAACATCATAATAATGGAACATATGCCTATAATTAAAGAATTAAATGTTTGTGGAAAAGTTGATGTTAAAAAATTTTCAATTAGCTCAATATCATTAACAATATGCCCTCCAACTTCCGATGAATCATCTTTTATAGAAGATGAATCCAAAATCTTTGACCAAATACTATTTCGAGTATTTAAAATTATATTATTTCCAACATATGAGATCATAAATTGAGATATAATGCTTAATATAAAAATATTAATTCCAATTATTAAGAGAAGAATAGTATATCTTATAGGATTAGAAACATCAATTAGTATTTTTATCATATATGTCAGTCTTACTGTAAGGAGTCCGGTTACTATTTCTATTACACATCCTAAAAAATATAAAATATAGTCTTTTTTACTTAAACTTAAGATATTAAGCCATTTCATCAGTTTCCTCCTAATGCACTATATACATTTATCTCTTTATATCCATCATTTGTAGTTGTTGTTTTATTTAACAAAATATATTTTGCTGCCCAAGGCCTTTCTTTAAGTCCAAATGTACTCATTATTTCGGCCAATTCACCTGATACTTTTCCTGTAGATACAGATGTTCCATTAAAATAGTTATAATTTCCATCATTACTTGTAGATAAAATTGATTCTTGCATAAATAATTTGTCTTCATACCATTTCTTTTCTCCATACTTATTTAATAATTCTGTTCCACCTCCAGGAGCCAAAACAAAATGAGAATCATATTTATTGAAATGATTGCTAAATGATGAAATCCTGTTATTATTATCTGAAGATCCAACTGCAATCGTATTATTTAAACAAGCTGGTAAATCAATTACTTGATAATTTAAATTTCCAACAGTACCATTTTCTTTTTCATATAATTTTTTTAATGAAGTAGGATCTTCTCCTATACCATCATTTCCAACAGCGGAGACTACTATAACATTGTGTCTTTCCGCATAATCTAATGCCAACTTATAGCCAATAGCATCAGCAGAATTAAAGAAATTACCTTGTGGCAATTTAACATATTGTCCTAAACTTAAATTTATTATATCTGCACCATTATTTACTGCATCAATTATGGCTCTTAAAACCCAAGATTCTTTGGACTTTGATTTACCAAAAACACGATAAATTTGCAATTCTGCACCCGGAGATACTCCATATATTTGACCATTAGCAGAGACTTGTCCCGCAACTGCAGTTCCATGTCCTTTAAAATCTTGTAAGTTATCTTTATTTCCTTTTTCTTCAGGTTCAGTATTGTCATATCCTCCAGCAGGAACTAAATTTTCAGAATGTTTAAAATCAATTGATCCTTTAAACGCTTCATGAGAAGTATCAATTCCGGAATCAATTATGGCCACATTTATTAATTTTCGATTATTATGATTTATTCTATATGATTTCCCACTGTTTGTTATTCTATTCATTCCCCACTGATATGAAAATAGTTTAGGTAAATAATTAGGCTCTGGTTGAGCTACTACAGAATCTCCAAATAAATCCGGGTCTGTTTGATTTACTGTATCTTCTATACATTTTATGTTTTTATCTTCTAAACGAATTTGTTCTTTAGTAAGAGATCCATCTGTTTCAATATATCCAATTTCTGGAATAGATGTTTTAATTGTCATATGGTTCGATTGTAAATAAGAAAGCGTTTGATTATAATTATCTGTGATAATGTTAAATTGATTTGCATCAACTTCATAATTTGAGAATAAAAAAGTACAAAATAAACTTAGCAAAATTAACTTAATTTTTTTCATCTATTTTATCCTTCCTAAAATATTTTTTATATCATTGAATAATTCTTCTAAAGATGGAAGTACAATATTTTTTTTCATTTTTCCGCTTGCAATTTCAAAGCATTCTTTCTTATCTCTCACAATAATTTTATAGTTAGTGTTTTCTAATTTCTTTATATTTCGTTGAACTATAATATTTTTCCACATTAGGTTATTCATACAAGGATAAATTAAAACATTGCCATTAAATGATATTAAGAAAGTTGTCATAAACGTATCTGCAATCCCATTTGAAATTTTTCCTATAATATTAGCAGTGGCAGGGATAACAATAACTATGTCTGCCCATCTTGCTAAATTAATATGATTTTTCTCTTTGTCAGAAAAGGAAACATTATCTGAATATACATGTTCACAAATCATATTTGCTGATGATATTGGTAATATTTTTTCCCCATTTTCAGTTAAAATAATTCTAACATGCTTAAATTTGGCAGTTAAAAATGCAATATATTCAGTAATTCCTAATGTAGCTCCTGAACCACATATACATAAAACAATATTTTTTTCCATTAAAATCGCCCCACTATTTTAATTTAAAAGAAAAATTTCATTCCATTTTGCAATATTATTATTTTGTACTACTGACAAATATTCTAATAATACTAATAAAACACCTAATGTACCAGATA
Organism: Ligilactobacillus cholophilus; assembly: GCF_030389495.1. Taxonomy (NCBI): domain Bacteria; kingdom Bacillati; phylum Bacillota; class Bacilli; order Lactobacillales; family Lactobacillaceae; genus Ligilactobacillus; species Ligilactobacillus cholophilus. The sequence goes on from NZ_CP127832.1 coordinate 946,846, forward strand.
ACAACCCAAAATTATCCCAATAAGTATAGTACTTTTCCTTTATGTTCATACTATCTTCTACATCTATAAAACCAAATTCATATTGTTTAGAATATGTATTTAAAATTTTATCAACCAATTTATTTGCACATTTTAAATACGTGGAATTCGATGTTCTTTTATACTGTAAAAGTAAATAAGCTAATTGTCCTGATAATCCATGACAAAAAGTTGGAGATACTATCTGGACATATTTGCGGTTTAATATAGAGTTATTAGTATCATACATTTGATTAATATCTTTATTATCATTAATTACTTTCCTAACAATGTAGAGTGTATTATAAATACCCAAATCACCATAACACCAACCATTTCGAGAATTAAAATCACCTTCTTCTCTATAACAATCCCACCGTATAGGCCAAAAATATCCGAATTGATCTTTTTTTGAATATTTTTGTATAATTTCTATATTTTTCATTAAATAGTATTTATTTTCATAGTCAGATAATTTTAAACGTTGGTATAATGCCATAATGACCGTTGGTCCAATAAATCCATGTGCCAAGCCAAAATTAACATTGCCCTTAATAAAATAATTCTTTTCATCATTTAGAAATTGATATTTTCTAGGAATTATCCAACCTTGCTCAGAAGCAAAATAATATTTTTTTAAAATTTTTTTTACCAAGGCAATATTAAAATCACTTGGCCTAGATAATAAATATCTAGCAATTCCTGCATTTCCTAAAACAGTATCATACTCTAATGGATTAACAGCATTTTTATACTCTATTTTTTTTAACCTTTTATATAATAATTCATGAATCTTATTATCAATTAAATCAAGATATTTATCATATTCTCCATGTATATTAATATAATTTATTGCATATCCGATCCCTGATAAGCCCTCAAATAATGATATACTATGAACATATTTTAAATTTTTTAAAATTAAGCTTACAAGTTGTACTTTTTCTTTAGATAAATCAATAGTTGGAAATAAGTTTTCTAATTCTTGATAATAAATTAATATTGCAGGTAATCCGGATGAAAGTGAAAATATATTTTGGCAATCTGTTCTTTTTAAATTCTTTGTTTTTTTAATCAATGATTCAATATTTAAAAAATATCTTTGTTCATCGATTATATTTTTTATTTTATTTAAATTATTCATTATCTTTAACCTCATTTAAAAACAATTCATACCTCTTGGACGCTAAAATTTTATTTACAATGAACATTATTTCTTTTTCTACTTTTGAATTTATTCCAAATACTCTGTTACATCTCATATGTATTAAACTTCCAATAATTCGCCATTTACTGGTTGTTAAATCACTATTTTTTAACATAACTTTTAATTTTAAAGTTATATCTTTCATATTTTTATCACAAAAACTTTCAACATTTGTTTTATCATCATGATTATATAAATGGTTTACAATTTTATTTATTGATTCATGATATTTCTTCTCATATTCTCTATTTGATTCTGTGGGATTATAAAGATTTGATATAAGAAAACGTTGTTCATTTATAGTTAAACCAATATTTTTCAAAAAATATAATATACTTAACGCAGTAAAGATTTTAGTATGTTTATTTTGTTTAATAATTAAAATAGCTAAAATGCTATCAAAATAAAAGAAATCATGAATTACGCAAAGATATTTTTCTCCACCATATCTATATATTTCTGGAATATACTGAGTCACTTGAAAATCAGATATCGTAAATGTTTTATATAATAAAGGCATATACTTTGTAAATTTTAAATATAAATCACCCTTTTGAGTTTCGTCACATTTAATGCGTAACCGAATACTATCTTTGCCTTCCTCCTTATATCGAATAAAAAACCATTTATCTTGACCTTTTACACCTAAATAATTTAACAATTTAAATAATTCGTTTTTAATAAAAGCATTTTGATTATCTTTATTTATTATCAATTTTACATAAAAATAATTACGATCCACATTGTTGACTGAATAAATATTTTCTGGAACATAATTAACCATATTAGACTTTACATTTTTATTTATAAATGGAATGACTAATTCAATATTTCTATTCTTATTTGTTGCTTTAAGTAATTCTACTAAACTATATTTTTTAATATTCTCATAAAGAATTTTTAAATCGATTTGCCTATGCAAATTCAAATAAATAGTATGGTCAAAATATTTTAGTTTTACAAGATTAGGAACATTATTTTTACAGATCCATTTTTTTAAATCATCAACAGAAGATATCTCTTCTTCTTTTATATTCCATGTTTCTGGTCTTAAAACTATATTTTTATACATAACAGCAGGTGTATGTTTAAATTCATCAAATATATCAGAAATAATAGGCGTTACTCCTGAAAATTTGAAATTTGAAACTTCAATTAAAAAGCGTAATAGTTTAGATCCCTTTTGATAATTAAACATATTATTCATTACAAAAATAATTTTTTTCTTATATTTTTTTGAATAAAAATATAGTTCTTCACTTGTAGCACCAACATAGATATCAGATAATAAAATAGATTTTTTGCTATTATCTGAGTAATTTCTTAATTCTAACTTCATATCATCTAAATCATTGCACATTTGCACATTTGCTGATCTCCCATAATATGGAATCTCATCTATTTGTGCAATAATAGTATCAGCAAAAGTTTTATGGATTGTCTTATTTAATAAATCAGAATTTTTTTGCATAATATCATTACCCAATCCATTATAAAAACGTCCAAAAGATGCACCTACATTAGGTGAAATATTTGCACCACTTAGTTCAAATCTTCCGGTACTTTTATCGTATAATGTATAGAGGTCGCCCGAAAGTTGTCCTGGTCTAAAGTTTTCATCTAATCCAAATTCTTTTACTTTATTCTTTGTTAGTTTAATACTTTTATTTTTATTCAAAGCATCTGCTATTTCTCTTAAGAAAAAATTTTTTATTTTATTATTTCTTTGATTAGACAATAATTTTTCATTTTTATCTTCATAATTACTAGGAAATCCTATTCCTGAAGAAGAATTTAATAACTGTTGAATTGGTACTAACTGCTCATATCCATAAGTTCCAATAAACTGCTCATGATATTGTTTTAGCACTTCTTTTGAATTTGTATCAAATGAAATAGAATCTAAAATAGCTATTACTTCCTCAAGAGATTTTTTTAAGTCAAGATTAATATATTTTTTTTGTGAATTAAATAGATCCACTCTTAAATATTCTTTATTTTCAACCAAATTTTCCATTCGATATTTTAATTCTTTGATGAGCTCTTCTCCATTACCGAGTTCTAAATTCTCATATTGCTTCATTAATTGTTTTATATCTTCTAATTCATCAATGAAGCTTTTAGATAAATGATACTTTTCACAAAGGTTAATTAAATGTACTAGCGGATCCGTACTAATTAAACTAAAATTAAATTCTGAAATTAGTAATTCTTTACGTTCTAATTTTTTTATAAAATTAAATACTTTTTCAGCAGGTAAACTAAATTCCTTTGATATTATCTTTGTAAGTTTCTGAATTTTTATTGGTTTTCTTGCAAGATACATAATTCGATCTATTAAATTATTTGAACGAATTTTAATATCTTTAGAAAAATTATTATCTTTAGTTAATCCCCCATTAGTTCTAGTATCTAAAAACCAATAATTATCATTTTTTTGCAAAGCATTATTAATAATTAAATTTATATTTTTATACACGTCTGGATCATTTTTTATTTTGTTATATAACTTATACATCCATAATGAGTCTGCATTTACCTTTTTATAGTAATTTTTTTTATCATTTTCGCGTATATTATCAATGAAATTACCAATACCCACACAAGAAAAAATTCCAAAAGGAGTGGTCCTAGTATTATATCTGGAATAATATTGAAATAATGATCTGCGAATCTTTCTTATTTTCTTTTTATTTATAAAGTCTTGATCTAATTTTTTTATAGATGATACAAGTGATGGGCTAGCTAATAAAGTTCCTTCTTTAAAAATAGCATCATTTTTATATGCAAATAGTAAATCATTAAAGTTTTTAATTTTCAAAAAATTATTAAGATTACCCAAAGGTTCTCTATACATAAAGTAATTGCTTAAATCATAATTGTTCATAATAAAAACTCCTTTCCAATATAAAGATAGGGAGAGAATTAATTCTCTCCCCTATCTTTATAAACTAGCAACAATAACTGTTAAAGCTTCCAGTATGTGCACATCCTGGAGTACATAAGGAGTAACTTGTAAGCCGTGTATCAGGATCATCATTACTCATTACAATTGTTTCTGATTCATTTAAATCCAATAAATCAGATGTTGTTTGCTCATTTTCCATTACTTCTAATAATTGTTCTGTTGACATTTTATTTTCCTCCCAAATATATTAATATTTTATGGATGAGCTCTCCACACGCATATAGTACTTTATACATCTGTTATTATCAACAGATTCATCAATGAAAGTTATTACATTTTTGTAATCTAAATTGCATTTAAAATCAAAATTAATACTGTTTTATGATTATTTATCTTTTACTTAAGTTAAATATCTTGAAATTTAAAGTCTTATTCTCTTTCATAAATGTAAGATTCATAAAATATTCTCTCTTAAAATGCTTTTAATACCATTACTTTATCTTGTTGTTTGTTATACGTAAATTGATAATGAATCGTCTGTTTACTATCAGATTCATTACTATTCGTTTGCACTGTTCCAATAAACACACCATTGATATCATCACCATCAACTTTTTCTGGTGAAAAATAAATATTTGATTCAACTAAAGTTGATGAAGCGTTTAAATTTTGTAACTGCTTTTGAGCTTGATTATTCTTTTGCGTCCCATTACCACCACCAAAATACTGAATCACGCCTTTAGTTGCATATTCTTCAGCGGTTTGTTGATTAGTTAACCAATTATTTGCGTCCCAATTTTCTAAATGATTAAATAAATGTTGGACTGTTTCATAAGTTTGTTTAAATTCATTTTGATTATTTTTTTGGTCAATCACTTCACTTTTACGTTTTAACTTTGTATTCTGCTTTTGTAATTTTTCAATTTGTGTACTTTGTGTCTGGTTATCTTGCTTAAGATCTTGGTTACTGTGCCACAAAACCAAACAGAATATAACTAACATGCTACAAGATAATATCCATACAAAATTTTTCTTTTTCATTTTAGTTATTCCTTTCTTTTACTTTAATGATGATAGAGATTTTCTTTAATTCTGCCATATCTAATTTTAGTGATATTACTATAATCTGGATTATTCTTTGGCCAGACTTTCTCTTGAATAATCCCACTTAATTGTTCATCAATCATTTCTCCATTGCCAATGTAAATACCTACATGACATAACTCACCTTCATCAGCGCTATCAAAAAAGACTAAATCTCCCGCTTTCGCATCTTTTTCATTCACTTCATCACAGGCTTGATGAAACTGTTGTTCTGCCGTGCGTGGTAATGTTACTCCAATCTTGCCAAATGCCCATAAAGTAAATCCAGAACAGTCCGTCGCCCCATGTACCGCTTTGGCGGTCGCGGTATTATCTAAAGAACCTGGATTACCACCATAACTATAATTTTGTGGCACTTGATCGACCCATTTATGTGCCCACTTTGATAAGTCGTTCCACCAAGGATCTGTGGGACCTTTCACAGCTAATGCCTTACCTGCTTCGGCATTACAAGTTGCGTTTGTATCAGTAATTTCCGTTGAATTATCATTTGTAACTGTCGTTTTACTATCTTTGAGTTTGTTATACCAATTAACTGCATTTTGTGTTCTTAAATCATTTCTTGCCTCTGCACTTCCAGCCCGTTCAAATCTTAACTCCCATTGAACCGCTGCGGTTGCGGGATCAGTTTGTGATTTAGCATAATCTCCTAAATTAGCTTTTTCTGCACCATTGGCTTCCTCATATAAAAACATGATTTGTGCTTGAATACTGTCAGGATCCTTGCCATGTTGTTTGGCAAAATTTTGTTCATTTGTTAACCGATCACCTAACCACTGACAAATTCCATGTGCCCCTGATGTTGGATTGGTTGAAGTCGGATTAATTTGTGATTCTTGTTGTAAATTCCCTAAAATTCCCGCCACGGAAGCTGGCGTCCAGCCTTTACTAATTAGAAAACCCCATAATTGTTTTGCATTTTTCTCTTGATCTTTAGAAATATTATTACCTTGTAAATTCAAATTATTTGCACAATCTAAATCCATGGTTTCAGATTTATTATTAATTGAACCAAACATTGAAATCATCATTACAATTAACATAATGATTAAAAAAAAAAGGCAAAAGGATAATGATTAACCATTTTTTCCAGTGTTTCATATTAATCACGCCCTTCTCGTAAATCTTCTAAACGTTGCTGATAATTTTCTTGTTTTTGCCGTTTAGTAACATCATTTAAGTCCTTTTCTGCTTTTCTAAGTTGTTGCTTGTTATGATTATTAATATCAGACATTTGCAATCTTTGTTCATTAGTATTGATTTGTTGATGATGACTTTCATTATGCTGATTTAAATTGTGTTGCTGATTATCATAAATATTTTGTTGTTTGTGATTAATATTTGATTGTTTAATATCATTATGAAAATGTTTTTCTTGATGAATTTGGGGTTGTTTTTGTTGACTACGTTCCTGCTTTTGTGGCTGTTGTGTATCCGTTATATGAATAGTTTTCTCTTGCTTTTGATTAATATTATTCTGTTCTTCACGTGGTTTACTTGTTTTTTGCTGATTTTGAATATCTGATCCATTTTCATTAGCTGACTTGTTATCTTGTTTATTTGGATTTACAGTTCCATTTTGTGGTGTTCGTTGAACTTGCTTCATTTTTTCTTGTGCTTCAGCAACGTCATTAGTGGTTTCATTTGGCTTTACGCCATTTTTAAAAACTAAAATTCGTTCTTTAACTTTATTTAATCTGTCTTTGCCACGCTCAATTCGATTATTCCATGTATGAAATTTCTCTACGGCTTGTTCTTTTTGATTTTGAATCGTTGTAATCACTTGCTTTGAAGTTACTTGATTTAAACGTCCACCCGTTAATTTTTGAATAATCTTATTCCGGTTCTTCCATGCAAAAATTAAAATCAAGTAAAAAATAAACGCATTGAGAAAATATCCGGATAATGAATTTGGTGGAATGATAATATCAATCACGCTTTGACAAAGATTAATCCCTAAAATTGCTAAGACTAAAATAGCTTTAGAAATAAATAACATAAAAACGTCCATTAAACCCTTAAAAAAGCTATCTGAGTATTTCGGAATTAAACTCAATAATGCCATTACTGGTAATAGTAAATCTAATAAAAGCGCAAAAATCTGAACTGCTAAGTTAATAAAACCAACCATAAATAATGGAATTCCATATGCCAATGAGACTAATGGTGAAAATAAAGTAATTAACACTTTATAGTACATATAGCTTTTTTTCGTATATTTAGTACCATCTTTTTTTACTTTATTTTGGATTTTATCTGAATCTTTATCATAATTTGCACTTAAAAATTCATAAGGATCTTTTTTATCTTTTTCAACAGCTTCCGCACTGGTTTCACCATAATTCATTAAATAATATGGTCGCTCGATTGCTTCTTCAAAATAGGTTTTACGGACAACGTCCGTTGCACTGGCATTTTTAACTTTTTCAGAATCATCTAATGTCATTAATTGGCTTTGAGCGGTTGTTGAAATTGAATTAAACGTTTTTAACACAAAACTTGAATTTTTAAACCATACCATCGAAAAGCCAACAATAATCAAAGATAATAACACCCGTTTAATTCCGTCTTTTTCATTTTTAAAGGCAAAATGATAAAATCCCGCAATTACTGCTAATACAAATAAGATAATTCCAAATTTACCAAAAATTGAATCCCATAGGTTACCGGTCAAATCTGTTACATGATCTATTAAGTCATTAATCGCATCATTAACTGTTGAAGCCCCAAACATTAATTTCAAAGCATAATCAAAAATTTGATAAACAAACCGATTAATCTCCCAGAAAAAGCCAGCTAATCCTGTCATTGCTTTAAAAATAATTTCCGTTAAACCAGCTTTTTCCATATAAGGATTAAATGAATCTAACGTTTTAGAGATGTCATTCATGTTATAACTTTGAAGAATATCTTTAACGCTTTCCGCATGCACATTGATTACACTTGCTAATAAAAAAAGACTAATAGTTAAAACTATCAGTCCAAATTTTAAATATTTATCTTTTATATTCTTTTTATCCACTTTTCTCACCTACTTAATCCAACCCACCCACCACTTACTTAATTAATATCAAATAAAATTAACTCTACTTCATTAATCGTATAATTCTTCACTTGCCGAAGAAGCTGATTTATTAATCGTTTTAAAGGAACTCGTCATTTCATCAAATAAAGAATGTACGGCAATTTTACCCACACGTCCGTATATATCTCTAAATAAACATTGTCCTTTAATCATGTTGGCTAACCAGTTTAAATTTTGTTCATTTACTGGTAACTGCACATGTTGTAAAATTTGTTCTCGTTCAGAAGGTTCATCAAATGCAAATAATACCCCAAATTGTCCATGATCTTCTTGATCAGTAATATCAGCGACCGACTGGGTCGCATACAATAACATGTTATTTTGCGAACGACCGACCCGTTTCATCGACTTAAGAATTTTCTTACCGTCTTTAGCTACATTAAAAATCCATGCTTCGTCAAAAACTTCTGCTGTATAAGTATTAGTATCATCAGAACCAAATTTTTCACAAAACTTACCTAATGGAATCATTAACGCCACTGATTTCTTTTCTAAATCAGAATAATTATCGGGATTATCGCCTTCTTTTGGCAATTCCAATCCTGAAACTTCCAAAATATTAATCCGTTCTTGTAAAGAAACGGCATCATTAGTTCCGTCAGAAAAGCCTAATTGTAAAACTGAATCCGTAACCATTTCATACAACAAATTGCCTGCACCACGAATTTCAGGATCATCACTCTTTTGTAGAATCTCAATTACATTTAACATACCAACTTTCTCACCTAGTTCACGTTGATTAATTACAGTTTTAATTGCTTTTAGAATTGCCGTCTTAGCAGTATCTTTATCTTTGGTTGAATAAATTTGTTCGATCATCGCTTCTGCTGTGTCCTTTGCGTCCGAACCTTTAAGAAAAACAATCGGATCTAAGACACCCCAGTTTTTCTTATCGGTGGCATCTAAAGTTACATAATGAAAAGATTTTAGATGATTAACAAATAGCGGGTACTTTTCCTGCATTTCTTGATTCTCAATAACTTGATTAAACCAATGGCGAATTTCTTTTTTCGGGTCAATGTATAAAAGACGTGTTTTCATAAATGACATATAAATAAAGAGTAATTTTACTAAGAAAGATTTTCCTTTACCAGTTTCACCGGTAACCGCAATATGTGGACTATCTGTTTTAGCACCTTTAATTCCTTTATTGGCAATTGTCGGATTAAAAAGTACAATTTTACGGCTAGAGTAAATTGATTGTTCCAACGATTGACTTTCTGCCATATCATCAACTCTGCCAATATACCAACCAACATTATTACCTAAGCGATTACTTACCGCAAATAAATTTTCCGCAAAACCTTCATTATTTGTAACTTGAATCCAGTTTTTCGCTCCTTGAATTGATTGACCTTGGAGTAGCTGATAAAAAAGTGATAATTGATCAGCATTAGGACGGTAAGCATCAATTTCTCTTAAACCTAAGCGGTTAATTAAACGATCACTTCGTTCTTTAATCTCATCTTTATCATGACCAGTAATCACAAAACATGCTAACCATCTTAAAATCGCTTTGCCATCTTCAATATCATTTTGAAGTTCATCAACCAATAATTGATTAGTTACGTTGCGTTGACTATCACGTTCTCCGGTTTGATAGGCTTCTTGACTACTACTTTTAAATCTTCTTCTCAAACGTGAAAGTTGCGAATTTAGCCCATTTAGCCCTTCAACTTCTTCATATTGTGCTTTAATTTGTAATTCTACGGGAAACTTTAAACTTTGTGCCACTTCATATAAATGTGTAAAACTAATATTATCAGGTAAAGCACCAACTGGAATAAAAGCAACATAACTACTACCATTTTCATTTTCTAACTTGAGATAGCCTTTTTCAGTTGGATCTAAAATTGTATCCGTAATTTTATACAAATCATGTTCTTTACCTGTTGCTAAAACGTTATGTGGTAATTCTCTTAAAAAGTTGTAATGCAACAGGTACGCTAATTCATTCTCACTGACTGGCGAGCCGTTAATGGTTCGCATAACTGAATCTAACTCATTTAAATCTTCACTAAATTGCTTAAAATAACTAGCATCAACTTCCATATCATAACCAACGGCAGTTAAGAGTTTTCTCACTAAATAATCATAAGAATCTTTAACCACACCTTTCATATTATCAGAAGTTTGAAACGTCTTAAGTTTAACGCCAACTAAAAATTCTTCATCAGTAATTGTGCCTAACTCATATTCTAATTGTTTCACCGTTTCATTTGCATAATAATGTGCAACATCATCAGCGCTTGGTGAAAAATCCTTCGCTAAATGATTAAACCGATCGGCTAAATTCATATCTTTAGGCAACATCATTAAATGTAATTCTTGATATTTGGATAATGTCCCATATACAAACGCCATCGTCTTTTTATTTTGTTCTTTATGTTCTAAATCATTAATCGCAATGCTTTCAGGCTTAATTTTATAATATGCCCACACATCACCCGTTTTTGTAAGTAATAAATTGTCTTTAAATAACTTAAATGGAATTTCTAACTCCATAAATTAACCTCTTTTCACAACTCTTAAAAAAGTAAAAGCTCTTTTAACACTCTTTCTAAAAATGAAGATTGTAACTTTTCAACAATATCCCTGACATCATCTTCAAATAAATAACCATCTTCAATTCCCCGATAACGAGGAGTTCCTTTATACATACTGACTTTAATATGAAAAGCATTTGAAAAACGAAAACGTTCATTCATAAAGAATTTTCCTATATATTTAGGTTCTAGTTTTTTAAAACGTTTATCTAAGTCTAAAGTCTTCTCAACCCATAACATGTATTCAGCTTCGGCATGTTTTTCATCAAGTAATTCTTGTTTATTGTTCAATCACAAAGCCCCCTTTAAGATAAATCCCACCAGAATTAATGCGATAATCTTGTCCTAATTTTTCATAATCAATGTAATATGATAATTTATCTGGAACTTCACCGTATTCTTCATGTTCAATTAAATACATTCCCAATTCATCATCATCATGAATATTAGGAAAATAAATTAATTTATCTTGGTAACTTGTAATCAAATCGTACATATCTTTAAACCACCCTTGATTAATTAATGCTTGTGCATTCTCAACAATATAATCTGGGGCTGTATCCATAAGTTGAGCTGTCTCATTTAAATGTTGCAAATTATCATATTCATTAATTGTAAACGGCGCTTCATAATCAGTGATGGCAACTTCCCCATCATCAAGTTTTAACTTTTCATGAACTTTACTTAAATTAGTTGGTAGATCAAACCACTCCCCAAGATGATTATGAATATTTTCAACATAAACGCTAATAGTTTTATCCATGATTTTTTTCCTCCTTTATCTTGTAATTAAATGATTCAAACACATATTTTTGATCAATATAATTAGTTGCTACATCGTGGCAAATCTTCTTATGTTTTAACTTATAGTTAAAAAGATACCTAATATAATCTAATAGAAACCACATAATGTTTTTACCATCTGGTTGTAAGTGTTCAATGATTCTAACTACTAAATAAGGAACACCTAGATAAAAAACAATGCCAAATATTGAAATATAATGGTCAATAAAACTGACAAATTGATGTAAAAATAAAAACAGTAATAATAACGTCAACACATAAATCCCAATATCTCTTAATTTAATAAAATATGGTAATGATACGTTATTCGTTAACTGTTTAATCTTAATCGGTTCATTAAAAACGTTACGATAATTGTAAATAGGATCTTTCTTCATTTACAATCATCTCTTTATCCAAATAACATCTTAAATAAATTGGCAATTGCCGTAAAAATCGTTTGCGGATCAGTAATTACAAACCAAACTAACCCAGCAAAGACCGCTAAGCCAACGGCTTTACCAATTTGTTGTTTAAAGACATATTTCAATAAAACAAACACCACAATCATAAATAAAATATCTTTTCCTTGAGTTACCCACCAACTAGTTACGTTATCTAAACTTGGTAAAGTTGCGCCTAAAACAAACATTAAATTATTCATCTGTATTTCCTCCTTGATCATGAATAAATTCATCAACAAAATATGTGCGACTTTGTTGATGAAGTTTTAAAGTTACATTTTCTAATTGTTGAATATCAGTGTTACTATTTTGTAAAGTAATTAAACATTGGACAACTGGATTTTCTTTTGAACCATAAACCGTTATATTCTCCACTTTAACAACTTTAAATTGACCATTTAAACCTTCCGGTTTAGCCATTAAAAAACTCATTTCTTTAGGTGAAGAACTCGCGTATTTATCTAAAAATGATTTGGTAAAATCACTCACCGCACTTACTGTTTTAGTATGGTTATTTTGTTGACTACTATAATTAGTCTTTAAATGCCCAACATGTCCGACTGGATCAACTGGTTTAGTAAAATAAGGATAACTAACTACCGTAAATTGATGATCCTTTTCTTTAAACGGAATATTTAAATAATCCGAGTGTTGATAGTCTTTTTTATCTTTAGTATGTTGTGTATAATCAACTTGATATTGCGCAATTTTAACGCCATTTTTAGTAAACACGCTGTAAAGTGTGGCATTTTCTAGTGTTTGACTATCATCAGAAGCCTTAATCGTTCCATTCAAATTAGTTGCCAAATACTGTTTTAATTCCTTATTTCGTTTTTTCATCTCGTCATCGTTATTCGGAATATTCATATAAACGCCTAAAAAGTCCTGCATATAATGATCTAACAATGGACTATAAGCACTCATTCCCGTGGAAGCATTATCTAACTTTTTTTGATAAGTATTAACTTGTTTTTGGAGTCTTTCATTTTGTTGTTGGACAACACAGGATTTAATCCACGCTAAAATTCCCGAAGAAAAAATAAAAATCATTGCGATTAACACAATGATTCTTGCCGACTTCATTTTCACTTTTTTACGATGAACGGGGATTTTATTTGGTTCACGTTTTGTTTTTTTCTTAAATTCAAATTTACCGAGTTTAATAACTATCATTCCTTTCTTTTAATTAACACATTGATTTCTGATTGATACTTTTCTAATAATGAATGATGATAAACCTTATCAACTTTTTCAGATTTTTTAACTTGTTTCCATAATAAAGAAGCAATCTTCAATCTTTTGTTTTTAAATTTTTTAGTTTGAGGATCAGAATTAAAATCTTTAACAAATTGATTCCATTGATAAGTTTTTTCTTCTTTATTGACAATTTTATTATTAGAATCATGCGCTTCTATAAGATCTGCAACCGTAGCATTCATATCATGATTTTGTTCTATTTCACGCATTTTAATTGCCATTGGTTTGTTAAAAGAAAATTTACTTACGTTATAATAATTACGAAACCATTCACGTGCAACATTATTTAATGAGAAACCTGATTCTAAAATTTTAGTATCTAAAGTAATTTCAGATAAACTTAAATCATTTTTTCTTTTTAAAATTCGCTTTGGTTTAATATCTTGCTCTCCATTTAAAAAGCGTTCAATATATTCTTGTAACTCTGCTTTAGTTCCATAAGTTGATAAATTATACTTTCGACAAATCTCTTGTAATTCTGTTTTATACCAATATTGTGTTCTAAACTTATCAACTGTCATATTTTTGTCAAACATTTTCATAATTATCCTCCAAAGAAAAAATTTTTCTTGCAACTAAAAAAATAAAATGTAATAATGTAGTTATAATAAAAAAGGAAGATGTACTGGCATACATCTTCCTATGAGATCCGTTTAAAGCGGTAACCAAATAACTATCTTTTAAAACCGTTACTCAGTTAAAGTTGAGTGGCGGTTTTTTCTTTGCTTATTTAAAGTGCTTGATCAACTCAATGATCAGTTGCACTAAGACAATGGTTGCGGTGAAGACCGCAATCATTAAGCAAAGTGTCTGGTAGACAGACACTACCTTCTCCTCCTTTCTTTAGGAGGAGATAGACCAACGAACTTAGCTTTTCATTGGCATCGCCTCCCTTCTGGGAATTGAAGGCTACCGCTTTTCAACTTATCTCATTAATTATTATACTAAAAACCACATCTTATCTCAATTCAATTTAGAACTTATGTTCTAGTAATTAAAATATTATTTAAAATTTCTTTTATGAACTAGGATCAAGAATTGTCTTGATCATTTTTCTTTGTCGTTCCTTTAACTTAGCTTGGCGTAACATACTCCCAACTTCATCACTCCCTAAAGTATCATCAATCATTTTTAACGCTTTAATCGTGGGCATAACTTGATAGGACAACCACGCTCTAGTTTTTTCAAAAGTCATTTCTTGCGGTTCGATTACAAATTTAATCGAACCAACATCACCTAAAAAAACTTCCCATGGTGGATAAACGTCCCAATTACGTTTACTTTTCTTACTTGGTTTTAAAAAAGTAACATAACTTTTAATATAGCCAAAAACTAAATTTAATAATAATTGGTCTTTTGCTTGTTCGTCACTTTCTAAAACTTGTCTGACCATATTTTGTGCCCGTTTTCCCATAAAACGTAATTCATACCGATTTTTAATATCAATATCTTGAGGCTTAAGATGTTTTTGATGTGCCAATTGGTAATTTTTCTGATAAAAGCACATATAAAAATCACTTTGCATTGAGCCAAAGTAAAGTGTAATTCCGGTATCATGCTTTATATTATCATCAGAACATTTAATTCCACCTTGATAACTGGTACTTTTAAACTTACTACGATATTCACCTTTACGCATTTTATTTAACAAACGTTTTAAAGAAATCGCTTCTTTATAATCATTGATCGCTAAATCTATACGAGTAACGTTACCATAATGAGCAAGGCAATCACTTAAAAAATCAAACCAACTACGCTTTTGATGATTTAAATAGGTTTCAAATTGCCGGCAACCTTGACCAGATAATTCAATCAAAGTCCCCCGCGGATCGCCTTGAGCCGATTCATAAACTTGAATCATATCTAAACTGTAACGATCAAGATAACCATAACGGTGAACATCTTCATTGATGAAATCTTTTTGTTTAATCCGTAAGACTTCATCAAAGATAGCATTTAAATCATGTGTTGGTAACCTTATTCTTAAATAATCAATCATGACTTCCATCTTAGTATCATGACTAATTAGATTAATAAAAAAATTCTTAATTTTCTCAAATGTTTTTGGATTTATAGTTCCGTTTTCTTCAAAACGTTCATATGTCCTTAACGGCAAATCAATTTTTTTAGCAACTTGTTTTTGCGTTAAACCTTTATTAAGGCGTAAACTTCTAATATAACTAGCATTCCATTTACTTTTATTTTTCATTATCTCACCTAAATTTAATTAATTTGAATTATTTATATATTTAAGTTATTATAGAAATGTATGATTATAGGATTTTTCTCCTATTCATATAATTCTAGCTTGTGTATAAAAAAACTATCGTTTAATTTTATCTGGATCCTTACCTTAATAAACGATAGTTTTTTTTGGCGGTTTTAAATTTTTCATCCGCCAAATGAAAAATTGCGATAAACATTGATATTATCATATCCGTGTTTGGTTTCAGCGCATGTGTTTTATCCGTGTTACCCCCCTGTTAGCATTCGGGGGTTAAACTTTAAGTGAGGTGCTAACCGCACCTCACTTGTCGGCTTCCGCCGTTCGCTGGTCAGTCCCTGACCCCGCTCCGCTGTCGCCTCCGGCTCCCCGCTTCTCGGCGTTCACCGGCAAGCTCTTTAAATAACTCAAGAAAGAAAAGTCCTGACTGACAAAGGGCGCAAAAAATGCCCGGACATCAGCACCACCAATCGAAGCATAACCCCAACCACGGATATTTTCAGGTTGCACCTTATAATCTTTTTCATTCTCACCAAACATCATCGTATAACCAGATGAAGACATTTGACCTAAAGTAACCCGCAATCCGAATTGATCACGCATACCGTCTTCAAAATATTTAGCGTCTGGTCGTTGCATACCCGCAATTAAGAAAAAGCCGAGTTGACGCCCTAACAGAATGATTTGTTTTAACTGACCTAAGACCTTAGTTTGTTCTTTATATTCTAAATTACTTAAGTAAGCGACATATTCATCAATGAATAAAACCTTCGGTTGCATGTTAAAAGAACGATAATCTTTACCAATTTCACCAGAATCAGTCAATTTTTGTTGATACTCTTTTTGACGTTCAACCATGGCTTCATAAAATTCACGAATACACTTACCAATTTGCCCACTGGTTGCAAAGACTTTTTCTTTTAAAATTGGTGCTTGATCTAATTGTGATAAATCTGACATTTTCGGATCACAAACATAACAATCAGCCCCTAAATCAAGAAAAGCCTTTAATAGTGCTTGTAAGAAATATGTTTTACCACCACCAGTAACGCCGGCAATTAAGGCATGCGGAAACTTATTATAGTCCCAGACATAGCCATTCATTAATTCAATCTTGCCATTATCAGCGTGAATATCTTCAATTTGGATTCGTTTGCTAATCGTATTTGTGTTTAACCGATAGGCTTTATAGCCTTTCTCATCACGCACTTCAAATAAATCACCATAAAGAGCTTGTTCAAGTTGTTCGCCAATATGATTAAACTTATCTTGATTCTTTTGTAAATCCATTGGAAACCTTACGGTTATCACTTGATTTTTATATTGATAATAAACTTTAGGAAAATAAATAATCTTCTCCCGTTTTTGATTATTTAACCGCGTTTTAGTTAAATATAACTTATTATCAACAATCATTCTTGCTAGTAATTGACGATGTTTAACTCTAGCAAAAAATTTATTTTGGCTTTCACTACGTTTATAAATCAGAATAGTAATCACTAATCCTAAAACAATAATAATTAATGGCAAAATTATATTTTTAATTGATAAAAAATTGGTAGGACTGCGGGCATGTTCCCACAAAATTAAAGCAATCCCACCAATTAAAAACGGCAATTCCATTAATAAGCAATACCATAAAATGATATTACGATGAAATTGTCGAATCCTAATGCCTTTCAAATAGAACATTTAATTCACCTTATTTCTTTGTATCCGCTGGATTACTTGGTTTAGTAACTTTATCAATACTTTTATCTTCGACTAAATCATCAGCAGTAATCCGAATCCCAACACGTGGTAGAAAGTTATTATTTGGAATCGCATAATTAGTAAACTCTGGATTGACTAACTTAACTTTTTGTCGGAAAGTAAAGTCTTTTTCTGGTGTATCAGCTGGCAAAACTACCGTATAGGCTTGACGTTGAGCAGTTGAAAAAACTTCATACCGGCGGTCTTTGATTTCTCCTGTTGGCTCACCGTTCTCATCAATTCCGATATTTTGTCCTTTGCTTTGTAAGAATTGTAATTCACCAAAAGTTTGATTAACATCAACATCAATACCATTTCTAAAAGTCATGTATCTTGTCATAAATTATTCTCCTTTCTTGACAATATCTTTCGCACTTAAACGCCAGTAACTAATTGCTCGATTATCACTCGTAGCTTGTCCTGCTGGTTCAAGTTTAGGTTCAACTAATTCAACTTCCGTATCAGGGTCAAAAGTTTTTGATCCCGCAATTACTGGAATTTGTACTTCTAATAAATCCTTTTGTTTTTCTGAAATTACATTATATTTAACCGCCGTTACACGCCGATTAGTTCTAACTTCTTCACCTTTACCTTGAAATAATAACTTACCAAAAGTAGAAACCTTTGGAATTAAATATTCATTCATAGTTTTCATTCCTTTCCAAAATAAAAAGAGCTATTCTAAGTAGCTCTTAAATAGTATTATTTAATTTTCTTTCTCAGATTCTATAATATGTTTTATTTTAATTTTAAATGATTCATTTTCTATCTTCTCTTTTATATCTTTAACCGTTGGAATTATCCAAAATCCTAAAACAGGTACTAAAAATAATTCTATCAAATCACAGTTACAATCTAAAATGATAAATAAAGATGTAAATATTAATTCATATTTTATAAAAATGAAAATAAATTTTATTCCCCTAATATTATCGACTTTCATAATAGGATTATTTATAAAATTTTTTTTGTATTGATAAATTGCTGAAAATATATCAATTAATCCTAATGATAATACTAATGTTACTAAAATAAGTAAAGTATCAAAACCACTATTTTTAATAGGGTCATATAATATTTTAATAAATAATTCCATTAGGTCATTATCAATATAACTCTTATTGCTAAATAAGAGCATTATAAGTAAAATGAAACCAGTATTGTAAATTCCATTTAAAAATTTATAATATTTATAATATTTTGTTTTACACATGGATAAAGATAAATATATATATTTGTAATTAAAGATTATATATGTTGTAACACTTACATATAGCATATAACCCAAAACAAAATAATTCGAAGTAGTTGTTAATATACTTTGCCAATAGTTAATAGTCAACATAGCTATGCAAAATATATGCAATAAAATAATTTTTGAGGCCTTGCTGTCTATATTTTTAAAATAATCTTTAATTTTAAAACAATACTTTTTCAAAAAAATTACTCCTATCTAAAATATTATTAAAAATCAAAACATAGCAGTTATTTATTTTCAAATTTTTTATTAAATATCCATCATGGAGTTTCGCACATTATAGTAAAAATAAAAATTATTCTTGTTAAATCATACTATATAAATCAAAAAATGGTTATATTAAACTATAATGTATATTTAGAGATAAAAACACAGTTTTGGTTGGTAGTCCAAACATAAACTATTATTTTTAATATTTATTAGTAACCTTCCTCCGGGTCGTTCATTCTCTATCTTATTAAATCTAAGGAGGAATTATCATGACTAATTGCTTAAAGTTAACTATCATTTTTGATGCTCCTTTCTATAAAGGAATCTTTGAAAATCAAATTGATAATAAATATTTTGTTGCTGCTATAAATTTAGGAACATCTGAACCTAAGATTCGTGATATTTATCAACTAATCTTGCAAAGATGGCAAACTATATCTTTTTACGCCAGTTCAAGAGAATCATCACAAGTTATTAAGAATATTAGCGTAAAAAAAATGCAAAAACAAGCTCGCCAAAATAAACACAAAATTCTAAAATTTCACGGTACCAAGGCACAACAAGTTTTACAAGCTCAACATAATAATCTCAAACTGCAACGCAAACAAATACATAAGCAGCAACAACTCTTAATTAAACAACAACAATTTGAATTAAAACAACTAAAGCGTCAAGAAAAACATAAAGGACATTAATTATTTCTATATTTTCTCTAATCATATAACTATAATTTATAAATAAAAAAGTCTTTGATTATTTTTAGTATCTTCATTTGATACGATCAAAACATCAAAGACTTTTTTTATTATTGATTATTTTTCTATAATCTTCTAATAAAAATGAATTTAAATGGTTGTCTTGTTTTCATAAATAATATCTTTTTATTAATTTTTACTTAAAAAATCCTAGATTATAAAGATCTAGGATTAAAGACTAAAAGTTAAAATATAAAAGTATACAACTCATAATTCAAATTTTTATGTGTTTTCTGTGTGTTTTTATGTGTTTACTAGTACTAAAACACATAAATTTTACTTATTAATATAAACATAAAAGCCTAATAAAAAAGGATTCTTTATAATTAAGAATCCTAATAAATACCGGTGATCGGGGTCGAACCGATACGTCCTCAACGGACACTGGATTTTGAGTCCAGCGCGTCTGCCAATTCCGCCACACCGGCATAATCAGATATGGTAACGCCTTTAAAATCCAAGCATTCAATTAAAGGCGGTAACCGGATTTGAACCGGTGATAAAGGTTTTGCAGACCTCTGCCTTACCACTTGGCTATACCGCCATCAAAAAGGAACAAATCCTTAAAATTGGGCTAGCTGGATTCGAACCAGCGCATAAAGGAGTCAAAGTCCTTTGCCTTACCGCTTGGCCATAGCCCAATAAAAAAGGGCGATAGATGGGATTCGAACCCATGCGTGCCGGTGCCACAAACCGGTGTGTTAACCAACCTTCACCACTATCGCCATCAAAATAATAAGCAGGGATAGTAGGAATTGAACCCACACCGACGGTTTTGGAGACCGTAGTTCTACCTTTAAACTATATCCCTATAATAAAAATGGAGGGGAGTGGATTCGAACCACCGAACCCGAAGGAGCGGATTTACAGTCCGCCGCGTTTAGCCAGACTTCGCTACCCCTCCGTGGTGGCGCGGGACAGAATCGAACTGCCGACACAAGGAGCTTCAATCCTTTGCTCTACCGACTGAGCTACCGAGCCACAACTACATATTAATGATAACATATATTTTGTTAAAACACAAATTAAATTTAAATTAATTTGCAATGGAGGATACAGGGTTCGAACCTGTGACCCCCTGCTTGTAAGGCAGATGCTCTCCCAGCTGAGCTAATCCTCCATAAATGACCCGTACGGGATTTGAACCCATGTTACCGCCGTGAAAGGGCGGTGTCTTAACCACTTGACCAACGGGTCAGAATTATCTTACGGAGAGTAAGGGATTCGAACCCTTGAAACAGGTCATTACCCGTTTACATGATTTCCAATCATGCTCCTTCGGCCAACTCGGACAACTCTCCATAATATATCAAACTCCGGCAGGCGGACTCGAACCGTCGACACCCTGATTAACAGTCAGATGCTCTACCAACTGAGCTATGCCGGAATAATTAAGCACGGCGACTTCCTACCCTTGCAAGAGGCGTTCCTCTAACTACTATCGGCGTTTTGAAGCTTAACTTCTGTGTTCGGAATGGAAACAGGTGTATCCTTCAAGCCATCATCACCGCACTTTGTGCTTTTGAGAAAACCTTGTTCTCTCAAAACTAGCTAATAATTTATTCTTTTGACCTTCACCGCTTTTTTAACCTTTGGTTAAGTCCTCGACCGATTAGTAATGGTCCGCTCCATGCATCGCTGCACTTCCACTTCCATCCTATCTACCTGATCATCTCTCAGGGGTCTTACTTCCTTACGGAATGGGAAATCCGATCTTGAGGTGAGTTTCGCACTTAGATGCTTTCAGCGTTTATCTCATCCATACATAGCTACCCAGCGATGCCTTTGGCAAGACAACTGGTACACCAGCGGTATGTCCATCCCGGTCCTCTCGTACTAAGGACAGATCCTCTCAAATTTCCTACGCCCGCGACGGATAGGGACCGAACTGTCTCACGACGTTCTGAACCCAGCTCGCGTACCGCTTTAATGGGCGAACAGCCCAACCCTTGGGACCGACTACAGCCCCAGGATGCGATGAGCCGACATCGAGGTGCCAAACCTCCCCGTCGATGTGGACTCTTGGGGGAGATAAGCCTGTTATCCCCAGGGTAGCTTTTATCCGTTGAGCGATGGCCCTTCCATACGGAACCACCGGATCACTAAGCCCGACTTTCGTCCCTGCTCGACTTGTAGGTCTCGCAGTCAAGCTCCCTTCTGCCTTTACACTCTGCGAATGATTTCCAACCATTCTGAGGGAACCTTTGGGCGCCTCCGTTACCTTTTAGGAGGCGACCGCCCCAGTCAAACTGCCCACCTGACACTGTCTCCCGCCGTGATTGCCGGCGTGGGTTAGAGTGTTCATACAACTAGGGTAGTATCCCACCAACGCCTCCAGCGAAACTAGCGTTCCGCCTTCAATGGCTCCTACCTATCCTGTACAAGTTATACAAACACCCAATATCAAGCTACAGTAAAGCTCCATGGGGTCTTTCCGTCCTGTCGCGGGTAACCCGCATCTTCACGGGTATTATAATTTCACCGAGTCTCTCGTTGAGACAGTGCCCAGATCGTTACGCCTTTCGTGCGGGTCGGAACTTACCCGACAAGGAATTTCGCTACCTTAGGACCGTTATAGTTACGGCCGCCGTTTACTGGGGCTTCAATTCAAAGCTTCGCCGAAGCTAACTTTTCCTCTTAACCTTCCAGCACCGGGCAGGCGTCAGCCCCTATACTTCATCTTACGATTTTGCAGAAACCTGTGTTTTTGATAAACAGTCGCCTGGGCCTTTTCACTGCGGCTGACCCGGAGGTCAGCACCCCTTCTCCCGAAGTTACGGGGTCATTTTGCCGAGTTCCTTAACGAGAGTTCTCTCGCTCACCTTAGGATACTCTCCTCGACTACCTGTGTCGGTTTGCGGTACGGGTATTAATTTTCTCACTAGAAGCTTTTCTTGGCAGTGTGACGTCGATCACTTCACTACTTTAATTTCGTTCCCCATCGTAACTTGTCGTTGTGTATTCAAGCATTTGACTCTCATACCGACTTATTACTTGGACGCACATTTCCGTTCGTGCGCATCTCTAGCCTCCTGCGTCCCTCCATCGTTCAAACAAAAATTAATAGTACAGGAATCTCAACCTGTTATCCATCGCTTACGCCTCTCGGCCTCAGCTTAGGTCCCGACTAACCCTGGGCGGACGAGCCTTCCCCAGGAAACCTTAGTCATTCGGTGGATTAGATTCTCACTAATCTTTCGCTACTCATACCGGCATTCTCACTTCTAAGCGCTCCACCAGTCCTTACGGTCTGACTTCGTTGCCCTTAGAACGCTCTCCTACCATGCACTACGTGCATCCACGATTTCGGTAATGTGTTTAGCCCCGTTACATTTTCGGCGCAGGATCACTCGACTAGTGAGCTATTACGCACTCTTTGAATGGTGGCTGCTTCTGAGCCAACATCCTAGTTGTCTATGCAATCCCACATCCTTTTCCACTTAACACATATTTAGGGACCTTAATCGGTGGTCTGGGCTGTTTCCCTTTCGACTACGGATCTTATCACTCGCAGTCTGACTCCCGGATATAGATCTGTGGCATTCGGAGTTTATCTGAATTCAGTAACTCTTGATGAGCCCCTAGTCCAAACAGTGCTCTACCTCCACGATCCTCAACTCCGAGGCTAGCCCTAAAGCTATTTCGGAGAGAACCAGCTATCTCCAAGTTCGTTTGGAATTTCACCGCTACCCACACCTCATCCTAGCATTTTTCAACATACACAGGTTCGGTCCTCCAGTGCGTTTTACCGCACCTTCAACCTGGACATGGGTAGGTCACCTGGTTTCGGGTCTACACCTACATACTCTTGCGCCCTATTCAGACTCGCTTTCGCTGCGGCTCCGACTTTGCGGTCTTAACCTCGCATGCAAGCGTAACTCGCCGGTTCATTCTACAAAAGGCACGCCATCACTCGTTAATGAGCTTTGACTACTTGTAGGCACATGGTTTCAGGAACTATTTCACTCCCCTCCCGGGGTGCTTTTCACCTTTCCCTCACGGTACTGGTTCACTATCGGTCACTAGGTAGTATTTAGCCTTGGGAGATGGTCCTCCCGGATTCCGACGGAGTTTCACGTGTTCCGCCGTACTCAGGATCCTGAACTGAGGAAACAACGTTTCGTTTACAGGACTATCACCTTCTCTGGTTGATCTTCCCAGATCATTCAACTACGTTATTTCTTGGTAACTCGGATGTTCAGTCCTACAACCCCAAAAAGCAAGCTTCTTGGTTTGGGCTGTTCCCGTTTCGCTCGCCGCTACTCAGGGAATCGAATTTCTTTCTCTTCCTGCGGGTACTTAGATGTTTCAGTTCCCCGCGTCTTCCTTCAACTAAGCTATGAATTCACTTAGTGATGAAACCTAACGGTTTCGGGTTTCCCCATTCGGAAATCTCCGGATCATTGCTTACTTACAGCTAACCGAAGCATATCGCAGTTAGTCACGTCCTTCATCGGCTCCTAGTGCCAAGGCATCCACCATGCGCCCTTAATAACTTAACCTGAACTGATTTGATCAGTTGGTTTATGAGTTTAGCGAATTAAGAACTTTGATTCTTGTTAAAACTCTTAAAAACGCGGTGTTCTCGGTTTATTAAGAAATAAATTATTATCTAGTTTTCAAAGAACAAGTTTGATGAACTAATTCATCAATGGAGCCTAGGAGAGTCGAACTCCTGACCTCCTGCGTGCAAAGCAGGCGCTCTCCCAACTGAGCTAAGGCCCCGAAATAGATCTCTCAAAACTGAATAAGTTTCGACAATGTGCAGTTTCCGTATTTTTCCTTAGAAAGGAGGTGATCCAGCCGCAGGTTCTCCTACGGCTACCTTGTTACGACTTCACCCCAATCATCTGTCCCACCTTAGACGGCTAGCTCCATAAAGGTTACCCCACCGGCTTTGGGTGTTACAAACTCTCATGGTGTGACGGGCGGTGTGTACAAGGCCCGGGAACGTATTCACCGCGGCATGCTGATCCGCGATTACTAGCGATTCCGACTTCATGCAGGCGAGTTGCAGCCTGCAATCCGAACTGAGAACGACTTTAAGAGATTAGCTTGACCTCGCGATTTCGCGACTCGTTGTATCGTCCATTGTAGCACGTGTGTAGCCCAGGTCATAAGGGGCATGATGACTTGACGTCATCCCCACCTTCCTCCGGTTTGTCACCGGCAGTCTCGCCAGAGTGCCCAACTGAATGATGGCAACTGACAACAAGGGTTGCGCTCGTTGCGGGACTTAACCCAACATCTCACGACACGAGCTGACGACAGCCATGCACCACCTGTCATTTTGTCCCCGAAGGGAAAACCTGATCTCTCAGGTGGTCAAAAGATGTCAAGACCTGGTAAGGTTCTTCGCGTTGCTTCGAATTAAACCACATGCTCCACCGCTTGTGCGGGCCCCCGTCAATTCCTTTGAGTTTCAACCTTGCGGTCGTACTCCCCAGGCGGAATGCTTATTGCGTTAGCTGCGGCACTGAAGGGCGGAAACCCTCCAACACCTAGCATTCATCGTTTACGGCGTGGACTACCAGGGTATCTAATCCTGTTCGCTACCCACGCTTTCGAACCTCAGCGTCAGTTACAGACCAGAGAGCCGCTTTCGCCACTGGTGTTCTTCCATATATCTACGCATTTCACCGCTACACATGGAGTTCCACTCTCCTCTTCTGCACTCAAGTCTTCCAGTTTCCAATGCACATCTCCGGTTAAGCCGAAGGCTTTCACATCAGACTTAAAAGACCGCCTGCGTTCCCTTTACGCCCAATAAATCCGGACAACGCTTGCCACCTACGTATTACCGCGGCTGCTGGCACGTAGTTAGCCGTGACTTGCTGGTTAGATACCGTCAACGCATGAACAGTTACTCTCACACGTGTTCTTCTCTAACAACAGAACTTTACGATCCGAAGACCTTCTTCATTCACGCGGCGTTGCTCCATCAGGCTTGCGCCCATTGTGGAAGATTCCCTACTGCTGCCTCCCGTAGGAGTATGGGCCGTGTCTCAGTCCCATTGTGGCCGATCAACCTCTCAGTTCGGCTACGTATCATCACCTTGGTGAGCCTTTACCTCACCAACTAGTTAATACGCCGCGGGTCCATCCAAAAGCGATAGCAGAACCATCTTTCACATCACAAGCATGCGCTTGTCATGGTTATACGGTATTAGCACTTGTTTCCAAATGTTATCCCCTTCTTTTGGGCAGGTTACCCACGTGTTACTCACCCGTCCGCCACTCGAAATTCTTACGGTGGATGCAAGCATCCGGTGTAAGATTTTCTCGTTCGACTTGCATGTATTAGGCACGCCGCCAGCGTTCGTCCTGAGCCAGGATCAAACTCTCATTTTAAAAGTTTTGTGACTCATAAATTTTACTAGCGAATTGACTTCGCAAATGTTTTTGCATTCATTTTCATGAATTGCCCTGCACATTTGTTCATCGAAACATATTCAGTTTTCAAAGATCTATCGTTTGAATAATGCATGAACAATTATATCATGTTCACCTTTTTAATGTCAACACATTTTTTAATGCGAAACAATAATTTAATTATACCAGATATAACAACATATATCAAGGATAAATATTTATCAAATGAAATATTTAATTATTTCACTGACAACATTTAATATATTACCAACATTAATATTAAACGTCAACACTTTTTTCAAAAAAAATTATTTTTTTGAAATAAAAAAAGACCAAGCTTTAATATAGCTTAGTCTTTTTTTATTAATGCGCCGTAGAATATTCTTTATATAACTCTTTATTTGAAATATTTTTCAGTTCTGGAGCATCAGTTTGAAAATCATTTACAGTAGTTTTTCCACCATTCTCAGCTAATACACTAGTTGGATATTTCTTTTGATCTTTCTCTAACTGTTTAATTCCAGCATTATAATTATAATTATAATCTGCCTTATCTACGTTCTTAAATCCTTTTGGATGATAGAATCTTAACAAATCTCCAGTAATAATTTGATCAGAAATATCTAATTGCTTATCTACATTTTCTTGTTGTTGATCTACCCATTCTTTTTGTTGAGTATTTAATTTATCAGTAACAACTTCACCCTTATTATTATAGACTTTGCTTCCAATTTTTGAGAAAGTTGGAGATACAAAATCACCATTACGAAATGCTACAGTTTGACTATGCTTAGGATTTAATAAATCTTGCCCAAGCATTAAGTATTGACTATCTTTAATACCTAATAAATCTAACAATGTTGGCATCACATCAATTTCGCCACCATATGTATGATTTACACCGCCCTTTAATCCAGGACCATAGATCATAAATGGAACTTTTTGGAACATTGCTAAATCATAGCTATTTACAGATTTCTTGCCTAATAATTCCGCAATTGCCTTAGGATGATTATTAGATATACCATAGTGATCACCGTATACAACAATCATTGAATTTTCATATAAGCCTGTCTTCTTTAAATAATCAATAAATTCACCAAAACTTTGATCTAAATAACGAGCAGTTTGAACATAACCATCAACTGTATCATCACCTGTCTTAGTCTTAGAAATAGTTTGATTCTTCTTATCTAATTCATATGGATAATGATTAGTCAATGTGATAATTTTTGCATAAAATGGTTGAGGTAACTGTTGTATATAGTTCACAGCTTGTTTTAAAAAGATTTTATCTTTTAATCCATATCCAACATTATAATCTTCCTTGCTTGTAAAATAATTTTTATCGAAGAAGTAATCATAACCCCATGCTTTATATGTATTAATTCTGTTCCAAAAACTACCTACGTCTCCATGAAATGAAGCTGTAGTGTAACCATGCTGATCTAAAATTGCTGGCATTGCATTAAATGTATTAGAACCACCATACTCTGTCATAACAGATCCTGATGGTAACCCATATAGAGAGTTTTCTAACATTGTTTCTGCATCTGAAGTTTTTCCTTGTCCAACTTGATTAAAGAAATTATCAAATGCAAGTGTATTTTTATTATGATAGAAAGCATTTATATTCGGAGTGACTTCTTGTCCATCCCATTTATAATCAATCATAAATTGTTGAAAACTTTCTAGGTGAATTACAAAAACATTTTTTCCCTTTTCTTTTCCATAATATTCCATATTAGGCGGTAAATAATTCTTTTTAGCATATTTCAAAGCTTTGTCTAAATCGCTTTTCTTTGCATTTCTTCTTGTTTGAGTTTGCTTAATTGTTTGATATGAATTATACCCAGCATAAAAATTCATTCCCAAATATTTAACAATATAATTATTATCAAATGTTCTTGTTAATAATTGAGGACGATCTTTATCTGCAACTCCTAAATTAATACCAAATAAAATAATACCAGAAATCACAGAAATTAAGCCTTGACGATAACGTACAGGCCTGTGATCTATTTTAATAACCTTCGCAATAAGCAATACAGTTAACACAACTACATCAAGGAATACTAAAAAATCTGTTGGATGTATAATTTTCATTATACTTAATCCTAAGTTATTAGATACCGCTCCTGTTGATTTAACTACACCTAATGTAATAAAATCTGAAAATTCACGATAATACAAAATGTTTGCAAATAACCAAATAGATTCAATCCAATCAATTACCATCATAATCCAATACGATGTTTTCCCTCGGAAAAATAATGCAATTCCAAACAAAATTAATGCAAACGGAATTGGATTAACAACTAATAAAATATTTTGAATTGTACCAGATACACCTAACGTAAAGTCAGTTTGATATGCAACATACGTTTTAAGCCAAAATAGTACAATTACTAATGCAAAAAATCCTAATTTTTTATTGAAAAAATTTTGGATATTTTTTAATGCTGTACGCATTTTTTGTGCCTCCACGTTTAAATTATTAAAAAAGATATGACATTTACGCCATACTTTTTTAATTTAAATATTTAATTAATCAACTAATAAATCATAAATTTCAAGAGCAGCTAAATCAATATTATCAAATTCAAATCTTTGTTTAGTTGCAACTTCTTCTAAAGTGAATGTTTCACTAGCAGGATTATATGTTACAATCCCACGTTCATCTCCATCCTTTTCAAAGCGACGTGACTGTACTTCACTTCCAGAAGCTTTCATCATTGCATCTAATCGTGAAATGATAGCTACAAGTTGAGATTTTTCCATAGTTAAGTCCTCTTTCTTTTTATAAATTCATCCTCGGTCAAAAAATAAGCAACCATTGACATTTTAGCAAATTTTGCGCCATCATAATAGACCAAATAAATAAATTCATAAGAATTTAACAAAATAACCATTATAAAAGCACAATTTAACAAAAAAATGTTGTCAAACTATTAAATAAAATTCAATAATTCGCAACATTAACTAAATCAAACTGAAACTGTTCTTTCCGATTTTTTTACTTTGTGTGGTTTCTGAACCAACGCAATCATTCCTAAAAACATTCCAAAATAATATGTAACAATCCGCCATAGAATCATTGCTATCACCAGTTTACTATTTGAATGGATATAAAGAGAAAAAATTACATCAAAACTAAATTCTGCTCCACCCGTTCCCCCTGGAATAGGAAATAATGAAATAACCATTACAATTAAAACATGTAATGTTGTCACTTCAATAATATTTACATTTTCCACTCCTAGAGATAGTAATATAAAGTAAGGGATAACATAATATAACATTAATTGAACTAAAGTAATTAATGATATTTTTAAAATTGCCCTTTTATCTCTTTTTAGTCTTAAACTTTCTTGATAAAATGTATCAATTTTTTCATCTAACTTTTGTTTCCATTTTGGATATATTTCTTTATTTGGAAGCCATTTTAAAGGCTTCAAACATGCATTAACTAATTTGCGGGTAAGTTTATTCCAATACATTACCATTAAAAGTCCTATAATAACGGAAAAATGAATTAAAAAACCAAACGCAATTAATATTGCCATTACATGCATTTTAGCCGCAATTAAGTGAAATCCAAATAACATACAAACAACGAAATTCACTACAATCATTGCTTGATATACAATGAACTTCATTAAAAGAATGGATATCGCCTGTCCTCCATCTACTCCAGTTTGTACCAATGCTAAAATCTGAGCTGGCTGTCCTCCAGATGAAAATGGAGTAATTCCATTAAATAATTGTTCTACCATTGGAACACGTAATATATCTCGCCATCTCAAATCAGGATATCTTTTAATCAATAAGAAACGAACTATTATCGCTTCACAAACTAAAGAAAGAAACATTAACGCAAAAGCTATTAAAAGCCAGTACCATTTCAAATCTTTTAAATTTGCAATTAGACTACTCATTGGCACATCTCGTAATGAATATCCAACGATACATACTCCAATCGCAATCATAATTCCTAGTACAATTTTATTTTTTCGAGACATTATTTCTATCCTTTACCAAATTTGTATAATAGTCTAACCAAATATTAGCTAATCGTTCCTCCGAATAATAATTTGCACCTTTGAGAGCTCTCTGTTTAAGTTGTTCTAGTTGATCAGGATTTTCACTCAAATTTGATAGCATATCATCCATTTGATCTACATCTTTTGCACCCTCATAAAAGCCATCAATTATTGCGTGATATAAATCTAGTTCACGTAACATAACAGGCAATCCTACATTAAATGCTTCTAAAACACTCATCGGAAACAACTCATTAAATGATGGCAATAAAAACAAATCAGCAGCATTGTAATAATCATTCATCTCAGAGCGTTCTAAAATTCCAGGAAATTTTAAATTTTCAGGAGGATTATCGACTACTTCTCTAAGTTTACTATAGCCGTCCGTCATTTTCCCAAATGAAAATCCACCAACCCAAATAAATTCCATCTCAGGATGTCTTTGGGCTAACTCTATAAAATCTGGCACACCTTTTCTTTCCTGAACTTGGCCAACACCAATTACAACAAATTTATCATTAGGAATTCCTAGTTTCTCTCTTATCTTCTTTTTTTGATCTAGTGTCTTAGGGAAAAATTCCTTTTTAGAAACAAAATTTGGAATATAAGTAATTTTATTTGCTGAAATACCATATTTTACTAGTTTTTCTTTAAAAACTGGATTAACAACTACAATCTGATCCATTCTTTTGTAAAAACTGATTATATATTTATAAAATATTTTTTTTACAAAATTCGGCAAATCCAAACTACCTTCAATTGTTTCAGGAATAAAATGTACGTATCCCACTTTAACTCCTCTTCCAGGAAGAAATGTCTCTAAATAAAAAAGCGGGTCAATCGTATGATAATGACT
The DNA here is from genome assembly GCF_030389495.1 of Ligilactobacillus cholophilus. Taxonomy (NCBI): domain Bacteria; kingdom Bacillati; phylum Bacillota; class Bacilli; order Lactobacillales; family Lactobacillaceae; genus Ligilactobacillus; species Ligilactobacillus cholophilus. Next base: position 977,688 of record NZ_CP127832.1, read on the forward strand.
AATATCCGCTTTTCCTAATTTATTGATGACAATTTCTAACTTATCTGGATAATATTCTTTCAACAATTTAATTAATTCTGCATATGCACTGCCGACTCCTTGGCCTTTTACACTTAAAGCAGAAGAATACATATGAATCTTTAACATGAAAGTCTCCTTTTATAAATTAATCTTGAACATCATTGTCCTGATTATAATTGACGATACACTCCTTATAAAAGTCAACAACCTTCTTTCCAAATAACTCTGCTGAAGTAGCCATTAACTTTTGTTCAAGGACTTTTTCATTTTGATATAAGTCAGGATGTTTTAGATATTCAATTACATCATCAACGAATTCATCTAATGAAGAAAATGTTTTTCCTAAACATTCTTCATCTAATAATTCATCTGTATATGGACTATGAGTTGTAATAACCTTCAGACCAGATGCCAAAGCTTCATTATATGTTAATCCTTGTGATTCAGATACAGAAGTTGAAACAAATATATTTGCCATATGATAATAATGAGCTACTTGATCATTATCAATTTCTCCTGTAAAAATTACACTATCAGTTAAATGTAACTTTTTCACTTGATCTTCTAAATCTTCACGTGCAGGACCATCCCCACAAATCATCAAATAAGCTGCAGAAATTTTTTCCTTTATCTTCACAAATGCATCTATTAACTGATCAATATTTTTTTCATAGGCTAATCGACTCAAAGTCAATAATAGCGGTGTATCTTTAGATAAACCATAACGTTTACGATAATTAGTATGATCTTTTTTACGAAATTTCACTAAATCAACACCAGTAGGAATAACTGTTATTGGTTCCGTTACACCATAGCTTAATAAGGTATTTAATACTCGTTCACTTGGTGCAATAATTCCACTCATATTTTGTAAAAATGAACGTGAAATTTGTTTTACATGAACCGGTTTTAAAAGTTTTCCCTTTGCAACATAATGTAAATAATCTTCATACATTGTATGATATGTGTGAACACACGGTATTCTCATTTTTCTTGCAACAAATTTTCCCATTATTCCTAAAGAAAACTCTGTTTGTGTATGAATAATATCTAATTTAAGTGCTTGTGCAATTTTTAATGCACGGTGCACACCCTTTATTGCAATCCGCCGATCTGTAAATGAAACAAACGGAATACTAGTAAAGCGAAATATATTCCGTTCAAAAACATTTTTATCAACGCCTGGATCTGTTGTCGTAAAAATATATACATTATGACCTTGTCGTTCTAATTGATTACGTAAAGTTTTAATTGAGGTTGCTACACCGCTAACTTGTGGATAATAAGTATCAGTAAATATTCCAATATTCACGAGCATCCCTCGCATTTCAATTAGTCAGCTTTTATTATATTATTTTCAAATTTAATTTTCAATCTAGATTAACTAATTTAATAATCAAAACTTTTTTAATCATCTTTTGTTATAGTAAAATCAAACAATAAAAAAGACTATGACACATTTATGTCAAAGTCTCTTTAAATTCGACTATACCAAAATTAATCAGTATATTTTTTTACTAATTGTTGTACTTCTTCTTCAGTCTCACATTCTAGCGATTTATCTGCTAATTCTTTCATTTTATCAGCTGATAAATTCTTAATAAAGCTTCGTGTCTTCAAAATTGAAGTAGCACTCATTGAATACTCATCCAATCCTAATCCCAACAATACTGGAACTGCAGTTGGATCTCCTGCCATTTCACCACACATGCCAGTCCATTTACCTTCTTTATGTGATGCATCAATAATATTTTTAATTAAGCGTAAAATTGATGGATTTGTTGGTTGATATAAATATGAAACTCGCTCATTACCACGATCAGCTGCCATTGAATATTGAATCAAATCGTTTGTTCCAATACTAAAGAAATCAGCATATTTTGCTAATTTATCAGCTAACATTGCTGCAGCAGGAATTTCCATCATCATTCCGACTTCAATATTATCAGCAACAGGAATGTTTTCTTTTATAAGTTTAGCTTTTTCTTCTTCATAAATTGCTTTTGCATCTTTAAATTCTTGTACAGTAGCAATCATTGGGAACATAATAGCTAATTTTCCATATTTAGATGCACGTAATAAAGCTCGTAGTTGAGTTCTAAAAATTTCTTGTCGATCTAAGCATAAACGAATAGCTCTATAACCAAGGAATGGATTTTGTTCTTTTGGTAATGGTAAATAAGGTAATTCCTTATCACCGCCAATATCCATTGTTCTAACAACAACTTGTTTACCATTCATTCCTTCTAAAGCTTCTTTATAAGCTTCAAACTGATCATCTTCAGATGGTAATTCAGTTGCATCCATATATAAAAATTCTGAACGGAATAAACCAACTGCTTCAGCACCATTTTCATTTGCTCCTTTTACATCTTTAGGAGTTCCAATATTAGCTGCTAAAATAACTTTTTTACCATCTTTAGTTACAGAATCTTCATTTTTTAGGCGTTCCCATTCTGCCTTTTGTTCAGCAAATTTTTCTGCTTTTTGCTTATATTCTGAAATTTCTTCTTTGGTAGGATCTACAATCGCTTCACCTTCAATTCCATCAATTATAACGATATCATCTTCGTTAATATCTTTTGTTGCTGTTCCTGAACCAACAACAGCTGGAATTTCAAGTGTACGTGACATGATAGCGGAATGAGATGTACGGCCACCAATATCTGTAATAAATCCCTTTACATACCTACGATCAAGTTGAGCTGTATCAGAAGGAGTTAAATCATGTGCAACAATCACAACTTCTGAATCAATCAACGCTGGGCTAGGCAATGTAACTCCTAACAAATGACTCATTACACGTTTTGTAACGTCACGAACATCCCCTGCACGTTCTTGCATATAAGCATTGTCTTTCATTGCTTCAAACATTGCAATAAATGTGTCAGTCACATTTTTCAATGCAGCTTCAGCGTTTAGTTTATCATCCTTGATTTTTGATTCGATTTGACCAATTAATTCAGGATCAGACAAAATTGTTAAATGTGCTTCAAAAACTTGAGCTTCTTCTTCACCTAAATTTTGTTTTGCTTTTTCCTTAATTAACTCTAATTCTTTTTTAGAAGAATTAATTGCATCATGTAGACGTTCTATTTCTTTTTCTGGATCATCTATTGTTTTTTCTGTAAATGACAAATCAGGTTCTACAAGCATATATGCCTTAGCACAAGCGATTCCATCACTTGCAGCGATCCCCTTTAATTTCTTTGACATTATTCAGTTAGGCCTTCCTTTTTCATTGTTTCTGCAATTGCTTCAATTGCTTCTTTTTCATCTGCACCATCAGCACTAATTGTTACATCAGCATTTTGACCAACACCAAGTGACATTACACCCATAATTGACTTCAAGTTAACTGATTTGTCGTTATATGTTAATGTGATGTCTGAGCTAAATTTACTTGCTGTTTGAACAAGTAATGTAGCTGGACGTGCGTGAATTCCTGTTTCTGCGATTATGTGAAAATCTTTCTTTTCCATGATGTATCATGCTCCTTTAAATAATAAATTAATCAATTATGAAGGCCTTCTTTATTATTACGAACACGTTTTCATAAAACTGTAACAAAAAAAGGCGTTCCGCATGCATAAATATTAACATGTAATAATTTAAATAGCAAGCGCTTTTTTTATTTTTTGGAATTGCTTCCATCGTCGAAATGGTAGACAATTCCGCCTCCTCTTTTAGCTTGTCCAACAATACTCTTTTTGTAACGATAATTCATTAATATTTTTTGAAATTCCATAAAATTTTCCATATCTACATCATATTCTTTTATTTTTCCTGTTCTTAAATCATCTAAAATCTGTTTATAATCTTCTTGCATTATATCTTTTCCTTCTCAAAACATCTTTCTATTAATTATAACATGATTGGTCGAAAGCTTAAGCTTGCACTTTTAATAATTACTTGTATAATATAAATTGTTAAAGGTCAAAAATGGTCAAATATTCTTTGTATTATATAAAGAAAGGACGTGAAGCTTTATGTTATGTCAAAATTGCCATAAGAATCCTGCAACTATTCACTTAACGACAAGTATAAATGGTCAACAAACATCTATTGACTTATGCCAAAGTTGTTATCGTGAACTTAAAAATCTTAATAATCCAAATAATAACTTTTCTAACCCATTCAATATAGAAGGACTAGAAAATTTATTCAATGCAGCAATGGGAGCAAATCCCTCAAAACAATTTATGGGGCAAACTCCTCCTACGCAAAATCAGTCGAATAATAATGGAGACTCAATCTTATCTCAATATGGATTAGATTTAACCGAAGAAGCTCGTAAGGGAAATATTGATCCTGTTATAGGACGTGACAAAGAAATAAATCGTGTAATTGAAATATTAAATCGTCGCACTAAAAACAATCCAGTTTTAATTGGTGAAGCTGGAGTGGGAAAAACTGCTGTTGTAGAAGGACTTGCTCAAAAAATTGTAGATGGCGACGTCCCTCAAAAACTATTAAATAAAAAAGTAATCAGGCTTGATGTTGTTTCGCTTGTTCAAGGTACTGGAGTTCGTGGACAATTTGAGCAAAGAATGCAACAATTAATGACTGAACTAAAACAATCTCATAACACTATTTTATTTATAGATGAAATTCATGAAATTGTTGGTGCTGGAAATGCTGAAGGAAGTATTGATGCAGGCAATGTCTTAAAACCCGCATTAGCTCGAGGCGAACTACAATTAGTTGGTGCAACAACATTAAATGAGTATCGTTCTATTGAAAAGGATGCAGCTTTAGCTCGTCGTTTACAACCAGTTCAAGTTAATGAACCAAGTACCCAAGAAGCAATAAAAATTTTAAAGGGTATTCAATCTAAATACGAAAGTTATCACCATGTAAAATATACAGATGATGCCATTAAATCAGCAGTTACATTATCTAACCGCTACATTCAAGATCGATATCTACCAGATAAAGCTATTGACTTGCTAGATGAAGCAGGCTCAAGAAAGAATTTAACTTTAGAAGCTGTTGATCCTGAAGTATTAGAAGAAAAAATTAAAAATGCAGAAACTCAAAAACAAAGTGCATTAAAAGAAGAAGACTATGAAAAAGCAGCATACTACCGTGATCAAGTCAACAGATTTGAATCAATGAAACAAGATAGTCTTAATAACCAAAATGTTCCTACTGTAACTGAAAAAGATATGGAAAAAATTGTTGAAGAAAAAACAGATATTCCAGTTGGCGAATTGAAAAATAAAGAAAAAGAACAATTAAAAAACCTCAGTCAATCTTTAGAGGAACATGTTATTGGCCAGAATGAAGCAGTTGATAAAGTTGCACGTGCCATTCGTAGAAATCGAATTGGTTTTAATAAATCAGGACGACCAATAGGATCGTTTTTATTTGTTGGTCCAACAGGTGTTGGTAAAACTGAAACAGCTAAACAATTAGCACGTGAATTATTTGGAACCGAAGATTCAATGATTCGTTTTGATATGAGTGAATATATGGAAAAGCATTCAGTTTCTAAATTAATTGGCTCACCTCCTGGTTATGTTGGTTATGAAGAAGCTGGTCAATTAACTGAACAAGTACGACGTCATCCATATAGCCTAATTTTACTTGATGAAGTTGAAAAAGCTCATCCAGATGTAATGCATATGTTTTTACAAATTCTAGATGATGGGCGATTAACTGATTCACAAGGTCGAACAGTTTCATTTAAAGACACAATTATCATTATGACTTCAAATGCTGGAAGTGGCGATTCTGTAGTAAATGTTGGCTTTGGTGCCGATAGTAATGGTAAGTCAAATTCAATCATGAATCGTTTAACCAATTACTTCAAACCTGAATTTTTAAATCGTTTTGATGATATCGTTGAATTTAACCCTCTTTCTAAAGAAGACTTGTTAAAAATAGTGAACTTAATGTTAGCAAATGTAAACTCAATGTTAGCACAACAAGATTTAACAATTCATGTCACTGCACCAGTAGCTAATAAACTTGTAGAATTAGGTTATGATCCTAAGATGGGAGCACGTCCATTACGTCGTGTAATCCAAGAACAAATTGAAGATAAAATTGCTGATTATTATCTCGATCATCCAAATGTAAAACATTTTACTGCAAAATTAGAAAATGACGAGATAAAAATTGTCAAGGAAGAAAGTAAATAAAATCAACAAACATAAAACTGAAAGTTAAAGAAAATTTTAGCTTTCAGTTTTTTATTTACTCGCATCTCGCACATTAATTAAAATTACGCTATAATAAAACTAGGAAGGAAATTAAGGAGGAAAATTTTATGCAACTTATCGATGTTACCAATAGTTATGCCCGTGTTATTAGCCAGGAGTTGCTTCAATCCTCAGCTCACTTTATCAAAGTGTATACTCTAGGCAATTCAAAAGTCGTTTATAAGAAAAAAAGAGAAACTGCTGAAATTGTCATCTCAAATAAACTACGTCCTATTACTGAAAAAGAAATTAAATTTGTTACCCAAAAATTATTAGGTGATAAAGCTAAAAATGCCACAATTACTCATGAAAAGAAACTTGTGGATATTAGCGTTGAGCATTAAAATTCAGGTTAAAATTAAAATTAAGAAACTCCACGAAAATATAATAATTGTTGGGGTTTCTTTTTTGATTAATTCTTAAAATTATATTATTTAATGTTAAAAATCGGCTTACTTTACGTTATAATTATAGAGAAAAGTTATTTAACTGGGAGGTGAAATAATGGCATTTAAGTTTATGAAAAAAATCCGTTCCTTTAATACACGACGTGCTAATCGCAAACGGATGCATCATACTTCAATTGATAATTCAACTGAAGAAAATGAACTTCAAATAACTAATTTAAATGAGCATTCAAATGAAAAGGATTATGCTAACACAGACCAAAATAAAGATCTTCAATCATCTCCTGTTGAAATTGAAGACACTCCGACTAAGTCTGATAATACAAAATCTGATACATCAAATGAACATTTAGAATCTCCAGTAGAAGTTTCAGAAAAGAGAGAACTAAATTGTAAAGAAAATCAAACACCTTCTTTACAGCAAGAACTTAAAAAAGCAACAACTCATCAAGATTCGACAATTATTATTATTTATCAAGATGAGAATCATCAAAGTTTAAGCTCACCACAAATTATCTCTGGTAAACGTGGTGAAGCAATTAATTTTAAATTTAAAGAATTCGATCATTATGATTTAATTAACATTAATGGTTTTACTTCTATTTTTGTTGAACCATATGGATCAATTACTTTAACCTACCGCCGTCAAAGTGGAGCTAATATTTGGTTATTTAGTCAAGACATTGACGATCTACATATGCTAGGTAAACCACGCTTTGTATCAGGAAAAGTCGATGAAAAATACGCATTAACTCCACCTGACTTTATTGGATATAACTTACTACGTGCCGAGGGAAATGTTAAAGGAAACTTTACTGACAAACAACAAGTTGTAACTTACTACTATCGTGATGCAACTTGGAAAGAAGTCGATTTTAATGTTAAATATTTAAAAATGAAAGTTTCACAACCAGGTTATGATGCTCCTAAAGGTAATGATACATACATTACTTTAGCTAAAGATACCGTATGGCAAGTATTTGAATCTGTCCATCTTACAAATGGTGAAAGATGGCACTGTTTAGGTGGTAATCTATGGATTTTAGAAGATTATGATAAAGTGAAATTTGTAGATTCATTACCTCAATATTCAATTGGTACAAATGATGGATATCAATTTTCAATTGACTTAAATGTTCAAGCAATTATTGATTTTGTACCAGGAGAAAAATTAACTTTATATGATCGACCATTTGGTGATCCAATTGACTCAATAGAGGATGGATCAATCGTTACCATCACTGAACGTCAAGGTGGTCGAGACATGCAATGGTTTAAAATCGATGATCGTGGTTGGACAATTCGACAATACCTTGATTTAGATATTGAACGTAAAGTTGCACAAGAGCAAGAAGCCAAGCATTTCTAATATAATAAATAAAGGACTATGACAAATGTCATAGTCCTTTATTTATTATAATTTAGCAGTTAATTTTACGTCTGGATACTTATCTTCAAACCATCGTTCAGCGAATTCATTTTCAAATAAGAATAAAGGTTCATCATTACTATCCTTAACTAAAATATTACGTGAACTAGACATTTTTTCATCTAGTTGATCAGGATCGATCCAACGCGCAATTTTATGTCCCATTGGCGTCATTACAACTTCTGAATTATATTCATTTTGCATTCTAAATTGAAATACTTCAAATTGTAATTGACCTACAGCACCTAAAATATAATCTCCCGTACTATATGCTTTATATAGCTGAACTGCCCCTTCTTGAACTAATTGCTGAATTCCTTTATGGTATGATTTCTGCTTCATAACATTCTTTGGTGAAACTCTCACAAATAATTCAGGTGTAAATTGAGGTAATTTTTCAAATTTTACTTTTTGTTTTCCTGTGTAAATCGTATCACCAATTTGGAAATTACCAGTATCATATAAACCGATAATATCTCCTGCAACAGCATTTTCAACTGTTTCTCGTGAATCAGCCATAAATTGTGTTGAATTTGAAAGCCGTATTTTCTTTCCTGTTCGTTCTAAAAATACATCCATTCCACGGTCAAATTCACCTGAACAAATTCTTACAAACGCAATTCGATCACGATGATTAGGATTCATATTTGCTTGAATCTTAAAAATAAAACCACTGAAATCTTTTTGTGTAGGTTCTACTGATCCCCCATCTTGGGTTTTATGTGCTGATGGTGCTGGTGCAAATTTCAAATATGCATCAAGAAAAGTCTTTACTCCAAAATTTGTTAAAGCTGATCCAAAAAATACCGGCGTTAAATCACCTGTTGCAATTTTTTGTTCATCAAATTCGTTACCTGCATTTTTAATTAAATCGACTTCTTCTAAAACTTGCTGAAAAATACTTTCTTCTTGTAATGGATTAGGCTCAACAAGATCTCCATTTTCATTTAATTTCAAAAATTGTTCATTTTTATCTTCACGTTGATATAATTCAACACGATTGTTATAAATGTCATAAAGTCCTTTTAATCCCTTACCCATTCCAATTGGCCAATTCATTGGATATGCTTCAATTCCTAATGTTTCTTCCAATTCAGCAATTAAATCTAATGGCTCTCGTCCATCACGATCTAATTTATTCATAAATGTAAAGATAGGAATTCCTCTCATTTTACAAATTTGGAATAATTTCTTTGTCTGTGGTTCAATCCCTTTAGCAGAATCGATAACCATAACTGCAGAGTCAACTGCCATCAATGTACGATAAGTATCTTCTGAAAAATCTTCGTGTCCAGGTGTATCTAGAATATTTATTCGTTTTCCCGCATAATCAAATTGCATTACAGAACTAGTTACCGAAATTCCACGTTTCTTTTCAATTTCCATCCAATCTGATTTAGCAAAATTTCCTGTCTTTTTACCTTTTACTGTTCCGGCCTGACGTACAACACCACCAAAAAGTAATAATTGTTCAGTTATTGTTGTTTTCCCTGCATCCGGGTGTGAAATAATTGCAAATGTACGTCTTTTATTAATTTCTTGGGTTAATTCCTTCTGATCCATCATAATAATTATCCATCCACTTCTTAATTTTTAGGAACAACCAATGTTTGTCCTTGCTTTACATCAGTTTCCGATCCTAAGTTATTTAAATCTTGTATTTTTTGTACAGTAGTTTGATATTTTTCAGCAATAGTACCTATTGTCTCTCCGTCTTGTACAGAAATTGTCTGTGTTTCTTCTTTGCTTGAAGAGCTACTTGTACTACTTTGACTTACTGCTGAACTTGATGATAATTTAGCTACACTACTCATTTTATTTTTTGAACTTGAACTGACTTTAACAACGGAATCAGCAACAGCCTGTTGTTTATTATTATGTTTATGATTTGCTAAAACATATCCACATGCAAAAATTATGCTAATTAAAATAATAATCATAAATAAAATCCATGGCCATTTGTGTTTCTTTTTCTTTTTAGGTTTTTGCTGCTCCATTTGATCTTGATATACCGGATCAATTCCCTTATCAACAAAAAATGCTTGACGCATTCGTGGTTCATCTTTTCGTGTATATCCGTTTTTGAATAATTCTATTTTAAACTCTTCATATACACTGTCAATATTGAATGCCATTTGTTCTCTTTGCTTTTTAGCAATAAAATCATTCTTTTCTGGTCGAGATAAAGCATTATACCAATCTAATGAGTAGTTATATTGTTGTACAACTGATTGAGTAGGTCCAAAATCTTGCACTTCACCATATTGTAACCATAATGCACGTTCACAAAAGCCTTCAATTACAATACTTTTAGTATCCGAAATTATAAAAGATATTCCCTTATCTTTTAATTCTTGAACCTTATTTGCAGTTTTTAAATAAAATGATTGATCTAAAATGCCAAACACATTATCAAGCAAAACTAAATCTGGCTCTAAGAATAATGCAATTCCAATTGATAATCGTGCATATTGTGCTGTTGAATATGCTTTAACTGGACAATAAATCCATTCACCTAACTCTGTAAAGTTTAAAATGGCATTTATTATATGATCACCTTTAAACGCATCAATATCGGATTTTAGAATCGATTGTCGAATATTTTCTAATCCAGTTAAGCTATTATCTAAAACATCTCTTGTACCAGCATAAGTAATCTTCGAACGGCTTGTAATAAAACCAGTAGTTTGCTCTTCTTTTCCGGCAATAATACGCATTAAAGTTGATTTTCCTGACCCATTCGCACCTACAACTCCAATTGCTTCACCATCATTAATATTTAAATTAACACCACGTAACATCCAAAGATGTTGTGTTTCATCTTTTTTCTTTGCCTTTTTAGAAACCTTTTTATCTGTTATTAAAGGCATTTCTTTTGTGATATATTTAATTTCTAATTTTCCCATTATTTCACCTAATCATTGATTTATCCTAAAATAATACTACAAAATTAAATTATTTCTTTCAAGGTTACAACTACTATAAAATCATAAACATCTCTTAAATATAATAGAGGCTGCGACTTCTGCCACAGCCTCTACTTTAATTAATAAAAATAATTAATGATTATTCTTTATGTCCATAATTTTCTATTTCTGATTTTCCTGGACGTTCCATTAATTTTTCAATTTCTTCAGGAATATTTGCACCATTATAAAGCACATTGTACATTGCACTACAAATTGGTAAACAAAGATTTAATTGGTTACCTACTTCGTATGCAGCCTTGCAAGTGTTAATTCCTTCAATTACCATTCCCATATTTTCAATGATATCATCGAGCTTCTTGCCTTGACCTAATTGATTACCACATCTCCAGTTACGAGAATGAACACTAGTACATGTAACAATTAAGTCACCAACACCACTTAATCCCATAAATGTTGCTGGATCTGCTCCCATTGCTACACCTAAACGACTGATTTCTGCTAAACCACGTGTCATAAGAGCTGCTTTAGCATCATCACCATAATTTAAGCCATGTAAAATACCAGCACCAATTGCGATAATATTCTTAAATGCTCCACCAACTTCTACACCAACAACATCTGTATTAGTATAAATTCTTAGATAATTGTTCATAAAAATATCTTGAACTGCACGAGCACATTCAATATCTTCACATGCTGCTGTAATTAATGTGATATCCTTATTAGCAACTTCTTCAGCATGACTTGGGCCTGAGAATACTACCATTCCAGAACGATATTGTTCTGGTATTTCTTCTGTTATAACTTGTGATAAGCGCTTATGCGTACCTAATTCTAATCCTTTACTTGCATGAATTAAAATTGGTTTAATATCTAATTGCTTAAGTACTTCAACTACTTGTTGAGCAACTGAACGAATAACTTTTGTAGGAATTGCAAACAAAATAAAATCAGCACCATCAACTGCTTCTTTTAAATCAAGCGTTGTTTTCAATTCTTCTGGATATGTATAATCATGAATATAATGTTCATTTGTATGCTTTTCATTTAATTCTTTGACTTGTTCTTCATCAATAGTCCAAAGTACTACTTCATTACCATTTTGTACAAGTACACTAGCTAAAATACTTCCCCATGAACCTGCACCTAAAACTGCAATTTTTTTTGACATATCACTCATCCTATCTATTCGATATAATTCACTGTTAAAGTTATCACAAAAATTAATATTGAGCAATCATAAAGACCATTATTTAGTATCTTCTTTGGAATTTTCTGATGTATCTTTAATTTTTGCGATGTTATAAACAAATTTTACTACAACTTTTGAAACTGCGTATAATGGAACACCTAAAATCATACCTAATAATCCAGCAATATTACCTGCAACTAATAATATAATAATTATTGTTAGTGGATGTAAATTTAATGATTTACCAATCACATTTGGATATACTAAATTTCCATCAAGTTGTTGGACTACAATGCAAACAACTACTACCCAAATTACAGTTGAGAAGGATTTTGAAAAAGCTAGGAATAATGCTGGCATTAATCCTATATATGGTCCTAAGTAAGGAATAATATTAGTAATACCAGCAAATAAACCAACTAATAAAGCATATGGGATTCCCGTAAGACTATATCCGATTGCAGAAAATGTCCCAACAAATAAACATTCAATCATTTGTCCTGAAATATAACGTGAAAGAGTATAGCTCAAATCATGTAATAAACTTGACACTTTGCTTCGGTTTCGTTCTGGAAATGCACGTTCAATTGTTGGTGCGAGTTTTTCTCCATCTTTTAACATATAAAAAAGAATAAAAGGAACTGTTACAATCGTCACAGTAACATTAGTAATCGTTCCAATTACTGAGCCAATTGATGTTGTCAATGATAAAATAAAGTTTTTAATCATTGAGGTTAATGACCCTTCAAATTTGTTCATATATGTATGCAAATCAATTTTTTGTAACCATTCAATATGCGAATTATTAAATAAATTCGTTAAGAATTGTTGTAACTCATGCAAATACCCTGGTAATCCAACTACAAGAGATTTAATTTGTTCAATCAGATGCGGAATAAAAAATGAAATTATTATTCCTAAAATTGAAATCAAAAATATAAATACCATTGCAATTGCAGCTAAACGATTTACCTTAAACTTTTTATACTTTATTTTTGTTAATAAATTTACTAAAGGATTTAACAAATAAAACAAAAATCCAGCTAATAAAAAAGGTGCAAATAAAGTCTGAAAGAACGTAAACACTGGGCTAAAAACAAATTGAATTTTTGTAAACACTAAAACAAGTGCTGCTAACAAAAGTAATTCAGCTGACCAAAACATCAACTTCCGTTTACGTTGCTCATTAAAAAACATAAAAATCCTCCTATGTAAATGCTAATAAGACATATTTTGTTAAAAAAAAGGCTGCGAATCAACTGTCGCAGCCTTTTTAGAGTTATAAACCGGTATTTACTACTGTCGGCGCGACAACTCTAGGTACCTATTATACCAAATTTCAACATACTCTTTTGAAAATGGACCTTTTCCATTATTGATCCAATCAACTAAGGTAAGTACATTATGTTTCAAAATTTTATCGATTTCCTTAGAGTAATGCCATTTTTTGCCATGTTCTTCATATTCATCTACATCCAAAAGCCTTTTTTCACCATTTGGAAAAACTTTTACATCTAAATCATAATCGATATATTTCAAAGCTTCACGGTCCATAATTGATGGTGAGGCTAAATTACAATAGTATGAAACTCCATTATCGCGAATCATTGTTACAATGTTAAACCAATAATGTTTGTGAAAATAAATTAAGGCCGGTTCTCGAGTCACCCATCTACGCCCATCAGCTTCTGTAACTAAAGTGTGATCGTTACAACCAATAATAGCATTATCACTAGTTTTAAGTACCATAGTATCACGCCATGTTCGATGTAAACTACCGTCGTGTTTATAACTTTTTATGGTAATAAACTCGCCTTCTTTAGGGCCTTTTGAATGACGCATATTTAACCTGCTTTCTATAAACACAGGTGTATTTTACACCGAATCATCACGAATATTATACCAAAGTTTAATCAAAATTCCTAAAAAATTTTGTCATCATCTATTAATTTTTTATAAATTGGAACATCCAATTTATAATTATTTCCGGCAGGTCGATTAGCAGAATTAGAAGCAAAAATCACTGCAGTTTGCCCGTCTTTTGAAATATCACCAACTGTTTCAAAGCCAAATTCTGCTCCATGAAAATGATATCCTTGATATTGATTGCCAAGTAATCCAGGAATTTTTTTATTTAATGGATATAGACCAGCTTCATAATCAGATTTTGTTTTTCCTGTTGAATATAAATTTGCTGTTTGTTCAGGAGATAAAATTTTTGCAGTTAAAAAGGCTCTTAATGTTCGATACAAATCACCATTTGACATAAATAAGTTTCCCGTGCCTAACTGATTAGTATATCCACTTATCGGTTCATTATATATGCGATATGGTGATACTTCACTAAAATGATAACCTTGTGCCTGTTGAAATTCATGTTTTTTCATATCTTGAAAAAAATAAGTATTTTTCAAATTCAATGGTTTTTGAATTGCTTTTTTAAAATATTCATAATAACTTTGGTGAGTTACTTTTTGGATAATACCTGATAAAAGCACAAAATTAACTGGTTGATACTGGATATTTCCAATATGTGATTCAACTATGTGGGTATTTTTAACTGTATAATCCAAAAATTGTTTATCAGTCATTTCTTTATTAGGTAATGGCTCTGACAAAATTCCCGAAGTCATTGTTAACAAATTCCTTAATGTAACTTTATCTGCATTTTTTATTTGTGGATAAAAATGACTTAATGGTGTATCAAGTGAAAATTTATATTTAATTGCAACTTTTTTTAACATCATTGCGGTTATTCCCTTTTGAATTGAAGCAATTTGAAAAGTTGTTCTTCCTGAATTTTTAAGACCTTTTGCACGATTAGCGTAACCAAAGCCTTGTTGATAAACTAATCTTCCATTCTTTATAAGTGTTACTGTTCCAATAAAATGTCGTTTCTTAACCTGCTTATTTAAATTCTTTTCAAGTTCAGTTCCTTTAATTTCATTAACATTTTCATCAAAAGAATGTAATTGGACTGTACTTAAACTAGCAGCTTTGACTTCTGTTACAGAACTACTAGTAAATATAATTGAAAAAGCAATAATTATAATACTAATTACCCATTTATTTTTTCTTAAATTTAACAATTGCTTCACACCTTGCTGTTTGAGGAAACATATCAATTGATTGAATATATTCCACATCATAATCTTTTACTAAAGATACTAAATCACGAGCTAATGTTGAGGGATTACATGAAACATAAACAAATTTTTCAGGTTTAAAATTGTGGATTGTATCAAGTAAAGTATCATCTAATCCGGTTCTTGGGGGATCAACAACTAATGCATCTGTTTTAAATCCCTCTTTACCCCACTTTGTAACCCATTTTTCTGCAGTTCCTACTTCATAAAATGCGTTTTTTCTTTCCGACAACTTAGCATTTGTTCTTGCATCCTCAATTGCTTCTGGAATAATATCCATTCCACGAATTTCTTTAGCATTTTTACCTACATATAATCCAATGGTTCCTACACCACAATAAGCATCAACTAAGTTTTCATTGGGAGATAATGCTAATGCTTGCTTTACTTGGTCATAGAGCTTAATTGTTTGAAGTGGATTTAATTGGAAAAAAGCACGTGCAGATAGTTTAAATTCAACATCTCCTAATTTTTCACGAATATAAGTTTTTCCAGCTAATTTAATTGTTTCATCTCCCCAAACTAATGAACCTCTACCAGGATTTATATTTTGCATAATTGAAACAATTTGTGGATATTTTTGCTGTAAATCCATAATCAATTGATTTTTTTGAGGAAAATTGGTTTGATTCGTTATGAAAGTAACTTGAATTTCGTCAAATGCACTTGATTGTCGAATAACAACTGTTTTTAAATTTCCAGAATTTTTCTTTTCATCATAAATCGAAACATTCCATTTTTGTAACAATTTTACAATAGATCGAATTATAATCATCGATAAAGGCATTTGTGTGCTAAAATCAGGTAAATCGACCAAATAATGAGAATTTGGTCGATATAATCCTGCTTTTATCGTCCCATTTTCCATTTTACGAATTTGAAATTGCAATTTATTGCGATATTCATATGGATAATCCATTCCAATTGTATCTTTAATTTCAAAATCTTGATATCCAGTCGGCTTAAACTTATTTAATGCTTGTTTAATAATATCTTTTTTAAACTCAAGTTGTTTTTTATATGATAAATGCTCTAATTCAATTCCCCCAACATTATACTTATCCTTGGGAGACACACGATCTGGACTTTTTCTTAAAATTTTTACTAATTTTCCAATTAAATATTTAGGCTTTACCGTTATAATCTTTACTTGAACTATTTCATCAGGAAGTGCTCCCTCAACAAACACAATCTTTCGTTGATAGTAAGCAATCCCTTCCCCATTAATTCCTAACTTTTTAATTTTTAATTTAACTAATTTATTAATTTTAACTTGAACATTTTTTCTTTTATCTGGCATGATTTCCTCCTATTAAAATATCTACAATTATAGCATTTTAGGCTTTACTGTTATAATAAGATATACAATATTTTTTGAGAAAGGGGTAAATATGAGTACAATAACATCAATTCAAGCTCAAAAACGTAAAGGTCGCTATAATATTTTCATCGATGGACAATATCGTTTTCCGGTTAGTGAAGAAGTATTAATTAATTTTCAATTACATAAGGGACAAGAAATTACTAAAGAAGAAATTGAAGGCATTACAAATGCTGAAAAAGTTTCAAAAGCCTATAACCAAGCATTAAATTATTTATCATATCAATTACGTACAGAAAAGGAAATCATTGATTATTTATATAAAAAAGATTTTTCTGATTATGAAATTGAACCAACACTTAAAAAATTACGTGAACAAAAATTAATTAATGATCTAGAATATGCTAAAAGTTATACTCGAACCATGGCTAAAACATCTGAAAAAGGTCCTAAAGTCATTCAACAACAACTACGTAAAAAAGGTATTTTAGAGAATGACATTGACACTGCTCTCTTACAATTCACCCTTGAAAATCAACTGGAAAATGTTATTCATTTAATTAATAAATTAGCTCAAAAATACCGAAATGAAGCCTTTAAAAATAAAATTCAAAAAATAAAAAAAAGTCTTTTAGTTAAAGGTTTTTCTACAGATGTTATCAATGATGCTTTGACAAAAGTTAATCTTGAAAAAGATAATTCAAATGAGCAAATTCAATTGCAAAAAAATGGAGAAAAACTTTTTAATCGTTATCGCAAATACTCTTCATTAGAACGTAATCAAAAAGTTAAAGCAGCCTTATATCGAAAGGGATTTAACATTGATGATATAAATCATTTTATTGATGAACATCAGAATCTTGAATAAAAAATAGCTATGAATATATTCATAGCTATTTTTTATTTGTAATTCGTTTTTTATGAATTCGATGATAAATCTTTTTACCTAATTTATGCTCTTTGGGAACAACTTTTCCGTATCGATGTTCTTCAATAAACGCATTAATTATTGAACCAAATAATATAATTTGGTTAGAAAAATTCATCCAGAATAACAATACTAAGAATGTGCCAAGTGCACCATAACTTAAAACACGATATGCAAAATATTTAACATAAATAGTAAAAATCCCAGTTAATGCCATCCATCCTAAAGCTGCAATTAAAGCTCCAGGCCAAACAGATAGCCAGTGAACTTTGACATTTGGTAATACTATGTACAATAAACATAAAATTACAAAAATGATAATAAAAGTAACTGACCAACGATATTTCATGAACACTTCCAAATATGTCAGTGGCAACTTAAATACTGTTGTTAAATATTCTAGCACGATCTGACCAAAACTATAAATAACAAAAATAATTACTAGTAATGCACCAAAACTTAAAGTAATTAATAAAGATAAAATTGTTGTTGCTATAAAGTCTTGCGAATCTCCCACTCCGAAAATTTGATTCATTGATCGCTTCAAAGCATTGATTCCACGGCTTCCTGCCCAAATTGTAAATAACATAGAAAAAGATGCTATTCCTCCAGAACCATGTGTTAAAAATTTTTGAACTATTGGTCCTAAGAAATTATATATTGGTTCTGGCAATGCAACGTTTAAATATGGCATGATTTTTGTTGCATTAATATGCATGATTGGTAATATATTTCCAATAAAGATTACAATTGGTACAATTGTTAACAAAACATAGTAAGTAGCTATAATTGCAGTATTAAAAATATCACCTTGTATCGTTTTATTTAAAATAGATTTAAAAAAGACATTGAATTTGTGCCCTATTTTTTTCATAAATACTTAATTCCTTCAATATGTACTACGTAAAAAAACACGCATATATATATTTAACCACTAAATTAATAAATTTAATTTTAAATTTTTATTACAATATTTTTGGGCATAAAAAAAGCTGCAAGTATTGCAGCTTTTTTATTAATTAAGTTTCTTTGCTAACTCTTTAATATAATCTTTTAACTCAGCACTTACTTCTGGATGTTTCAATCCAAATTGAATTGAAGTCTTTAAGTAACCAAATTTGTAACCAACATCGAAACGTTCGCCTTTAAATTCATGTGCAAAAACACGTTGAATTTGGTTTAAACGATCAATAGCGTCAGTTAATTGAATTTCATTACCTGCACCTGGTTTTTGTGTTTCTAACATATCAAAAATTTCAGGTGTTAATAAATAACGACCAATAATAGCTAAATCTGATGGAGCTTTATCTACATCTGGTTTTTCTACAAATTGGTTAACATCAAACAATCCTGGTTTTGTTTCTGTTACAGGATCAATAATTCCATATTTATCAACTTCATCATGAGGAACTTTCATTACAGCAAGTGTTGATGCATGTGTTTCTTCATAACGATCAATTAATTGCTTAGTCAATGGAACCTTATCTTCCATAATGTCGTCACCTAACATAACAACAAATGGTTCGTTACCAACAAAATCTTTTGCCATTAATACCGCATCACCTAAACCACGTGGATGTGATTGACGAATAAAGTATAAATTAATATCTGTTGTTTGTTGAACTAATTTCAATAAACCTGTTTTACCCTTTGCAGTAAGATTTTGTTCTAATTCTGGAACAGAGTCAAAGTGATCTTCAATTGGTCGCTTACCCTTTCCAGTTACTACTAAAATGTCTTCAATTCCTGATTTACGAGCTTCTTCAACAATATATTGAATTGTTGGTTTATCAATAATCGGGAACATTTCCTTAGCTAAAGCCTTTGTAGCTGGTAAAAAACGAGTACCTAAACCAGCCGCAGGAATAACAGCTTTTCTAACTTTCATCGTTATACCCCTTATCTATAATGGTATATATCTTTCAAAAAGATAATTAATATCTAGACTAATTATATCAGTAAATCACCTTTTTACAAGTTAATTCTAAACTTAATGTAAGGATTTACTTATTTAAACAAAGCTAAATCCGTAAATTAATTTTTATTTACATTATATAATTCTTTTTATTACAAACATTCAGGCTTTTTACCTAGTAAACAATTAGCTCTAAACCCTTATTTAAATTTGTATAAATATTTTTCGTCCATAGATGGATCTTGTGAAGTTAAAATTTTAGGACCATCTTTTGTAATTACAATTGTATGTTCATATTGACATGATAACCCACCATCTGCAGTTCTTGCAGTCCATCCATTAGGATCATCCATTACAGATTGCCATGTTCCTGTATTGATCATAGGTTCAATTGTAATTGTCATTCCTTCGCGTAATCTAATCCCCTTACCTTTTTCGCCATAATGAGGGACATTAGGTGATTCATGCATTGTAGGTCCAATTCCGTGCCCAACAAATTCACGTACATCACCAAAACCATTTAGATCTTCAGTATAATGTTGGATAGCGTAACCAATATCTCCTAATCGATTCCCAACTTGAGCTTGATCAATTCCTAAGTATAAAGCTTTTTTGGTTACTTCCATTAAATGTTCAACTTCTTCTGAAGGCTTTCCAACTGCGTAACTCCAACAAGAATCACTCATTGCACCGTGGTAATTAACTACAGTATCAACTTTTACAAGATCTCCTTCTTTGAAAATTAAATCTTTACGTGGAAATGCATGACAAATTTCATCATTTACACTTACGCATGTTGCATATTTGTAGCCTTCAAATCCAATTTGCTCTGGAATTGCATCATGCTCTTTAAAATATTTACATGCAAATTTTTCAACTTCCCAACTTGAAACACCTGGCTTGATAATATCACGCAAACCAATATGCATCCCTGCTAAAATTGCACCCGAAATTGCCATTTCTTTAATTTCTCGTGGTGATTTTAGAGTAATCATTTATATTATTCCTCCTAATAAATTTATATCGTTACTATTATACCCTAAAACATTGATATTAGTTAAATTCCTACGATTTTTGTATTCTCACGCTTAAAAATTTGATATAATAGTAACGAATTTTTTGAGAAAGGAGCAATTACTTTGGCAAAAGCTGAAATTGTTTTCGCAACAATCACCGGCAATAACGAGGATATTGCTGATATCATTGCGGAAAATCTTGAAGATAAAGGAATCGACGTTCAAGTAGATGAAATTTCACAAGCAGATGTTAGTGATTTTGAAGATGCCGATCTTTGCATTGTATGTCCATATACATATGATGAAGGAAATCTTCCAGATGAAGGAATGGACTTTTTTGAAGATCTTAAAGAAGTAGATTTAACTAATAAAATTTATGGCGTTGCAGGTTCAGGGGATACTTTTTATGGCGAATATTACTGTACGGCAGTAGATGAATTTAGTCGTGTATTGCGTGAAGCAGGAGCTACTCAAGGAACTAAAGATGTAAAAATAAATCTTTCTCCTGATACGGATGAAGATATTGCAACTTTAGATACTTTTGCAGATGAATTAGTTTCAAAATTGGAGGAATAATTTATTATGTCAAAAACCTTATCCATTATTGTCCCTTGTTATTGTGAAGAAGAATCAATTCCATTATTTTATGAAGCAGTTGAAAAAGTTGCTCCAAAATTAAAAGATATTGATTTAGAGTATTGGTTTATTGATGACGGTTCAAAGGACAATACTTTAAAAGAACTTAGAGCTTTACAAGCTAAAGACCCTGATCATGTCCACTATGCTTCATTTTCAAGAAATTTTGGTAAAGAAGCTGGCCTATACTGTGGATTACAACAAGCTACTGGCGATTATGTAGCTGTAATGGATGTTGATCTACAAGATCCTCCAGAATTATTACCTAAAATGTTGAGTTATATTGAAAGTGGCGATTATGATTGTGTTGGTACACGCCGTGTAAATCGGAAAGGTGAACCACCAATTCGTTCATTTTTCGCTCACATGTTTTACAAATTAATTAATAAAATTTCAGATACAGAAATTGTTGATGGGGCGCGCGATTATCGCTTAATGACACGTCAAATGGTAGATGCAATTCTTTCAATGAGCGAATATAACCGCTTTTCTAAGGGAATCTTTAGTTGGGTAGGTTTTCGAACAAAATATTTAGAATATACTAATCAAGAACGTGTAGCAGGTAAAACTAGTTGGAACTTTTGGAGTTTATTAAAGTATTCAATCGATGGTATTGTTTCATTTTCACAAACTCCACTTGATATTGCTTCATATGTTGGATTATTTTCTTCAGTTTGCTCTGTAATTGGTATCATTTTTGTTATTATTCGCAAGCTTTTATATGGTGGCTCTGCATTTGGATGGGCATCACTTGTATGTATCTTCCTATTTATTGGTGGTATTCAACTTCTATGTTTAGGTATTGTTGGTAAATATATTGGAAAAATATTTATGGAAGTAAAAAAACGTCCTGTCTACATTTTAAAAGAGAAAAAATAATTAAAAACCTCTCCTATATTTTTGTTATTAGTAATTTTAGAGTAAAATAATAACGAATATAAGGGAGGATTTTTTTGTGCATTTTTCAGTAAAAAATAATAAACATTTATATTTGAATTATACTTTGACATTTACATTAGTGGCATTTTTTGTATATGGAACTTATTTTGTAACTGGCCATTCATTAATTTGGTATATTGATGGTGCCAATCAGCATTTACCACTATTAGCTGATTTTCGAGAAAGTGTATTGGCATTTTTGCACCATCCTTCATTTGATACATGGTCATTTCATTTAGGAGTTGGAAGCGATAAATTTCAAATATTATCCTACTATCTATTAGGAGATGTTTTTGCGTATATTTCATTACTCTTTCCTGCTAGTAAAATTATTCTTGCATATGAAATTGCAATTATTTTACGTTTATACTGTGCAGGGTTAGCTTTTTGTTGGTGTGCAAATCATTTTAATTTTAAGAAAGTATCAATTATATGCGGTTCATTAGTATATTTATTCAATGCATTTTTACTTTACTCAAATATTTCACAACCTTTGTTCTCTCTCCCTTTTATTATTTTCCCAATACTAATTGTCAATCTTGAACGTGTAATCCAAGGTTTTTCAGCTTGGCCATTAATGCTAACATTCACATGGATGCTTATTAATAACTTTTATTTTGCGTATATTTTAGGTTTAGGTGCAGTTATTTATTTAATACTCCGATTAATTTGGAAACAAAATGTTACACCAAAACGTTTACAATTATTCGCCAAACTTGCTTGGGCTACTATTTTAGCTCTATTAAATGCAGCAATTTTATTAATTCCAGAAATAATCGCTGTTCATGATTCAACACGTGCAGGAAGTAAGTTTGCAAATGGACTCACATTATATCCGCTTTATTACTATTTAAATTTACCTGGCCAACTAATCAATGGAGGCAATCGCGATTTTTATTTCTGGAGTGCCTTAGGTTTTGCAAGTATCGCCTTCTTTGGCATTATATATACATTAATGCATTTAAAAAAATATCCAATAATTAACTCAAGTTTTATTTTAGGCTTCATTATGCTTTTGATACCAGCCTGTGCAGCATTTTTTAATGGTTTTATGTCTCCTTCTAATCGTTGGACCTTAATGCTTTGTTTGCCGATTTCTTTAAGTTGTGCAATTTTAGTTGAAAACTTAGATGTTTTATCTTCTAAAACAATTAAAGTTTTTGTTATTGCATGTGGAATATACTTAACATATATTGCTGTTGATTACTTATTTCAAAACAACGAAAAACTATTTGTTCCAGTTGTATTTCTTTTAATTAGCTTGATCGTGATTATTTTGCTTTATCGTTTCCATCCTGCAAATAATCGTAAAATAATGTTCATAACAATTCTTTTAAACGTAATTTTTAATGCTATTTATTTTGAAGCTCCTTATGATGGCGGATACGCTAGTGAGATGCTTCCTCAAGGAAGTTATAATAAAATAACTAAAGCTGAATTTGGTAACTTAACTAATAATCTAGATAATGATAATTCATATCGAACTTCTACTATTAGTCAAAATCAAGTATTAGGAAATGACTATCGTTATCTAAACTGTTGGAATCCAAAAGTTAATGATATTTCTTCATATTATTCTATTCAGAATAAGTACCTTGGAAAATTTGCAAATTCAATGCAAAATATTCAATTTGAAGCTAATTATCCCCTACGCCAATTTAATGATCGTAGTATTATCAATAACTTTTTAGGAGTAAAATATTTATTTGTTCAAAGTAATCAGCCAAACGCAAAAAAAATACCAGGAAATTATTTTGTAGATGCCGCTGATAGACAAAATACATATACAAATAAGCAAATTTTACGATATACAACAGAAAATGCTTTCCCATTAGTATATTTCCAAGATCAAGTATTTACTTCTAAATCATATAGTAAGCTTTCTCCTACCGAGAAAGAAAGAGCTTTAGCTGATGGCGTTTTAGTCAACGAAAAGACTAACTTGCCTAAAGCAAGTGTAAAAAATCAGATATTCTCAATACCATATAAAATAATCTCTAGTAATGGAAATATTATTAATCCAAACAAATTACAACAACTTGATCCAAATGAATCATATCAAATTGTAATTGATAAAAAGAATTTAAATGCAACACAAAAAGCTGCTCTTAAAAATTGTGAATTACATTTAGAATTTGAAAATATTAACTATACCCCATTAAGCTTAATGCAACAGGTTAATCTTCAACAAAGTAATTCTGATCATCAACTAAGTAATGGTTTTTTAAATAAGGATGCAGCAGTTAATACTTACAAGTTTTGGCGTAAAAATATTTTAAATGGAACTCCAAATTCAGGTTTTACTATTCAAACAACAACTAATTTAGGTACAGAAAGTATAAAACAACCTAAGCCGTACATCTTATCATTTTTCAAAACTGTAAAAAATGGAACTATTAATTTAGGTTACTTTGAAAATCAAATTCCAAGTTCAATCAAATTAAACTTAAAAGAACTTGGAAATTATTCTTTCAAACTAAATGTTGTTGCTGAACCTTTAAATCAAAAATATGAGCAACAAGTTAGAAAAATTCAACAGAACAAATTAAAAAATGCTACTTATACTAATTCTGGATTTAAAGGTACTATTAACGTTTCACATGATGGAATTTTAACTTCTTCAATTCCATATTCAAGCGGTTGGAGTGCAACTGTAGATGGTCATTCAGTTAAAGTATTACGTACAAACCAAGCATTTTTAGGAATTAAATTAAAAGCTGGTAGCCATAAAATAATTTTCAAATATCAAACACCTGGACTTTTATTGGGAATAATCATATCTTCATTAGGATTATGTATTAGCATGATTTGTTTTATAATAAGACAAATTAGACTTAATAAGTAAATAAAAAGAGACTTTGAATTAATCAAAGTCTCTTTTTATTTACTTAAATTCATTTGGCTTTTCTGTTGTAAGTCCAAAATAATATTTAATTGCTTCAACAATTCGTTCAGATGCTTTTCCATCACCATATGGATTTTTAGCATTACTCATTTCATCATAAACCTTTTGATCTTCTAAGAGTAGCTTCATCCATTTCTTTACATCGTCTGGATTTGTGCCAACTAATTTTAATGTACCTGCTTCAATTCCTTCTGGACGTTCTGTTGTATCTCTTAGTACTAAAACAGGTTTTCCTAATGCAGGAGCTTCTTCTTGAACGCCACCTGAATCAGTCATAATGAAGTTACTTTTTGCTGCTAAATTATGGAAATCTACAACGTCTAATGGAGAAATTAAATGAATTCTTGGGTCATCACCTAATTCTTCATGAGCAGCTTTTTGAACTGCTGGACTTAAATGCACTGGGTAAATTACTTCCACATTAGGTTCTTCATCTACAATTTGTCGAATTGCTTTAAATACACGGTGCATTGGTTCACCTTGATTTTCACGTCGATGCATTGTAACCAAAATAACTTTATTATCTGGATTAATTTCATCCAATACGTCATGATGATAACTTTCATGGACAGTTTGTTTCAAAGCATCAATTGCAGTATTACCAGTAACGAAAATCTTATCTTTAGGATGATTTTCTTTCAATAGATTTTGCTTACTTTGATTTGTTGGAGCAAAATATAAATCTGTTAAATCATCAGTCATTTGACGATTCATTTCTTCAGGATATGGAGAATATTTGTTCCAAGTTCTTAATCCCGCTTCAACATGTCCTACAGCAATTTTTTCATAAAATGCTGCTAAACTAGCTGCAAAAGTTGTAGTTGTATCTCCATGAGTCAAAATCATATCTGGTTTTTCTTTTTGTAAAACTTCACGTAATTGACTTAAAACTTCTACAGTAATATCTGTTAAAGTTTGCCCACCATGCATAATATTCAAATCATAATCTGGTGTAATTTTAAAGATATCAAGTACTTGGTCAAGCATCTCACGGTGTTGAGCTGTAACAGTAGTAACAGCCGTAATTTCAGGATGTTTTTGTAATTCAAGTACTAAAGGAGCCATCTTAATTGCTTCAGGTCGAGTACCAAAAACAGTCATGATCTTGATTTTTTTCATATGTACCTTCTCCATTTCATTAAAATTAATTTAATATGCTATGATATATATTAATATTAATACATCAATGAAGGGTTTTAAATATAGATATGGAAGATTTCGATAAAAAATTAAAAAAATATGCCGAATTAATAGTAAGAATTGGAGTAAATGTGCAAAAGGATCAAACTGTAATCTTATATATAAATATTGAACAACAAAAACTAGCACATTTAATTGTTAAAGAAGCATATCAAGCTGGTGCAGGAAATGTAATAATCAAATGGAGTGATATCTTCTCTCAACAAGAATTCTTAAAACATGCAAGCGAAGAAAATTTAAATAATATTCCTAATTTTAAAAAAGAAGAAGCAAAATATATTGCAGAAAATCGTTGTTGTCGTATTTCAGTTCTTTCTGAAGATCCTGATGCATTTAGTTCAATTGATCAAAAAAGAGTTGCTGCATATCAAGCTGCAAATGGAAAAGCATTAATGCCTGTTCGTAAAGCTACTCAAAATAATGATCTAACATGGACAGTTGTTGGTGCAGCTAGCTTAAAATGGGCAGAAAAGGTTTTTCCAAATCTTCATGGGCAATCTGCTGTTGATCGTTTATGGGAAGAAATTTTTAAAACATGTCGCTTAGACCAAGACGATCCAATTAACGCATGGCAAAAGCATGACGCAAACTTACATGCTAAGGAAGATTGGTTAAATCGTGAACAATTTTCTGCTTTACATTATCATTCTTCTATCACTGACTTAACAGTAGGCCTTCCTGAAAATCATGTATGGGAAGGTGGAAGTAGCTTTGCCGCATCAGGAACTAAATTTGTTGCTAACATGCCAACAGAAGAATGTTTTACTGCACCTGATTGTCGAAGAATAGATGGCTATGTTACCTCTACAAAACCTCTTAGTTATGCTGGAACAATAATTGAAGATATGAAATTTACATTTAAAAACGGTAAAGTAATAAAAGCTACAGCAAAAAGAGGCCAAAAAGTCCTTGAACACTTGCTAAGCATAGATGAAGGTGCAAAATCATTAGGTGAAGTTTCTTTAGTTCCAGATCCTTCACCAATTTCTCAGTCAGGAATTACATTCTTTAATACTTTATTTGATGAAAACGCTAGTGATCATCTTGCTTTAGGCGCAGCTTATCCATTTAACATAAAAAATGGAACAACAATGAGCGATAAAGAATTAAAAGAAAAGGGAATTAATTTTAGTCAAACTCATGTTGATTTTATGATGGGATCACAAGAAATGAATATTGATGGAATAAAGAAAGATGGTACAATTATCCCTGTTTTTCGTAATGGCGATTGGGTATAACTTAAAAGGGCCACAGATTAAATAATTAATCTGTGGCCCTTTTTTTAAATTACCTCTATCATTCTTTTTATTTTTTCTATAGGCAATGGCATATTAGCTTTCCCAATATTTCCCCTATTAATTTTTAAAATATAATCATGTTCCAAATCACTGATTATTTTTAAAATTTCGTTTATCTGTTCAATTTGAAGTCTTTCAAATGATCGACTATTCTTTTTCATATCGTCTTCCAATGTCTTAGAAAATACGATTATAATATAATGATTATTCTTCTCATTTGTTATTTTCCATGTTTTTTCTTTATCTTCTCGATTTTCAATTTTTTTAATACTTGAATCACTCATGAACACTTATCCTCCCAATTGTGTGATTACATTCTAAAATATAACTGATCTGACATTATGATTCAAAGATTTAGTGGTGGTTCATAAGTAATTAATTAAAACCACTTATAATAAAAAAGCTATGTTCCTAAACATAGCTTTTTTATTTATTTTGTAATATAAATATACAAATCTGTTTTTGAAAAACCAACTGAATATGTTACTCCATGATTTTTAATTGTCTTTGAGGTAGTTTGTGAATTATTTTGACTCTTCGTTTCTTTCTCAAATTCTTCCATCACTTCTTTACCATTTGCGCCAATAGCTTGGCTAAATGCAACAAATACTGTTCCAAACTGTTTAGCTTTATCTTTATTTTTCAAGTTTGATGTTGGCACAATTATTGTTGCACTAATCAATTGATTTGATTGAATATTTGCTCTTAAAGTAAAAGTTTGATTTTTGATCAAATTAGTGATTCCACTAGCATTCTTCTTTAAACTTATACTATTCGATCCACTCTTAGCAATCTTTGTTTGAATCTCTTTGGCCTGTCTTAAAACATCTTGATTCTTAATTACTTCACTTTGATTTTGAGTATCAATATTTTTAGCTTTTTGCAAAACTTCAAGTTCCGATTGAGATAACTGACTCATTGAAATTGTTTGTCCAAATTTTTCACAAACTTCTTGATAGTTCTTTGATAAAGGCTCTTGTTTCTTTACTGTAACAACTTTAGTTGTCGTTTGACTACCATGTTTAGCAGTTAATTTTACTTTTTGATTTTTATCTTTTCCCGGAACTTGAAATACAAACTCACGATTTTTTATTTGTAATTGATGCTTTTTACCACCATCAATTTGATAAGTTAATGTATTGTTACTATCTGTTTTTCCTTTAACAACAGCCGTCATTCCATCAACTTGATATTCTTGCTTTGAAGTTTCAATCTTTGTATTTGAGCATCCAGATAAAAATAATATACAACCGCTAGCAATGGCTAAAAGACTTATCGTTTTTTTACGCATGTTATCCACTCCTAATCCATTGATACATTTCCTTCAAATTGTGAATTATATAGATCAGCATAAAATCCATTTTTCTTTAATAGATTTGCATGTGTCCCTGTTTCCACAATTGAACCGTGATTCATTACAATAATTTGGTTTGCATCTTGAATTGTTGATAAACGGTGTGCAACAACAAAACTTGTACGATTTTCTAGTAGTTTATTCATTGCATGTTGAATTTGTATTTCTGTTCGTGTATCAACACTTGAAGTTGCTTCATCCAAAATTAAAATTTCAGGATTAGCAACAAATGCACGTGCAATGGTTAATAGCTGTCTTTGCCCTTGTGAAATATTTGAAGCTGATTCATCCAATACAGTTTGATAACCTTGTGGAAGTTGTTCAACAAAATCATCAACATGAGCAGCCTTTGCAGCAGCTAAAATTTCTTCATCAGTAGCATCTTCACGTCCATATTTTAGATTTTCCCAAATAGTACCTGAGAAAAGCCAAGTATCTTGTAACACCATTGCAAAATGTGAACGTAATTCTTCACGTTTCATATCACGTGTATCTTTACCATTCAATCTAATTGAACCACCCTTAATATCGTAAAAGCGTTCTAATAAATTAATAATTGTTGTTTTACCAGCACCAGTTGGCCCAACAATAGCCGTCATCTCTCCTTTTTTAACAGTTAAGTTATAATCTTCCATTAAAATTGGAGCATCATCATAACCAAATTTGACATGTTGAAATTCAATCAATCCCTTTGGATTATCCTCTACTGGTAAGCCTGATGGGTCATCAGTCATATCTTTTTCATCTAAAACCTGAAAAACACGTTCTGCAGAGGCAATTGTTAATTGAATAGTATTTGCCAAGTTAGCCAATTGAGAAATCGGTTGTGAAAAACTAGTTGTATATTGTAGCATAGCTTGAACATTACCTAATGAAATTTGACCATGAGTTACTTCCATTCCTCCTACAATTGCAACCGCTACATAACTCAAATTACTAATAAAAGCCATGATTGGCATCATAATACCTGAAGCCATTTGTGCTTTCCATGATGCTTGATAAAGTTTTTCATTTTCTTCTTCAAATTTTTCAATTGTTTGATTTTCACGATTAAAACTTTTAATCACATTTTGACCAGCATAATTCTCTTCAACTTGATTATTTAGTAAACCTAAATGTTTTTGTTGTTTTCCAAAATTCTTTTGTGAAGTTGGTGCAATAAAACCAACTGCAATCATACTTAAAGGAACTGTTAAAACAATAATTAATGTTAATTTCCAACTGATTGTAAGCATTAACCATAATGTCCCAACAATTTGAACTACAGATGTAACTAATTGCATTAAGCTTTGTTGTAAAGTTGATGAAATATTGTCCATATCATTGATAGCACGACTGATAATATCACCATTTGAGTGTGTATCGTAGTAACTAACTGGCACAGTTTTCATTTTATACTTCATTTGCTTTCGCATATTATAAACAGTCCGTTGAGACATATAGTTCATAATAATACGTTGAATAAATGTTAAAACTGCAGAACCAATATACATCAATGAAACAATCAATAAAATATGACCAATTTTTTCAAAATCGATTGGCCAATGTTGCATGGCAATTCCTGCTTTTTCCATCGCGGTACCTTTCATAACACCTTCGAAAATTGCAGTAGTTGCTTCACCTAAGATTTTTGGTGTATTAATTTGCAAAATTTGAGCTGTAATTGCAACGACCATCACAAGGATAATTGCAAATAGCTGATTCTTCATATACTTTAATAAACGCCAAGTTGTTCCCCAGAAGTTTTGTGCTTTTTCAACTGGTTTTCCCATTGGTTTTTTATGCATTTTCTACACCTTCTTTTGCTTCACGAATTTGAGAGTTTACAATTGCTTTATAAATCTCATTGTTTTTCAATAATTCTTGATGAGTACCTACTCCCACCATATTTCCTTTATCTAATACTACAATTAAATCTGCATCTGCTACTGTTGAAACTCGTTGTCCCACAATTACAACAACATGCTTTTTAATTTTTTCATCTTTCTTCAATGCCTGACGTAATTTAGCATCGGTCTTAAAGTCTAAAGCTGAGAAAGAATCATCAAAGACATAAACTGATGCTTCTTTTACTAAAGCACGTGCAATTGCTAGACGTTGTCTTTGTCCTCCGGAGAAGTTGGCTCCGCCTTGTTCAACATGTGCATCAAGCTGACCATCTAATTCTTTAACAAAATCGCTAGCTTGTGCAATATCTAGTGCATGCCAAATTTCTTCGTCTGTAGCATCTTGTTTTCCATATTGCATATTTTCACGTAATGTTCCGGTAAATAAGTTAGCTTTTTGTGGAACAAAAGAAACTGCTTGATGAACATCATGTAAAGTACAATCTTTAACATTTACATCATTAATTTTTACTTGACCTTTTGTAGCATCATAAAATCTTGGAATTAAATTAACTAGGGTTGACTTACCTGAACCTGTTCCTCCAATAATAGCAAGTGTTTGACCAGCTTTCATTTTAAAATTAATTCCATCTAAGGAATCTTTTTTTGCATCTACATAACGATAATCAACATGATCAAATTCTAAAGCTGATGGTTTGTCTGTAATTCGAACTGGATTATCAGCGTCTTTGATTGTTGTAGTTAGTTCAAGCACTTGATTTAACCGTTTTGCTGAAGCTTGTGCACGTGGTACAAATACAAATACCATAGAAAGCATTACAAAACTCATTAAAATTTGCGAAGCATATGTAATAAAAGCTATCATATTACCAACTTCAATTACTTGAAATGAAACCAAATGGCTTCCCCACAAAGTAATTCCAACATTAGTCATACTCATAATTACTGTCATCAAAGGCATCATAATTCCTGTAATGTTATATACTTTAACAGCATTACGTGTATAATCTTTATTTACTTCATCAAATCTTTCTTGTTCTAAATCATCTTGTCTAAATGCACGAATAACACGTACACCTGTTAACCCTTCACGAAATACAACATTAACTTTATCTAGTTTTTGTTGCATTGCCCCAAACAATGGCCCTGCAAGTCGAATAACGATTGCCATGATAATTGCAATAATTGGTAACACAATTACAAAAATCAATGTTAATGTAGGACTCTTTTTATACGCTAAAATACTTGCTACAATTAACATCATTGGCGCCATCATCATAATTCGCATAAACATTAAAGCAACGTTTTGAACTTGCATAATATCATTTGTTGTACGTGTTACTAATGATGATGTTCCAATTTGTTCCATTTCATCATGTGAATAATTAATGACTTTACGGTATACATCACTTCGTAAATTTTGTCCTAATTTTTGTGAGCCTTTTGCTGAAAAATAACTATTAAAAACAGCAGCTGCAACACTAATAAGTGAACAAATCAACATCTCAATTCCGATTTTCCAAATATAATTAATATCCCCCAATGCAATCCCATTATTAACAATGTCAGAAGTTAACATTGGTAAATATAATGTACTTACAACTTGGATTGCTAAAAAGAACGCAGCTCCAATTACCATTTTTATAGGTAAACGATTTTTTAAAATCTTTTTCATTCAATTCACCCTATTCTACTATGTATTTTATTTTCTGATTCCATACTCTAACCAATTCAACATTATATTAAATTGTTTAATCGCATCTTCTCGTGGATTTTCGTTTCCAAGTCGCTTATCGAAAAAATAGCAATGTACAGATTGCATCATCATTGTAATAATTTGTCGTCGTAATAATTCTAAATTTTCCGATGACAAATCAATTTTTAAAAGATTTTCATCAACTTCATCAATAAATGCATGATTTATTTCAAGATGTTTCGTTTCTAAATGCTTTTTAGAAAGATTTAAATTACGAAAAGAAGTAAAAGTATTTTTCCAAAAATCCACTTGTTTTTCATTTGTTAATTCATCCAAAAACTCTTCAAAGAAGATCGGCAATGCTGTAAATAAATTTCCATGATATGTTTTCAATAAAGTAACCCACGAATTTTTTAACTTTTGCGAATACAACTGCACGATGTATTCATGAAGGTCAAACTTATCTTCAAAATATTGATAAAAACTACCACGAGGAATCGCAGCTAATTTAATAATATTATTAATTGACGCTTCGTCTGCTGGTACTCTTGAAAATTCTTGAAATCCAGCATCTAATAAACGTTGTTGCTTTTCTTCTGGCAAATTCATAAATGTTTTTTTGGGCATTTAGTACGTCCTCTCATAAAAAATTAATTAATATGACACTTTGTCATATTAATTGTAAAAAAAGTGGATGTCAAATAAAACCTAACATCCAAATAAAATGCGTTTGATCGGAATCGAACCGATGACCTACCGCTTAGGAGGCGGTTGCTCTATCCTGCTGAGCTACAAACGCAATCTATATCATATTAAGTATAATATATTTTTTTATCCTTAATCAAGGTAACACCTTAACAAAATTATGTAATTTTATTTTTAACTAATTTTAAATATTCTATTATAAATTTAATTAATGTTACATTTTTTATCATAAACCTGTATAATAATTAATTGTACGATTTTTTCGTTTTGAAAATAAGGTAAAGGAGAAGACTAAATGGGCGAAAATAAGGTCAAAAAAATTACAACTGGTGCCTTAGTTTTGATGATTTTTTCTACAATTTTCGGATTTGCTAACACGCCAGTAGCCTTCATGCAAATGGGATATGGTGCTATTTTTTGGTATATCCTAGGTGCATTCTTGTATTTCTTACCAAGTAGTATGATGTATGCTGAATATGGTTCTGCACTTAAAGAAAGTAAGGGTGGAATTTATTCTTGGCTAGATGCATCTATTAGTGGAAAATGGGCATTCATTGCTACATTTATCTGGCTTTCAGCCTGGGTAATTTGGCAAGTAATGATTTCTCAAAAGATTTGTGTTACTGTTTCAACAATTATCTTTGGACATGATACTACTGGTACATGGCACCTCTTTGGACTTAACTCTACTTTAACTGTTGCGTTAGTTTCTATTCTTGGTGTAGTTGCTATTACTTGGTTAGTTAACCATGGTATCGACACAATTGCTAAAATTTCATCAGTTGGTGGTTTAGCAGTTATGTTACTAAATGCTGTATTAATTATTTCAAGTGTAGTTATTTTATTTAAGAACAATTTCCAATTGGCTCAACCAATTCACCACATTTCAGATTTTGCAACTTCAGTTAACCAATCATTCCAATCACCAATTGCAATGATTAGTTTCATGATTTATGCAATCTTTGCTTACGGTGGTTTAGAATCAATGGGTGGTGTTACTGATTCATTAGATAAACCAGAAAAAACATTCCCTAAGGCTATCATTATCAGTACAATCGTTATTGGTATCGGATATGCGTTAAATATCTTCCTTTGGGGAATTTCAATCAACTGGAATCAAGTTGTTGATCACCCTAACGTAAACTTAGCAAACATTACTTATGTATTAATGCAAAACTTAGGTATTGAATTAGGTCAAGCATTTGGATTATCAACAAGTGCAGCTCTTACAATGGGAACTGTATTCTCAAGAGTATCAGCTCTTGGAATGTTATGTGCATACCTTGGTTCATTCTTTGTTTTAGTTTACTCACCATTGAAGTCATTCATTATGGGTTCACCAAAATCATTATGGCCAGAAAAAGTTACAAAACTAAACAAAAATGGTATGCCTTCAATTGCTTTATGGATTCAAACAACAATTGTTTGTGTATTAATTGCAAGTATTGCAATTGCTTCAACATTGATTCACCAAGATTCAAAATTCTTATTTAACTTGTTGACATCAATGAGTAACGTTTCATCAACATTACCATACGTATTCTTGGTAGGAGCATTCCCATTCTTCAAGAAACGTACAGATTTGGATCGTCCATTTGAAGCTTTCCATTCTAGAAAAGTAATGTTAACAATCGTTGTAATTACATGTACCGTTCTTTTGATTGCAAATGGCTTTACAATCATTCAACCATTCCTTGATAAGGATTGGGTATCAGCAGTTGCAACTGTTGCCGGACCATTAGGCTTTGGAACATTTGCATATATTTTATATACTGTACGTTCAAAGCGTGCTAATAAGCAAAATAACTAATTAATAAGACAATAAAAAAGATTGGAATAATTCCAATCTTTTTTTATTGTCTTATTTATTTTTATGATGTGCTTTAGGTTTTCCAATATTTTTACGATTACGTAATCTCTTTTTCTTTTTCTTTTTTTTGACTTTATCATTTGTAGTTATTTGTTTAGTTGGTTTAACTACTATTTTCTTATTACTATTACCATGCGATGTTTGAATTTCTTTTGATGGCCGCTCAGTATATATTTGTCCATTATATAGAAAACCATTTTGAATATCTAATTCGCTATGATCCATTAACTGTTTAAAATTACGTAACTCATGTTCATTACCAATATTTATAACCGCACCTGGTGCCCCCATTCTTCCAGTACGTCCAGCACGATGAATATATGTAACTTTATCTTTAGGAATATCGTAATTAATAACAGCTGGTAACCCTGGAATATCTATTCCACGTGCCGTTATATCAGTAGTTAAAATAAAGGTTATTTTCCCCTTCTTTAATCCTGCTAAAGCTTGTTGTCTCTCAGTTTGGCGCATTGTACTATTTAACTCAGCAACTGCAATATGGTGATGTTTTAATTTTTCATATACATCTTTCAATGTGGCAACTTGCTTAAAAAATACTAATGCATGCATTCCATTCAAGTTAGCTAATTTTCGTAACATTTCTGCACGCTTTCGTGTTGGCGTTTCTACTAAATAATGTGTTACTTGCCCTGCTGTATCATCTGATTCTGAAACATCAATATAATGTGGTTCAATCCCAAACCATTTATGAAAATCATTAAAAATTGGTGCTTTTGTTGCTGAAAAGAAAACTAATTGAAGTTGTGAAGGAGCATGTCCTAAAATACTTCTAATTTTATCCATTGATTCCATATCAGCAAGCATTTCATCAGCTTCATCGACTACAGCAGTCATTAAGTTATGTAGTTTTAACTTACGCTGTTCAATTAATTCTAAAACACGTCCAGGAGTTCCAACTACTATTTCAGGATGTTTCTTTAATTTTTCTATTTGTCGTTTAACATTTGCACCGCCAATTAATGAAATTGTATGTAGCTCAATTAGATCTCCCCATTCTCGTACCACATTCGTAATTTGAGCAGCTAATTCTTGTGATGGAGCTAATATTAGCAGTTGCGTACCATCTTGTGGCATTAATTTTTCAAGTAATGGTAAAGCATATGCTAAAGTCTTTCCAGATCCTGTAGGTGCAACACCAAGAACATTTTCATCATTAACTAATGCTTCATATGTAGCTTCTTGAATTGGAGTTAATTTTTCAAAACCTAACTCATCAAAATGTTGTTTAAATTTATTATTCATAGTCTCTTCCTTAATTTTAAGTATCTTCTATATTGTAGCGGAAAAAGATATCCTATCGCAAATAAATTTATTTATTAGGATTAAACATATGATTTTTTTCAAATAAATATGCTATTTGTAATAATAAATCTTCTCTTCCCTTTGCAGCTTGAAATTGAATTCCAAGCGGTAAACCTTCTTCAGTGATATATGTAGGCAAACTTATTGCTGGTTCGCCTGTTAAATTAGCTTGTTGTGTAAATGGAGTTAATGACAATGCATTGAGCCATTGATCATAGATTAATTCTTGTTGTGCAGATGGAGGTAACTTCGTAATTTTTTTCATTTTATCCTCAAAAAATGATGTAGTTTGTTTTGTAGAATTTAATGGTGCTACATCAGCATTAGTTGGAGACAAAACAAGTGGATAATCTTCATGTAATTTAGCCCATAAATAACCTGCCTCATCCCATTTTTGTAATGCTAAACTATATTGGGTTGCTGTTATATTTTTTCCAGTCTGATATATTGCCCAACTAAGTAATTCCATATCTCTTTGTGTAATGTTTCGTTGCTTTTCCATTGAAACAAAAGATGCAGCTAGTTCTGCTTCATTCATAATATAATATGATTTCATCAAGTCTTTACCATTTGTTGGCCATTTAATTTCTTCAACTTGAAATCCATTTTCTTGCAAAAATTTAACTGCAGACAATACCGCTTTTTTTGCTTCATGACTTACCTCTGTTTGAACAGGAGAATTTAGTATATAGCCTATTTTTATATTTTCTTTAATATGTTTATACGCTCTTTCAAAACCTTCAGAAAACAAAGGACATTGGAAAACAGCAGCAGTTTGTACATCTTGCATTACATCAAGCAACTTTGCAGTATCTAATACATTCGTTGTTAAGCCAAAATTTACAGAGGCACCTTGCCATGAACGCCAATTTTTAGGACCTGTTGTAATTCTTCCACGAGTAGGCTTTAATCCAATTAATCCATTCCATGCTGCTGGGATACGAATTGAACCTCCGCCATCATTTCCTAAAGCTAGTGGTACCATTCCGCTTGCCACACTTGCAGCTGATCCACCTGAAGATCCCCCAGCATTCCTATTAAGATTCCAAGGATTTCTTGCTTTTCCATATAATTCTGAATCAGTTATATTTTTCAATCCAAATTCTGGAAAATTAGTTTGACCAATAATTATAAAACCTGCATTTTGTGCTTTTTTGATTAAGTTAGCAGTATAGTTTGCTTTTGAATCTTTTAACATTTTATTTGCATTTGTATCAGGCATTCCCTTTAGTTGCTGACCTAATCCCTTTATCAATAAAGGTACACCTAAAAATGGCTGTCCATAGTCTTTTAATTTTCTAGCTTGTTTCAATGCCTGCTCTTCAAATACAGAAATTACTGCATTTATTTTAGGATTTAGTTTTTCTATTTGAAATAAACTTAATTCTATTAACTCTTCACTTTTAATTTTATGCTCTCTAACTAATGAGGCTAGTTTATTTGCTGCTAACTTTAATAATTCAATTTGTTTTTCCATTTAATAACTCCTTTATTAAAAAAAGGAATGTAACTAATGTTACATTCCTTAATTGAGATTATTTACTTAATTTTTCTGCATCTGAATCAATTTGTGCAAAACCTGAACCCTTCTTTACAGGATTCTTGGCTCTTTGTTCCATTGCTTTACGGGCCATTGCTTTACGTTCTTCTTTACTTAAACTTTTTGTCATAAAAATTACCCTCTTTGTAAAAATATTATTCTTTACACTTTCGTTATAACGCAAATAATAATAAGTTCAAGTAAAACGAATCCAAAATTGATTATTTAGGCATAAATCATCAAATTATTGCAGTAACAATAACTAATCATTAATTTTTTCTTTTTCTGCTGATACTTTAAGTGCAGAACCTAATGTCGTTAAATCTTGCAAATCACTTGGTACAATTAGTTTCGTTGCATTGCCGTTAGCAATCTCTTTCAATGCTTCAAATGCTTTTAATTTCAATGCAGCATCGCTAATATTGGCATTACTTATCATTGTTAAACTATCAGCATAAGCTTGTTGAACTTCACGAATTGCTTGTGCTTTACCTTTAGCTTGTTCAATTTCAGCATTAGCACGACCCTTAGCTTCCGTTTCCGCAGCCTCTGCTTCCGCCTGTGCTTGTAAAATTTGAGATTCTTTATTACCCTTAGCTTCTGTGACTTGGGCACGACGTTCACGTTCTGCTTTCATTTGACGTTCCATTGCATTTTGGATTTCAGCAGGAGGAACAATATTTTTTAATTCCACTCGGTTAACTTTAACACCCCACTTACCAGTAACTTCATCCATATAGTTTTGCATTTTAGCATTAATTGAATCACGTTCTGATAAAGTTTGATCTAATTCTAATTCTCCAACTACATTTCTAAGAGCTGTACCTACTGATTTTTCTAAAGCATTTTCTAAATTATCAACACCATAAGTAACAAGTTTTGGATCTGTAATTTCAATTGCCATTACAGTATCAATATTCATTGAAACATTATCTTTTGTAATTACACTTTGAGCAGGTAAATCCATTACACGTTCTTTCAATGAAATCACATTAACAATATTATCTATAAATGGTACTTTAAAATGAATACCATTGCTCCAAGTCTGAAAATAACTTCCCATTCTTTCAACAACATATGCTTCTGATTGTTGAACAATTTTAACACAACGTGCCATCGCTACAGCTAATAAAATCAATAAAATAATAAATAACATCTAATCAATCCCTTTACTTAATTTTTCTACTTTCAGAGTTACGCCACTAAGATCAATAACTTTAATTTCATCCCCAATTTCTAAGGATTGATCAGAATCATATTTCCATGATTGCCCATCTACCTTAACACGTTGATTATCGATTACTACTCCCTTTTTGCCAATAATTCCATCAGCTGTGTTCAATGGCTGAAATTTAGGTAGCAATTTTAATACTATTGGCCTAAAAACAATTGCTAGTAAAATTCCACTGATAAAAAATTGCCAAAGTTGAATTTGAAATGATACATGTGCTATTACTAAAAATAAGTTAATAATAGCACTCACGGTAAACCAAATTGAAATTAATTGTGTCGTTAACATTTCTGTTATTGCACCAACTATTGCAATCGTCAACCAAATTTCAAACCAGCCCATACACATCCTTCTTTCTTAATACTTCCAATGCCTAAAATATTTGCCATATCCTAATTTATATTACCAAAAAACTTAAGTTTTGAAAATTAAGTCCAAATAATTTTTGGAAATTATATACAAGTTTACACAAATTAGAGCTAACCTTTTGAAGTGATTAGCTCTTTTATTTTATAATCATTCATACTATAATTACACTATTTTTATTAATGTGATATAATTAAAGTATAGAAATGAGGTGTCAACATGCGCAATTTCAATTCCTTATTCGATTTAGAACAAGCCTTTCCCAACGAACAAACTTGTATTGATTATTTAACTGAAATGCGCTGGCATGGTTATGTTACCAGTCCATTTATTGAAGGCTCAAAAGTATACAAATGCAAAAACAATCGTTATCGTTGCAAAGAAAGTGGAAAGTATTTCAATGTTAAAACAGGGACTTTGTTTGATAATACTAAAATTCCATTGCGTAAGTGGTTTATGGCGATTTGGCTCGTAACTTCTAATAAGAAAGGTATCTCATCTGCACAACTAGCACGAGATATTGATGTTACTCAAAAGACAGCATGGTTTATGTTGCAACGAATTCGTAAGTGTTTTAACAGCAAGAATAATAATCATCTAGATGGAGATGTCGAAGTTGACGAAACTTATATCGGTGGTAAAAATAAGAATCGCCACGCTGGTAAAAAAGTTAAAAATTCTCAAGGACGGTCTATTCAAGATAAAATACCAATTGTGGGTTTAATCCAACGGAATGGTAAAGTTACCGCTCATAAAGTGGATAATACAAACACAACAACCTTAACGAATGAAATCGTATCATATGTTAAACAAACAGCGAAATTATATACTGATGAATGGTTAGGTTATAACAAAGTTTCTAACTTGTACTCGCATCATATTATTCACCATAACGCCAAAGAATTTGTAAATGGTAAAACATTTACGAATACGATTGAGGGCTTTTGGTCGATTTTAAAACGTGGTATTTTAGGAATTTACCATTTTTGGTCTAAAAAGCATATGCAGATGTACGTTGATGAGTTTGTGTTTCGTTACAATACCCGTGATTTATCAGACCACGACC
Organism: Ligilactobacillus cholophilus; assembly: GCF_030389495.1. Lineage (NCBI taxonomy): Bacteria > Bacillati > Bacillota > Bacilli > Lactobacillales > Lactobacillaceae > Ligilactobacillus > Ligilactobacillus cholophilus. The sequence continues at coordinate 1,018,175 of NZ_CP127832.1, forward strand.
GTTTTGACTCCTTATTACAATCATGTACAATACGCGGACAACTTACGAGGACTTAATTTATGGATAAACAAGCAATTATTAATGAACTAACACGGACTTTTATTCGTGATAAAGACCTAAATAAATTAATGGAGAATAGTAACCAAGAAACATTGATAGAAATGTACCAAGGACTATTTAATCTATGGAATGAAGAATTATCAATAAATATCATTTATCAAAAAAAATCGTTACTTTTAGTCTTTTCGCAAGCGGTTTTTACTGATATTATTAATAATAAACAAGGCCTTAATAAAAGGATAATTGAAATTACGACTTTATTATCGTTAAGTAACAACGAAAAGGAGTTTAGAATGATGTTTGAAAGGAAGTTCAAGCAAGCACTCCCACGCTTAACCCCGTTATTTAATGAAAATTATGAGGATAATTTATCCGATTTTGATAAGAAGATGAGGAAGGCTTTAAATTTTAACTGGAAAGAGGGAAAATAACGATGATTAATCACTCACTCACTCACTCACTCACTCACTCACTCACTCACTCACTCACTCACTCACGTTGATTATGTAGGTCAACGTTTATTTGTCAAGTCTTTTAAACGATTATTAACATTAAATCTTGTTAATGTTAATAATCGTATTTTTTATGCTCTAAATAATATTTATGCTATTGTTGGAAAGGCGGTGGCATAGAATGGGACGAAAAAATAATTTAGCCGCTGCTCAGAAATCAAAAAAAGATGAATTTTATACCATGTGGAGTGATATAGAACGTGAAATTAATGCGTATTTAGACTTTGATCCAAACGTATTCAAAAATAAAGTAATTTTATTACCTTGTGACGATCCGTTTGAAAGTGATTTCTTCAAATATTTTGCTACAAAATTTAAAGATTTAGGAATTAAAAAGTTAATTGCTGTAAGTTATGCAGGAAGTCCTTTTTGTAATACAGAACTTCAATTATCATTATTTGATTCTTTAGAAGAAAGCAAAAAAAAGGCATATAAAATAGTGATTAGTGATGCTATTGATTACAATAATGACGGAATATATAACTTTGATGACATACGAGATTTATTAAAAGATGAACGTATTAAATTAGCTAATAATGAAAATTCTAAATGTCTGACAATTATTAATGGGAATGACAATTATCTTGCTGGTGATTTCCGATCAAAAGAGGTTACAAAATTAAGAGATGAAGCAGATATTATTGTAACTAATCCACCTTTTAGTTTATTTAGAGAGTTTATTAAATGGATCGAAATCGATAAACGAAAATGTATTATATTCGCTAATAATAATGCCATTAGTTATAAAGAGGTTTTCCCGCTAATTAAAGAGAATAAAATTTGGCTTGGAGCTACAATTACTAATAAATCTTTGCATTTTAGAATTCCTTATAATTATGATAAATGGGATGAAAAATTTACGGATCAAATGAATGACGGTAATAAATACGCAAAAGTTAGTGGTATCTCAGTTTTTACGAATATTGACCATGGTAAACGACATGCCATAATTAATTATATGACTGAGGCTGATAATTTAAGATTTAGCAAACATAAAGAAATTAGAGAATTGGGATATAGAAAATATGATAATTATGATGCAATAGAAGTCCCATTTTCAGATGCTATTCCTAGTGACTATAATGGGATAATAGGAGTTCCTATTTCCTTCTTAGCTAATTACAATCCTAATCAATTTAGAATAGTAGGATTAACTCAAAGTTGGACTAAACAAGCAAAAAAAATATATCCAAAGCAACTTCAAATTAGTGAAGATGGCTCAGAAAAAGAAGTAACTAAACTGAATGATGGACCCGCTATAAAAGTAGATAAAAAGCCTAACAAGGGGACATATTATACTGTAAACGGAAATATCTATATAAAAAAATACTCACGGATTCTAATCAAGAAAATAGATTAACATAGGAGATTAGATTAACTATGAAAACAGAATTTAAAAAATATACTATAAAAGAATTATTACAAGGTTTTCAATATAACGAACAGGAAGAAAAAGGTCTTTATGGATTAAATGGAAACTTAATTATACAACCAGAATATCAAAGAAATTATATATACGGAGACGACAACAGAGATGTTGCGGTCATAGATTCGTTAATGAAAAATTATCCGCTTGGATTAATGTATTTCAATAGAAATAACGATAGTAAATTGGAAGTATTGGATGGCCAACAACGTATAACGTCTATTGGTAGATTTGTTACTGGTAAATTATCTTATAACAAGAAAACGTACTCTGGGTTAAATCAAGAGCAAAAAAAGCAAATTGATAATTATGAGATTATAGTGTATTTATGCGAAGGTTCTGAGAGTGAGATAAAAGAATGGTTTAAAACAATAAATATTCAAGGAGTTCCACTGAACAATCAAGAGCTATTAAATTCTGTTTATTCAGGTCCTTTTATTTCGATGGCTAGAGAAAAATTTAGTAATAGTAGAGAACCAGAATTACAAAAATGGCAAACATATATTAAGGGAAATCCTAAACGGCAGGAAATTTTACAGACTGCATTAAAGTGGATAAGCCATGATGAAATTGAAGAGTATATGTCTAAACATCGTAATGATAAAACTATTGATGATTTATCAACAAGGTTTACATCTATAATAGATTGGATAACTTCAACTTTTTTAAACATATATGATTGTATGAAACAAGTTAATTGGGGTGCTTTATATGATAAGTTTCATAACAAGCCATATGATCTTACAAAATTAAATCAGAGAATTGACGATTTGATGCTTGACCCTGATATCACTAGACAATCAGGAATCTATGAGTTTGTTCTAGACAATGAAGTTAATCCGAAACTTTTAAATATACGTAAATTCACCAAAACGGATATCAATACTTGTTATAGAAAGCAAACAAAGGAAGCGAAAGCACAAGGAATATCAAATTGCCCTCAATGTGTTAAGGATGTCGAATATAATCATGAAACAACTATATGGAAAATCAAAGAAATGGAGGGAGATCATATTATTCCGTGGTCTAAAGGGGGACGCACAGAACTAAAAAATTTAAAAATGCTGTGTAAACACCATAATAGGTTAAAATCAAACTATTAGTCATATGAGCAATAAAATACCGAGAAAGCATAAATGATTTCTCGGTATTTTTTATAACATTTTTGTGTAAAGTAATATATAGTTCCCTAATTTTTTAATATCAAAACATAAATAAAAAACTTCACATAAACAAAATGTGAAGCTTTTTATTTTAATTACAAGAGTGATGCATCAAAACGCTGAACAACTTCATCTGAATCTTTTCCCATTATCGTTCGTCCTGTAGCCTGTTCTATTGCTGTAAGTAATTTTTTAGAACGATCAACTATAAAATCTTGAAAGTCATCTACACGAAGTAATTCAGAATTAATCCAATGTGTTTCTAAATATTCATTAAGCACATCTGAAGAAACTGCACCCTTTTTCTCAAGTTTTTCAAGATATTTAGATGGCGCTACACCTCCAATTTCCCGATTACTACTTGCAGAAATTGCTGTTTTATTAACAATGCTATTCCATTTAGTTTTATCATATCGATCAACGCAGTAATTTTTTGGAAAAATATGATGAATGTCTATTCGTTCATTAGTATAAGTAGATAAATCCATTTCTTCACCAGAAATAAAATCCTTAGCATGATTTTTAAGTACTAACGCCATAATTCCTTTATATGCAGCTGATAATCGTGTTTGCATACTTAATAATCTAACTGGATTAAAATAAAAATCTGTAATTGTTTTAGGTAACTGTCCCTCATTCTCAATCCAGTTAATTACTTGAACAACATCATACACAAAGCGCGTCTCATTTGCAGAACCATATAACTCTCCAAATACGCCACACCAATACCACTGCTTAATTTTATCTTTAACTGTAGTAGTTCTTATTTTAGATTCAAGTACAGTACAAATTACAGATAATGGAATCAATTGAGTACTATATGGTAAATCACGGCTATAAAAAATTCGTTCTTCCATTAGCAGTTTTTCTGCATTTTTAAATCCCTGTGTTAATTTATCTGCGTATTTTTTGTATTGATCTAATGTTAACTGAAGGACATCCTTTTTCTTACAACTTACTGTCCCTCCTGCTTCATAAGATGCAAGTAAAGTTAATGCTGTAAGAAAATCTGTTGAAGTAACAATATTAAGAATTTTACCTGAAAAACACTCATTTCGGCGATTTTCCCAATCTTTACGTAATTCAAAGTCATCCATTGCAAAAATTGCAGTTACAAGTTCAAATACAGTAAGTGATACTCCTCCAGTATTTACATTTTCAAAAACTTGGCATACTGCTTCTTTAGGTGTATCTTTTTCTAATAAAATAATAGGCATTTTATAACTTTGAACTTGACTAATAACTTTTGTAAATAATTCTGTAAATTGTTTAATTATGGTAGCATCATAATTATAGAAACCATAATAATCATTTTGCCAGGTTTGTTGTTCAGAAGTATTTAAAATGATATTTAATGGAAACATTTTTTGTTCAAATTCTTTTTCTTTAGAACTTAAATCTAAATCTATTTTTCTACCAAAATCAGATACTACTTTTTTAGTTTCTGGAACAGAAATAATTTTTTCTTCATCACTTGCAGAAGGATCAATTACCTTATCAATATTAAGATAATAATACCGTTTAATTTTCTTTCCCTTATCAGTCTGAGTGTTAACTGGTTTACTACTATAAAGAGCATTATATAATGAAGTTAATCGTTGTTGTCCATCCAAAATAAGTTCATCTGGTTCAACATCTTGACTAATTCCTTCTACACCTTCCACTGGTTTATGTTTAAAATGAATACTTTCATTTCCATATTCTAAAAACATTGCAGCACCAACTGGGAATTTATTTATTACACTTAAAATCAAAGCTTTAATGCGATTGTCATCCCATACCCATCCTCTTTGAAAATCTGGTAACTGTGCTTTTCCTTCACTAATTTTTTTCATTAAATCCATCAAGGGACGATCATTTGTCTGCATTTATTTTAATCCTTTCAAATAAAAATAATTTAATTACATAAGTTTTTATCTAAAAATGCTAATCATTATCATCTAAAATATCAAAATTAATTTTACTATAATTTTTTTATGAATAAAAATCTCATCATACATCTTTATTCATTATTTTAAATTTATTTTATTAGTAAATAAATACACCTACTTTAAATTTATATTTTCGTAGGTGTATTAGCTTATAAATTATTAATATATTAATTTTTATTTTCTAACACTGTAACACTTTCCACATGTGGAGTTTGTGGAAATTGATCCACAGGTTGAATTGGTTGAGTTACTTGATAACCTTCTTCCATAAATAATTGAATATCGCGAACTAAAGTTGCTGGATTACAGCTCACATATACAATTTTCTTAGGTTTCATTTCACACGCACTGTGGATTAAACTATTAGTCAGTCCCTTTCGAGGAGGATCAACCATTATTACATCTGGTTTTATACCTTTTTCACTCCATTTTTCCATCCATTCTTCAGCGTTTCCAACCTCAAATGTGACATTTGTAAGGTTATTAATCTTAGCATTTTGCTTAGCATCTTGAATTGCTTCAGGGACAATTTCTACTCCATAAACTTTTTTAGCATGTTTTGCTAAATTTAGTGAAATTGTTCCAATTCCACAATATGCATCAATTACTGTTTCTTCACCAGTTAATCCAGCTTTGTGGATTGCTTGTTGATAAAGTTTTTCAGTTTGTTGTGGATTTACTTGATAAAATGAATGTGCTGAAATCTTAAATTTTAACCCATTCAATTCATCCATAATAGTATCATTCCCAGCCAAAACAATATCTTGCTTTCCTAAAATTACATTTGTTTTTCGATTATTCACATTTTGAATCACACTTTTCACATCAGGACACTTTTTCATGATTTCTTTAGCAATTTTATCCCCATGTGGAAAACTTTTACCGTTTGTTATAATAACAACCATCACTTCATGAGAATAATATCCACGTCGAACCATTAAATGTCGGATTAATCCTTTACCTGTTTCTTCATCATATGCAGATAACTGATATTGATTTAATATTTCTAAAACGCTTTGTAAAACTTCATCGATTCGCTTATCTTGAATCAAAAAGTGTTTGAGTGGCATAAAATGGTGGCTTCCCTTACGATAAAAACCTACTTCTAGTTTTCCATTAATTTTGCGCACAGGTACTTGAGCTTTATTACGATAATGCAAAGGATTTTCCATTCCCAAAGTATTATTCACATTAAGAGCTTCAAGATGTGCTTTATTCAATAACTGTTTAATTTGGTTACGCTTAAAATTCAACTGTGCTTCATATTTCAAATGTCCTAAGGGAGTAATTCCATTCTGTTGATCAAGTGAATCATCCACACGATCTGCACTTTTGTTAATATATTCTAAAGCACGTGCATATCCAAAATTTTTCCGTGTTTTAACCACTACTGCATTTATTTTTTCACCAGGAAGTGCCCCAGCAATAAATAGTGGATAATTATTAACCTTAGCAACTCCCATACCTTCATATGTTAAATCTTCCACAGTTAAAACAATTTTTTGATTTTTTTTCACAGGTATTTGCACAATTTTATCTCCTTTGTTTACTAAAATCTGATAAAAATAAAATAAAGAGAAGTTTATCCACAACTTCTCTTTATTTCTGTTAATTTCTGTCTTGTGGATCTATCTCATTATGTTGTTTTTGAGATAGACTTTCAACTCCCTGCACCAACTTTTCGCGTGTATCCTCATCTTTATCTATTTCTTGTTGAATAGCATTTTCAGGAATATCATCAATATTTGCAAAAATCTCAATATGTTGTTTTAAGTTCTTGAAAGTCATTGGTGCATCTCCACCATATTCACCATCCAAGTTAATCATTAGCCGTTCGTCATTTACTGGCTTAATCACAAGCTTAGAGGTTTTTACATATAAAATTCTTGGATCATTAATATGATCACCATTTAACAATCGGGTAAACAATTGTAAAATTTCAAGTAAATTACTTGTCTTTACTACCATTAAAGTAAATTTACCATCATCTAATGAGGCATCTGGCGCAATTTTTTCAAAACCACCAACTGAGTTAGTTAATGCAACGAAAAACATACTTGCCTTACCCTCAAAAGTTCCTTGATCATATTCAATATGCATATCTGTTTTTTTCATTCCTGGAAGCATTTCTGCTCCTTTTACAAAATATGCAAGATATCCAAATAAAGATTTCACATCAGATGGGACAGCATAAGTAACTTCAGTTAAAGAACCACCGGCTGCAATATTAACAAAGTACTTATCACCAGCCATACCAATATCGACTTTCAATGATTGTCCCTTTGCAATTACTTTTGCAGCTTCAATTGGACTTTCCCGCGGAATTTTCAACGCACGTGCATAGTCATTTGTAGTTCCAGCTGGAATTATCCCTAATTTAGGCCGTTTCTCTAATCCTGCAATCCCATTAACGACTTCATTGATAGTACCATCGCCACCGGCTGCAACAATTAAATCAAATCCTGCTTGTGCCGCTCTTTTGGCTTCATTACGTGCTGAATTTTCTTCAGGAGTTGTGGCAAAAGCGCTAGTTTCATAACCTACACCTTCTAAAATATTTAAAATATCTACAAGGTCATTTTTAATTGCTTCTCGTCCAGAAGTTGGATTATAAATAATTCGACAACGTTTTTGCATAATCAAAACCTCTTTAACTTATCTATTCTTCAAACTTTCATTTAATAATTTATTAACAACTTTTGGATTTGCCTTTCCGCGAGTTTGTTTCATAATATTACCAACAAGGAATCCAAATGCACGATCTTTACCATTCTTAAAGTCTTCAATAGATTGTTGATTATTATCCAATACTTCATCAATAATTGGCTGTAATTTAGCTGGATCAGATAATTGAACCATTCCTTTTTCTTCAACCCATGCTTTTGGTTCTGTATCATTTGTAATAATTTCTTTAAATACTTTTTTAGCAATTTTAGATGAAATTGTTCCATCCTTAATTAATTGAATCATTGTTGCTAAGTGAGCTGGAGTTAATGCAGTATCATTAAGTTCCATTTGCTTATCATTCAAGTAAGCATTCACTTCACCCATTAACCAGTTTGAAGCCAATTTAGGATCTGCACCACATGCAACTGTTGCTTCATAAAAATCAGACATCTCTTTAGATTGAGTTAATACTTTAGCGTCATATTCAGGAATGCCCCATTCATTAATATAACGAGCACGACGTTTATCTGGCATTTCTGGAATAGATTCACGTACTTCTTCCATCCATTCATCTGAAATATAGTAACTAGGTAAATCAGGTTCTGGGAAGTAACGGTAGTCATTTGCTTCTTCTTTTGAACGCATCAATGATGTAGTATTTGTTTTTTCATCAAAGCGACGAGTTTCTTGTTCAATTTCTCCACCCTTTAATAAAATACCACGTTGACGTTTTTCTTCGAATTCAATTCCCTTATGAACGTAATCAAATGAGTTTAAGTTCTTCATTTCTGTACGTACACCTGGTCTATCAGAACCAATTGGACGTACTGATACGTTTACATCCACACGCATTGATCCTTGATCCATACGCACATCAGAAATTCCAGTAAATTTAATAATTTGACGTAATCTTGTTAAATATGCATATGCTTCATCTGCTGAATGCATATCTGGTTTTGAAACAATTTCAATTAATGGTGTTCCTTGACGATTTAAATCTACATATGAATATCCATTAGGATTGTGTGTATTTTTACCAGCATCTTCTTCAACGTGCATTTCTTCAATCCCAATTTTTTTCTTACTACCATCTTCAAGTTCGATTTCTAAATAACCATCGTACGCTAATGGAGTATCTTTTTGAGTAATTTGATATGCCTTTGGATTATCTGGATAAAAATAATTTTTACGATCAAAATGTAATTCTTGGTTAATTTCACAGTTCAATGCCATTGCGGCACGCATACCATATTCTAAGATTCCCTTATTAACTTGAGGCAAAACGCCAGGATATGCCCAATCAATCACATTAGTTTTTGTATTAGGTTCTGCACCATAAACAACAGGAGCAGGTGAATATGCTTTTGATTTAGTTTGCATTTCAATGTGTACTTCAAGTCCAATAGTTGTTTCAAAGTTCATTAATCTTGACCTCCAATCGCTGGCTTTTTCTTATGAAAATCAGTTGCTTGTTCAAACGCATATGCAGCTTGGTATATCTTTTCTTCTTCAAAACGATCACCAATCAAGTGAATTCCAACTGGTAAGTTTTCTTCAGTAAATCCACCTGGAAGTGAAATGGCTGGTAATCCAGCTAAGTTAGTTGGAATTGTCAATAAGTCATTCATATACATTGAAATTGGATCATCAGATTTTTCACCAAAACCAAATGCTGCACCAGTTGTTGTTGGTCCTAAGATTAAATCATAATCTTTAAACACATTATCAAAGTCTTGGCAAATAACAGTTCTAACTTTAATAGCTTTACCATAGAATTCATCATATAAATGTGATGACAATGAGAAAGTACCTAGCATAATTCTTCGTTTAACTTCATCACCAAAGCCTTCAGAACGTGTACGTACATATACATCTTCCAAATTCTTAACATCTTGTGCACGGAATCCATAACGAATACCATCAAAACGTTGTAAGTTTGATGAAGCTTCTGATGTTGCAACAATATAATAAACTTGAATACCATTAAGAGCATGTGGCAAGGATACTTCTTCAACTGTTGCTCCTAAGTCAGTAAATACTTTAATTGCATTATTTACTGCTTCACGTACAACTGGTTGTAAATCAACATCCATAAATTCTTTTGGAACACCAATCTTCATTCCTTTAATATCTTTACCAATTTTTGAAGTAAAGTCAGGAACTTCACGTGGTGATGTTGTAAAGTCGTGTTCGTCCTGTCCAGCAATTGCATTTAACATTAATGCATTATCTTTAACTGAACGTGTCATTGGGCCAATTTGGTCTAAACTAGATGAAAATGCAATTAATCCATAACGTGATACTCGTCCATATGTTGGCTTAAATCCAACCACACCACTAAATGCAGCTGGTTGACGAATAGAACCACCAGTATCTGAAGCCAATGCAGCTATTATTTCACCAGAAGCAATTGCTGATGCTGGTCCACCTGATGAACCGCCAGGAACTTTTGTTAAATCCCATGCATTTTTAGTTTTCTTAAATGCTGATGTTTCTGTTGAACTTCCCATTGCAAATTCATCTAAATTCAACTTACCCGCAACAATCATACCAGCATCTTTTAATCGTTTAACAACAGTTGCATCATAAATTGGAGTAAAGTTTTCTAACATTTTACTTGCAGCAGTAGTTTTTAAGCCATTAGTAACCATGTTATCTTTAATTCCTACTGGGATTCCATCTAAAATTTTATTTGGATCAATTCCACGTTCATCAATTAAAGCAGCTTGTTTCAATGCAGCTTCTTTATTCAATGCAAGGAAGGCATCAATTTTTTGATCACGTGTTTCAATTGTATCAAATGTTGATTTTGCTAGTTCAGTTGCACTAATTTCTTTATTAACTAATTTTTCATGTAAGCTAGTTAAATCATTATTCAAATAATCCATTATTTGTTATCCTTCCCTTCATCTAAAATTGCAGGCACTTTAATGAATCCATCTTCATGTTCTGGTACATTCTTCATTAATTCTTCACGTGGTGTAGGATTTTTAGCAACATCTTCACGCATAATATTTACAGCATCTGTAACATTAATTGTTGGTTTAACATTTGTTGTATCGATTTTACTTAATTGATGTGACATGTTCATAATTTCTTCAATTTGACTTGTGAACATTTCTAATTCTTCGTCAGTAAACTCTAATTTTGATAATTCAGCAATTTTACGTACTTCTTCTTTAGTAATTTTCATAAACTTAACCTCTTTTCAATTCAGACTCATTATTTGTATTTTATCACATTGAAAGCCTTGATATAACTAATTCTTAGCAGATTTTAAAAACCAGTAAATACATGACTACTAAATTTCCCTTCACCTGAGTCCCGAGATAAGAAAGCTTGTGTTTTACCATCTGATCCTAAAATTTGAATATCAATTGGAATCTTATTTGGTAGATAACTTTGTGCTGCTTGAGCTACATATTGAGTAAAACTGATAATTTCAGTTTCACTATAAAACTGAGTTGTAATACTTACATTCATACTCTTCAGTGTTTTACCATCATATTGTGCTTGTGCAGTTACGCCAGCCAAATTAGGGAAGAAGTTTTGAATCTTATTTTTAAAGTTTTCAAAATTCTTTTCATCATTACTATTTGGAACTGAGTTAGTAGATGTTTCAGGGAATGTAACATTCTTTAAGTCAAGATTCTTCCAATCGCCTAAATCTGTACCACTATTACTTACAGCATATGCATAAAATGTACCACCAACTAAGCTATCATTTGGAGCTTGTTCAAACATCGCAATAACAATTGGCGTATCATTTGAAACTCCGTCTATTTTACGCACACGTTCTAAAACTTTTTTTGCTGCAATTTTTCCTTCTTCAACCATTTTTTCCTTAGAAATAGATTGAGTATAAGTTGCACCATATTCTTCTTTTTGGTAGTAATCTTTGCGATTCATTCCAATTCCAATAGTCATTCCAGCTAAAGATAATTTTCCATCATTATCTTTCATATAATCTTGTTCACCAATTTGTTGAATATACATTGGATTACGATTTGACCCATTCCCATTACTTTCAGGGTTTAAGCCATCAGGATTATCTTTTGACTTTCGCCCAAGCCAATCTTGTACCGTACTCTTAGATAGGTATTGTCCTTCTTGGAAAACATAACTTTTTGTTGAAAAGAATTTTTTAGAAATATCTGTCATTCCAACATCAAAGCTCTTTGAATTAAGCATATTTTCTGAATCTTGTTGTACACCTACGCCACGTGATTTACTAGTCTTATAATGACCATTTTCAATTACTCCTTGATATTCATCATCTGTTGCGTCTCCTGTTGTTCGAACACTTGCTTTCTTCGTAGTTGTCGTATTGTCATTATTAGAAGATGAATCGTTACTAGTTTTTCCACATCCAACTAACAATAACGCAGATAAACAAATTGTTGCTAATGCACTTACTTTTATTTTCAATCTTCTTCCTCCATCTGTTGTATAAAGGTTTCTTCATTGATTATTTTAATCTTTAAATTTTCTGCCTTAGTTAATTTACTACCAGCATCATGTCCAGCAATTAATAAGTTTGTTTTACTTGATACACTGCCAGTAACTTTTGCCCCATGAGCCTCAAGCCATTTCTTTGCATCTGCACGTTTAAGATGATCTAAAGTTCCTGTCAAAACAACTCTCAACCCATTAAATGGACTATTAGCTGCATTTTCTAAAATTTCGGCTTCAGATTCACCTGTATATGACATATTTACTCGAGCTTTTTTTAATTCTTCAAGTAATTCGTCAACTTCCTTACTATCAAAATAAGTCACAATGCTTTCAGCAATAATCGTTCCCATTGTTTTAATAGAACAAATTTCTTCAACTGAGGCTTCTTTAATTCGATCCATCGTTTTAAAATGTTGGGCAATTAATTTTGCAGCTTTTGCACCAACATGTCTAATTCCTAAGCCAAAAAGTAATCGTTCTAATGAATTTTCACGACTATTATCAATAGCAGTCAATAAGTTGTTTGCTGATTTTTCTTTAATTTTATCAAGTTGCAAAAGCTCATCAATTGTTAACTTATAAATATCAGCAATATCTTTAACTAATTTTTTATCATATAATTGCGCGATGATTCGCGTTCCTAATCCACGAATATCCATAGCATTTCTAGATGCAAAATGAGTTAAACTTTCTTTTACTAATGCAGGGCACTTAGGATTAATACATCTTAATGCCACCTCATCATCTAAGTGAACCAACTTAGCTCCACATTCGGGACAATTTTTAGGAATTGGATAAGGCACACTATCATTTGGTCTTTTACTCAAAACAACCATTGAAATTTCAGGAATTATATCTCCTGCTTTATGAAGTTTAACAGTATCTCCAATTCTAATATCCTTTTCTTTAATATAATCAGGATTATGTAATGACGCTCTACTTACAGTTGTTCCTGCTAATTGAACCGGATCCATAATTGCAGTTGGAGTAACAACACCTGTCCTACCGACTGTCCATTCAATATCTCTAACAATTGTTTCTTGTTCGTCAGGAGGAAATTTATATGCAATTGCCCATCTTGGAACTTTGACTGTATTCCCCACTTCTCTATGAACACTAAATGGATTAGCCTTTATTACTATACCATCAATATCATATGTCAAAGAAGCACGTTTTTCTTGATATTTATCAATATACTCAAAAATTTCTTCTTTATCATGTGCAACTTTAAAGTCTGGATCAATTTTAAATCCCCATGATCGCATTTTTTCAAGTGCTTGACTTTGTGTTGTTACGCCAAATTTCTCTGGTTCCATTAAATAATAAATAAATGTGCTCAATTTTCTATCTGATGTAATTCGACTATCTAGTTGACGTAACGATCCTGCAGCAGCATTTCTTGCATTTGCAAAAATTTGTTTTCCTTCTTTTTCTTGTCGTTCATTTAATTCAACAAATGATTTTTTAGGCATATAACATTCGCCACGAACTTCAACATCAACTGGTTCTGATAATTTTAATGGAACTGACTTTATTGTTCTTAAATTTTGAGTAATATCCTCTCCTATTCGCCCATTACCGCGTGTAGATCCTTGAACAAAGATCCCCTTGCGATACACCAAAGAGATAGCTAATCCATCAATCTTTAATTCACAATTATAATCAATTTTTTCATCTAAATTTTTATCAAGATTATCAACAAAATTTCCTAATTCTTCCTTGGAGAAAACATCTCCTAAAGATAACATTGGAATTTCATGATTAATTTTTTCAAATCCCTTTAATACCTGTCCCCCTACGCGTTGTGTAGGTGAATCGGGTGTTATTAACTCAGGATGTGCATGTTCAATATTAACTAATTCCTGATATTTTTTATCATAAACATCATCTGGAACAGTCGGTTTATCTAAAGAGTAATATTCGCGTGCCCAAGTATTTAATTGATTTCTTAAGTCTTGTGCAGTTTGTTTAAGACTTTTATCGCTCAATTATCACACCTTCTCTTCTTTACTTTTTCGTAATTGGAGCAAATGCAGCTAATAATCGTTTAATACCTTCATTCTTGAATGCAATATCTAATTCCATGCTTTCGTCTTCGCCGGTTACTTTCACAATTGTTCCTTCGCCCCAGGCTTTATGCATAACCTTATCGCCAACCTTCCAGGCCTTCTTATCAGCACCTGTTCCTTTTGGCCGTTCAACTGTTCCTGCTGGCTTACGATATACTGGTGTATTTCTAGCAAATGGAGCACGTGTTGCTGCAGTTTTCTTACTACTATTTTGTTCATTTTCAGATTTAATTAAATCGTCTCCAATTTCAGTTATAAATCTTGATGCACAATTACTTTGACGTCTTCCGTAAAGCATTCTTGAAAAAGCATTTGTAATATATAACTCATCTTGTGCACGTGTAATTCCAACATAAGCTAATCGGCGTTCTTCTTCTAATTCATTTTCATCAGTTAATGCACGAGATAATGGGAAAATTCCTTCTTCCATTCCCATTAAAAATACTATAGGAAATTCCAAACCTTTTGCTGCATGTAAAGTCATCATTGTAACTTCATCTGTATCATCAACATCATCTTGATCAGATACTAACGCTAAGTCAGCAAGAAAATCTGAAAATGGATCACTTTCTTCATTTTCTGGTTGCCAGCTTTCATCAAATTGCTTAGTTACTGTAAGAAATTCATCCAAGTTTTCTAAACGACTTTGATTTTCTAATGACTTTGTTTTTTCTAATTCTGCACGATAACCAGTAATTTCTAAAATATCTTTAGTTAATTCTGTTACATTTTCAGTTTTTTCTAATTCATGCAGTTTACAAATTGTCTGTGCAAATTTTGATAATTCAGTTGATGCTTTTCCACGAATTTCAGTTAAAGCCACATTTTCAGCAGCTTTTTCTAAAGATAATCCATGTAAATTAGCAAAATCATTTAATTTTTGCATACTTGTAGCACCAATGCCACGTTTTGGTGAATTAACAACTCTTTCAAAACTCATTGAATCATCTGGATTAGTTGCTAATCTTAAATATGCAAGCACATCTAAAATTTCTTTACGTTCGTAAAACTTATGTGCACCAACCAATTTATATGGAATATTTGCTTTTACAAAAGTTTCTTCAATCTTACGTGATTGTGCATTTGTTCGATATAAAATTGCAAAATCACGATAATTTTTTTGATTTTCTTGCATATATTGCTTAATCTTTTTAACCACAAAATATGCTTCTTCACTATCTGTATTTCCTCGGTAATAGTGAATTTTTTCACCTTGTTTATTTTCTGTCCATAAAGTTTTAGCCTTACGATTTACGTTATTTTCAATAACCTTGTTGGCTGCTTGTAGAATAGTTTTTGTTGAACGATAATTTTGTTCAAGTTTTATTACTGTTGCATCCGTATAGTCATTTTCAAAATTTAGGATGTTTTCCATGTTAGCACCACGCCAACCATAGATACTTTGGTCTGCATCACCTACAACACAGATATTACGATATTTTTTAGCCAACATATTCACTAGCTCATATTGTGCTTCATTTGTATCTTGATATTCATCAACATGAATATATTTGAATTTTCTTTGATAATACTCAAGAACAGCTGGGGCTTCTTTAAATAAATCGATTGTCTTCATAATTAAGTCGTCAAAATCTAACGCTTGATTATTTTGAAGACGACTTTGATATTCTGCATATGCCTTTGCTACTAGTTCTTGAAACATTCCATCCGCACTAGCTGCATAATCTTCAGGCGTTAATAACTCATTTTTAGCATTTGAAATCGCACTTAAAATAGAACGAGCTGTATATTTTTTAGGATCAACATTCAAGTCACTCATAATATGTTTCATTAAAGTTCTTTGTTCACTTGAACTAGCAATTGTAAAGTTCCTTGAATAACCGATTTTTTCACCATCTCGGCGCAAAATTCTGACGCATAGAGCATGAAATGTAGAAACCCAAATTTCTTCAGCTCCTTCGTCAATTAATTTATCAATTCTTTCTCGCATTTCACGAGCGGCTTTATTAGTGAATGTAATTGCCAAAATATTCCATGGATTAACATTTTTTTCTTCTATCAAGTAAGCTACTCGATGAGTTAGCACACGTGTCTTTCCACTTCCAGCTCCTGCCATAACTAAAAGTGGGCCTTCAGTAGTCCGAACTGCTTGTGCTTGTTTATCATTCATTTTTGCAAGTAAATCATTTACAGCCAATTATCTTTTTCCTCCTAATTTAAGATGCAATCAATCTTAATTATATCAAAATGCGTATAATAATTTAAACTACTTTAATCATAAAAAAAGGTTGTGACTAAACATCCCAACCCTTTAGACGATCCTTTGTACGCATATATAAATTTTAATCCTTTAAATTATTGCGCTTTATTATCCCAAATACCCGTTGATTCTACCTGTTCACGAACAGTTTCAATTGTTGGTCCCAACGCAAGAAGATATCCTTCTGTTGCTGCTTGATTACGCATTGATAATGGATAACGGAAGAAATTATAATACCAATTATCTTTTAATACCCATTGTGTTCTTAATGCATTACGATCCTGACTTTCAATCGTAATTGCAACTGTTGGTTCCATTAATTCAGTTTTAACTAATGGCATTTGTGCTAAAGCACGTAAATGTTGTTCAAACATTGTAACATTTGTTGCTTTGTCAAAAACATATCCACTTGCATGTAATGCAGGTACAACACGTTTAACGTAAATTGCTCCGCTTTCCGTCAAGAAAAATGCAATTTGCATTGTTCCAACATACTTAAGGTTTTGAGCAATCTTAGCAGCTAAACGACGCACTTCAGCCTCAACATCATTACTAATCATTGCAGGAACTAATGATTCATGTAAAACATGGTCATGATAAATATTTTCTACCATAGGGAAGAAATTAATTGTTCCTTTTACATCTTTAGTTAAAACAACTGATAATTCTTTTGTATATGGAATCCAAGATTCAAGAATATAAGTTCCCATATCAATAATATCAGCACACTTAGCTATGTCAGACTGCTTGCGTATTATTTGTTGATGACTTTTACCTAATCCCTTTTGAATTGGTTTTAAAATACATGGATAACCAATTGAAGTTATTGCTTGATAAATATCATCTAAATTAACAATTGTCGCATATGGAGCAATGTTTACATTAATATTTTCAAAAAATGCCCGTTCAAGAAGCCGATCTTGCATAAATTCCAAAGAGTCACTTCCCTGTGGAACACGAGTAAATTGTGAAATAAACTTAACTACTTGAGAATTAATATGCTCTGATTCATATGTAACTACATCACAGCGTTGCGCAAATCCCTGAAGCTTATTTTTATCATTCATCTTACCAACGATTTTAACGTCTGCTTCTGCTAAAATTGGACTTTCTTCATATCTACTATAAGCAATTACTTTATATCCCATCCGTTTGGCAGTTCTAGCTAACATAATACCATTAGGACTGTCGCCAATAATTCCTACTGTACTACCAGGAAAAAGCGTTTCTGTCATTTTTCCTCACTACTCTCTATCTAAAATATATCTTAGTTAGTTTCATTATTTATGATAGCATAAATAACAAATTTAATTATTAATTATTCCTTTAGAATTCACCTATCATATTGGTATAATTTATATTTTTCAATTACTGAAATTAATTTTTGTGCATAATCCGGATCTGTAGCATATCCAGTTTGTTGTAAAGCCTGTGCTGCACTTCGATAATCTGTTGCATTAAGAACTTGAGCATAATGATTTTCATCCCCATCAATTCCATTTACAAATAACTTTGTATGATTTTCAATTGATTGATTCCAACTAGAATACACTACAAAACTTGCTTTAGTTGTAATCCATTCCCCATTTACATATTCTTTAGTAGTCATTACCGCACTATTAGTTCCTGTGCCTTTTATTCCAAACAAATTATTATATTTTTGCGATAATTCACTTTGTCCCCAATCAGATTCTAAAGCTGCCTGAGCTATCGTTACACTTGCTAACACATGATATTTATTTTGTTCTGTCTGTGCAATTGGTGCTACTTTTTTGATGAAATTTAATTTTACCTGCTCAGCCTGAGAGATAGATGATGTCTGTTCTTCTTGGACATTCTTGCTAGTCCAACGAATTATCTGGATTGACCCAATTAACAAAACAATAGCTATCAAAATTACATCGATCACTTTTAAATGCTTGCGTGATAGCTTACGTTTAATCTTTTTTTTAATCCTTTCGTAGCTCTCTTTGCATTTCATTCAATCTCTCCATTCTCCCTTTCATTTTTTCCATACAATTTTTATCAAAATTGTTGAAATTATTGGTACTAAAAACATTGCTGCTAACATTTCTGGAATACCATTTGTTCCAACTACTCCTAATAAATAAGGCAATAATTCTTTAACATTAACTGAATATAGTTTTGGTGCCTGGTTGTGATAAAATATGTAAATTTGTCCTAATACTAATAATGTATTAGTCATACTTCCAATTGCTGCAGCAATTACCATTGATAACTTATTATTTATTTTATTTTTTAATTTTAAATAACTGTATCCACTAGTTGCTCCAACTAAAATTCTTGGCAAAACAGAGATCAATGGATTAGTAAAACAAATTACGGCAATTGGACTTGTAGGCCACACAAATGCTCGTATCCAAGTAATCAATCCCCAAATAGCTCCAATTAACATGCCATCTTTAGGTCCTAGCACAATTGCGGCTGTAATCACAGTAATATGTATTAAAGTAATACTCAATGGTCCAATTGGAATGTTTCCTAAAAATGGAACTAAATTTTGTAATATTATTATTGAAATAAAAATTGCCAAAATTGCCATTTTTTTAATTTTAAATCTTGAATTATTCACAATGCTACCCTTCAATCTTTTTATTACCAGTGATTATAGCATTTAAACATTAATAAAAAAAGAAGAGATTGTGATGAAATTTGAAACATCAATATCTCTTCTTTATCTTAAATTTAATTATTTAATATGTTCACATGCATAAATACCAGCTTGACGACCAAACACAATTGTTTCAGCAATTGAATTTCCACCTACACGATTATTTCCATGTAATCCTCCAGTAACTTCACCGGCAGCTAATAATCCAGGAACAATATCACCATTTTCATCTAATACATGACATTGGTCATCAATATGGATGCCTCCCATTGTGTAATGAATTGCAGGAGCAATATGAATTCCATAAAATGGGCCTTGATTAATTTCTTTCAATTCCGTATGACGTTTAAATTCATCTTCAGAATCATTTTCGATTTGTCTATTGTAATTAGTAATTGTACTTTGTAAATTGTCAGAATCTATTCCAATTTTTGTTGCTAATTCATCCAATGTCTCTGCCTTTTCTACAAGGCCAATACTTTCATAAAATGCTAATGCTTTAACACGTTGATATACCTTTTGATCTAAAATCAAAAACGCATGCTTGGTATCTTGCGCAATAATTGCATTTGAAACATTTTTACGTGTATCTAATTCATTTACAAATCTTCTTCCAGATGTATTAACTAAAATTGCACCTTCACCACGAACCGTTTCTCCAATTAAATAAACATGTGGATTATCTTGTTGTACAGTTGGATGAATTTGAACTTGATCTAATTGAATCAACTGCGCATCTAGCTGTTGTGATAATTTTAAACCATCTCCTGTAGAGCCTTCTTGATTAGTTGTTTTATAATCTTCATACTGTGGTGCATATTTCTTGATTAATTCCTTTGATGCACCAAATCCACCTGTTGCTAAAATCAAACTTTGGCAATTTACTTCATATTGTTTTTCTTCGACATTAAGTGTTACTTGAATTTCATTAGATGATGTCCGTTTCAAACTAATTGCTTTTGAATCAGTATATACTGGAATATTACTCTTCTTGACTGCATCATATAATTTATTGACTAAGTAAGCACCAACTGGAGAAGTATCCTTAGGACGATGAGCACGAGGACGACTCATTGCTCCTAATGTTGTTAAATCAGTTAATTCAACTCCAAATTGCTTTAACCATTCAATTGCACCATTTGTATGTGATGCAAAAAAACTTAACAAAGCAGGATCATTTAATTTTCCACCAGCTTTAAATGTTTCTTTATAGAACAAGTCAGCGGAATCTATAATGTCATTTTTTAATTGTGTAGTAGTTTCACATGCATTCATTCCTGATGATGCTCTTTTAGAATTTCCTCCAATTTGGGGCATTTTTTCAAAAACAACTACTTTTTTACCTATTTGATGTGCTTGTAAGGCTGCTGTTAATCCTGCACATCCTGCACCTAAAACAACTACTTGAACATTATTTGACATAATAACTCTCCTTTAATAAGTTTAATAAATTTAAAAAAATAGCAATAAAACTATTCGACATTTACGAATAGTTTTATTGCTATTTAATCAACATTATTCTCATCAATCACATCTAAGCACTTTTGCAAGACACCCTTAAATGTAGCCATATCTGAAACAGATACTTTTTCTTCTAAATTATCTTGAAGTGCTTGCCAAAATTCTGCATTATTGTCAATCATTTGAGTGTATTTATCAGTAACTGATAAATGGAAGACACGACGATCCTTTTCATCCATCTTTTTATCAATTAAACCCAAATTCATTAATTTTTTAATGTGATAATTTGTATTAGGTGTTGACTGGTTTAAAAGACGTGAAACCTGGCCAATTGTAGTATTTTTAGATTGATTAATTGCTTCTAAATAATACACATCAATTGCACCTAATTTTTCAAATTCTTTATACTGATTTAAGTGATTATGAAGTTGAACCTTCTGTAACAAGTCAATCATTGTCTTTTGCAATGAAAGCATAGCTTACACTTCCTAATTATTAATTTCTCTCACCTATGCGATTAAATATTATACAGTGTTAAACATAAATTGTAAATAAATTAAATGTTTCGCAAAGGCATGCATCTAAATACATTAAGAGATATTGTAACATAGATGACTTTAACATACTATCATTTACTATATTATCTAATAATGGTTTATTTACCCTAATTTAAACCAAACATGATAAGCTGAAAGTAAATGAAGTACATTGAATTACTATGGTATGGATTTTAATAGACATTAATTTATGCAAAATAGTATAATTAAAGCGTAATCGTTAACATATTAAAACAGGAGGGATACTACTATGTCAAAAAGCAAAGCAATTATGATTGGTGCTGGTATTGCCAATATGGCTGCTGCTGTTTATTTAATTCAGGAGGGTCATTGGGATCCAGAAAATATTACATTTTTTGCTTTAGATAAGCATGGTGCTAATGATGGCTCAACTGCTTCAGAAGCTGCTGAAGAATATTGGAACAAAAACCACCCTATGGAAAACACAAAAGGATTCATTGCACGTGGTGGACGAATGTTAAACTATCGTACATACGTTGATTTAATGGATCTATTAAGTCGCATTCCTTCAGTTACAGAGCCTGGTATGACTGCTGCAGAAGATACACGTGATTTTGATGCACATCACCGGACATATGATGTAGGACGTTTACTTCAAGGTGGTAAAGGAATTGTTGATGGTCATAAATTAGGCCTTAACAATACTGATCGTTTATTACTTACAAAATTAATTTTAATGCGCGATGATGAAGAAACTAAATTGGATAATATTTCAATTGCTGAATATTTCAAAGATGATCCACACATGTTCCAAACAAACTTCTGGTATATGTGGGAAACAACATTTGCATTTAGAACTCAATCAAGTGCACAAGAACTTCGTCGTTACATGCATCAAATGATTTATGAATTCACACAAATTGAACATTTAGTCGGCGTAAACCGTACACGCTACAACCAATTTGAAAGTATTATGCTTCCATTGATCAAGTATTTAGAAGGTCAAGGCGTTAAATTTGTAATGAATCGTCGTGTAAATGAATTTGAATTCAAAGAAACAAAAATGCAAGATGAAATTACAGTTACTGGACTTAAAATGGAAAATGTTGAAACAGGTTTGGAAGAACATGTCACAGTTGATGACGAAACTGCTGTCTTCTTTACAAATGGTTCCATTACTGACTCTGCTACACTTGGCGATTACAATACTCCAGCACCTGAAAATCCTGATTACGGTGCTGCATCATCATTATGGAAACAAGCTACACAACATTTCTATAATTTAGGTAATCCCGATAAGTTCTTTGCAGATCGTGATGCATCTGAATGGGTAAGTTTTACATTAACAACCAAAGATCATGTATTACTAAACGAAATTGCTAGAATTACAAATCAAATTCCAGGAAATGCATTGAACTCATTTATTTCTACAGAACCAGTTACACCATTAGGTCAAGAAGATGTAACAATGTCCATCGTTGTTCATCATCAACCTCATTTTACTACTCAAAAGCCTAATGAATCAGTTATTTGGGGTTACTTCTTATACCCACGTCGCGAAGGTGAATTTGTTCATAAACAATACATCAAGATGACAGGAAAAGAAATGTTAGAAGAATTAATTGGACAACTTTCTAAAGTAGACCCTGGTCCAATTAATATTAAAACTAAAAAGCAAGAAATTTTAGACAGTGTAATTAATTGCATCCCTGTTTACATGCCATATGCATCAGCATTGTTTAATAACCGTGCTAAATCAGATCGACCAAAGGTTATTCCTGATTTCTCAACAAACTTAGCCTTCACTGGTGAATTTGTTGAACAACCATATCAAATGATCTTTACAGAAGAAAGTGCGGTTCGTTCTGGTGAAATTGCTGCTTTCCACTTTGCAGGTATTCCTGATTCTAAATTGGTCAAAACTCCACGTTATGATCATGATCCAATTACCTTAATGAAAGCTGCTAAACGCATGTTTGATTAAATTAATAAAAAAGAACCTATAATATAGGTTCTTTTTTTTATATTAAAATCTTCTTGTATTTTTCTTAAACCATTAATATTAACCTTTTCTTCTGTCAAAAGTTCCGTTAAACTAAAATTACTACAATTTAGAAAGGTCAGATATGAATACAATAATTATAGATTTTATTAACAACTATGGTTATATTGCAATTGCATTATTAATTGCAGTGGAAAATATTTTCCCTCCTATACCATCTGAAGTTATTTTAACTTTTGGCGGATTTTTATCACTTTCCGCAAATTTAAATATTGGAGGACTAATTGTTGCATCTACAATTGGTGCCCTTATTGGCGCAATTGTTTTATACTTATTTGGTAAATTAATTTCATTTGAACATATCGAAAAATTAGTTAATGGTAAATGGGGAAAAATTCTTCATTTAAAAATTGAACATATTGAGAAAGCACAAAGATTTTTCACTAAACATGGCGGTTCAGCTGTCTTTTGGGGTCGCTTTCTTCCAGTAATTCGTAGTTTAATTTCAATCCCTGCAGGAATGGCTGAATACTCGTTCAAAAAGTTCCTCTTACTTACTGGCTTAGGCTCAGCTATTTGGAATACTGCTTTAATCTTAGTTGGTCACTTTGCTGGTTCTTCTTGGGAAAAACTATCAAATACAATTGAACAATATAGTATTGTTGTTTTATTTATAGTTATTATTGTTGGAATTATTGGATATTTCATATATCGACACTTTCATAACAAAAAATCAGCCAACTAAAATGAAATAATTAATAATTTGTGATAAAATTTATCTCAATGATTTTGAAAGGTGGAAGATTATGTCTGCATATGCAAAAAAAACATGCTGGTTAATAGTTTCAATTATTTTCTTCACATTAGGTCTAATTGGAATCGTTCTTCCAGTTATTCCTCAAATTCCATTTTTATTAATTGCTTTCTTTTGCCTCTCAAAAGTTTCTCCTAAAATTCGTAATTGGGTTCGCAAACGAAAGTTTTACCAAGAGCATGTTTTAAAATTTGAAAATAAAGTAAAGAAAATTTATAACACTAGCCCTAAATTGGCATGGTTACGTAAATTAACGAAAAAATTTTATAAAAACAATCAAAAAGAGGTATAAGAATCCCCAATGGATCTTATACCTTTTATTTATATAATTATGGTAAATTGACGATTTAATATTACAAAAATGAATGTGGATTAATATTCAGTATCTTCCACTTGTTCTAATTTAGACAAATCAATTATCTTTGAACCGTATTTAGTCCCATTGTTTTCAAAGTTCAATGTTACTTTATCAGTGTTATTGGTCAAATCATAAATAACACAACCGGGTGCTGTACAACCTTTTTTGATTTGGTCAGATTGCTTATCAGTTAATTCCTGATTATCATTTAAACTTGCTCCAACTTCAAGATTATCAACTTGACTTCCGTTAGTATCTTGAACTGCACTCATTAATAAAACTGCAGTAAGTGGATTAATATCTTTGTCGGTATTATTGGTGAGATCATAGTAAACTGCTAATCTCCATTTGTTGTTGTAATCTTGAGATCCCGGTTTTACTAATTCAATTTTAGTGATCTTTAATGTTAAATCATGCAGTGTTAATATATCATCTTTAAATCCATATTTTGATTCAGATGAAGATGATACAGCAGCTGTTTTAGAACTGTTAGTATTGTTATCAGTTCTACTGTTTGTACCACATCCAGCTAAGCCAAATGCTATTAATGATACTGCACCAATTGTTATTACTTTCTTTTTCAAATTGCAAATCACCTCAGATTTTATATTAATATTTTGCAAAATCTATTGTCAATATTTTTTCGTAATAAGCTAAATCTCAAAAAAGATAACTACATATGAATTCAGGCACATCCATGCTAGTCTGCTATTTGTATTATTAAAGATGTTCAAGTCCGATTAGGTCATGCTACTATGAACATATATATCCACGTAACAGAAAGTAAAAAGAAAGATTTTCTAAGTTTTTGATATATAAAAATAAATGTGGGTCAAGTTGTTGGTCAATTCAAATAAAAACGCTGTTAATCATTGATATTAACAGGATGCCTAATTTTTATATTTATATTACAAAAAAATGACAATTTACAAAATATATTTAAAATTAATTGCAAATCGTCTAATATCCGTTATAATACGTTTTGTTCAATTATTTTTAATACATAATTTATTGCAATTATTTTTTAATAAGGGAGTGAATAATTTGGTAAAAAAATATGGCAAAGAATATTTTTTAGGTGCCATTATTACTTTAGGAATTGTATATGGTGATATTGGAACATCACCTTTATACGTTATGAGTGCTTTAATCAATGATCAAGGTGGTGTAAGTCATATCACACCTGATTATATTATTGGCTGCTTGTCTTTGATTTTTTGGACATTGATGCTCATTACAACAGTAAAGTATGTAATCATTGCAATGCGAGCAGATAACCATGGTGAAGGTGGTATCTTCGCACTTTATGCCCTAGTTAAAAAACGGGCAAAATGGTTGATTGTCCCCGCTCTTATTGGTGGAGCTGCTATTTTAGCTGATGGAACATTAACACCTGCTGTTACGGTTACTACTGCTATTGAAGGTTTAAAAGGATTTAAGTTTGGAAACTTCATTCCTGTTACTAGCCAATCAGATGTTGTTTTAATTACTATTACGATCCTTTTAATTTTATTCCTAGTACAACGTCTAGGAACAAGTTCAATTGGAAAAACTTTTGGATTTGTAATGGTATTTTGGTTTGGCTTTTTAGCTGTATTTGGTTTTATGAATATGTGTAAAGACTTTACAGTATTAAAAGCTTTAAATCCTATCTATGGGGTAAAAGTACTTTTTAGTTCTCAAAATCGAATGGGAATTTTTATTTTAGGAAGCATTTTCTTAGCTACAACCGGTGCTGAAGCTCTATATTCTGATATGGGTCATGTCGGTCGAAGAAATATTTATATCACTTGGCCACTCGTTTATTTATCATTAATGTTAAATTATTTTGGTCAAGGTGCATGGATTCTTCAACAAGTAAAACATCAAACTATAACTACAAACATTAATCCTTTTTATGATATGCTACCTCATTCCGTATACTTAATCGGTGTAATTATTGCTACATTAGCTGCTATTATTGCTTCACAAGCCTTAATCACTGGTTCTTATACATTAGTTGAAGAAGCAATCGGTTTGAAGATTCTTCCACGTTTAAAAGTTTATCATCCAAATGTTTTAAAGGGACAAATTTATATTGGTGTTGTTAACTGGATTTTATGTGCTATTACTTTAAGTGTTGTCTTCTTCTTCAGAACATCCGAACATATGGAAGCAGCATATGGTTTAGCTATTACCTTAACAATGTTAATGACAACCTTCCTTCTCTTTGAATATATACGTGGAAAATGGTCAACTCCTCTAGCTATTACTTGTTTGCTTTTCTTCGGTTCAATTGAAACGATATTCTTCATTTCAAGTTTAGTTAAATTTGTTCATGGTGGTTACGTAACTGCTTTAATTACTGCTACTTTAATTTTAATCATGGTAATTTGGTATTATGGAAATCGAATTAGAGATGACCTAATGGATGCAACTGAAGAAGTTTGCCTTGATGATTACGTAGACCAATTAGTTGAATTATCTCAAGACGAAAGTATTCCTTTATATATGAGTAATCTTGTAATGTTAGCAAAAGTTAAACCAAATCGTAAAATTAAACGTGAAATATTATATTCAATTTTAGATAAACAACCTAAACGTGCAAAAGTATATTGGTTCGTAACTGTTAACACAACTAATGAACCTTATACAAATTACTACACTGTTGATATGATGGGTACTAGAAATATTGTTAACTTGCAATTATATCTTGGATTTAAATCAAATCATAGTCTGAACCTTTATCTCAGACAAATTGTTAATGATTTAATGGATCAAGGAATAATTGATGAACAACCTCAAGAGTATACTACTACTCCTGGTCGTAAAGTTGGCGATTTCGTCTTTGTTCTTATTCGTGAATTACTATCACCAAATACTAATTTAAAAGCTTGGAAACGATTCTTGATTTCGGCAAGAATTTGGCTTCAAAATCATTCAACAACCCCTGTTCAATGGTTTGGATTAGAATTTAGTGATGTGCGTGTAGAAAACGTTCCATTGTACTTAAAGAAACGTCAAATGCCATTTGTAAATCAAAAAGAAATTCTAAATACTGTTTCTCAAAAAGATGATGAATAAATTTAAAAATCCTAGGCAAATTAGCCTAGGATTTTTTATTTTACTTTTTATATAAAAAATAAAAAGCTGTGATGATTCACAGCTTTTTTGATTATGAAGTAAATATTAACGTTTACTAAATTGTGAAGCCTTACGAGCCTTCTTAAGACCTGGCTTACGACGTTCTTTCATACGAGCGTCACGAGTCAATAAACCATTCTTCTTCAATACATCGCGGAAGTCTGGATCTACTTCAAGTAAAGCACGTGCAATTCCATGACGAGTTGCACCAGCTTGACCTGAGAAACCACCACCGTTAACATTAACGAAAACGTCATATTGACCTTCTGTTTCTGTTACAACAAATGGTGTAACCATAACTTGACGTAAGTTTGCAAATGGAATATATTCTTCTGCTGGTTTGCCGTTCATCGTGATCTTACCTGAACCAGGAACTAAACGAACACGAGCAACGGAATTTTTACGACGGCCTGTGCCTTGATATTGTACTTGAGCCAATTTAAAATTCCTCCTAGATTAAGTTTGTGATGTCTAATACTTCTGGTTGTTGTGCTTCATGCTTGTGTTCTGCACCACGGTATACATGTAACTTCTTAAGTTGTTGCTTACCTAAAGTACCTTTTGGAAGCATGCCACGAACTGATAATTCGATTAATTTTTCTGGATCTTTTTCACGGTAATCACCAGCTGTACGTGACTTCAATCCACCTGGATGTAATGAGTGGTGGTAATATACTTTCTTGTTAGCTTTGTGTCCTGTTAAAGCAACTTTTTCAGCATTGATTACAATCACAAAGTCACCTGTATCAACGTTAGGTGTAAATTGTGGCTTATTTTTACCACGTAAAATTGAAGCAACTACAGTAGATAAACGTCCCAAAGGAATATCTGTAGCATCTACTACATACCATTTACGTTCTACTTCACCTGGTTTTGCAATATATGTTGTACGCACGGTTAAATTCCTCCATTTATTATGCTTGTTTGACATACAATAGTTTTAACGGGGCTATTGTGGGGCAAACAATACCAAATACTATATTACGATTATTTTATTAAATAGTCAATGTCTATCAGCTTTTTTTTACTCTAATCGTAAAATACTTTTTTTAAATATAATCCTGATGCAGGTGCTGTTTCACGTGCTTGGTTTCGATCTTTTACTTCATACAATCTCAAAAAATCGTGAACTGGTCTTTTGCCACGACCTATTTCTAATAAAACGGCTACCATAATTCGAACTTGATTATATAAAAAACCATTTCCAGTAAATTCAAATATAATTTCTTTTTCGTCCTTATTTTCACGAACAGTTGCATCATATATTGTTCTTATATGATTTGTTGCTTGACTACCTGAAGCAACAAAACTTGAATAATCATGTGTTCCTACAACATCTGGTAATGCTTGCTCAATCAATTTAATATCAATTGGATATTTATAATGACCGGTATAATTTCGCTTAAATGGATCAACAAAATAAGTTTGACTTACTCGATACATATAACATTTTCCATGAGTTGTATAACGTGCATGAAAATCATTTGGAACAATCTCACACTCTTTTACTACACAATCTAAAGGTAATAAACTATTTAATGCTTTTAGCATGCTTTCAGCACTCATATCGTGTGGAAAGTCAAAATGAACTACTTGACCTAATGCATGTACCCCTGAATCTGTTCTACCAGATCCAAAAACATTGATATAGTCATTAGTCTTACTCATTTTATTGACTGCCCGCTCTAAAACTCCTTGAACTGTCCTTTGATGTGGTTGTACTTGAAATCCCGCAAAATTAGTTCCATCGTACGCAATTGTAATCTTATATCTTTTAACCATTTCTATCCTCTTAAAATTAGTAATAAAATTGTCATTACACCAAATATACAAAAAGCTAGCGTATCAATATTATGCCAATGTTGCAACCTATATTTTGTTCGATTGGGACCACCTTGATAACCACGTGCTTCCATTGCAACCGCTAAATCTTCTGCTCTTTTTATTGAGTTTACAAATAATGGTACCAAAATAGGAACTAACATTTTAGCTTGATGAATTAAATTTCCCTCACCAAAATTAACTCCTCGTGAACGTTGAGCATTCATTATTTTTTTTGTTTCATCCATTAAGGTTGGAACAAAGCGTAATGCAATAGAAATCATCAATGCAATTTCATCCACAGGTACTTTTAATTTACGCAAAGGTTTCATTAAAGCTTCTAACCCATCTGCTATTTCTAAAGGTGTCGTTGTAGCTGTCAATAATGTTGACATGAATACAATTAAAACAATTCTACAAAAAATATAAACTGCATTTACAATCCCATAACTTGTTAATTGAAAAATTCCCCAATGGAAATATACTGTTCCACCACTTGTAAAAAATAATTGAAGTAGAACTGTAATCAATATTAAACCTATTAATGGACGAACACCCTTTATAAAAAATTTCAAATTAATTTTAGAACATAATACACAAGCAAAAGTAAATATAGTTAATACAGTATAAGTTTGCCAATTATTACATAGAAATATTATTAAAATAAAATATAAACTTAAAACTAATTTTGCACGTGCATCCATTTGATGAACAAATGATTTCCCCTCAATATATCTTCCAAGAATAATCTCATTCATTACTGTTACCTCTTTAATTTATTACTTAATTTTTGAGCTAAATCGTCAACTGTCAAAGGTATAGATTCAAATTTTATATTGCCTTGCGACAAATACATTGCGAATTCAGCTGCTTTAGGTAAGCCAAGATGATGTTCATATAACCATTGTGGCTGATTAAAGAAATGATCAGTTGTTTCATGTTTTAATAATTTTCCATTTTCTAAAGCTATTACATGATCTGCAAAATTTGCTACATCATCCATATTATGAGTAACTAAAATAATAGTCATATTTCTTTCTTTGTTTAATTGTTTAAAAATATGCATTATTTCTTTTTTCCCAACTGGATCTAAACCAATTAAAGGTTCATCCAAAACTAATATTTCTGGATTCATTGCTAAAATTCCTGCCAATGCCACTCTTCTCATTTGTCCACCAGATAATTCAAACGGAGAACGTTCAAGTAAATCATTGTCTAATCCAACAATCTTAGCTTTTTCGATTGCAATTTTCTTAGCTTCTTTCTCATTTTTACCGAAATTCTTTGGAGCAAATTCAATATCTTTAAGAACAGTTTCTTCAAATAATTGAGATTCTGAAAATTGAAATAAAATTCCTACTTTATGTCTAAGTTCATTTAATTGCTTATTTTTTGTTTCATTTGTTATTGATACCCCATCAATGATCACTTGTCCATCTGTAGGTTTTAATAATCCATTGAGATGTTGAATTAATGTTGATTTCCCACTTCCAGTATGACCAACAATTGCTGTAAAACTTCCATCCTCAATTTTAAAAGAAATATCATTTAATGCTTGTTGCTCAAATGGCGTATTAATTTGATATGTATAACTTACATTTTTGAATTCAATTCCCATAACTTATCAGCTAATTCCTTTTCATTTAGATAACTATCTGTAATTTCAATTTGATTGTTACTTAATGCAATAGATAATTTCTCCGCAAATGGCAATTCTAACCCTATTTCAATTAACTCATTAGGATTATTAAATATATTTGAAGGTGTATCATCCATTAAAATTTTTCCTTTGTTCATTACAACTACTCTGTCTGCATCAACAACTTCATCAACATCATGCGTAATTGCAATAACCGTAAAATGGTATTCTTCTTTTAGCTCATGAATCAATTTCAATAAATTACGTCTTCCTTCAGGATCTAACATACTTGTTGCTTCATCTAAAATAACAATTTTAGGATGAATAGCTAAAACACCAGCAATTGCAACCCTCTGCTTTTGCCCCCCTGATAATTTAGAAGGCTCATGTTTCTTAAACTTGTCCATTCCAACCATTTTAAGTGCCTGATTAACTTCACTTACCATCTCTGAATGACTTATATTTCGATTTTCTAAGCCAAATGCCACATCATCTTCTACATTAGCTCCTACAAATTGATTATCCGGATTTTGAAATACCATGCCAATATTAGAGCGAATATGCCAAATATTTTCTTCATTAACTATTTGTCCATCTATTGAAATACTACCTGTTTTAGATTCAAGTAATCCATCTAGTAATCTAATAAATGTACTTTTTCCACTACCATTCGGCCCAATAATTGAAACCCATTCATCAGGCTTAATCATTAAATCTATTGGGCCTAATTTAAAATCTTCATATTCATAAGTTAAATTTTCAACTTCAATTATTGACTCCATCTT
The DNA here is from genome assembly GCF_030389495.1 of Ligilactobacillus cholophilus. NCBI lineage: Bacteria > Bacillati > Bacillota > Bacilli > Lactobacillales > Lactobacillaceae > Ligilactobacillus > Ligilactobacillus cholophilus. Next base: position 1,049,832 of record NZ_CP127832.1, read on the forward strand.
AGAAACCTTTCTGAACAAATTAATTAAATTATAGCACATTATTATATGCCTCATGAACAAATTCTAAGTGTTGTAGAAAGATTGATAATAAAAAAATACGAGATTGTAAATAAACATACAATCTCGTACATAATAAATATAAAAAACGCACAATAAAAGAAACAATATCTTAGTAAAAAAAATCACTTTTTATAACGATTTTCATACTTACGTATTACTTAGGACTAGACTAGGTTTCCCAACATCGTAACGCCCGTTGTCGTTATAAAAGTGACACAAAACATTAACTTTTATTTTATCAAATTAAAATATTAGTCAACTAATTCAAGAACTGCCATCTTGGCTGCATCGCCACGACGTTCTTGCATCTTGATGATTCTTGTATATCCACCATTACGATCTTTGAAACGAGGTGCAACATCATCAAATAACTTTTGTAATGCTGTTTGAACTACGATATCATCGCCATCTTCTTTAACATCAGCAACAACATCCATTAAGTAAGCAGCAGCACGACGACGAGATGCTAAATCACCTTTTTTACCTAAAGTGATCATTTTTTCAACTTGACGACGAACTTCTTTAGCACGTTGTTCAGTTGTAACAATCTTGCCGTTTACAATTACATCTGTAGTTAAATTACGTAACATTGATTTACGATGTCCGCTTTTACGACCTAATTTACGGTAAGCCATGAATAAGTTTCCCTCCTTTAATAATTAGTCATCATGACGCAATGAAAGACCTAAGTCAGCTAATTTAGCTTTAACTTCTTCTAATGACTTACGTCCTAAGTTACGAACTTTCATCATATCAGATTCAGTTTTATCTGTTAATTCTTGAACAGTATTAATACCTGCACGTTTCAAACAATTGTATGAACGAACAGATAAATCTAGATCTTCAATCGTCATTTCAAGCATTTTCTCTTTATGAGTTTCTTCTTTTTCAACCATCATTTCAGCATTCTTTGCTTCATCTGTAAGGTTAACAAAGATTGATAAATGCTCTGTTAAGATTTTTGCTGACAAACTGATTGCTTCTCTTGGAGAAATTGAACCATTTGTCCAAACATCTAATGTCAACTTATCATAATCATTCTTTTGACCAACACGTGTTTTTTCTACTTGGTAGTTTACACGTTCAATTGGGGTATAAATTGAGTCGATTGCTAAAACACCAATCGGCATATCATCTGCTTTTGCTTTGTTTTCAGCAGCAGAAACATATCCACGGCCTTTATTAGCAGTCATTCGAACATGGAAAGAAATTCCATCAGCAACTGTACAGATGTACAATTCTGGATTTAAAATTTCTACATCACTGCCACAGTGAATGTCACCTGCTTTAACTTCTTTAGCACCTGTCACATTAATTTCAAGTGATTGAGGTTCTTCAGAATCAATTTTTAAGGCAACCTTCTTTAAATTTAAGATAATTGTTGTAACGTCTTCAATGACACCTTCAACAGTTGAAAATTCATGTAAAACGCCATCAATTTGAATATCTGTGATTGCAGCACCTGGTAATGATGAAAGCAAAATTCTTCTTAAAGAATTTCCTAAAGTTGTACCATAACCACGTTCTAACGGTTCGACAACAAATTTACCGTAATCTTTGTTTTCTTCAATTGTGTGAATCTTTGGTTTTTCGAATTCGATCATTCTATTAGTTTACCCCTTTCAAAACGTAACGTGTAATCTGGCAAAAACAAAATGAAGTTACCCTCAAAATGAATACTAATCCACATTAAACACGACGACGTTTTGGAGGACGGCATCCGTTATGAGGAACTGGTGTAACGTCTTTAATTGATGTTACTTCCAAACCAGTTGTTTGAAGAGCACGAATTGCTGCTTCACGACCTGAACCAGGACCTTTAACAGCAACTTCAACTGTCTTCATTCCATGATCCATAGCACCTTTTGCTGCAGCTTCTGAAGCCATTTGAGCAGCAAATGGTGTAGATTTACGAGAACCCTTAAATCCAAGAGCACCTGCTGATGACCATGCAACGGCATTACCATGAACATCTGTAATCATAACAAGTGTGTTGTTAAATGTTGAATGAATGTGTGCAACACCGGTTTCAATATTCTTCTTTACACGGCGCTTGCGTGATTTTCTAACAGCCATGAAATCAATAACCTCCTTCTAATAAATATTATTTCTTCTTACCTGCAATTGAAATTGCTGGGCCTTTACGTGTCCGCGCATTGTTCTTAGTATTTTGACCTCGAACTGGTAAATGACGACGGTGACGCATGCCTCGGTATGAGCCGATTTCTGAAAGACGTTTAATATTCATTGATACTTCACGACGAAGATCACCTTCGACTTTGTAGTTATCAACTTCTGCACGGATCTTATCTTCTTGATCAGGAGTTAAGTCACGTACACGAACATCTTCTGATACACCGGCAACAGCTAAAATTTTCTTAGCTGTTGTATTACCGATTCCATAAATGTAAGTTAATCCGATTACGATACGCTTGTCACGTGGTAAATCGATACCTGCAATACGAGCCATTACAATTACACCTCCTTAATATTAACCTTGACGTTGTTTATGCTTTGGATTGCTGCAAATTACCATAACGCGTCCTTTACGCTTAATAACTTTGCAGTGTTCGCACATTGGTTTAACTGATGGTCTTACTTTCATGAATCATACCTCCTATAAATTACTGAAGTACAATCTATTTAAAGCGATAGGTAATGCGACCCTTAGTCAAATCGTAAGGGGACATTTCAACGGTAACCCGGTCCCCAGGTAAAATACGAATATAGTGCATACGAATCTTACCGGAAACGTGAGCTAAAATTTCATGTCCATTTTCGAGTTCAACTTTGAACATCGCATTTGGCAACGTTTCTTTGATCGTACCTTCAATTTCAATCACATCATCTTTCGCCACGCAAAAGTACCTCCTTAATATGGTTTTCATTACTTGAAACGAAAACGATTTGTCTTCGCTGATCCAGTAGCTTTTGCGGCAAACTAGACCTATTGAAAAGATAAACCTGAATTATGATATCACATAAGTCAAGTTTATGCAAGTTTATATTGAATTAACTATAATTATTTGATACTATCTAATACCTTTTTAATTTCATTAAATACATCATCAATATCTTGATTTCCATTTACTTCATGCAAAATACCTTTTTCACGATAGAAATCTAATAATGGTGTATTCATTTTAATATTTACTTCGAGACGATTCTTCACAGTTTCTGGCTTATCATCATCACGTTGGAAAAATTCAGTACCACCGCAACGATCACATACACCTTCAACTTTTGTAGGGTTGAACAATTTGTTATATGTGGCACCACAGTTTTTACAAATGTAACGAGCTGTTAAACGTTCCATAAGTGATTCAGGATCAACATCAATATTGATTACACAATTTAAAGGTTTACCTAATTCATTACCAAAAGCATCTAAAGCTTCAGCTTGTGCCATATTTCTAGGAAAGCCATCAAGCATGTATCCATTATTAACATCATCTTCACTTAACCGCTCTTTTACAATTCCGTTAGTTACTTCATCGGGAACTAACTCACCCTTATCAATATATTTCTTAGCTTCAATTCCCATTTCTGTACCATTTTGCATTGCAGCACGGAAAATATCACCAGTAGAAATATGAGGAATATGATATTCATCAATAATTTTTTCTGCTTGGGTACCTTTACCTGCACCAGGAAGTCCCATTAACATTAAATTTAATGACATAAGTTCTCTCCTTAAAAAAATAAATTCACAATTAATTATACCGCAATCTAATATCACTTAAAAGTTAAAATATAAACAAAAAAAGGAATGCCTTCGCATTCCTTCTATTTATTCACGAATAAATCCAACGTATTCGCGCTTCATCATCATACCTTCAATTTGCCGCATAGTTTCAAGTGTAACACCTACAACAATTAGCAAACTAGTACCACCTAATCCAATAGATTCGCTTAATCCCCAAACATTTGATGCAACTAAAGGAATTAATGAAATAAATCCAAGGAATAGTGATCCAACAGTACTCAAACGCATCAATAAACGAGAAACATATTTTTCAGTTTCTTTTCCAGGCCAAACAGATGGAATGTAACTTCCTTGCTTTTGTAAGTTTTCTGATAACTTTTCAGGATTTACTTGAACAAATGCATAGAAGAATGTAAATACAATGATAAGAATTGTATATAAAATCATTCCAGATGTTGTCTGCATATTGAAAACATTTGACATAATTTGGAACCATTCATCACCAGAATGAGCACTCGTAAATGCCATTAATATAGTTTGAATTGTTGCAATGAATGAACTTGCAAAGATAACTGGAATAACTCCAGCTACATTAACTTTTAATGGTAAATATGAATTTTCAGTAGACCCTGCCACACGACGAGTATATTGAATAGGAATTTTGTAATTAGCTTGTTGCACATATGTTACAAAAGTAACAATTGCTAAAATAACTAATACTAAAACTACACAATATAAAACAGAGTTCCAAATCTCATCTTTACTAATATTGACAAATTCTTCCTGGTAAATTTGCTTTATTCCGTCAGGAACACGAGCAAGAATACCAGCCATAATGATAATCGAAATTCCATTACCTATACCGCGTTCAGTAATCATATCGCCTAGCCATGTTGAAAACATTGTACCAGCAGTTAAAATAGTACCAATACACAAATAGGTTTGAATATTTGGATTTTCAACTAAGTTTAAACTACTCAAAGCGTTGAATCCAGCTGTAATTCCAATTGATTGTACAAACGCAAGCACAATTGTCAAATAACGGGTAACTTGATTCAATTTACGCCGTCCAACTTCACCTTGCTTACTCCACTCTACAAATTTAGGAACAATATCCATTTGTAAAAGTTGAACAACAATTTGGGCGGTAATGTATGGTGAAACCCCCATTGCCAAAATTGAATAATTAGTCAGACCGCCACCACTGAAAGTATTTAACATACTAATTAACCCTGAAGATGCAACGCTAGTTAAAGCTTTAGCGTTGATCCCAGGGACAGTAATGTATGTGCCTAAACGAAATACAATCAAGACACCCAATGTAAATAAGATTTTCTTTCGAATTTCTTTATCAGCAAGGGCGTTCTTCATTGTCTTAAGCATCTATTACATCACCTCAATTTGGCCGCCTGCTGCTTCGATGGCTTCTTTTGCTGATGCAGAGAACTTGTTAGCCTTAACAGTTAACTTCTTGTTCAATTCACCATTTCCAAGAATCTTAATACCATCTTTTTCATTTTTAACGATACCTGATTCTACCAACAATGCTGGTGTTACTTCAGTACCATCTTCAAATTGATTTAATTTTTCAATATTAACAACTGCATATTCTACACGGTTGATGTTATTGAAACCGCGTTTTGGCATACGACGGAACAATGGCATTTGACCACCTTCAAAGCCCAAACGAACTTTTCCACGAGCCTTTTGACCTTTTTGTCCACGACCTGCAGTTTTACCGTTACCTGAAGAAGTTCCACGACCAACACGATTTCTTACTTGACGTGAACCTTCAGCTGGTTTTAATTCATTTAATTTCATTAGGTTCAGCACCTCCCTCTAACTAAATATTGACTATTTAGCCAATTCAACGTCCACTAAATGATTGATTTTTCTAATAGCACCGCGCATAGCAACGTTATCAGGAACAACAACAGAGCTATTTACACGACCAAGGCCTAAGCCTTTAACGATTTCGCGTTGCTTTTGAGGACGTCCGATGACTGAACGAACTAAAGTTACTTTCAATTGAGCCATAATTTAAGTCCTCCTTATTCTGCTAAATGTTGAACAGATACTCCACGTAATGAAGCAACTTCTTCAGCATTTTTCATTTGTGATAAACCATCCATTGCTGCACGAACAACGTTGATTGGTGTATTAGAACCTAATGATTTACTTGTAATATCACCGATTCCTGCAAGTTCCATAACGGCACGAACCGCACCACCAGCAGCAACTCCAGAACCAGCTTCAGCTGGTTTTAACATAATACGACTACCGCTGTATTGACCGAGAACTTCGTGAGGAATAGTAGTTCCAACTACAGGAACTTCGATTAAGTTCTTACGAGCAGCGTCAACAGCCTTACGGATTGCTTCTGGTACTTCTTGAGCTTTACCAGTTCCAAAACCGACATGACCATTGTGATCACCGACGATAACTAAAGCAGCAAAACGTAGACGACGTCCACCTTTAACAACTTTTGTAATCCGGTTAATAGCAACGACACGATCTTCTAAATCTAATTGAGCTGGATCAATAAAAGCCATAAACGTTATTTCCTCCTTCTATTAAAATTCTAAGCCATTTTCGCGAGCAGCTTCAGCTAAAGCTTCTACACGTCCATGATAGAGATATCCACCACGGTCAAATACAACTTCTTTGATGCTTTTTTCCACAGCACGTTTAGCAACTAATTCACCAACTGAAACAGCTTGTTCAGTTTTTGTGTTGCCTTTAACTTCACTGTCTAAAGTAGAGGCACTAACTAGCGTCACACCCGCTACGTCATCAATTACTTGAGCGTAGATGTTTTTGTTTGAACGATAAACATTTAAGCGTGGGCACTCAGCAGTACCAGAGATTTTATTGCGGACACGCATATGACGTTTTTGACGTGTCTTGTTCTTATCTGGTTTTGAAATCACGATTTTCACCTCTTAATTATTTTTGAACAGCTTTATGCTGCATTATTTACCAGTTTTACCTTCCTTACGACGTACATATTCGCCAACATAACGAATACCTTTACCCTTGTAAGGTTCTGGTGCACGAACTGCACGGATACGAGCAGCCATGTCACCAACTAATTCACGGTTGATACCTGAAACAACGATTGATGTAGCTGATGGAGTTTCAAACTTAACATCATCTGTTTGTTCAAATTCAACAGGATGAGAGTAACCAACATTCAATACAAGTGTGTTACCCTTCATTTGTGCACGGTAACCAACCCCACGTAATTCAAGTTCTTTCTTGAAACCTTCTGTAACACCTGTAACCATGTTATTGAAGTTTGCACGAGTTGTACCATGAAGTGCTTTTGTTTTACTATCATCTGATGAACGATCGAAAGTAACTACATTACCATCGATTTTCATTTCAATTTTATCAGAAAATTCACGAGTTAATTCACCTTTTGGGCCTTGAACAGTAACTTTGTTACCGTCTTGTGTTACCTTAACGCCTTCAGGTAATGTAACTTCTTTATATCCAATACGACTCACGAGTCGGACACCTCCTTACTCTTAAAAATATTACCAAATATAAGCGATTACTTCGCCGCCGATTTTCTTAGCACGTGCATCTTTATCTGTCATTACACCTTCAGATGTTGACAAAATAGCGATTCCTAAACCGTTAAGAACCTTTGGCACAGCATCAGCTTTAACGTATGAACGTAAACCAGGTTTTGAGATACGACGAATACCTGAAATTACGCGTTCACCATTTTTACTATATTTCAAGAATACGCGGATAATGCCTTGTTTATTGTCTTCAATGAATTCATAATCACGAATGAATCCTTCGTTCTTAAGAATTTCAGCAATATTCCGTTTAATGTTTGATGCAGGTGCTTCTAATGATTCATGTTTTGCCATGTTAGCATTACGAATACGTGTTAAGAAGTCTGCAATTGGATCAGTCATTGCCATATTATTTTGCCTCCTTTACTTACTTATTATGGATTACCAGCTAGCCTTTTTCATGCCAGGGATTTGACCCTTATGAGCAAGTTCACGAAGGCAGATACGACATAATTTAAATTTACGATATACAGAATGTGGTCGACCACAACGTTCACAACGTGTATATTCTTGTGTTGAGAACTTAGCTGGACGTTTATTCTTTGCAATTTGTGACTTTTTAGCCAATGTGAAACCCCCTTACTTAGCGAATGGCATTCCTAGTTGTGTTAATAATTCTTTTGATTCTTCATCTGTGTTTGCAGTTGTAACAATTACGATGTCCATACCGCGAACTTTGTTAACATTATCAAAATCAATTTCTGGGAAGATCAATTGTTCCTTTACACCTAATGTGTAATTTCCACGACCATCAAAAGCACGTTTGCTAATACCATGAAAATCACGAACACGAGGTAATGAAACTGAAATTAACTTGTCTAAAAATTCATACATACGTTGGCCACGTAATGTAACTTTACAACCGATTGCGTTACCTTCACGTAAACGGAAACCAGCGATTGATTTCTTAGCACGTGTGATAACTGGTTTTTGACCAGCAATCAAAGTTAATTCTTCAACTGCTTCATCTAAATTTTTAGCATTACTTACAGCATCACCAACACCCATATTGATAACAATTTTATCAATCTTTGGTGCTTGCATTACTGATGTATAATTGAATTTTTCCATCATTGATGGAACGATTTCTTTATCATACTTTTCTTTTAAGCGATTAACCATGAAGAAAGTATCCTCCTTCCTTTATTACAAAGTTTTTCCAGATTTCTTTGAAACGCGGACTTTCTTACCATCTTCAACTTTAAAACCAACGCGTGTTGGTTCATTGTTTGAAGGATCAATAAGCATAACGTTAGAAACGTGAATAGGTGCTTCAACCTCAACGATTCCACCGTTTGGATTTGCGTTTGTTGGTTTTTGATGTTTCTTAACGATGTTTACGCCTTTAACGATTACTCGATCTTGTGAAGGAAATACTTTTTCAATTATACCTTCTTTACCTTTATCTTTTCCGGCGATTACTTTAACTTTATCATTCTTTTTAATGAACATTTCGTGTGCACCTCCTTATTAACTAATGGTTCATTATAATACTTCAGGTGCTAAGGAAACGATCTTCATGAAGTTTCCATCACGTAATTCACGGGCAATTGGTCCGAAAATACGTGTACCTTTTGGTGACTTATCATCACTAATAATTACTGCAGCATTTTCATCAAATTTGATGTATGAGCCATCAGCACGGTGTACACCAGATTTAGTACGAACAACAACAGCTTTTACGACATCACCTTTTTTGACAACGCCACCTGGTGTTGCTTGTTTTACAGTAGCAACAATGATATCACCGACATTTGCAGTCTTTACACGAGAGCCACCTAAAATCTTAATGACTAAAAGTTCACGTGCGCCTGAGTTGTCAGCGACTTTTAAACGACTTTCTTGTTGGATCACAGTAAGTGTCCTCCTTTCGCTATTAGATAATTAGTAGAATACGAATAAGTCCTTGGGTTACTCTTTAATATTAAAGAATAACTGCTTTTTCAACAATTTCTAATAAACGGAAACGTTTTGTAGCTGACAATGGGCGAGTTTCCATAATCTTTACGATATCGCCAACTTTTGCTTCATTGTTTTCGTCGTGAGCTTTAAATTTCTTTGTATATTTAACACGCTTACCGTAAACTTTGTGGTTAACATAAGTTTCAACGGCAACCGTAATTGTTTTATCCATTTTGTCTGATACAACGCGTCCTTGATAGACTTTACGGTGATTACGACTTTCACTCATGCGAAATTAGCCTCCTTTTCGTATTCTTATTTATTTAATTCTGCTTGACGTAATGCAGTTTTGATACGTGCAATATTCTTACGCACTGCCTTTAAGCGAGCAGTATTTTCCAATTGGCCGGTAGCTAGTTGGAAGCGTAAATTGAATAATTCTTCTTTGTATTGCTTTTCTTTTTCAAGCATTTCAGCAGTGGTTAATTCATTAATTTCTTTAGCCTTCATTTGATTCGCCACCTACTTCCTCACGTTTTACAAACTTAGTCTTCACTGGGAGTTTGTGGGAAGCTAAACGGAAAGCTTCACGAGCTACTTCTTCAGAAACGCCAGCAATTTCAAACATTACTTTACCACGTTTTACAGGAGCTACCCAGCCTTCTGGAGAACCTTTCCCAGAACCCATACGAACACCAATAGCTTTAGCAGTATATGATTTGTGAGGGAAAATCTTAATCCAAACTTTTCCGCCACGTTTCATATAACGAGTCATTGCGATACGAGCTGCTTCGATTTGACGGTTTGTGATCCAGTGTGATTCAGTTGCTTGAAGACCGAATTCACCAAATGCAACTGTCTTACCACCTTTAGCTTCGCCACGCATTTTACCACGAAATTCACGACGGTGCTTTACACGTTTTGGTACTAACATAGATTATTTCCCTCCTTTACCATTGTTTTTCTTTGTTGGTAATACTTCACCACGGTAAATCCATACCTTAACACCTAATTGACCATATGTAGTAGTTGCTTCTACCCATGCATAATCAATATCAGCACGCAATGTATGCAATGGAACTGTTCCTTCTGAGAAGTGTTCTACACGTGACATATCTGCCCCGTTTAAACGACCTGCAACTTGAACTTTAATTCCCTTTGCACCTGCACGCATTGTGCGTTGCATTGCTTGTTTCATTGCACGACGGAAAGCAATACGGTTTTCCAATTGTTGTGCAATGTTTTCACCAACTAATTTTGCGTCTAAGTCAGGCTTCTTGATTTCAACAATGTTAATGTGAACACGTTTGCCTGTTAACTTGTTTAATTCTTGACGTAATTTTTCAACTTCTGATCCACCTTTACCGATAACCATTCCTGGTTTAGCAGTGTGAATTGAAATGTTAACACGCTTTGCAGCACGTTCAATTTCAATAGTAGAGACAGAAGCGTTGGCTAATTTATTTTCAATATATTTACGGATTCGTAAATCTTCGTGTAAATCTGATGCAAAATCTTTTTCAGCATACCATTTTGCATCCCAGTCACGAATGATACCGACACGCAATCCTGTTGGATTAACTTTTTGACCCACGCGTTATCCCTCCTTATTTAGTAGATACCACAACTGTAATGTGGCTTGTACGTTTGTTAATTGGAGAAGCAGAACCTTTTGCACGAGGACGGAACCGTTTCAAAGTTGGTCCTTCGTTAACATAAGCTTCGCTTACATATAAATCTTCAACATCTAAGTCGAAATTATTTTCTGCATTAGCGATTGCAGATTTAAGAACTTTTTCAATTAAGTAGGCACCTTTTCTAGGTGTGAATTCTAAGATACCTAATGCTTCAGCAACACTCTTACCACGGATAAGATCGATCACAAGACGTGCTTTACGTGCAGGGATGCGAACTACGCGAGCAGTTGCTTTTGCTGATGTAATTTGTTCAGCCATGTCTTATCCTCCCTTATTATCTTACGCCTGTCTTCTTATCGTCTCCGCCGTGACCATGGAATGTACGAGTTGGAACAAATTCACCTAATTTGTGACCAACCATATCTTCTTGAATGTAAACTGGCACGTGCTTACGGCCATCATATACAGCAATCGTATAGCCAATAAAGCTAGGGAAGATTGTTGAACGGCGTGACCATGTTTTAATTACTGATTTCTTTTCTTGATCAGCTTGTGCTTCAACCTTTTTCATCAAATGTTCATCGACGAAAGGTCCCTTTTTCAAACTACGACTCAATGTTTGTCCTCCTTTCGAACCAATTACTTACAATAATAGTAATTATTTCTTGTGACGTGAACGAACGATAAATTTGTTTGATCTTGCCTTCTTTGAACGAGTCTTAAGACCTGTAGTCTTCTTACCCCAAGGTGATAATGGTGATGGACGACCAACAGGAGCTTTACCTTCACCACCACCATGAGGGTGATCGTTAGGGTTCATTACAGAACCACGTGATTGAGGACGTTTACCCATCCAACGAGAACGACCAGCTTTACCGACGTTAATTAATTCGTGTTGTTCGTTACCTACAGCACCAATTGTTGCACGGCAAGTTACTAAAATCATACGTGTTTCACCAGATGTTAAACGTACAATTGCGTATTTACCTTCTTTACCAAGTAATTGAGCAGATGTACCTGCTGAACGAACTAATTGTCCACCCTTACCTGGTTTTAATTCGATGTTGTGAATAACTGTACCAACTGGAATATTTTCTAATGGTAATGCATTACCAACTTTAATGTCAGCATCCTTACCTGATTGAATTGTTTGGCCTACTTCAAGACCTTTTGGTGCAAGGATATATGATTTTGTACCATCTGCATAAACTAACAATGCAATGTTAGCTGAACGGTTTGGATCATATTCAATTGCTTTAACTGTTGCTGGAACGTTATCTTTGTTCCGTTTGAAATCAATCACACGGTACTTACGTTTGTGACCACCGCCACGGTGACGAACTGTAATGTGACCATAAGAGTTACGGCCGGCTGTCTTACTTTTTGATGAAAGTAATGACTTTTCAGGAGTTGATTTTGTGATTTCAGCAAAATCTGAACCTGTCATATTACGGCGACCGTTAGAAGTTGGTTTAAATTTCTTGATCCCCACTGTGTATTCCTCCTATTACTAAGATTTATTATTCTTCGTTGAATAATTTAATTTCATTTGAATCTGATGTTAAAGTAACGATTGCCTTACGACGTTTCTTTGTGTAACCTTCGTAACGACCCATACGTTTTTTCTTACCTTTAACATTCATGATGTTAACTTTAGCAACTTTAACGTCAAAAATGTTTTCAATTGCTTTTTTAACTTCTGTTTTAGTTGCACGAGTGTCAACATCAAAAGTATAACGCTTGTCATCCATATCAGCCATTGAAGCTTCAGTGATAACAGGGCGTAAAATTACATCGCGTGATTCCATTATGCAAGAACCTCCTCTACTTGAGAAAGAGCTCCTTTAGTGATGACCATCTTATCATTATTGATAACATCTAATACATTTAAGCCCTTAGCAGGAATTACTGTAACATTCTTCAAGTTACGAGCAGCTAATGCAGCATTTGTATTGTCATCTTCAAGAACTACTAAAACTTTGGAATTTACATCTAAGTTACTTAATACTTCAGCAAATGCTTTTGTTCTTGGTTGTTCAAAATTTAATTCGTCAACAACAACAAAACTTTCGTCTAATACTTTTTGTGAAAGTACTGATTTAATAGCTAAGCGACGAACTTTGCGTGGAAGTTTGTAAGCATATGAGCGAGGTGTTGGTCCAAACACTGTACCACCACCAACCCATTGTGGTGAACGGATAGAACCTTGACGAGCGCGTCCAGTTCCCTTTTGGCGCCATGGCTTCTTACCACCACCACGAACGGCACTTCTATTCTTAACAGCGTGTGTACCTTGACGCATTGATGCACGTTGCATTAATACTGCATCAAAGATTACGTTGTTATTTGGTTCGATACCAAAAATAGCGTCGTTTAATGAAACATCACCATTCTTGCTACCATCTTGGTTGAATAATGTAACCTTAGGCATGTGTGTGTCCTCCCTTCCTCTAACTATTTAACTGTACTTTTAATTGTAACAAATGACTTGTTTGCGCCAGGAATGTTACCTTTAATTAAAAGTACACCATTTTCTGTATCTGCTTTAACGATTTCCAAATTTTGGATTGTTACTCGTTTGCCACCCATGCGACCAGGTAAAACTTTACCAGGGAATACACGGTTAATGATTGAACCCATTGAACCAGGGCGACGGTGGTAACGAGAACCGTGAGCCATAGGTCCACGACTTTGTCCCCAACGTTTAATGTTACCTTGGAAACCATGTCCCTTTGAAGTACCTGTTACATCGACAAATTCGCCAGCTTCGAAAATATCAGCTTTGATTTCGTCACCAACGTTATATTCTCCAAGCTCAACATCACGAATTTCACGAACGAAGCGCTTAGGAGCAGTTTTAGCTTTTGCTGCATGACCTTTGGCAGGTTTGTTAGCTTTAACTTCACGTTGATCGTCAAAACCTAATTGTACAGCTTCGTAACCGTCATTTTCCATTGTCTTAACTTGCATAACAACGTTTGAACCAACTTCAACAACTGTTACTGGTACTAATTCGCCTTCTTCAGTGAAGACTTGTGTCATACCTACCTTTTTTCCTAAGATTCCTTTTGTGGTCATGAGTACACCTCCAATTAAAAAATTTTATTATAGTTTGATTTCGATATCTACGCCAGATGGTAAATCCAACTTCATTAATGAATCTACTGTTTTTGGTGTAGGATTTACAATATCGATTAAACGCTTGTGTGTGCGCATTTCGAATTGTTCACGAGAATCCTTGTATTTATGTGGTGAACGGATAACTGTATATAATGTCCGTTCTGTTGGCAAAGGAATTGGACCTGAAATTTGAGCACCTGTTCTCTTTGCTGTTTCCACAATCTTATCTGCGGATTGATCTAAAATACGATGTTCGTATGCTTTCAAACGAATACGAATTTTTTGTTTTGCCATGTTGTTCCCTCCTTCGTCTATTTTTAAAAATAAGACTAGCTCCGTGAAAATTACCGATTTGCTCGTGGCAAAGCAGCCGGGCGTGTCGCAACCTTTCACATCATAGCTTATTTATTAAAACACAGAACAATACTTACTTTTTTCGCAAGTACTTTTATATCTTATTACAAACTTATTGATAATGCAAGCTATTTTCGCATTTTCTTTAAATATAAGTAATTATAATTCTTCGATAATTTTTATTTTTAGTTAATAAAAAAGGCTATGCATTTGCATAGCCTTTTTTATAAGAGATTATTTAAAAATTATTCTGCGTTTCCGCCGTTTTTCTTAATAATTTCTTCTTGAATTGATTTTGGAACTGGTTCGTAGTGATCCATTGTCATTGTAAATGTACCACGACCTTGTGTTGCTGAACGTAATGTTGTTGCGTAACCAAACATTTCAGCTAATGGAACGTATGCATTTACAACTTGTGAATTTCCACGAGCTTCCATACCATCTACACGTCCACGACGAGCAGTAACATGTCCCATAACATCACCTAAGTTATCTTCTGGTGTAACAATTTCAACCTTCATAATTGGTTCAAGAATTACAGCACCAGCTTTAGGAGCAGCATTTCTCAATGCTAATGAAGCAGCAACCTTGAAAGCAGCTTCTGATGAATCGACTTCGTGGTAACTACCATCATATAACTTAGCTTTAACATCAATTAATGGATAACCAGCAAGAACACCATTTTGCATAGCTTCTTTTAATCCTTGTTCAACTGAAGGAATGTATTCACGTGGAACTACACCACCAACAATTGCGTTTTCGAATTCAAAGCCTTTTCCTTCTTCGTTTGGTGTAAATTTAATCCATACATCACCATATTGACCTTTACCACCTGATTGACGAACAAACTTACCTTGTGATTCAACTTCTTTAGTAAATGTTTCACGGTATGCAACTTGTGGTTCACCAACTTTAGCTTCAACGTGGAATTCACGTTTCATACGATCAACAATGATGTCTAAGTGCAATTCACCCATACCAGCAATTAATGTTTCACCAGTTTCTTGGTTTGTTTCAGCCTTGAATGATGGATCTTCTTCAGCAAGTTTTTGTAAAGCAATATCCATCTTGTCTTGGTCTGCTTTTGATTTTGGTTCAACAGAAACTTGAATAACTGGATCTGGGAATTCCATTGATTCAAGGATTAATGGACGATCTGGATCTGTTAATGAGTCACCTGTTGTTGTATCTTTCAAACCAATTGCAGCAGCGATATCACCTGAGAATACTTCAGGAATTTCGTTACGGTGATTTGAGTGCATTTGTAATAAACGACCTACACGTTCACGTTTGCCTTTTGTTGCATTAAGTACGTATGAACCAGCTTCTAATGTACCTGTGTAAACACGTAAGTATGTTAAACGACCTACGAATGGGTCTGTAGCAATCTTAAATGCTAAACCAGCAAATGGTTTGCTATCATCAGCAATTAAATCAACTTCTTCACCTGTATCTGGATCAGTTGCTTTATATGGTTTAACATCTAATGGAGATGGTAAGTAATCATTTACACCATCTAACATCATTTGAACACCCTTGTTTTTGAAAGCTGAACCAGCAAATACAGGGAATAAATCTAATGACAATGTTCCACGACGAATTGCAGCACGTAATTCATCGTTTGAAATTTCTTCACCGCCAAGATATTTTTCCATGATTTCATCATCAACATCTGCGATTTGTTCAATCATTTCTTCACGACGTTTTTCAGCTTCTTCACGGTATTCTTCAGGAATATCAACTGTATCCCATTTTGAACCTAACTTATCTTCATCGTATAAGTCAGCTTTCATATTGATTAAGTCGATAACACCTTCAAATTCATCTTCAGCACCAATTGGCATTTGAACTGGTAATGGATTTGCTTGTAAACGATCACGAATTGTATCTACTGAGTAATCGAAATTAGCACCAATTTTATCCATTTTGTTTACAAATACTATACGAGGAACACCGTATGTAGTTGCTTGACGCCATACATTTTCTGTTTGTGGTTCAACACCAGATTGTGCATCCAAAACAACAACTGCACCATCTAAAACACGTAATGAACGTTCTACTTCGATAGTAAAGTCAACGTGTCCTGGGGTATCGATAATGTTAATACGGTGATCTTTCCATTGAGCTGTAGTAGCAGCTGATGTAATTGTAATACCACGTTCTTGTTCTTGTTCCATCCAGTCCATTTGTGAAGCACCATCATGTGTTTCACCAATTTTATGAATTTTACCTGTATAGTAAAGAATACGTTCTGTAGTAGTAGTTTTACCAGCATCGATGTGAGCAACGATACCAATGTTACGTGTTTTTTCCAATGGGAATTCACGTTTATTAGCCATGGAAATATTCTCTCCTTCCAAATCTAGTCAAATTATATATTTTTAAAAAAATGACTATTATAGGATACAAAATATATCTATAACAGCCATTCAACAAATAATTACCAGCGATAGTGTGCAAATGCACGGTTGGCATCAGCCATCTTATGTGTATCTTCACGTTTTTTAACAGAAGCACCAGTGTTGTTAGCTGCATCCATAATTTCTTTTGCTAAACGTTCAGACATTGTATGTTCACCACGAAGACGAGCATAGTTTACAATCCAACGTAATCCTAATGTACGACGACGATCTGGACGTACTTCGATAGGAACTTGATAGTTAGAACCACCAATACGGCGAGCCTTAACTTCTAATACTGGCATAACGTTTTCCATTGCTTGTTCAAATACTTCTAATGGATCCTTACCAGTTTTTTCTTTAATCATATCAAATGCTTCGTATAAAATTTTTGAAGCTGTACCACGCTTACCATCTAACATAAGGTGGTTAATTAAACTTGTAACCAATTGTGAATGATAAATTGGATCTTCAGGTACTTCGCGTTTTGCAACAGGACCTTTTCTTGGCATATGTCTTACCTCCTAAATAGTTTTTATAAATTATTTCTTCTTAGGTTTCTTTGCACCATATTTAGAACGACTTTGCATACGGCCTTCTACACCAGCTGTATCCAAGGCACCACGAATAACATGGTAACGAACACCAGGTAAGTCTTTTACACGACCACCACGAATTAAAACAACGCTGTGTTCTTGTAAATTGTGACCAATACCAGGAATATATGCTGTAACTTCAATCAAGTTTGATAAACGCACACGTGCATATTTACGTAAAGCTGAGTTAGGCTTCTTTGGTGTCATTGTACCAACACGAGTTGCAACCCCACGTTTTTGTGGAGCAGGAGCGTTTGTTTGAACTTTCTTGTAACTATTGTACCCAAAGTTTAAAGCTGGGGAATTAGATTTTGAACCTTTAGACTTACGACCTTTACGAACTAATTGGTTAATTGTAGGCATCTAAAGTTTCCTCCTTCCTTAATTTTCAATTTCTAGTACACACATCCAGGAGTTTCTTTTTTAGTTATAAAAAAAATCGCGGATATGAATATTTTGCTAAATGTGCAACCTGCACTAATAAGTAATACCTATTACTTCACTTAAAAGCACAGTTTCTAATTTATCACAGAGATAAATTCATGTCAATTGTATTTGAAAAATAATTTAAAATTCTCAGTTTTTTTTCGTATTTAATATTAGGAGGTGATAATTTTGAAATTTCTAATTTTATTTATTTTAGGTACAATTTTAGGTTCTAGTGCAGAGTGTTATGCAATGCGACAAACTAATAATCATTCTTTAGTTAAACGATCATTTTGTGATAATTGTCATAAAACACTAATGTTGTGGCAGTTAATTCCTATTATTGGATTTATAGTTCAATTCGGACGATGCTATTATTGTAAACGTCCAATAAATATTCGCAGTACTTTAATTGAATTAATTTTTGGAAGTTACATTGCATTTTTGTTTTTATGCTCTCCTATTTTGATTACTATAAAATATTTAGTATTTTTCGGATGGTTGTTGTTTCTTGCACTTGAAGATTTCTATTTAACATCTGTGAATGTTTTTACATTCTTCATTGGCTATTTTGTTATTTTAATTTTAAATTTTAATACTATAAAGATTAACCTGCTTCTATTCCCATTTGAAAATTTATATTTTTATATTATTTTTATATTACTTTCATACTTTAAAAAATTAGGATGGGCAGATACTTGGTTATTTATATTAATCGGATGTTATTTTGGATTTTATTTTTTAATATTTACAATCTTTTTCTCTTGTTTGTTTATTTTAGTTTTTTATATTTTTAACAAAAATAGTGATCAAGAATTTGCTTTTATACCTTGGATTTTACTTGGAATACTATTTTGTTTTATTTTAAATCATATATATATTTATTTTTGGATATAAAAAAAAGAATCTGTGAAAATTCACAGATTCTTTTTAAATGCTATTTTTTAGGTGGCAATTGTTTATTTTCTTCCACATTTAGTTGTTTTGCAACTTCAGAAATTGAATATACATTGTCAGTTGCAAGTCCTGTTTCTTCAGGCACAATGTCATGATATTTCTTCATACCTGTACCAGCAGGAATTGTCTTACCAATAATAACATTTTCTTTCAAACCAATTAATGGATCATTCTTACCACGAATTGCTGCATCTGTTAAGACACGAGTTGTTTCTTGGAATGAAGCAGCTGATAAGAAACTATTTGTTTCCAAAGCAGCTTTTGTAATTCCAAGTAATACAGGTCTTGATGTTGCGGGTACTTTACCTTTAACAAGAGTTTCAACATTTCGATCTGTAAATTCGCTAATATCCATTAATGTTCCAGGTAGCATTGATGTATCTCCTGGATCCATAATACGTACCTTTTGTAACATTTGACGAGTCATGATTTCAACGTGTTTATCTGAAATATCTACCCCTTGCATACGGTAAACTTTTTGAATTTCATGCAAGATATAATTTTCTGTAGATAATACATCACGTACTTTGATTAATTCTTTTGGATCAATTGAACCTGTTGTCAATGGATCTCCACGGTGAATTAAATCGCCTTCTTTAACTCTAAGTACTGATGTAAATGGTAAGTCGTATGTTCTAGTGTCTGTTTCACCTTTAACAGTTACAACTTTTGTTCTTTCAGCTGGATTTTCTTCAACTGTGTCAATTACACCAGTTACTTCTGTGATGTATGCACGACCCTTAGGATTACGTGCTTCAAATAATTCTTGTACACGAGGAAGACCTTGAGTGATATCTCCATCACCAGCAACCCCACCTTGGTGGAAGTTACGCATTGTCAATTGTGTACCTGGTTCACCAATTGATTGAGCAGCAACAGTACCTACAGCTTCACCAACTTCAACTACATCTCCTGTAGCTAAGTTACGTCCATAACAACGTACACATACACCATGACGTGTATTACATGTGAATGCTGAACGAATTGTTACTTTTTCTACACCAGCTTTTACAACTTTTGTAGCCAATTCTTCATCAACTAATGTATTTGCTGGAACAATTTCTTCTCCAGTTTCAGGATCAAAAATTGCTTTCATTGTGTATCGACCTAAAATACGATCGTATAATGGTTCGATCATTTCATTGCCTTCTTTAATAGCATAAACATCTAAACCACGATCAGTACCACAATCTTCTTCACGAACAATAACATCTTGTGCAACATCAACTAAACGACGAGTCAAGTAACCTGAGTTAGCTGTCTTAAGCGCTGTATCCGTCATACCTTTACGAGCACCGTGAGATGAAATAAACATTTCCAAAACAGATAAACCTTCACGGAAGTTTGAAATAACAGGTAATTCCATTGTTTTACCGTTAGGAGCTGCCATTAATCCACGCATACCTGACAATTGTGTAAAGTTAGAGATGTTACCACGAGCACCTGAATCACTCATCATTTGAATTGGGTTTGAAGGATCCATATTTTCAACCAATTTCTTTTGGATATCATCTTTTGCTTTGTTCCAGATAGCAATAACTCGGTTATAACGTTCATCTTCAGTAATTAAACCACGACGGAATTGTTTCTTAACTATATCAACATTCTTACGTGCTTCTGCAATTATTTCAGGCTTTTCATCTAAAACAGTTACATCAGCGATACCAACAGTAAGACCAGATTTAGTTGATTCAAAGTATCCTAAATCTTTCATTCTATCTAGCAATTCTGAAGCAGCTGTAACTTTATATTCTTTATAAACTTGTGCAATGATATCTGATAAGAATCCTGACTTAAATGGCCCAATTAATGGTTTATCTTTTAAGAATTCATGGATATCTTGTCCTGGTTCCAAGAAGTACTTATCAGGAATATTACCTTGTAAGTTTTCTTCTGTTGGTTCATTCAAGTATACAAAATCATCAGGTAAAATTTCGTTAAAAATTGCTTTACCAACTGTTGTTACCAAAATACGTTCTTTTTGCCAATCAGTAAATGGTTTGCCTTTCTTAGCTAGTCCAGAAGTTTGTAAACCAATTCTTGTGTGCAAATGAACATAATTATTTTGATATGCAGTCAATGCTTCATTCACATCTTTAAAGATCATGCCTTCGCCTTCACGATCTTTTTCTTCAAGAGTGATGTAGTAGTTACCGATAGTCATATCTTGTGATGGTGAGATAATTGGTTTTCCATCTTTAGGTGCCAAAATATGGTGAGCAGCAAGCATTAATAGTCGAGCTTCTGCTTGAGCTTCATCAGATAATGGTACGTGAATAGCCATTTGGTCACCATCAAAATCGGCATTATAAGCTTCACAAGCTAATGGGTGTAAACGCATTGCTTTACCATCAACTAAAACAGGTTCAAATGCTTGAATACCTAATCTGTGAAGTGTAGGTGCACGGTTAAGAAGTACTGGATGTCCCTTAATTACATCATCTAATACATCCCAAATGTCTTCATCACGACGATCAATCTTACGTTTAGCATTCTTAATATTTGATGCCATATCACGCTTTACTAACTCTCTCATCATGAATGGCTTAAATAATTCTAAAGCCATTTCATGAGGAATACCCATTTGAGTTAATTTCAACTTAGGACCTACATCAATAACTGAACGTCCAGAGTAATCAACACGTTTACCAAGAAGATTTTGACGGAAACGACCTTGCTTACCTTTCAACATATGTGAAAGTGATTTCAATGGACGGTTACCTGGTCCAGTTACTGGACGACCACGACGACCATTGTCAATCAATGCGTCAACAGCTTCTTGAAGCATACGTTTTTCATTTTGAACGATAATACCAGGTGCATTTAAATCTAATAAACGTTTCAAACGATTATTACGATTAATTACACGACGATATAAGTCGTTCAAATCTGATGTTGCAAAACGTCCACCTTCTAATTGAACCATTGGACGTAAATCAGGTGGGATTACTGGAATAGCATCCATTACCATCCAGTCAGGTTCATTACCTGAATCAAGGAATGCTTCCAAAATGTCTAACCGACGAACAGCACGTGTACGTTTTTGACCTGTAGCATCCTTTAATTCTTCTTTTAGTTCATCACATTCTTTTTGTAAATCAACATCACGCAACAATGTACGAATAGCTTCTGCACCCATTCCTGCTTGGAATGAATCAAAACCATATTCGTCAACCTTATCACGATATTCCGCTTCAGTTAAAAGTTGTTTCTTTTCAAGTGGTGTATTACCTGGATCAGTAACAACATATGAAGCAAAGTAGATGATTTCTTCAAGAGCTCGTGGACTCATGTCAAGAACTAATCCCATACGACTTGGAATACCCTTGAAATACCAAATATGTGTTACTGGAGCAGCCAATTCAATATGTCCCATACGTTCACGACGTACTTTTGCTTGAGTAACCTCTACTCCACATCGATCACAAACTACGCCCTTATAGCGAATACGTTTGTATTTACCACAAGCACATTCCCAGTCTTTTGTAGGTCCGAAAATTCGTTCATCAAAAAGACCATCTTTTTCAGGCTTTAAAGTACGATAGTTAATTGTTTCAGGCTTCTTAACTTCACCATATGACCAACTACGGATCTTATCTGATGAAGCTAATCCAATCTGCATGCTATCGAATTTATTGACATCGATCAAAGGACCGACCTCCCTTTCATTATTATTGGCTTAATTTAATTACTTGTCACCGTTCTCTTCTGTATCTGGATTACGGTCTTCTTCTTCTTTCATCACAGTTTGAGCTTGTTTATTTTCTGCTTGTTCTTTTGCTTGTTTTACAGCATCAATGTCGATTACAGTATCGCTTTCATCTTCATCAATGTCACGTAATTCAATTTCTTTCTTATCATCATCAAGAACTTTCATATCCAAACCAAGTGCTTGTAATTCTTTTACAAGAACACGGAATGATTCTGGAACACCTGGTTGAGGGATTGGTTCACCCTTAACGATTGCTTCATATGTCTTCACACGACCTACAACGTCATCTGACTTGTATGTCAAGATTTCTTGAAGTGTATATGCAGCACCATAAGCTTCAAGAGCCCAAACTTCCATTTCACCAAAACGTTGTCCACCAAATTGAGCTTTACCACCTAATGGTTGTTGTGTAACTAGTGAGTATGGTCCGATTGAACGTGAGTGAATCTTGTCATCAACCATGTGTGCAAGTTTCATATAGTACATAACACCGACTGCAATACGATTATCAAATGGTTCACCTGTACGTCCATCATATAAGATACTCTTACCATCACCTGGCAAACCAGCTTCTTTAAATGCATCCCAAATATCTTCATCACGTGCACCATCAAAAACAGGTGTTGCAACATGGATACCTAATTTACGAGCTGCCATACCTAAGTGCAAGTCTAATACTTGTCCAATGTTCATACGTGAAGGAACACCCATAGGAGATAACATAATATCAATTGGTGTACCATCAGGCATAAATGGCATATCTTCTTCAGGAATTACGACTGAAACAGTACCTTTGTTACCGTGACGTCCAGCCATTTTATCCCCAACTTGTAATTTACGTTTTTGAGCAATAAATACACGTACCATTTGGTTAACACCTGGTGCTAATTCATCGCCAGCTTCTCGTGTATAAACTTTTACTTCACGGACAATTCCGCCACCACCGTGAGGTACACGTAATGATGTATCACGAACTTCACGTGCCTTTTCACCAAAGATGGCATGTAATAGTCTTTCTTCAGCAGATAATTCTGTAACACCCTTTGGAGTTACTTTACCAACTAAAATATCACCATCATGAACTTCAGCACCAACACGTACAATTCCAAATTCGTCAAGATCTTTCAATGCATCTTCACCAACATTAGGAATTTCACGTGTAATCTCTTCTGGTCCTAACTTAGTATCACGTGCTTCTGATTCATGAGCTTCAATATGGATTGAAGTATATACATCTTCTTTAACTAATCTTTCGTTAATTGCAATAGCATCTTCGAAGTTATATCCATCCCAAGTCATGAATGCAATAAGAGGATTTTGACCTAAAGCCAATTCACCTTGTTCCATAGCTGGTCCATCAGCTAATACTTCATCTGCTTTAACATGTTCACCTACACGAACAATTGGTGTTTGGTTATAGTTCTTCCCACTGTTTGAACGGTGGAATTTCATTAATTTGTATTTATCTAAAGTTCTATCTTCACGACGTACACGTACTTCTGTTGCATCTACATATTCTACTTTACCATCATGTTCGCAGATTAATGCATCACCAGAGTCATGAGCTGCTTTGTATTCAATACCTGTACCTACTAATGGAGCATGTGGGCGAATCAAAGGAACAGCTTGACGTTGCATGTTAGCACCCATTAAAGCACGGTTTGAGTCATCATTTTCCAAGAAAGGAATACATGCCGTTGCTACAGCAACTACTTGCTTAGGTGAAACATCCATATAGTCAACTTTATCAATTGAAACTTCAATATTATCATCCTTGTGACGAGCCATAACTACATCATCAACAAATGATCCGTCATCATTTAATGGCGAATTAGCTTGTGCTACAACATAGTTATCTTCTTCGTCAGCAGCAAGATAATCGATCTTATCAGTTACTTTATGTGTTTCCCATGATACACGACGATATGGAGTTTCAATAAATCCATATTTATTTACACGTGCATATGATGATAAGTTGTTAATCAATCCAATGTTAGGTCCTTCAGGTGTTTCAATTGGACACATACGACCATAGTGTGTATAGTGAACGTCACGAACTTCATATCCAGCACGATCACGTGTTAAACCACCTGGTCCCAATGCTGAAAGACGACGTTTATGTTCCAAACTACCTAATGGGTTTGTTTGATCCATGAATTGTGATAATTGAGAACTACCAAAGAATTCCTTAATTGAAGCAACTACAGGTCTAATATTAATCAATTGTTGTGGTGTTACAGTTGAAGTGTCTTGAATTGACATTCTTTCTCTTACAACACGTTCCATTCGTGCCAAACCAATTCGGAATTGATTTTGTAACAATTCACCAACTGAACGAATACGACGATTTCCTAAGTGATCAATATCATCTGTTGAACCGTATCCTTCTTGTAAATTAAAGAAATAATTCATAGATGCAATAATATCGGCAGGTGTAATATGTTTATATTTCAAATCAATATTTCCATTACCGATCATATTAATTACACGTTCTGGATCCTTTTGTGAGTACACTTTAATTACTTGAAGTGTCATTGGATCTTGAACAACACCTTCTTCAGATGGTTGATATGTTACTGTCTTAAAGTCATCACGATCTAAGTATGGAGCTAATTTGTCCATTACTTTCTTATCAATAACTTCATCTTTGTTAACAATGATCTCACCTGTATCTGGATCAGCTAATGTTTCTGCTACAGTAGCATTTAACAAACGAGTTTTTAGGCTTAATTTCTTATTGATCTTATAACGTCCTACAGGTGCTAAATCATAACGCTTTGGATCAAAGAAACGAGCAGTTAATAAGCTACGTGAAGAATCTGCAGTCTTTGGTTCACCTGGACGAAGACGTTCATAAATATCTTTCAAAGATTCTTCAACACGTGAATCTTCAGTATTTTTATGTACATCTTTTTCTAATGTAAGCATTAATGAATCTGTTTCACCCATCATATCAATGATTTCTGAATCAGAACCATATCCTAAAGCACGAATTAATTCTGTCATTGGAATTTTACGTGTTCTATCAATACGAACATATGAAACATTCTTTGAATCTGTTTCATATTCTAACCATGCTCCACGGTTAGGAATTACAGTTGTACCATAGATATTCCGACCATTTTTATCTAATTCTGAAGAGTAGTATACTCCTGGTGAACGAACAAGTTGAGAAACAATAACCCGTTCTGCCCCGTTGATAATAAATGTTCCTTGTTTAGTCATTAATGGAAAATCGCCAAAGAATACATCTTGGGATTTAATTTCGCCAGTTTCATGATTTGTTAAACGTAATGTTACGTGCAATGGTGCAGAGTAGTTTGCATCATGTTCACGGGCTTCATCAACTGTATATTTAGGTTCTAACAATTGATAATCGACAAACTCTAAAGATAATGTGCCAGCAAAATCATCAATTGGCATAATATCTTCAAACATTTCTCGAAGTCCTTCATCTAAGAACCAATTGTAGGAGTCTGTTTGAATCTCGATCAAATTAGGTAAATCAAGCACTTCTTTGATACGAGAATAACTTCTACGTACACGGTGTTTACCGTATTTTACTAAGTGTCCTGCCAAGTTTTTCACCTCTCCAAAAATTTTGTAAATCATTATGTTACAATTTGTTTACAATTAGGTTAAATAGTGTATTTTTACTGTTTTTTGGCAAAAAAAAACCAAAAACAGATTCGTCGAACGTTTCAAACTACACTATTTTTGTTTCACCTACTGATATGGACAATATATCATATCAGATATTTGACTTACAATTATACTCTTACATGATATATAATTTTACCGATTTTGTCAATACAAAAAAGCATCTTATAGCTGCATAATTACAACTTTAAGATGCTTTTATTTATTTAATAATTAAATTTAACTTTCCATTTTTCGATCCTATTGTAACTTTTGAACCAGCATGAATTTCTCCAGCAAGCAAAGCGTTACTTAGTTTATCTTCTACTTCATTTTGTAATGCACGTCTTAATGGCCGTGCACCGTATTCAGGATCATATCCCACTTTTGCAATTGTATCAATAGCTTTAGGTGTTAACTTCAATTCTATATCTTTTTGTTTTAATCTTAAAATAATTTTTTTCGCCATTAATTTTACAATCTGATGTAATTCATCTTTTGTTAATGAATGGAAAATCAAAATATCGTCAATACGGTTTAAAAATTCTGGACGGAATGTTTTCTTTAATCTTTCATTGATTTTATTAGACATTGCTTTATATTCATCTTGAATACTTAATGTTGAAAAACCAACCTCTTTTTGATCTCGTAAATCTGTTGCTCCCAAGTTGGATGTCATAATAATAATTGTATTAGTAAAGTCAATCTTTCTACCTTTTGAATCTGTTAAATATCCATCATCTAATACCTGTAATAATAAATTAAAGACGTCAGGATGAGCTTTTTCTACTTCATCAAGTAAAACTACAGAATATGGATTCTCACGAACTCTATCTGTTAACTCTCCACCTTCATCATAACCAACGTATCCAGGAGGAGCTCCAACTAAACGACTAGTAGAAAATTTTTCCATATATTCGCTCATATCAATTCGAATCATAGATTCTTCAGAACCAAAAACAGACGCAGCTAGTGCTTTAGCTAACTCTGTTTTTCCTACCCCAGTAGGTCCTAAAAACATAAATGACCCAATTGGGCGTTTAGGATCTGCTAAACCACTTCTAGAACGCCGTATTGCCTTTGCTATAGCATCGATTGCTTCATCTTGTCCAATTACACGTTCATGTAATGTTTTTTCTAATTTCAATAAACGTTCACTTTCTGTTTTTGAAATTTGATTAACAGGGACTCCTGTCCACTGAGAAATAACAGTTGCTATATCTTCTGGTAAAACGTCAATTTTTTTCCCTTCAATTGTATATTTATCTTTTAAAATGCTATCAATTTTAGATCTTAAATTGTGTTCGTCAATTCGAGCTTCTGCTGCTTCTCTATATTCACCAGATAATAATTTTTGCTCCATTAATTCTTTTTTATCTTTTGCTTTTTTCTCTAGATTTTTAATTTCGCCATCTTGTTTATTATTAGCTCTTAAATGTGCACATACACTTGCTTCATCTAATACATCTAATGCTTTATCTGGTAAAAAACGATTAGTAATATATCGAACACTATAATTAATTGCTGCATCCAAAGTTTTATCTGAAATACTTACTTTATGAAATTCTTCATATTCACCACGCAATTTTTTCATAATTGTTAAAGTTTCTTTTTTGCTTGGCTCATCTACTTTTACTGTAGCAAATCTTCTTTCAAGTGCTGCATCTTTTTCGATATATTTATGATATTCATCTAGTGTAGTAGCACCAAGAATTTGAATTTCACCACGAGCTAATGCAGGTTTCATTATATTAGATGCATCAATTGCTCCCTCTGCACCACCTGCACCAACCATTGTATGTATTTCATCAACAAATAAAATAATATTACCGGCATCTTTTATTTCTTTCAAAATTTTCTTTACTCGGTCTTCGAATTCACCACGATATTTAGTTCCAGCAACTAATGTTCCCATATCTAATAAAATTAACCGCTTATCTTCTAATTCAATTGGAACTTCTTTATTTGCAATTAACTGTGCTAAGCCTTCTACAATTGCGGTTTTACCTACACCTGGTTGTCCTAAAAGAACCGGATTATTTTTTGTACGTCGCATTAAGATTTCGATTATACGTTGAATTTCATGGTCTCTACCAGCAACTGGAGGGATTTTTCCATCACGTGCTAACTGTGTTAAATCCTTACCAAGCTCACTTAATAATGACTTGCCTTTTTTCTTGTTCTTTTCTTTTTTCAATCTCTTTAATGTAGATTTATTAATTCCTAACTGTGATAAAATTCGATCAATCATCACTGTAGAATTTATATTCAAATTTTCTAAAATATGATTTGCAAATGTATCCTTATTTTGTGCAATAGCAATCAATATATGTTCCGTTCCGATTTTTTTACTGTCCATACAATTTGCTAAAGCTTTAGCATCAGCAAGTATTTTCTCATATTTTGGTGTTCTATCTGGGGAAAAACTTCCTGGTATTTCACTAATCTCATTTACTGATAAAATGTTTTCATTTATATCATTTTCATCAATTCCAAAATCCCTTAAAATAATTGCTGCAACTGATGGCATACTTTTAACTAATCCCACTAATAAATCTTGTGTACCAACTGCTAATTGGTGATGAGATCTTGCATTTTCAATTGCACTTTGTTGGGCTTTTTCAGCAAGAGGCGTTAGTAAATATTCCATAGCTTCAAGTCCTTTCTTTACTCTTCATATCTTAACCTGTTTAATACACTAATTAAAATTTTTGCACGAACCGTATCTTCTAAATCTTTGTTAGCAAACGATAATGTATTACTGTCAATAGTAGCTAAGATTAAATTTGCTTCTTTTTTAGTTAGTACCTTATCTTCATATAAACTTTGAATAATTTGAAATCCTTTGCGTGCATCAATTTGTTCACCAATATATGCAATTAACTGATCTATTATGTTGACATTATTAGCTAAATTAACTTTAGCAATCCTAATATATCCTCCACCGCCACGTTTACTTTCTACAATATAGCCATTTTGAATATTAAAACGGGTTTTAATTACATAATTGATTTGTGATGGAACAACATCAAATTGTTGCGCAATTTCTGCTCTTTTTATTTCAATTTGTTTTGAATCAGCTAAAATACTTTTTAAATATTTTTCAATTATATCCGATACATTTCGGTTCTGCATAATTTCACCTCCACTGATGTTTGACTAACATTGACTATTATTATACTTGAAAGTGATATTAAAATGCAAAAGATTATTAAACTAGTAACTTTAAATCGATTATAACAAATAAAAAAGACTATAACAGATATTGTCATAGTCTTTTCTTAATTTACGATTTTAAAATCGGGAAAACAGGATTTGAACCTGCGACCCCTTGGTCCCAAACCAAGTGCTCTACCAAACTGAGCTATTTCCCGATAAATGCACCCAGTAGGAGTCGAACCTACAACCTTCTGATTCGTAGTCAGACACTCTATCCAGTTGCGCTATGGGTGCATAAATATAAATGCCGAGGACCGGAATCGAACCGGTACGGTGATCACTCACCGCAGGATTTTAAGTCCTGTGCGTCTGCCAGTTCCGCCACCCCGGCGAATTTATACAAGCGGAAGACGGGATTCGAACCCGCGACCCCCACCATGGCAAGGTGGTGTTCTACCACTGAACTACTTCCGCATAATGCCGACTAGAGGATTCGAACCTCCGACCCTCTGTTTACAAGACAGATGCTCTACCAACTGAGCTAAGTCGGCATAAAATGGTGCGGGTGAAGGGATTTGAACCCCCACGTCCGAAGACACCAGAACCTAAATCTGGCGCGTCTGCCAATTCCGCCACACCCGCAAAATTGACATAAAATGAGTCGTGACAGGCTCGAACTGTCGACCCTCTGATTAAAAGTCAGATGCTCTACCAACTGAGCTAACGACTCAAATGGAGGATACAGGGTTCGAACCTGTGACCCCCTGCTTGTAAGGCAGATGCTCTCCCAGCTGAGCTAATCCTCCATTAAGCACGGCGACTTCCTACCCTTGCAAGAGGCGTTCCTCTAACTACTATCGGCGTTTTGAAGCTTAACTTCTGTGTTCGGAATGGAAACAGGTGTATCCTTCAAGCCATCATCACCGCACTTTGTGCTTTTGAGAAAACCTTGTTCTCTCAAAACTAGCTAATAATTTATTCTTTTGACCTTCACCGCTTTTTTAACCTTTGGTTAAGTCCTCGACCGATTAGTAATGGTCCGCTCCATGCATCGCTGCACTTCCACTTCCATCCTATCTACCTGATCATCTCTCAGGGGTCTTACTTCCTTACGGAATGGGAAATCCGATCTTGAGGTGAGTTTCGCACTTAGATGCTTTCAGCGTTTATCTCATCCATACATAGCTACCCAGCGATGCCTTTGGCAAGACAACTGGTACACCAGCGGTATGTCCATCCCGGTCCTCTCGTACTAAGGACAGATCCTCTCAAATTTCCTACGCCCGCGACGGATAGGGACCGAACTGTCTCACGACGTTCTGAACCCAGCTCGCGTACCGCTTTAATGGGCGAACAGCCCAACCCTTGGGACCGACTACAGCCCCAGGATGCGATGAGCCGACATCGAGGTGCCAAACCTCCCCGTCGATGTGGACTCTTGGGGGAGATAAGCCTGTTATCCCCAGGGTAGCTTTTATCCGTTGAGCGATGGCCCTTCCATACGGAACCACCGGATCACTAAGCCCGACTTTCGTCCCTGCTCGACTTGTAGGTCTCGCAGTCAAGCTCCCTTCTGCCTTTACACTCTGCGAATGATTTCCAACCATTCTGAGGGAACCTTTGGGCGCCTCCGTTACCTTTTAGGAGGCGACCGCCCCAGTCAAACTGCCCACCTGACACTGTCTCCCGCCGTGATTGCCGGCGTGGGTTAGAGTGTTCATACAACTAGGGTAGTATCCCACCAACGCCTCCAGCGAAACTAGCGTTCCGCCTTCAATGGCTCCTACCTATCCTGTACAAGTTATACAAACACCCAATATCAAGCTACAGTAAAGCTCCATGGGGTCTTTCCGTCCTGTCGCGGGTAACCCGCATCTTCACGGGTATTATAATTTCACCGAGTCTCTCGTTGAGACAGTGCCCAGATCGTTACGCCTTTCGTGCGGGTCGGAACTTACCCGACAAGGAATTTCGCTACCTTAGGACCGTTATAGTTACGGCCGCCGTTTACTGGGGCTTCAATTCAAAGCTTCGCCGAAGCTAACTTTTCCTCTTAACCTTCCAGCACCGGGCAGGCGTCAGCCCCTATACTTCATCTTACGATTTTGCAGAAACCTGTGTTTTTGATAAACAGTCGCCTGGGCCTTTTCACTGCGGCTGACCCGGAGGTCAGCACCCCTTCTCCCGAAGTTACGGGGTCATTTTGCCGAGTTCCTTAACGAGAGTTCTCTCGCTCACCTTAGGATACTCTCCTCGACTACCTGTGTCGGTTTGCGGTACGGGTATTAATTTTCTCACTAGAAGCTTTTCTTGGCAGTGTGACGTCGATCACTTCACTACTTTAATTTCGTTCCCCATCGTAACTTGTCGTTGTGTATTCAAGCATTTGACTCTCATACCGACTTATTACTTGGACGCACATTTCCGTTCGTGCGCATCTCTAGCCTCCTGCGTCCCTCCATCGTTCAAACAAAAATTAATAGTACAGGAATCTCAACCTGTTATCCATCGCTTACGCCTCTCGGCCTCAGCTTAGGTCCCGACTAACCCTGGGCGGACGAGCCTTCCCCAGGAAACCTTAGTCATTCGGTGGATTAGATTCTCACTAATCTTTCGCTACTCATACCGGCATTCTCACTTCTAAGCGCTCCACCAGTCCTTACGGTCTGACTTCGTTGCCCTTAGAACGCTCTCCTACCATGCACTACGTGCATCCACGATTTCGGTAATGTGTTTAGCCCCGTTACATTTTCGGCGCAGGATCACTCGACTAGTGAGCTATTACGCACTCTTTGAATGGTGGCTGCTTCTGAGCCAACATCCTAGTTGTCTATGCAATCCCACATCCTTTTCCACTTAACACATATTTAGGGACCTTAATCGGTGGTCTGGGCTGTTTCCCTTTCGACTACGGATCTTATCACTCGCAGTCTGACTCCCGGATATAGATCTGTGGCATTCGGAGTTTATCTGAATTCAGTAACTCTTGATGAGCCCCTAGTCCAAACAGTGCTCTACCTCCACGATCCTCAACTCCGAGGCTAGCCCTAAAGCTATTTCGGAGAGAACCAGCTATCTCCAAGTTCGTTTGGAATTTCACCGCTACCCACACCTCATCCTAGCATTTTTCAACATACACAGGTTCGGTCCTCCAGTGCGTTTTACCGCACCTTCAACCTGGACATGGGTAGGTCACCTGGTTTCGGGTCTACACCTACATACTCTTGCGCCCTATTCAGACTCGCTTTCGCTGCGGCTCCGACTTTGCGGTCTTAACCTCGCATGCAAGCGTAACTCGCCGGTTCATTCTACAAAAGGCACGCCATCACTCGTTAATGAGCTTTGACTACTTGTAGGCACATGGTTTCAGGAACTATTTCACTCCCCTCCCGGGGTGCTTTTCACCTTTCCCTCACGGTACTGGTTCACTATCGGTCACTAGGTAGTATTTAGCCTTGGGAGATGGTCCTCCCGGATTCCGACGGAGTTTCACGTGTTCCGCCGTACTCAGGATCCTGAACTGAGGAAACAACGTTTCGTTTACAGGACTATCACCTTCTCTGGTTGATCTTCCCAGATCATTCAACTACGTTATTTCTTGGTAACTCGGATGTTCAGTCCTACAACCCCAAAAAGCAAGCTTCTTGGTTTGGGCTGTTCCCGTTTCGCTCGCCGCTACTCAGGGAATCGAATTTCTTTCTCTTCCTGCGGGTACTTAGATGTTTCAGTTCCCCGCGTCTTCCTTCAACTAAGCTATGAATTCACTTAGTGATGAAACCTAACGGTTTCGGGTTTCCCCATTCGGAAATCTCCGGATCATTGCTTACTTACAGCTAACCGAAGCATATCGCAGTTAGTCACGTCCTTCATCGGCTCCTAGTGCCAAGGCATCCACCATGCGCCCTTAATAACTTAACCTGAACTGATTTGATCAGTTGGTTTATGAGTTTAGCGAATTAAGAACTTTGATTCTTGTTAAAACTCTTAAAAACGCGGTGTTCTCGGTTTATTAAGAAATAAATTATTATCTAGTTTTCAAAGAACAAGCTTGAGAGTAGATCTCTCAAAACTGAATAAGTTTCGACAATGTGCAGTTTCCGTATTTTTCCTTAGAAAGGAGGTGATCCAGCCGCAGGTTCTCCTACGGCTACCTTGTTACGACTTCACCCCAATCATCTGTCCCACCTTAGACGGCTAGCTCCATAAAGGTTACCCCACCGGCTTTGGGTGTTACAAACTCTCATGGTGTGACGGGCGGTGTGTACAAGGCCCGGGAACGTATTCACCGCGGCATGCTGATCCGCGATTACTAGCGATTCCGACTTCATGCAGGCGAGTTGCAGCCTGCAATCCGAACTGAGAACGACTTTAAGAGATTAGCTTGACCTCGCGATTTCGCGACTCGTTGTATCGTCCATTGTAGCACGTGTGTAGCCCAGGTCATAAGGGGCATGATGACTTGACGTCATCCCCACCTTCCTCCGGTTTGTCACCGGCAGTCTCGCCAGAGTGCCCAACTGAATGATGGCAACTGACAACAAGGGTTGCGCTCGTTGCGGGACTTAACCCAACATCTCACGACACGAGCTGACGACAGCCATGCACCACCTGTCATTTTGTCCCCGAAGGGAAAACCTGATCTCTCAGGTGGTCAAAAGATGTCAAGACCTGGTAAGGTTCTTCGCGTTGCTTCGAATTAAACCACATGCTCCACCGCTTGTGCGGGCCCCCGTCAATTCCTTTGAGTTTCAACCTTGCGGTCGTACTCCCCAGGCGGAATGCTTATTGCGTTAGCTGCGGCACTGAAGGGCGGAAACCCTCCAACACCTAGCATTCATCGTTTACGGCGTGGACTACCAGGGTATCTAATCCTGTTCGCTACCCACGCTTTCGAACCTCAGCGTCAGTTACAGACCAGAGAGCCGCTTTCGCCACTGGTGTTCTTCCATATATCTACGCATTTCACCGCTACACATGGAGTTCCACTCTCCTCTTCTGCACTCAAGTCTTCCAGTTTCCAATGCACATCTCCGGTTAAGCCGAAGGCTTTCACATCAGACTTAAAAGACCGCCTGCGTTCCCTTTACGCCCAATAAATCCGGACAACGCTTGCCACCTACGTATTACCGCGGCTGCTGGCACGTAGTTAGCCGTGACTTGCTGGTTAGATACCGTCAACGCATGAACAGTTACTCTCACACGTGTTCTTCTCTAACAACAGAACTTTACGATCCGAAGACCTTCTTCATTCACGCGGCGTTGCTCCATCAGGCTTGCGCCCATTGTGGAAGATTCCCTACTGCTGCCTCCCGTAGGAGTATGGGCCGTGTCTCAGTCCCATTGTGGCCGATCAACCTCTCAGTTCGGCTACGTATCATCACCTTGGTGAGCCTTTACCTCACCAACTAGTTAATACGCCGCGGGTCCATCCAAAAGCGATAGCAGAACCATCTTTCACATCACAAGCATGCGCTTGTCATGGTTATACGGTATTAGCACTTGTTTCCAAATGTTATCCCCTTCTTTTGGGCAGGTTACCCACGTGTTACTCACCCGTCCGCCACTCGAAATTCTTACGGTGGATGCAAGCATCCGGTGTAAGATTTTCTCGTTCGACTTGCATGTATTAGGCACGCCGCCAGCGTTCGTCCTGAGCCAGGATCAAACTCTCATTTTAAAAGTTTTGTGACTCATAAATTTTACTAGCGAATTGACTTCGCAAATGTTTTTGCATTCATTTTCATGAATTGCCCTGCACATTTGTTCATCGAAACATATTCAGTTTTCAAAGATCTACATCTGTTTGTTATCTTATCGACAACTCTTAAAATTATACTCGTTTAAAATCAAATGTCAACAACTAATTTCAAACTTTTTAAAATTAAGTTTTAACTTTTTTGTTATCTCCTGACAACGATATTTATTCTACCAACAAATTTTATAGTCGTCAACATCTTTTTTGAACTTTATTTAATAAATTTCAAAAAAAGATACAAGCAAAACTTAAAAAAGCCTCGCTTGTATCTACATTAAATTTATTTTGTAATTTTTTCCATTCCATTCATATATGGACGTAATGCTTCTGGAATTGTTACACTACCATCTTCATTTTGATAATTTTCCAAAATAGCAGCAACTGTTCGACCAACAGCTAAACCAGATCCATTTAATGTATGTACAAATTGTAATTTGCCATTTTCATCACGATATTGAATATGTGCACGACGTGCTTGGAAAGCTTCGCAATTTGAACAACTTGAAATTTCACGATATTTGTTTTGTGCTGGCATCCAAACTTCTAAATCATGTGTCATTGCAGCACTAAATCCCATATCCCCAGTAGAAAGCGTTATAACATGATATGGTAATCCTAGTTTTTCCATTATATTTCCTGCATTATTAGTCATCTTTTCTAATTCATCATATGATGTTTCTGGTTTTACATATTTCACCATTTCAACTTTATTAAATTGATGCATTCTAATTAATCCACGAGTATCTCGTCCTGCACTTCCTGCTTCTGAACGAAATGATGGTGATAATGCTGTAAAATATACTGGTAATTTTTCAGTTGGAATAACTTCATCACGATAATAATTAGTTAACGGAACTTCAGCAGTTGGAATTAAAGTCATATCTTCTCCGTTAACTTGATAAACATCTTCCTTAAACTTAGGAAATTGTCCAGTCCCATACATAGAAGCAGCATTAACAATATAAGGTGGAATAACTTCTGTATAACCTTCTGTTGCATGTTGATCTAACATAAAGTTATAAACTGCACGTTCTAATTTTGCACCTGCACCAATGTAATAAACAAAACGAGCACCTGAAACTTTTGCAGCACGTTCGAAATCCAAAATTCCTAAATCAGAGCCAATTTCCCAATGATTTTTTGGAGTAAAATCAAATTCACGAATAGTACCAACTTTACGCAACTCAACATTTGCATCTTCATCTTTTCCTACTGGAATTGTTGGATTTGGCAAGTTAGGCAATCGAGAAGCCATATCCTTTTCTTCTTCTTGAATTCTTTCTAAATCTTCATCTAATGCTTTAATTTTTGTTCCAACTTCACGCATTTTTTCAATTTGTGCAGTTGTATCTTCCTTATTTCTTTTTGCTTTAGCAATTGCACTTGACACATCATTACGTTGTTTTTTTAAATTTTCTGCTTCAACTAGCAAATCACGACGTTCTTTATCTTTTTCAAGTAAAGCATCAATTTGTTCTGGCTTAATGCCACGTGTTCCTAAACGTTTTTTATATTCATCTGTATTTTTTCTTATATCACGAATATCTAACATGTATTTTCCTCCTAAAAATCTTTGAAATAATAAAAAAATAGCCTTTCATCCCCATATGGGACGAAAGACTATTCCGTGGTACCACCCAAATTCACCATATTAATAGTGCACTCAAAAGAATAACGACTTAAAGCCGTGCAGCATTACCTGCCCATGCAAAAATCGCTGGAGTTTCGGTAACGGTTCGCACCAACCACCGCTTCTCTTGATACCTACTTATGGCGACCATGATGTTTAATTATTTCTACGTTTATTTTACCCTTTTCAATAAAATTTAACAAGTTCTAATGATCTTCAATTAATTCTTCATCTTCCTCATCAAATTTATCTGTTAGATCAGGTGTTGATAAATCCACTTCATCCAATGGAATTATATGTGTATGATGCTTAATCTTATAATAACAAAATAGTATTAAGAACAATGGAACTGACATGTATGTTACTAACATTGCTTTCCAATCAAAACTGGCAACTGCTTGTAAATCTTGTCCAATTACTACTAATATACATAATACTAATGCCAAAATTGGACCAAATGGGAATAGTTTAGCCTTATAAACTAAATCATTTAAATCCTTATTTTGAGCTACATATGCTTTTCTAAAACGATAATGAGAAATTGCAATTCCAATCCATGCAATAAATCCAGTTAATCCACTAGCAGCAACTAACCATTGATATAATTGATTTCCAAAAATACTTGTTAAAAATGTTAATAAACCAACTATTGTTGTACCAACTAATGCAACGAATGGAACTCCTCGACGATTTACCTTACCAAAGATCTTTGGTGCATCTCCTTCTTTAGCCATTGAATAAAGCATTCGAGTTGAAGCATACATTCCTGAATTTGCAGATGATAAAACTGAAGTTAAAATAACTGCATTCATAATACTTGCAGCAGCTGCTAATCCAGCACGCTTAAATACTAAAGTAAATGGACTAATTGCAATATCAGATGCACTTGATCCAAGTAAATATTTACTTGTATAAGGAATAATTGCAGCAATTACAAAAATTGACAAAATGTAGAATAATAAAATTCTCCAAAATACTTGCTTAATTGCCTTTGGAACACTTTCTGCTGGATTTTCTGATTCACCAGCAGTCACCCCAACAAGTTCAGTTCCTTGGAATGAGAAACCAGCAACTACAAAAACACTTAATACTGCTGGAATTCCTCCAACAAATGGTGCTTTCTTATATGTAAAGTTTTCTAAATAAACTGCTTTTCCACCTAAAATACCAAAAATTGTTAAAATTCCTACTGCTAGGAAAATAATAACTGTAATAATTTTAATTAAAGATAGCCAGTATTCAGTTTCTCCAAAAGAACGAACTGAGATAGCATTAATCAAGAACACTAACCCTAATGCAAATAAACTAAAAACCCAATTAGGAACATGTGGGAACCAAAACTTCAATACTAATGCACATGTTGAAACATCAACTGCAACCGTTATTGCCCAGTTAAACCAATAATTCCATCCCATGGCAAATCCTAAGGCTGGATCAACGAATCTTTTAGCATATGTCGCAAATGAGCCAGTTACTGGCATATAGGTTGCCATCTCTCCAAGTGATGTCATTAAGAAGTAAACCATAGCACCGATTCCTATATATGCTAAAATTGCACCACCAGGACCGGCTTTAGAAATTGCTGAACCACTTGCTACAAATAACCCTGTTCCAATACTTCCACCTAAAGCAATCATCGACAAATGCCTTGTCTTTAAAGATCGCTTCATTTGATTCTTTTCTGCCATACTTAGACCTCCTAAAAATTACGGTCAAAGAGCACAGATATCATCACTACAAAGCTAAAATAAAAACGCACTCTACTAACAGAATGCGCCATGAAAATCTTTTGAAAATAAGATAAAAAAACTAATCAATAATAAAAATTCTCGATAGCGCTCCGCAATGTTCAACTGCGACAGTCCCTAGTCTATTAAACTAGAGCCCAGATAGACACTTCTAAAGCAGTGTCTTCTTCGGCGAATCATCCTTTCACTTCACATCAATGTTGCTTTAGCAACTCCGTGAAGATACTAATAATCATCGCGACCTCTCTTCGATTAATTTTATTATTACTTTTTTTTGAAAAAAAATCAAGTTATTTTTACATTTTATTTTTATGATTGTAATAATCTTTTACATTAAAAGTATATGGATTATCATCTAAACGTGGCCCCATTAAACAAAGAAACATTAAAGCTAACTGTCCAACAGTACCAAGTACCCAAAAAATCATTAGCCAATTTGGTAATTTAGCGTCATGCAATCTCCTAAATGTAGCAGTAAAAAGTATAATTTGAAAAATAATTGAAAGTGGAACAATGACTATTGAGCATGATTTCAATAGTCCAACAATTGTTGTTACATGTAATACTGATGTTGCAAAATAGGCAATTAATGTACTTAATAAGGTCATCAATAGGAATAATCCGCCTACTCCCCACCAATAATCATTTATTCCCATTCGTTTATTAATTTTAAACATATCCTTTAAAATCAACTTTGTTGATACAAATAATCCTGGTTGCACATTTTCATTTTTTTCTTCAGGTTTAAGTACACGCACTTTAATGCCAGCATCGTTCATTTCTTTTACAAATTTTTCTAATGAATCTTTATCTGTTAAATCGGCATTTAATAAACTTTGTTGAATTCGTTGCTCTTTTGTTAGATTCTTTTGATTATCATGATCTGTTTCTTCATCATTTTCTGCTAAATCTTTATGTAAATCTAAAATAGCCTGATCTGTCCCACAATATGGACAAAAGTTAGCATTTACATAAATATCTTTATCACATTTTTTACACTTCTTCGTTTCATATTCTTTAGCAAAACGCATTTGTTTTGCACCACAAAATGAGCAGTATTCCTCATTAGAATCCATTTTATGACCACATTTTTCGCAATAATAAGTCATTTCTCTCATCCCTTCTATTTACTTTCAACAGTAATATTTTCATAACTTTTAATAAACTTTTGTAAAACCCCTGATATCTCTTGTTTATTTTGCCAAACAATTGCAAGACGAGTATTCCAATTTTCATATGCTACAGGTAATAATTTAACATTATTATTAGCATAACATTTTGCACAATTTTGAGGAACTAAAGCTACACCAAAATTACTTTCAGCGTATTGCTACTATCATCACATTCAACCGCAATAAAAGATTGTAGTCCTCGATTTTCAAATGAATCTTTAATTGTAATTTTAAATCTGTTATAAACAATCAATGGTAAATTTCCTAGTTCTTCAATATCTATTGAACATTTTTCACATAAACATTTTGTTTGGAATTTTTGCGGAATTACAGCAACCATTGGTTCAGCCTTAAAGAAACGAATCCCTAAACCTTCTTCATTAAATGGAGTTCTAACAACAGCAACATCTATTAAATTTTTACGTAATAAATCTAATAACTCATATGTGCTCCCTTCTTTAATTTTAAACTTAACGTCTGGATAATATTTCGTTAATAATTCATTTTTTTCATTCGGAATCGTTGCTGTACTTGTAGGAGTCATCCCAAGACGTAAAGTACCAAATGTACCATTTTGAATATTTTTTACTTTATATTGTGTAATTTCTGCCAAATCAATAATTTGTTTTGCATATTTTTCAAACATAACACCTGCAGATGTTAACTGAATACCATGTGCAGTTCTTTTAATTAATTGGACGTCTAATTCTTTTTCTAGTTGCTTAAGCTGATAACTTAAAGGCGGTTGCGCAATATTTAATTTTTTAGCAGCCGCTGTAACTTGTTGTTCTTCTGCCACCGTTACAAAATATTTTAATTGTTTAAAATTCATAACATATCTCCAAAATAAATGATTTACTTTCTACATATACAATTTTTGGATATCTCTTACAATAAATAAATATTTTCTTTATGAAAGTTTAATGTTACGATTTACATGTTACATGTATTAAAACAGAGAGAAGGAAGAATATGCAAAGTGCATTACTAATGCTTCTAATCGGCCTTTTTGCTGGCACAATGGGAGCGATTTTAGGTATTGGAGGCGGAATGATCATCACTCCAATCATTACCCTGGGTCTTGGATTAGATATTAAATATGCAATTGGTGCTAGTATCATTGCAGTTATTGCAACTAGTTCTGGTTCAACAATCGCATTTTTGAAAGATGATGTATTAAATCTACGAGTTGCAATGTTTTTAGAAATTGCAACCAGTGTGGGGGCAATTGTCGGTGCGTTGTTAACCGGAGTTTTTAATCCCGCAATTTTATATTTCTTATTCGGATGTCTACTACTATTTTCAAGTTGGAATATGTATCGCAAACTTCGCCAAGGTAATGAAGTTTTGCATCGAGCTACTCCAGATAAATTAGCTGAAAAATTAAAATTAAACAGTTCATATTATGATAAAAATTTACATAAACAAATTGACTATGATGTCGAAAATGTTCCTGCTGGCTTAACAATTATGTTTGGAGCAGGCCTAGCTTCAGGACTATTAGGAATTGGATCAGGTGCATTTAAAGTCATGGCATTAGATAATGCAATGAAAATGCCTCTTAAGCCATCTAGCGCAACAAGTAATTTAATGATGGGAGTTACCGCTGCTGCTAGTGCAACAATTTATTTCTTTAATGGTTCTATTCGTCCTGAAATCGCAGTTCCACTTTCCCTCGGAATAATTGTTGGTGCTGCATTAGGAAGTCGAATTATGCAGCACTTACCATCAAGATGGATTCGTATTATTTTTATTCCTATTCTAATATATCTAGGTTTACAAATGGCATTAAAAGCATTTGGGGTGACAATTTAAATGAAAAATACAAAAAATACTGACGAAGAAATGGATCGTATGGAAATCGCGATTGGAAGAATTATGCGAATTGGGGTTGCAATTGCTGCAATGATTATGTTGCTTGGATATTTAATGTTATTTATTAAACATTCTACTGGATATCCCGCAAATACATTTCCAACTACTTTAGTTTCAATTATATCTGGAGTCATTCAGCTTAAACCCTATGCATTAATGATGGCTGGAATTTTCTTACTAATTCTTACACCTGCATTACGGGTTGCCGCTTCTATCTATGCTTTTTTTAAAGCACATGATACTTTATATACTATAATTACCGTAATTGTATTAGCTATTTTGATTATTAGTTTCTTTTTAGGTCATGCAGATTACTAACTTTTGTTATAATATAATCAATTATAAAAAAATGGAGGTAACCTAATTATTATGCAAAGATCTCAGCATGAAGATTTTGAGGAAATCCAAGAAGATGAAGAACAAGAAGATACCTCTTATAATAATCAGACTAATTATAAAAAAATAATTTTTTTCTGGTCACTTTTAATTATTATTATTGGTTTAATTGTGAGTGGAAATTATTTTTATGATCATTTTATTACTGCACGAAAAGTTGCTAATACAGTCTATGCTCCTAGTACTAATGATAAGTCTCGTAATGTTGAACAATTACTAAAAGATGGAAAACCTGTTTCAATTTTACTAATGGGAACTGATACCGGTGCATTAGGCCGTTCATTTAAAGGTAGAACAGATACAATGATTGTTGCAGTGCTAAACCCATCTAAAAAAACAATGACACTAGTTAGTTTACCAAGGGATGCATTAGTTGCTGTAAACGGCTATGAACAATATTATCCAAGTAAATTAAATTCTGCTTATGCTTATGGTGGCTCAACTGCAGCAATCAAAACAGTAGAAAAGTATTTAAATGTTCCGATTGATTTTTATGCAACTATTAACATGGGAGGACTTGAAGGTCTAATCAATGCAGTTGGTGGATTAAATATAAAACCATTACTTAGTTTTTCTTATGGTGGATACACATTTACTAAAGATAAAGAAGTTCATATGAATGGTAATGAGGCATTACAATATTGCCGTATGCGTGATGATGACCCATTAGGAGATTATGGACGTCAAAATCGCCAACGACAAATCATAATGGCATTAGCATTTAAAGGCGTCAAATTATCGAGTCTATTGAATGATAAGTTTTTAAATTCTTTATCAAAACAATTAAAAACCGATTTATCATTTAACGATTTAATTGCTCTCGGTAAAAATTATCGTATTGCAACTCATCACGTCAAATCTACACATTTACAAGGAACTACTCAAAAAATCGGTAGTGCCGATTTTGAAGTTGTCAGTGTGGATGAAAAGCAAAAGATAACTAATACTTTACGCAAAGCTTTAGAATTATCTTCTGCTCAAACTGGAAACACTCTTACTGATGACATGGAAATTAATACTGAAACTAAATAATAAAAAAGAGATTAGGATTACCTAATCTCTTTTTTATTATTCTTTTTCTAGAACTACTGTTCCAACTTTCTTCTCATTCAATTGGACATTTCCAACAATTTTTTGCCCTTTATCTGAAATTTTCAAATCATATAACGTTATCACATCATGTGATTTTTCACTACCTAAATAAATCGAATCAAATGTAACATTACATTTAATTTTTGGCTTTTGCAATTCATTTATTAACTTATCATATTGTGATTCATTTGATTTAGATTCATTAGCTGAATAATCATCTAGTATTACTTTTGCTTTACCTTTGCCATCTTTAATTTTATTAAATTTTATATCGCAATTTTTAACTTCATCTGACTTTGAACTTTTAATTTTCATTACAAATATTTCATTTTCAATACTTTGATTTATACTTGGATAAAAATATGATAATGGCAAAAATACAGCAATCAACAACAATTCACATCCAAAAGCAACCCAATTTGCTCTAGTTAAATTTTTATTTGATTTTTCAATTATAGGAGAACATGAGCCATTAGGATTAAATATCAATGTTGTTTTTTCACCATAAGCAGATTTTACATTTAAATAGAATCCTAAAATTGAAAGAGAACAGTATGGTGTAAGCCATAAAATATAATAAACCATTATACCAATGATACTTAAAGGACCAGTAATTATCATTAATACTAATAAAATTAATAAAGCCAATAATTGCCAACCAATAAAACTAAAGGATAAAATAAATAAATCCTCTTTATGTCCTTGCATCATCCGTGAACTTTCCTTCAAACATTCACGTGCTGTTACTTTTTCTCCATTATCCAAATGATCTTTCAAAATCCAAAAAGCTTGCGAATATTCAAATATTTTAATGTATGTTGGAATTATAAATACTATTCCCCATAAAGAGCTGAAAAAACAGTAAGCAATAAATAATC
The DNA here is from genome assembly GCF_030389495.1 of Ligilactobacillus cholophilus. Taxonomy (NCBI): domain Bacteria; kingdom Bacillati; phylum Bacillota; class Bacilli; order Lactobacillales; family Lactobacillaceae; genus Ligilactobacillus; species Ligilactobacillus cholophilus. The sequence goes on from NZ_CP127832.1 coordinate 1,093,635, forward strand.
TAATTACTGACCAACAGTAACGTGGAGTAAAACAAATAAATAATTTCTTCCACAATTTCTCTGGGAATTTATTATTTTTAACTAAATCATAAAACAAGAAAGATAATCCCAAGCCTAGTAAGATACTACAAATTAATGTTACTAAAACAAAAATTACTCCTAGTGCTACGTCAACACAAAACAAACCACCAGAAACTACAAACATGCCAATTAAAATGGCCGCCGTTACAAATTCAATTAAAAATATTTTCCCTAAATTTTCACTAATTAACTTTTTTGCATGATCTTTTAATACCCGTCTTGAGTTCATTATTCATTCTCTCCTTTTTCGGTTACAAAAATAAATTTCATAAAGCCATTTTGACTGGTTGTTTTCCATTTTCCACTTGGAACCAAAATAATGCTTAAATTTAATGCAATTATCAAAATCAAATCGAATATAGGTAAAAATACACTAAGCAATAAGTTAATAGCTATTAAACAAAGTGTTGCTCGTCCATTAATACCAATGTCTCTCAAACGACGGAAACTCAATGCAAGAATTCCGATCAAAAAAATTAAAAATGTAATAACAACAATACATACTCCAACTTTATAAAATGAGGTGTAATTAAAAAATAATGAACTTATGTATGAAGAAACAAAATAAATACCAGTACACCATAGAACAGCCCATCCATATCCACGTCGAGTTGTTTTTCCCATATAATCAAAAAATCCTACCCAAAAATCACATAAAGCGTGTTTAGCAGTTATTTTCCCTGCTTCATCAATACGATGCAATTCAATCACTCCTATTCATTTCTTTCAGTTTTCAATGTATCTAACTTTTGATTAACATCTTGAATTTCATTAGTTAATTTTTCTTTTTTATCTAAATAGAAATCAACTTGTTTCTCAATTTCACGAATTAAATTATTATCCATTTCTTGAATTTGTAATGCATATTGACTTGATGCCAAACAAATTCGATCTTCCTTTTGTACTTTTAATTGTCTCATTAGCATATGCTCATATTCACATAGCAATTGTTCGACATTGCTTAACTCTGTTGTAAGTTGATAGCATTCCCGATTTAGTTTTTTAAATGACTGGTAATTCCTTGACATATAAATCCCCCCAGATTCAATTATGTAAGTCACTTACTATGCTTAAATAACAAAAAAGACTGTCACTATACATGTGCAGTCCTGTTATTATCAGTTAAGTTGTAAAATCAAAAAAATTCCCTATTAAAAAGTCCTACACACTCACTTAAATCCAAGGATATAATACAAATATTTTTATCATATGTCAAATTTAGTTTTACTAACAATTTTTATTTTAAATCATTATTAAAATTACAACTATTTACTTTAATTAATTAAATTGTATGCTACACATAAATAAAAAAATGGCAAAATGAAAATCATAATGCCATATCAAAAATTATTTTAATTTTATAGTTTTAAAAAAGATTCGTGTTAACAACTCAGCCAGGAAAAAGCCCATTGCAATTGCTCCAGCAATCATTCCAACTTGAACTAAATAATGCAATGCTATGCTATTCCGTCCAAAGGCAAAGTTATAAATTGCTTTATATGATTGACTTCCGGGAACAAGTGGAACCATTCCGGGAACATTAAATAAAATCATCGGCATTTTTTTTACTCTTGCCATAATTGCTGCACCTAAACCAACAATTAATGCTCCACTTAAATTAGCTAACATCGTTCCTAAATGAAGATGATATATCAATATATATGTCATCCATCCAATACTTCCAACTGCACCACTTGCTAGAAGGGCATTTCGAGGAATATTAATTAGAAAACCAAATCCCATTGTTGCTAAAAAGCTAAATGCAAAGTTAACTAATAAATTCATCGGCGTGATTGCTAATAAACTCATTTAGATTCCTCCTAGCTAAACCGTAATACTAGTGCAATTCCCATACCTAGAGCACAGGCCGTAATTAGACCTTCAATCATACGTGCAGCACCACTTAAAATATGGCCTGCCAATAAGTCACGTACGGCATTCGTTAAAAGTACTCCTGGAACCAATGGCATAATACCACCAGTTATAATCATTCCCATATGGGTTCCCCAATGCATACGAGTAACAAATAATCCTAACATACCAATTACAACTGCAGCTATAAACTCACTTGCAAATTGTGTATGGAATAAATGACTTAAAACATAGAAACTTAGATAGCCAATTCCACTTATAATCATTGTTGGTATCATATCTGACCATAAGCCACCATATACTACTTCAAGAGTCCCACCAATTATTGCAGCTGCAACAATTTTCATTAACGGGCTAAAATCTCTTGTAGTATTATCTAACTGTTGTAAGTATTCATACATTTGATCTAAAGTGATCTTATGTGCTTGAAATGCTCTAGAAGCATCATTTACACGTGAGATTCGTTCTAAGTCTATCCTTCTTTTAGCAATCGCTTCTACTTGTGCATTTTCTGATCCTTGGATAGACATCATTAATCCTGTTGTAGTTTCAAAAATACGTGGATTTTGAATCCCAGCATTATGTGCAATTCGAGTCAATGTATCATCAACTCTAGCCATATCTGCACCATTTTCAATCATAATTTTTCCAGCTAATAATACTGTATCAATAACTAAATTAGCTTTGGTCAAGATTCTCACCTCTTTATAAAGTTGGTATTTGCTGCATTCATAGTCATAATTTATGGAAACGAGAGGTTTCAGAATCTTATCCCATAATCATCGTACTATTAAGCTTTTTATTAGTTAAAATTATTATATTTATTTCACAAAAATATAATGTGCGGCTTTATAGCCAATTTCCATAATTTCTCCAGTGTCTTCAACTTTAATTTCAATTGGCCCTTCGAATGGTTTGTGAGAAATAACTGTAATTTTATCTCCAAGTTGTAATTTTACTCCAGCTAAATAAGCCAATAAATCATGGTTATCAATAAAGCGATCAACTTCGACACTAGCGCCGTCAGGCATATCGCCTAATACATCATGACTATCTTCTTCATAATCACCATTTTTATTTGGAATAATTCCACCATGAGGACAACGTTTAGGATATCCTAAAAACTTGTCTAAGTGATCCATTAACTTATCACTTGTAGCATGTTCTAATACTTCTGCATCCTCATGAACATCTTGTAATGGATAATCCAACTTTGTTACTAAAAAAGTTTCCCATAAACGATGACGTCGAATTAATTCTTCAGCAACTCGTACACCGTTTGAAGTTAATGAAATTCCTGCGTAAGGTTCATGATGCACTAAGCCTTCACGAACTAATTTACGCACCATTTCAGTAACTGATCCAGCAGCAATGTTTAAACTCACTGCAATTTGCTTATTGGAAACTTTTTTCTTACGACCGCCTAGTTCAAAGATGATTTTTAAATAGTCTTCTTTTTTAGGTGTCATTGATTTCACCTCATTTTATTGTTTCGATTACATTATAACAAAAAATAAAACAAATAACTGATTATTTTAAGTTAATGTGGCTCATTTAAGTTTTTGTATAACTTCCTTAAAATCGTGTGGAATTTCTGCAGTAAATTTTTCTAATTTATTCGTAAATGGATTAACTAATTCTAATTGATATGCGTGAAGCATTTGACGTTTAATTAGTGTAGTAGTTCCACCATACAATTCATCTCCTACTAATGGATGCTTAATTGCAGCAAAATGCGCTCTAATTTGATGAGTCCTCCCTGTATGTAATCGCACTTTAACCAAGGTAGCATTTTCGTATCTCTCTTGTATCCAATATTCTGTTTGAGAAGGTTTTCCTGATTCCCGTACAACTCTACGTGCACTTTCAAAACTTTCTTTTTCTAAAGGCAAATCAATAAGTGCATGCTCTTTTTCTAATTTGCCACTCACCAGGGCATAATATGTCTTTTTCATAGTATGTTGACTAATTTGCTGCTGTAACATACTTTGAATAAAATTACTTTTTGCAAATAACACTAAACCACTAGTATCATAGTCTAATCGTGTTAAAATATGTGGCACATAAGATGGTAGTTGATGTTGTGCATATCCTAACACTCGATTTGCTAATGTATTTTGTGAATCCTTTGGCCCTGGTACACTAGATAAATTAGCTGCTTTATTAATTGCTAAAAAGTAATCATTTTCACAAACAATATCAATTGGTAACATGCTTTGATTTACAGTAGGATCTGCCTTCTCATCTTTTAGTATTATCGTAACTTCCACATCACCACTGATCCACTGGGATTGTTTGCTAATAGTTTGGTTTACAAGAATTTCGCCCTCTCCATGTCTGATCTTTTTAAGCGTTCTTCCGCTAATCCCATTTTCTTTTAGAAAAGTTTGAAGTTTTACTTTTTGATTTAAATTTTTCTTCCATGTATATTGCATTTTTTTAATCCTTAATTAATTAATATCCTTATCATAATTCAAAAATTAAGAAAAAAACAGCCAATTTTTGTAAAAATATCCTGACTTAATGGTAAGATATTACATGTAATAATTGAATAATTCATGAGGTGAAAAATATTGGAGATTAAAGAAAATAAAAATCGTCCAATTTGGGCTATTATTTATTCTATTTTATTCTTATTACTATTTATTTTTGTAAAAATAAATAGTCCGATTGTTCAAGGCATTGATAATTTTGTCCGTGGAATTATTATTCCAATTACTAATGAACACTTAACAACAATTGCAAATATCGTAACAAATTTTGGTTCACCAATGGTTTCCTTAATTTTGTCAATCTTAGTATTAGCATTTATTTTCTTTAAACGCGAATACGCACTTGCAATTTGGGGATTTGCAACTTTAATTTTTGGTAATGGGATTGCTTATGTTTTCAAACATCTAGCAGCACGTCCTCGTCCTGAGTTATCACAACGCTTGGCACCTGCAGATGGTTTTAGTTTCCCAAGTGGTCATACATTTGGTACTTGCATGTTTGCATTATTAATAATTTATTTAATTGTGCCACGTATCAAAAATCAAACAACTCAAACAGTCATCAAAGTACTTGCAATCATTTGGATTATTATAATCATGTTGACTCGTATTTATTTACGAGTTCACTTTCCAACTGATACATTTGGAAGTCTCTTATTAGCTGGTGCAGTTTGGGAATTTGCATTAATAATCTGGACACATTTTTTCAGTAAAAATAAATAATAAAAAAGCGAGACAATTGTCTCGCTTTTTTATTTCGGTTCGGGTTCAGCTGGTGCTTTGGTTTTGCGTGGAGCACTTTGTTCATTAGGAATATTCTTATCATTAGATTCTTTCAATTGTTTTGCTTTAGTACGAATTTGATCATAATAACTTTGGTCAATATTTCGGTACTCTAAAATCAATGATAATTTGTGATTAGATGCACTATAATTACCTTCATCACTTAAATCAACTGCTTTTTGATAGTGCTTTTTAAAAACTGCTAATTCTTCTTCAGCCTCATCAAGTTCTGTGTAATATGCCGTTGCTCTTCTAACTAAAACATTTATTCCATGTTCTTGTGTCGCTACTTGTTTAAAAATTGCACTAGCCTGTTGATAATTTTTATTTTTTAATTCCTTTTTAGCATTTATATAAAAATTCAACTGATTTAAATTCTGCTTTGCTGTACGATCATTGGGTTTGCGTTTTAAAGCATCTTGAAAATCAATTTTAGCTGCCTGATAGTGCATTTTTTTCACAGCTTCAATACCACGATCCATTGCACGTTGATATTCTTTTTCAATTTCAACATTCTTAGTAAATCCAAAACCGACAAATATAATTGCAATCACAATTATACTTAAACCAGTTAGAATCTTCTTTTTCAAATTTATTCCTACCTTTTTAGAAATTTTCGTTTAACCATTCTTTTAGCAATACAGGCCAAATTTGTAAATCTTTAACAATTTGAGCATCAGTTTTAGCTGTTTCTGCAGTTGCTAAACTGTGGCCATGTTGTCCATGTGGAAATACATGAAATTCTACATTGACGTTATTTTTACGTAAAGCTTCAACCATCATCAAGCTATTTTCCATTGGAACTACTGTATCTTCATCAGTTGTCCAAATAAAACTCATTGGTGTATCTTTGCTTACTAATTTTTGTAATGATAGTTTCTCACGTTCTGCTTGACCAGCATCTTCGCCTAAAAGATGATCAAATGAACCTTGGTGGCCAAATTCCTTATCAGCTGTTACAACTGAATATCCCATAATCAATCCATTAGGTTTAATTTGTTGAGGATCATATCCTAAATCAGTTAATGTTTTAGAATTCCACATTGTTGCAAGCATTCCTGCTAAGTGACCACCTGCAGATGTTCCCATTACTATAATTTTATCAGGATCTACATGCCATTCTGCTGCATTTTCACGAATTAGTTTTACTACACTTGCCAATTCTGCTAATTGTGCAGGATGATGAATTGGCATTACAGAATAATCTAATACAAATGCATGTACACCCATCGCTAACAATTGAACTGCAATTGGTTCACCTTCACGTTCAGAAACAATCTTGTAACCACCACCAGGGCAAATAATTACAGCTGGTCGTACACGATTTTCATCAATTTCTGGAGTGTTATCTAATACATAACCGGTTAATTTAGCATCATCATTGATTGGTGTTTGAATTTTTTTTGTAAAATATTGCATTGTATACCCTTCTTTATTTAATAATCTACCTTTATTATACAACAAAAGCCACTGTAAAACTTGAAAATTCAATCAACCTTACAATGACTTACTTAATATTTATTATCCAACAACTGTTGATAGTAATGCTACTGCGGCTAAACCACATACAACAGATAATCCCATTGAACGCGATTTATAAGCAACAATCACAACTAGAGCAGCCGCTAATAATTTAGCTACATGTTGTAATCCTACAAATGTATAAATATCTGAATTAAGGAATAAATCCTTTACGACCAATGCTGTAAACAATGAAACTGGAACATACTTCATCCACTCATTAAACCATTCAGGAATTTTACGTGTAGTGAAGAATTTCATTGGCAATAAACGTGGTCCCAATGCAACTAGCATTGATAAAATGATCAACAAAAGATGATCCCAACTAGACATATACATAATAATCTCCTAACTACTCGGTTATTGCTTATTAGGCTTGATATTTTTCAGTAAGAAACCTTTTTCTTTACCATGCTTGCGTAAATAATCTTCAATTACAAAACCAGTGAATGAAGCAATCAACGTTGCTACAACTAATCCCATCGTACTCTTTAATAAACACATAAAAATAATTGCTAAAATTCCAGAGAAAACACTGATTACAATTGTTAATTTATTACGAATTTGCATAACAATCATGTATAAGAATAATGAAGTTAATGCAAAATCAACAATACTTAAATTAATTTTTGGTAACATCCCACCGATTAAACTACCGATTACATTTGCAACAGTCCAAAACATTAATGAATAATGTTCCACCATCAAGGCATCATCAGGTGTCCACTCTTTATCAGTTGCAAACTTCAAATAGTTAACCGCGTAGTTTTCATCATTAAGTGAAATTGCAAAAAAGTAAATAAACTTTTTGCTAGTTCCACGTACATATTGTGATAAACTTGAACCTAACAATGCATAACGTAGTTCAAGGAAAAACAGCATAAATAAAATTGTATGCATTGGCGCATTTGCCGTTAACATTGAAGCAATTAAAAATTGTGCTCCACCCGAAAATACTAATAAAGATACTAATCCGGTAAGCACAGTATTAAAACCAGCTGCATGAAGCAAAACACCACACGCTAATCCGATTGGAATGTAACTTAGACAAAGTGGAAGTGAAACCTTTAATACTTCCAGCCAACGTGGTTGTTCTTTAGTCACAATAAACCTCCATCTATTTTAAAGTCCTACGTAATAATTATAACATACATAAGAAAATATTCGTATTTAATTCTTTGAATGATAAGGAATCTGAATATATCTATAAACTAAAAGAAATTAAACTTCCAACACAAAATAAAAAGAAGGGCTAGAGCCACTTCTTACTTACAAATATTAGACCTAATAATCTTATTTGAAAATGCTTCTATATATAATTTCAAAAATATTTGCTTTTTTTACTGCCGTTGTTGTTTGTGCATTTAATTCAATATCTGATGATACTGTTTTAATTGTCTTTCCTGAAACTTCTAATTTGATTTTACCAACAGTTTGCCCTTCTTTAAGTGGAGCTTCTAATGCTCCATCTTTTGTTAACTTTTTATTGGCTACTGCTTTAGCTGTAATATCCTTCTTAGATGTTCCCTTCTTCAACCAAATTCCAACTGCTTGATCAGACTGAACTTTAACCTTTTCTTCCTTACCATGATATACTGGTAAGCTAGCTTTTTCTTGTCCTTTATCTAAAGTCACATAATTATATGTATTATAAACATATGACATTAATTTTTGCGTCTGAACAAATCTTGAATTATCAGTATCACTATTATGTTGTGCACCTAAGACAACTGTAATCAAACGATGTCCATCTTTATTAACAGTTCCAACAAAACATGCTCCAGCTGCATCCGATGTTCCTGTTTTCAAACCATCAACTGGTAATAATTCATATGAACTTGATTGTCCTGGAAGCATCCAATTCCAGTTTTCCATAACTGTCTGGCCATTTCCATTATCAAAATCTTTCTTTTGAACACTAGCTGTTTTCAATACTTCTGGGTATTTATGTAATAATTTCATTGAAATGATTGCCATGTCTTTAGCTGAAAATTTGTTTTCAGCATCTTTAGCAGCCCCAGGATATGCGGCAGATTTCATTTGCTCATTATTCAAACCATTACATGTATAAATTTCTGCATCTTTAATTCCAAATTTTTTAACTTGTTTACGCATCATATCAACAAACTTGCTTTGACTTCCTGCAACAGCTTGAGCTAATGCCATAGCTGCCCCATTGGCTGAGTAAATCAAAGTAGCTTCATATAATGATTTAACGGTATATTGTTTATCAGTTCTTAACGGTACATTGTTTAGTGAAGTATCTTGACTGATTTCTGCCGTTGTTTTATCTGGTGTAATTTTTTGATCCCATGAGAGCTTTCCGGCTTTAATCTCATCCAACACAATATACAATGTTAAAAGTTTAGATAATGAAGCAACAGGCAATGCTTCAGTAGCATTTTGTTCAAATAAAACTTGCCCTGTTTTTTCATCAATCGCAATAGCTCCCTTTACGTCCAATTTTAAATCTTGATTTGTATCATTTTTAGTTTCAGCAGCTTTTATGCTATTAAATGGGACGCAAATAGCGACCATTAAAGTTGCCATCAAGACTAAAATGGCTTTTTGTGCTTTCTTTAAAAATTTCATTATGTATCTCCTTGGAATTTTTTAAACTTAAATTTGAGCTTTTTCAGGTTGTTTAATTGGAAAATACATTATAAAACTGGTTAACTTATCATTTGATTCAACCTTAATTGTTCCATGGTGTAAGTCAACAATTCTTTGGGTAATCGTTAATCCTAAACCAGTCCCACCTGTTTTAGTATTTCGTGATTTTTCAACTCGATAAAATCGATCAAATACTTGTGGCAATGATTCTTTAGGAATTGGTTTACCATCATTTGAAACACATACTTCTACCTCAGTACCACTTACTTTTCTTGCAGATAAGTATATGTGCTTTGCACCTTCACCATATTTTAATGCATTAGTAATTAAATTATTAAAAATACGAGCAAACTTTTCTGGATCAGCTTGCATCTTTAAATCTTCTTGTGGTAGTTGCAATACAATTTTCATATTATTTTGCTTTGCTTCCAATTCAAAACTTGCTTCTAATTGTTCAAATAATGAATTTAAAGATAAATCCATTAGTTCAAGTGGTGTATCAGTCTGACGTACTTTAGCATATTCGAATAAATCATCAACAAGTGATTTCATTTGGTTAGACTTAAGATATGCAATGTGAGCAAATTTCAATAAATCTTCTTCCGATTGAAATTGATGATTTTCAATCAACCCTAAGTACCCAATAATCGAAGTTAATGGTGTTCGAATATCATGACTGACATTGGTTATTAATTCATCTTTAGACTTTTCAATTTGACGTTCTTCTTCCATCGCTTTAATCGTGCTATCTACTAATGTATTGATACTTTCAACAACACGTTGCATTTGTCCTGAAAGAGTAAACGTAATACGATGATCAAAATGTCCAGAAGCAATAAAATGCAATTCTGTAATTACATGTAGCAACTGAATCTGACGATAACGAAACGAAACTCGTAAATACACAACAAAAATGTCAACTACACAAACTAAGAAAATAAACATTAGCCCCCAGTTACCAACTTGGACATCATTTGGCCCTAATGCTAGGGACATTTTTAATTGGAAAATTCCATCTTCTAATCCAGGATTTTGTCGTACCCATTCATTTAATAAAATGTAAATAGCGATATTAGAAATAATTAGTAATATCAATGTGAAAAGCCCGACTAAAAACAATTCACGCTTTTCACGTGAAGTTAGTTTGAGCTTCATTAATGTTTGCCTTCTTCGCGTGTTACTTTTTAATGTGTTTCAATTTTATATCCAACGCCCCATACGGTTTGGATAACTTTTTCGCCATTTGTAGCTTCTTCAATTTTATCTCTCAAGTGGCTTACGTGAACCATAACGGTCTTAGCTGAAACAACTGATTCTTGTTGCCATACACGTTCAAAAATTTCATCAGCTGAAAAGACGCGATTAGGATGACTTGCTAAAAGATATAAAATACCAAACTCTAAAGCAGTCAATTGAATTGGCTTACCATCAGTAGTTGTAACTTCATGTGAATCTTTCTTAATTACTAATGGTCCAATTTCAATTTGATCTGGTTCTTCATTTCGAACATCATGTTGTGAACGACGAAGTAATGATTTAACACGAGCCATAACTTCAAGTGGATTAAATGGTTTAGTTACATAATCATCTGCCCCTTGAATTAATCCTTGAATTTTATCTAGATCATCAGTTTTAGCTGATAACATTAAAACTGGGATTTGTGAATCCTTACGTACTTCACGTAGTACAGCTAAACCATCTAATTGAGGCATCATTACATCTAAAATCATCAATGCGATGTCTGGGTTAGTATTTAATTTAGTAATTGCTTCTTTACCATTGTAGGCTTTTTCTACATCATAACCTTCGTTAGTAATATAAATACTCATTAATTCTACGATGTCTTTATCATCATCAACAATCAAAATCTTCATTTTGAGTCTCCTATTCTAAAAAAATAAACTTGTTAAAGCCTTTTAAGTAAAAAAAGACTTTTAACTTTTATTCTCTCTTATACATTTTAACAAAAATTTTGCCATAAGCGAATAAATATTATATTTAATCACTAATTTTTCATATTTTTTGTAAAATTATTATTTTCAAAATGAATAAAAATAGCTTAAAATGGTATTATAGATTTTTTAAGGAGGCTTTTTGATGTTAATCAAAGACTTTATTGACAATTCTTTAACATCTAATAATTTCAATAAGATGGTTGTTAATTTGATTGGTCACTTTGGTGCCATGATTCGTGAAATCGAACACAACCGTCCTGAATTCAGTCAAATCATGGAACGTCAATTACTTTGGACTCATGAAAATGAAATTTTAGGTGCTAAAGATTTTCCATGCAAATACAATGAAGATTATAAAATGTACTTCTCTACAGAAGCATCTGAAGATAATCCTACATTTTTAGCATTTAAGGAAAAATTAACTAAATTTCAAGATGCCATTGCTGCTTTACCAAATGAAATTGATAAAACAGAACAACAATTACTTGATTACTCAACTTTAAGAAATCTTTTCCCTGTTGAAAAGGAAAACGATAATATTGAAGTTCCTCAAATGTTTGCAAGCAAAAATGGTGATGTTAAAATTCTAACTATGGAAGATTATGGTTTCCATGGTAAGCGTGACTTAAGCTTCTATAATATGTTTAACACAGGTGTGTACTCATTTGAAGAAATTGCATACTATGAATTAAATCAAGAAGATGGTTCTGATTTAACAATCAATGATTTAGCAAATTATGATGTTGATACTATCTTAGGTCAAATTTTAGTATTCATGACTCTTTATGGATATACTGAAGAAGACTTTGAAAACTTTGTTGAAAACTTTGATATTATCGACTAATTAAAAAAAGACCTTCAATTGAAGGTCTTTTTATTTTACTAACCAAACTTTATCTTTAATAAAATCAAACGGACGATGATGTAAATTTAATTGTGAATTCAATTCTAACTTGGCTTTTTGCCAAAACTTTTTAGAATTTGTTGCACCATTTCGCTCTCCAATCACAATCAAATTCCCCTTAAATTTAACTTTACGCAAATAACATAAAATCTCATAATCACTCTCACCACAATCAGGCGCCCATGCCATAATAATGTTATCCACATGTGCATAATATTTTTTTACTGCTTGCATTGCATCTAATTGCTCAACTTGACACCAAGGATGCGGTTTTTGATTATCTTGATTTTTCCAATCTAAATTATCAGTAGCAATCGTATTCTGTAAGTTTGCACTAATTATCGCATTACCACACATCACTTCTAAATTATGTGAATCTTTTCCAATAAATCGTTGTAAGTCGTCAATCCATTTCTGATTTACAACGTGCCATATGCCTAAATTTTCAATCAATACTTGTCGTAAATTTTCTAAATATGATGATACCTGCATTAATTCAGGATATTCAATTATATGATCTAAAATATATTCATCTGATAATTCTAAATTCAATACTGGGCTTTGAGGTAGCGAGTTTTGTTGAAAAGCAGCAACTGTATCCAAAATCGAATTTACTTTTTTCACAATTTGGGATAAATTGTGGAAATATTCTTTTATTTGCATTAAATTATCCACATATTCATCTATTTCCATTTTTTATCCACTCACTTTCTAATCCTGTATAATTAAAGTATAGCAAATCATTTAACAAAGGGATTATGTCTTATGAAATTACCAACAATTAAATCGTATAAAAATCATTGGAATATTCATGATGTTATTTTAATTTCATTAATTGCTGTTTTCTTCGGCATTATTTATCAAGTATGGAATTATATTTATTATGCTTTGGCTGCTACCCCTTTAAAACCATATGCCAATGATTTAACTTTAGGCGTATGGCTGATGGCAGGACCATTAAGTGCTATTTTAATCAAAAAAAGAAATGCTTGTTTAATTGGTGAACTTTTAGCTGCGATTATTGAGATGTTTCTTTTCTCTAGTTGGGGAGTTGGCAACATTATCTCTGGATTTGTTCAAGGTTTTGGATCAGAATTGGGATTTGCATTTACCGGATATCGTAAGTTCAATGGTTGGGGACTATTTTTATCCACAATAACATCCACAATTATTACATTTTTATGGGATTTATTTCAAAATGGATACTTAAGTTATCCACTTCAAATGTTAATTACTCTTTTTATAATCCGATTTATTTCAATTGGACTATTTTCAGGAATTCTTGTTGCTGCAATTCAAAAACTATTAATTAGAACGAAGGTCCTTAATAATGCTTGATTTAATAACTACTAATTTGGCTTTTAAATATTCTAATCATACAAAATTTCTTTTTAAAAATGTGAATCTTCAATTTGAGAAGCACTCATTAAATTTAATTACTGGTGAAAATGGCTGTGGAAAATCTACCTTCCTTAGAATATTAAGTGGTTTAAAAAAAGCTAGTGAAGGTAAAGTTTTATTGAACAATCAAGATATTAGTCAAGTTATTCCTTGCTATCGTGTGCAATATGTAAGTTATCTTCCACAAAACCCTCGTCATTTTTTTACATTTAAAACAGGATTACAACAATTAAGATTTGCACTTGAAAATATTAATTTAACACAAGACGAAATTCAAAAACGTATAGATAATATTACGGCATGTTTAAACTTACAATATATAATAAATCAACCTATAACTACATTATCTGGTGGAGAAATTCAGCGATTAGCTTTTGCTTTAGTGATGTGCATTAATGCTGAATATATTTTACTTGATGAACCGTTAGCAAACCTAGATCAGAAAAATCGTGAAGAAATCTTAGCGATTTTAAAAATTTTAAAACAAGACCATACAATTATTATTGCAGACCATGATCTCTCTCTGTATGCTGAATTACTAGATAATTTATATTATTTTGATGCAGGAAAAATTATACACAAAAAGCATCCACAATTATCTTTAAAAAGAAACGTTCCACGTGTAACTAATTCCATTTCTGGGGATAACTCTCAAAATACATTAACTTTCAGACAATTAAATATAACTTATCCCCAAAAAGAAATTTTAACTGCCGCTAATTTTAATTTTCCAAAAGGAAAATTGGGATTATTATGTGGAAAAAATGGAAGTGGGAAATCCACTTTGCTGAATGCATTAACCAAACAATGCAAATATAACGGTACAATTTGTTATTGCAATAAAGATCAAAATAAAATGAAAACTCGAAAATGGCTTCAATACGTAAATTTAGGTTTTCAAAATAGTGAAAATCAATTCATCAAAACAACTGTTTTAGACGAATTAAATGCTGCATATTCAATTACTCAGCAAAATAAGTTTTGGAATGATCAACGCTTAAATGAATGGATAGATCGCTTATCTTTAAAAGAAATATTAAAGCAAAGTCCATATTATATTTCTGGTGGTCAGCAAAAAAAAGTTCAATTATTAATTCTTGCTTTGATTTGTGCACCAGTTATTTTACTTGATGAGGTTTTTGTTGGATTAGACCAAGATTCAATTTATAATGCAATGGAATTATTACGTGAAATAGCAAACATAGGATGTTCAATATTAGTTGTTGATCATCAATTAAGTCAACCAGAAAATTATGATTATGTTATAAAACTACAAGATCACCATTTATTTTTACTTGAGAAAGGAGCAATTATTAATGAATAATCGTAATCAATTAAATCCTACAATTGCTGTTCTAATAATGCTCTTATCTGGCTTGATATTAACTTTCTCACAAAAGATCTGGTTAAATGTAGTTGTGTTTATATTTTGTTTAATTTATCTTGGTTACTGCCGAATTGACTGGAAAAAATTATGTATAGCTTTATTAGTTGCATTTCCATTTGCACTAGGAAGTTGGCTATCATTTTTTACTTTTGGTCATAAACTTCATGCTGCTTGGCTATATGGTACTAGAATTTATGTTTATTTTGCACTCGGTGCAATTGTAACTTTACTCTTTAATTTAGAACAAATTCTTAAAAGCCTCCATCAACATTTTAGACTTCCAAATACATTTGTTTATGGACTTTTAACAGCAAGTGAAATGTTAAATGATGTAACTACCCAAATTAAAAAAATTCGGATTTCATCCAATATGAGACAAAAAACACTTTATTGGTGGAATCCGATGTTATATTTAAAAATAATTGTCAGTTGTTTAAATTGGTCTGAAACACTTTCTAATTCTCTAGTTGCACAAGGTTTCTCAGATAACTATTCTCGTACAGAAAGTTACCATGATAACATTGCTTTATCACAATGGCTACTATTAATCATGATCGTTGGGTCACTGTTTTATTTTGCTTTTATCTTTTAAAATTTGATTAATCAAATTCCAATCCTCACTAATCATAGGTGTGAGTTTGCGATTGTAAAACACTGCTGCTGGATGAAATGTTGGAATAACAGTATATTTTTTCTCACTTAATCTATAGCATTCATTTTCTTCATCAAATCGTTGAATTGCTTGATGAAAAATTTGTCCGTGATTTTCTCCTACATTATACTTAGAACCTAAAATTCGTTGTAAACTTGTATTTCCAACAGTAACAATAATCTGTGGTGCTACCTGCTGAAGTTCCCAATCAAATAATGGGGCAAAGGCTAGCACTTCTTTTTTTGTTGGCGTACGATTTGGTTCCTTTGTCTCTATTTCACCAGTTTTTTTATTCTTAACTTTTTTAATTGAATATGGTCGACTACGAACAACACTTGTAATATAAACATCATTACGAGTTAATCCCGTAATCGCCAAAGATTTTATTAGTTCTTTACCAGCTTGACCTGAAAATGGAATATGAGAGGTAATTTCTTTTCTTCCCGGAGCTTCTCCAACAATCATAATTGGCGGATTTATTTTACCATTTCCAGATAAAAATCCTTCCATTTTAAAATCTTTTGTTCTTTGCTTAACTAGATTCACTAGATTTTCAGGGTATTCCATTACAATTTTTGCCTTTCTTATTCTAAATAAAAAAGAGACGGCAACCTAAGTCGCTGTCTCCCTTAATTAATTTCAATTAATTATTTTCCACGAACTGAGTCAAGAACTTCTTTAAGTTCTGAAGCTGACTTGTGTAAACCAGCTTTTTCTTCGTCTGTGATGTGCATTTCAACGATACGTTCTACACCGTTTTCACCAACGATTGTTGGGATACCTGTGAAGATGTCGTTCAAACCATATTCACCATTGAAGTATGCTGAAACTGGTAAGATTGCACGTTCGTCGTTTAAGATAGCACGAACAACGCGAGCTGTACTTAAACCAATACCCCAGTTAGTGATTTGCTTACGATCAATGATGTAGTATGCAGCGTCACGAACTGTCTTACGGATTTCTTCAAGATCTTCTTTCTTGATAACACCTTCGTCACCGTCTTCGATCCAGTCCATTAATGGCTTACCACCGATTGAAGCTTGTGACCATAATGGTTGTTCTGAGTCACCGTGTTCACCAACAATGTAAGCTGAGATAGCATGTGGATCTACACCAGTCTTGTTAGCTAATTGCATACGTAAACGAGTTGAGTCTAATGATGTACCTGTACCGATAACACGGTTTTGTGGTAAACCTGATTCTTCCCATGCAACATATGTTAAAACGTCAACTGGGTTTGAAACGATTACTAAGTTGCCATCGAAACCAGAAGCCATAACTTCTTTAACGATTGAACGCATGATCTTAGCGTTTGTACCAACTAATTCCAAACGTGATTGACCTGGTTTTTGGTTGATACCAGCTGTAATGATTACCATTTGAGCATCTTTACAGTCTGAGTAGTCACCATGGTAAACCTTGCAGTTTTCAGGAGCGTATGAAACACCATCCATTAAGTCACGTGCTTCACCGTCTGCCTTGTCACCAGCAACGTCGATTAATACCATTTCGTCTAAAAGACCTTGGTTTAAGATTGAGTATGCACAACCCATACCTACACCGCCGACACCGACGATAGCAGCTTTTCTTGCTGTCAATGTAGCCATTGAAATCACCTCTTAAATTATTTAAGGATATAATCCTTAGCAGAGCTTTAAAGTTCCTAAAGCTCTCAACATTTTCTATTTTACCAAAATAATGGAATAAAATAAAATATTTACTGTTAAATTTCAATAGAATTATTTTATTTTATTCGCACTCTTCCATAAAAATTCTTATAGACAATTTTTTATGCAAGATACCGTGATTTTCCATTTAAATATGTTTCACATAAATTCATATTTGAATCTAAAATCAAGAAATCTGCAGCGGCTCCTGGAACAATTGCACCTACTTTATTTTCCATATTCATACTTTTAGCAGGAACAAGTGTAGCCATCCTAATTGCTTCTTCAGGTGTAGCTACATTCCATTCTACTAAATTTTTAATAGCATCTTTTAATAATAAAATGCTACCTGCTAAATTATTTCCCTTTTTCAAACGTGCCATTCCGTCTTTAACGTAAACTTCCAACTCGCCCAGCATATAATCTCCTTCTGGCATTAAACCAGCTCGCATACAATCTGTAACGAGAGCAACATTATCAGGAGTTTTTTGATTTATTAATACCTGTACTGCAGCCGGAGCATTATGATGTCCATCACAAATTATTTCACAATATGTGTCTGCCATCGTATATGCTGCTCCTACCATCCCAGGTTCACGATGTCCCATATCATTCATTCCATTATATGTATGTGTAAACATAGTTGCTCCAGCCTCAATACAACGTTTAGCTTGTTCATACGTTGCACTACTATGTCCTATTGAAACAACTACTCCACTATTAACTGCTTTTTGCGTAAATTCTGCTGCTCCATTACGTTCTGGAGCAATTGAAATTTTATTTAATAATCCATTAGCAGATTCTTGCCATTTTTGAAATTCATCAAAATCTGGATCACGTAAGTATTTAGGATCTTGAGCACCTTTATGTTCTTCAGTAAAATATGGCCCTTCAAAATGAATCCCACGAATTTTAGCACCCTTTTCTTGACCTTGGTGTTCTCCAATTGCGTGGCATACCTTATCTAATTGTTCAAACGATGCCGTCACTGTTGTTGGTAACCAAGATGTAACTCCTGCTTTTAATAATCCCTCGGACATTTCATTAATTGCATCCCAATCACCATCAGTTACATCATGACCTAATAATCCATGGATATGTGTATCAAATAGACCAGGAGAAACCCATTTATCTGGATACTCGACGATTTTTCCTTGTGGCTTTTGATTTTCTGGATAATATTTACCAAATGTGCCATCATCATTAATTTCTAAATAACCATTATTTTCTGTTGTATTTTTCAAAAAATATTTTGCAGCATGAATGTAATAGCTCATTTTAAAACTTCTTTCTAATTCAAAATTGGAATAGACCACTTACACAATCTTATTTTTTCACATTTTGTTATTTTTTGCAAGCGCTTTATCCATTGAATTATAAACTAATACATTCATTTAGTTTATTATTCATAATCAGTATTTTTAACAGCTAGTTCTTTGAAACCTGGTAAGAGTATCATCACAATAAAACTAATTACATATAAGCCAGATAAAAACATCATTGTAATAGTTAAATTGAAGTATTGCATTAATAATCCAATAATTAGTGATGAGAATCCTCCAATTGCACGTCCTACATTCATAATAATATTATTTGCAGTTGAACGAATTTCTGTTGGATATAATCTACTAATCACAGCACCATATCCTCCGAACATTCCATTTGAGAAAAATCCAATCAACATTCCTGCAAGGATCATTGTAAATGGAGTGGTTGCTTTTAAAATAATGAATAGCACTAATGCTGATCCAATTAAAAAAATACTGAATGCAATTCTTGCTCCAAATTTATCCATAATGTATCCAAATACAATCATGCCACAGCTCATTCCAATTATTGTAGCAATCATCCAAATTGAAGATTTAGAAACAGAAAGGCCTTGTTGTTCTTGAACAATTGATGGTAGCCAGTTCATTAAACCAAAATAACCAGCGATTTGAACAATTGTCATTATCATCAAGCCAAGTGTTTGTAATGCTAATTTAGGAGTTTCAAATAATCGCTTAATTGAAATTTTTACCTTATTTTCTTTGATCTTTTTATTAACTGCTAAAAATTCTTGACTTTCATTTAAGTGTCGACGAATAAAATATGTCAATATAACTGGTATAATTCCAAGTAAGAAAAGTGCATTCCAACCAAATCTTGGAATAATAACTGAAGCAGCTAATGCAGCAATAATTGCACCTACTTGTCCGCCAATCGCAGCTACTGAAGTCATCCGACCAACTTGTGTTTCACGGAAGTTTTCTGCAATTAATGCCATTCCAACTCCATATTCTCCTCCAGCACCAATTCCTGCTAAAAATCGAAGAATATAAATTACTGGTAATGAGTTAGCAAAATACATTAATCCCGTTGCAATTGCAAAAATAAAAATTGTATATGTAAAAGTCTTTACCCGGCCAATTTTATCGCCTAATAAACCAAAAATCGCACCACCAACAAGCATTCCTAGGTTGGTAATTGTTCCAATAAAACCAGCTGCTCCTTGAGAAATATGTAAACTTGCAATAATCGGAGTTAATGCAAATGATAAAAACATAATATCCATATTTTCCAATGAAAATCCAGCTGCTGTGGACGCCATTACCCATTTTTGATCCTTTGTCATCCTTGTAGTAGTACGAGACTTCATTTTATTCATATTCAATTCCCTCCAAAATTGATGCTCGCTGACATCATTTATTTCTAACCAAACATTTTACTCTTTTATTAAAAAAAAGCAAAAGAAAAAAGCAAGATTTACAATCTTGCTTTTTTCACAACAATTATTTATGTGCTTTTTCGAATGTCTTTTCGAATAAGTCATAGCTGAAATCTGCTGTTGTTGGTACAACTGTATCAGCTTTACCTAATTCAGCAGCATCTCCAACTGCAACTGCTGTCATTCCAGCATCTTTAATTGCTTGTACACCAGCAACTGCATCTTCAACACCAACACATTCACTTGGCTTTAAGTCAACTGCAGCAGCACCTGCTAAAAAGATATCTGGAGCTGGTTTACCATGTTCAACTTTTGATGGATCTGCAATTGCATCAAATGCATCGAATAAACCTAATTTTTTCAAAATTGCAGGAGCATTCTTTGATGCTGATGCTAATGACATCTTAACATTGTGTTCTTTTAATTGATCAATCAATTCAGGAATACCAGGTAAAATGTCTTTTTCTGATAAATCTTCAATTGCTTTCAAGTAGTAACCATTCTTTTCAGCTGCTAAATCTTGAATTTGTTCATCGCTGTATTTATCTAACATGTTGCCATATTCTAAAATCTTTTTCAAAGAGTCAATACGGCTAACACCTTTTAATTCAATTTCAAATTTTGCTGGTAAATCCAAGCCAAGTTTTTCCTTAGCTAATTGGCACCAAGCAGCGAAGTGATAACGTGCTGTATCTGTAATTACACCGTCTAAATCAAAAACGGCACCTTGCATTGTTTCCATTTTGTACCTCCAATAATTTCATATCATTACACCAAAACGCCAAAGTATTCCCCTGGCGTTTAGTGTTTGATGTTATTCCTTAACAAGTTGATGTTTAGGTAATTATTTTACTTCAACATCTTCTCCGTTAAGTTTGATTGTTAATGGTTCACCCTTCAACAACTTGATTTCTGTGTTTTCTTTTGTTACGTCGATTTCTAACAAACGATCACGGAAGTTCAAGCGGAAGTTATAGCCATTCCATGCTTGTGGTACGAATGGTTTGAATTGTAATTGGCCATCGTTAACACGCATGCCAGCGAAACCTTGAACAATTGCTAACCAACCACCTGACATAGCAGTGATGTGTAAACCATCTTTTGTATCATTGTTGTAGTTATCTAAGTCTAAACGAGCTGTACGTTCATATAATTCAACTGATTTTTCTTGGTAACGTAAATCAGCAGCCATAATTGCGTAAATTGGAGCTGAAAGACTTGATTCGTGAACTGTCAATGGTTCATAGAAGTCAAAGTTACGTTTCTTTTGTTCTTCTGTGAAGTCATCCATGAAGTACCACATTGCTTGCAATACATCAGCTTGTTTGATATATGGTGAGCGTAAAATCTTGTCCCATGACCAGTGTTGGTTAATTGGTAATTCATCAGCTGGAACTTTGTTAATTGGGTTGTTGTTTTCGTCTAATGTAATTTCCTTGTCTAAGAAACCATCGTGTTGTACGAAAATACCTAATTCTTTATCTTCTGGTAAGTACATCTTATCAACGATATCTTGCCATTTAGCTTTTTCTTCATCTGAAACTGCTAATTTCTTAGCTTGTTCTTCTGAAACTTCTTCTAATACTTCTAATGTGTATTTTAATTCCCACTTAGCTGTGGCATTTGTGTACCAGTTGTTGTCTACGTTGTTTTGGTATTCATCAGCACCTGTTACACCATGAATCATGTACTTGTCATTTCTTTCTGAGAAGTGTACACGATCTGCCCAGAAACGAGCGATTGCAACTAATACTTCACTACCTTCGTGTAAAGCATATGTGTTGTCGCCTGTTGTCTTTGCATAGTTGTAAATTGCGTATGCAATATCACTATTACGGTGAATTTCTTCAAATGTAATTTCCCATTCGTTGTGGCATTCTACACCGTTAAATGTAACCATTGGGTATAATGCACCATCTAAACCTTGTTGTTGAGCATTGTGGAATGCAGCTGGTAATTGATTGTAACGGTACATTAATAAGTTTTCTGAAACTTTAGGATCACTTGTACCTAAGTAAACTGGTAAACAGAATGCTTCAGTATCCCAGTATGTAGCACCACCATATTTTTCACCAGTGAAACCTTTTGGTCCGATGTTTAAGCGAGCATCATTACCGTAGTATGTTGAGAATAATTGGAATAAGTTGAAACGAATTCCTTGTTGTGCAGCTTCATCACCATCAATTGTGATGTCTGATTTTGTCCAACGTTCTGCCCAAGCATCTTCTTGTGCTTTAACTAATTGGTCGTATGATTGTTCGCCAGCTTTATTCATTAAGTTTGTTGTTGCTTCATCTAAAGCTTCATCTGTATCATAATCACGTGATGTTGTTACAATAACACGTTTTTCAAATGAAACAGTTTGATCTGGTTCAATTGTACCTTCGAAGTTATTTGCAATATATTTTTCTTCATTTTCAGATTTAGCAGCACTTAATTCTGTTTCGTGGCTCATTGCCATTTCAACAGTAAAACGAGGTGTACCAAAATTGTTTTCAACAGTTTGACCTACTAAACGTCCTGTCTTATCAGCAACTTCTTTATTTAAAACGCCCCAGAATTGTTCACCATAGTTTGAATCTTCGTTGTATACATCAGCATTGATTAATGATTGAACTTCAATCTTAACTGATTCATTGCTTAAGTTAGTGAATGTTAATTTGTTAGCATATAATTCTTTAAATGCAATACTTACAAAACGTTCTGATTTTACTTCGATCTTGTGACCGTCTTTTTCAACGATAAATGAACGACTTAAAATTCCACGTTTCATATCTAAGCATAATTCAAAATCGCTAAATGAATCTTTAGCTAAGTCAATTGATTCACCGTTGATCTTAATATCAACACTAATAAAGTCAATTGCGTTAGGAACTTTACCAAAGTATTCTGGATATCCAATTTTCCACCAACCAACACGAGTCTTGTCAGGATACCATACGCCACCTAAGTAAATTCCTTGGTGTGAGTCGCCAGAATATTTTTCTTCAAACATTCCACGCATACCCATGTATTCATTACCAATACTTGTCATACTTTCTTGGAGACGTTTATCTTCAGGATTTAATTCATGAGTGATAACTTTCCAAGGATCAATTTCAAATGTTCTTTTCATTTAATTCACCTCTTATTAGTATTTTTCTATTTGATACGCAATTTGCATGCGCTTATGTTCGCCAGCTGTTAACCGGACATTACCAAATTTACCATTATGTAATGAATCAGGCAAGGTCTGCACTTCAGTAGCTAGCGAGTTAAACAATCCCTTTTCATCATTAGCAGCATTCTTTGGATCAGCTGTAAAGATGACAAGTCCATTGCGATCACTGAAGATTTTTATTTTAACACATTTATTGTGTTCATTGACGACTGCAACTGGTTCTTTTAAACTATCTTGAACTTTATAAGCAGTATCAAATCCCTTTAAACCTTCTTCGTTACGCAATTTTGTAACAGCTTCTGCTAAATTTTGATCATTTGTAAAATCATATGCAGTACCATTAACTTTTTGTAACTCACCTGTTGGGATTTTATCTGCTGTTGTTTCAGTAATTTCATCACCATTAATATTTAATGTTGTATCGTTTAATCCTTGATCTAAAGCCCAATAAATATGAATTGTTGGGTCATAAACTGTGTCTGTTTTTGCTACAAGATCATATGTAACATTTAAACGATCTTCATCAGTTAAAAAGTAATTGATTTGTAATGTTAAATCACCAGGAAAGCCATCAACCGTAGGATCTAAATTTAAACTTAAAGTAACTTCATTATCAGCAACTTGATAGCCATCGAAAACTTGTGAACTAACACCATGTTCCCCTCCATGTAATGTATTAGTTCCTTCATTTACTGGCACTTGAACTAACTTATCATTTAATTCAAAGCAACCGTTCTTAATTCGACCAGCTACCCGACCAATTTGCTTGCAAATTTGATATGGATTTTCAACATATTCTTTTGCAGAATCAAAATTTACAACTAAATTTTGACGTTGTCCTTGGTTAATAATCGAAAATTCTTGGATAATACCTCCAAGTGATAAAATCACTACTTTAGTTTTATTTGCATTAGTTAATGTAAATCTTTGAATCTCTTTCCCCTGAATAACTTCTTTTTTCATAACTGACACCTACTTTAAATTAAATTTCACCATCAATTTGATCAGGTTCTGCAGGAGCTTCTGCACTTGTTTCTTTAATTAAGAATACAGATAATGCACCTAGTAACATAATAATTCCTGAGAATAAGAACATATTTGTTTGTTCGCCACCAAATAATGGGAAGAGAACGAAACTTGCTAATGAAGCAACAATTTGTGGTAAGCAAATTGAGCCATTAAAGAGACCTAAGTATGTTCCCATATGTTTACCAGATAATGCATTTGTAACAATTGTTAATGGATATGTATTCATAGCTGCCCATGCAATTCCAACTAATGTGAATGATACAAGTAATAACCACTTGTCATGGATGTAGAATACTGAACCAAAACCAACTGCACCTAATGCTAAACTACCAGCATAACCTAATTTGTGGAATTTGTTAGGTAACTTAGCTAAAACATATGACCAAATTACAGCAGCAATTGATTGAACAGCAGCTAAGATTCCATACCAGTTACCAGCATCTTGGAAACCAGCTGAAGCTGTATCTGTTGTGTGCCATACGTTAGCTGCAATTGCTCCGTTTGAATATGTCCATAAGTATTGGAAAGCAAACCAGCAGAAGAATTGAACTAATGTAACTGTCCAGAATGCACGTGGTGCTTTCTTCAACAATTCAAACATTCCAACTTTTTCTTCGTTATCTTCTTCAGTAATACCGTGATACTTAGCATATGTTGCTGGATCATATTCATGAACACGTAATACTGTAAATAAACTTGTAATAATTAAGATAATTGCACCAACATAGAATGATAATTTAACTGACATTGGTACATCACCCTTTTGGGCTGTATTAGCAATACCAAACATTGTTAAGATAAATGGGAAAATTGCAGCTAAAACTGCACCAGTGTTTGATAAGAAACTTTGAATCCCATATGCATAACTCTTTTGCTCATCATTAACCATATCACCAATCATCATTTTGAATGGTTGCATTGCAACATTTGATGATAAATCAAGAAAAGCAACAGTAACCGCAGCAAATGACATTGCAGCAATCGATGCATAACCTAAACCGAAACTTCCTGAGTTAGGAAGTAAGCACATTACAATTACAGCGACCAAAGTACCAAGTAATAAGTATGGTAAACGACGTCCACTTAATTTAGGTGCCCATGTTCGATCTGAAAAATAACCTACTAATGGTTGTACGATTAAGCCTGCCAATGGTGGCAAAATGAAAAACCAACCTAAATCATTAGGGTTTGCCCCAATAGTTTGAAAAATCCGACTCATTTGTGAGCTTTGTAAGGTGAAAGCCATTTGAACCCCTAAAAAGCCAAAGTTAATCATCCAGATTGTACTTGGTTTTAAATTAGGAAGCCCTGCTTTGGGCTTGTTATTATCCATAACATAAATCCTCCTAAATTCTGAAAATCGAATACGCACTAAATGTAAACGATTTCTTAATGTTTTATATTAAAAGTATACCGCTATCATTGATTTTATGCAACCGATTGCACAAAGCTTATTTGCTTTTAATCATTTTTTAATGTAAATTGCAAAGCCTTTCGGATTTAAAATTTCATCCTGATAACCGTTTTCTATTAATATTTCTGCATTTTCGATTGGAGAATTAATTTCAGCTACTCCTGTATTAAATCTTGCCTCTAAATTGCCGTAATTTAACTTCATGAAACCAAGTTCGTCGTCAATTTCGCTCCAATTTAACTGTTGAACATCTAAATATTTCACAATCTGTTTTCTTACCTTGATCAATTTTTGCATAAATGCATAAAAATCATGATCTTGTAATTTTTCATTCCAAACCATTGGCTTACGATCATCGGGGTCATTCTCACCTGTCATTCCGTATTCAGTTCCATAATAAATGCTTGGTGTCCCTGGTTGAATAAAAGTAAAGCCAAAAATTTGTTTAACTAAATCCATATCATCATGTGCTAACGTTTTAATTCTAGCTGTATCATGTGAATCTAAAACATTAAACATCATTCTGTCAGCAGCATCATTGTATAGCATCAATTGTCGATTTAAATTATTTTTCATTTCAGTAGCTGTAGTTACATGTTCAATAAAGTGTTCTTTGATTGCTTCAATATAAGCATAATTCATTACACCAGTAAATTGATCACCCTGTAACCATGGTTGAGCAGTATGCCAAATCTCTCCTAAAATATAAAAATCTGGTTTTAATGCGGTTGTTGCATCATGAAATTCACGCCAGAAATGATGGTCGATTTCATTAGCAACATCTAAACGCCATGCGTCTATATCGAATTCTTTGATCCAATATGTTGCAATTGATAGTAAGTAATCTTGAACCTCTTTATTTGTAGTATTTAATTTAGGCATGTGAGGTGTATAGTCAAAGGTTTCATAATTGGCATCCGCCGCAAACTCAAAATTATCAGTTGGCGTATAATGAACAGGAAATCCATTAATATGAAACCAATCTGCATATTGGGAATCTTTACCATGTTGAAGGACATCTTGCCATTGTGGAGATTGATCACCAATATGATTGAAAACTGCATCCAGCATCACTTTGATATTTCGTTTATGTGCTTCTGAAACTAATTTTTTAAATAATTCTTTGTTTCCAAAATGAGGATCGATTTCAAAATAATCTTCTGTATCATATTTATGATTAGATGGTGCTTTAAAAATTGGATTGAAATAGATTCCATTAACTCCTAAATCAACCAAGTGATCTAAATGATCAATTACACCTTGAAGATCACCGCCATAAAAATCTTGGCGTCCAGGATGAATAGTTGAATCCCATTCTTTTGTTCCCTTGGGATTAATAGTTGGATCTCCATTTGCAAAACGTTCTGGGAAAATTTGATACCAAACTGTATTCTTTACCCATTCTGGTGCATTAAACATATCAATTTGTTGAAAGAAAGGCATTCTAAAGTAATTATTTTCTTGCGCCAAATAATTTTCATCATAGTTAAATTGAAATCCTTGATCGTTATATAAAACTTGTTGTCCTTTTTGATCTGTAATAAAGAAGCCATATGCCAAGCGATGCTTAGGTTCAGTAATTGAAACTGTCCAGTAATCGTATAAGTCTGTACTTAATCCCTTCTTCATTGGAATTTTTCGATTGAACCATTTGCTGTTAAGTGAACGAATTGCATATGGATCTCCTGCAACTAGTTCAACACTTTCAATATCATCTTTAACTGTACGTAACCGAATTGACATTGTATCTTTTCCTGTTATAAATGCATATTCACTTTCGGGACGATGATAAATTCCTGTCAAATCCATTTGAAATTCCTTCTTTCTTTTAAGAAAGAGACTGTCCTTAAGTCCAGTCTCTTTGTTTAATTTTGATATTAAATTATTCGTTCGTGTCTAAGTTTTCTGCTTCTAAGGTTTCAACTTCGACTTTCTTACCATTTGTTGGATTATTCTTAGTTTCTTTTACAATCCAAACTGTAATAGCTCCGATTACAAAGAAAATTGCACCGAATAAGATCATCATTGCTGAACCATTACCGTTGCTTAATTTTGTAAGTAATGGGTAAATACCAAAACTAGCAACTGAGGCAACGATTTGTGGCAAACAAATCCAGCAGTTGAATAATCCAATGTAAGTACCATCATGTTTACCATCTAATGCATTAGTTAAAATAGTAAATGGAATTGAATTAATAGTTACCCAACCAATTCCAATGAAAATAAATGCAAAGACTGAAGTAACTTTATCATGGCAAAATGCCAACATAGCAAAACCGATTGCAGCACCAATTAATCCAGCAGAATAAAATGGTTTTCTTGTCTTATCGTTTAAATGAGATAGAACATAGCCATATAGAATTGATGCTACAGTTTGAACTGCTGACAATACCCCATACCAGTTACCGGCAGCTTGGAAACCTGCAGATGTTGCATCTGTAGTATGCCAAATATTAGCTGACAATGCACCTGGTGCATATGTCCATAAATATTGGAATGCAAACCAGCAGAAGAATTCTACAATTCCTAATGTCCAGAATACTTTAGGTGCATTTTTTTAAATATCTACGATTGAAGTTTTTTCTTTCTTTTGTGCTTCAGCATCAATTCCATGATACTCATTATACGTCTCTGGATCATATTCGTGTACCTTAAATACTGTAAAGAATGCAGTTACGCCCAAAATAATAGCACCAATATAGAATGAATAACGAACTGAAGCAGGAACGACACCTTTAGCAGCAACATTAGCAACTCCTAAAGCTGAAAGAATAAATGGGAATAAGTATGCAGCAAAACTACCAATGTTTGACCAAATAGTTTGCCATGCCCATGCTTTATCCTTTTGTTTATCGTTAACCATATCACCAATCATCATTTTGAATGGTTGCATTGACATATTAGACATTAAATCCATAAATAAAATAGAAATTGCACCGAACCATAAAGCAGCCATTGAAGCATAACCAAAACCAAATGATCCTGAGTTAGGTAGTAAGAACATAACAATCATCGCAACAATTGAACCAACGATTAGGTATGGAAGTCTTCTACCAATTTTGGGAATCCATGTATGATCAGAAAACCAACCAACTAAAGGTTGTACAATCATTCCGGCTAATGGTGGCAAAATGAAGAAGAAACCTAATTTAGTTGGATCTGCTCCAATTGTTTGAAAAATACGACTCATTTGTGAACTTTGAAGTGAGAATGCCATTGATGTTCCCAAATTACCAAACGTCATTAACATTAAAACGCTCATGGCTAAATTGGGCATTGGCTTGTGTTTTTGCTTTGAATTGTCCATGATAATTCCTCCCCAAAACTATAATGTTGTACTCCTATTGCAAACGCTTTCAATTAGATTACATTTACATTATAGTTCCATTCATTTTCTTTTGCAACCGTTTTCAATAACTAAATTAAAAAAAGACATAACTTAAATTATGTCCTTAAATTTCTTTTTATTTAGTTGAATGTCTTCTAACTATTTTATGTGGGATTGTTACATGTGGAAATCCAGCTTGTTGCTTATCAAATGAAGGTAAATCATCTGTTTTAAGAATCAGCTTAGCTGCTTGCGTCCCTAATGAATCAGGGAAAATCTCAATTGAAGTAATCGATGGATGTGCTGCCCGAGCAAAAATCGAATTATTAAAACTGATTATTCCGTAATCAGGACTTTTTCGATTAGTAGCCAATAACATATCTTGTAAAGTAATCGCCATAATATCATCACTTACAACAAATGAATCAATTTCAGGATGAGTTTCCAAAAAATGATTTAATTTCTCTAATAATTTTTGTGATTCCATTTTAAATTCTATAGTCTTTTTAGCATTTTTCTGCAATTCTTGTGAGTAACCAATATAACGATCATATTGAACCATTTCGGTCAGATTACTATAAACAAATACCGGTGTCTTATATCCACAGCTAATTAAATAACTAGTTGCATCTTGCCCGCATTTGACATTATCGTTATTTACATATAAAGTTTCATTTTCCCATTTAGTAGGTTCACCAATCAAAACATAATTAACTTTTTCATCTCTTAAAAAATTAACTACCTGGTCACTTTTTTGTGAATATGTAACAATAAATTTATTTGTTTTTCCTTGAATAATCATGGTCTTTATATTTTTAATTAATTCATGGTCATTTTTTCCAGTAGCAATTGAAACTAAATATGATTGTTGATTACAAACAGCTGTAATTCCCTGAATTATTTGTGAAAAAAAGGGATTATTGGCAACTGATTGTTTATTTGGCGGTAAAATTACACCAATAATATTTGATGAACTATTTGCTAAGTTTTGAGCTGCAAAATTAGGTTCATAATTTAACTCTTTCATCGCTGCCCAAATTTTTTCTTTTGTATCTCTACTAATCAAAGAGCTATCATGTAACGCACGTGATACCGTTGATGGTGATACCCCTGCTCTTTGAGCTACATCCTTAATTGTAGTCATAAAATTCCCCTTCTTTTGATTGATAGACTTATTATATTGCAAATTATTAAAATTAAAAAATATAAATGTTCAACAATCATAAAATTATTGTTGATAGTTTTATATAATAAAAAATGAGATTATGCAAATATCATAATTTCATTTTTATTCTAGTGATTTAATTCATTTAAATATACATTTTTATCATTCTCAGAAAAACACATAAATGTAACATTGATAGAATAATCTGCATGTTCATTGATCCATTTTCTTACCGTTTCAACTGCAATTTTGGTTGCTTCATGAATTGGATAATGATAAACGCCAGTTGAAATTGCCGGAAAAGCAATTGAATGAATTTTATTTTCTTTTGCAACTTCTAGACTATTCCAATAACAACAGGCTAATTTGGGAGCATCTATTTCACTTTTGTGATAAATTGGACCAACTGTATGAATAATATACTTGGCAGGCAAAAGGTATCCTTTTGTAATTTTAGCTTCACCAGTTTTACATCCATTTAAAGCTCGACAAGCAACATTTAATTCTTTTCCTGCTGCACGATGAATTGCACCATCAACTCCTCCACCACCTAAAAGTGTGGAATTAGCTGCATTTACAATTGCATCTCCTTTAAATTTAGTTATATCACCTAATTTAACTGTTATTTCTGACATTCTAATTATTTCCTTTATTCATCTTTTAATTGACTAGCATCGTTATTAACTTCGGTTTGTTGATTTGAATTTTGATAATAATCTTGAAGCAAATCATTATACGAAATAGTTCGTGTTGCCATTCCTGCATCCGCAACGGTTTGACCTGGTTTAGGATCAACATACTTGATTGTGACAACGTCGCCATTCCGTTTGTAATAAATATAACTTTCTGGATCACCATTTGCAGAAATAAAGTTATAACCAGTAACTTCTCCTCCAGTATCATTAACAGTTCCATAATACATTTCGCCAGAACTCAAACCACCTTTAAACCAATCTGGAGATTGTAATAATCCAACCATTACACCTAATTGCTTATTAGTTACGTTTGGAACTGTTTGATTGGATTGTGCCACATTTTCTGTACTTTGAGCATTAGCTGAAGATTCCATTTCTTCAGTGTTGTTATCTGCAACTAAACTCGACTCATTAACCGTCGAACTAATATTGGAACTTAATTTACTACTTTCAACCATTGAAGATGAGTCAGTTTCTTCAACATTTTCTGTTTTAGGACTTGTATGATGATGGGTACTCTTACTATCATGAGTTCCACATGCTCCTAGAATTAAAGTTGTTGCACATAAAAGTCCTCCAAATATAATCTGTTTTTTCATCATGCATATCTCCTCTTTTTCCTATACATAAATTATATACGTTTAGTCATTTAAAATGGAATTTAAAGACTTTTTAAAATTGCTGATTGTGCTAATCTTATAATTTTTAATTTTTTATTCGCGTATAGTTTATTGTCCGTACTATTTTCTAATCTTACATATGCAACAACCGAACAAAGATAAATAATTTAATTGTATTAAATTTAATTGTTCACAATTTAAAAAATACATAAACTTGAATTGTGTCGCCTTAATGTTAGAATACTTTCCGAGGTGAGAGGGAATGAAAAAGAACAAGCATTCAAAAATTATTAATGATGTAAATTATTATCCTATTCATTCTATTGGTGCTTTAATTTCTCAACTCAAATTAGCACCAAATAAAATGGAAAAATGGCTAACAAAACATGTAGCAAAATAGTTTCTACTACTTCTGAAAATTAGTTTCTATCGTTTATCTAATATCTACTAAAAAAGTGGCTATGTCTTACATAGCCACTTTTTATTATTGTCTTTCTTTTCTCCAAACCATCAATAAAATTATCCACGTCAATACTGAAACTACAATTCCAATATTTAATAATGGTGGCCAGAATGATAAGGTAACAGTATGTTTACCGCTCTTCATTGGAACAGCAACAAATGCACCTAATGCTTTCTTGATTTTAACTGACTTACCGTCAACTTGTGCATGCCATCCGCTACTATATGGAATTGTGGTCATTAATGTATCTTGATTATTTGGTATATTAATAGTCCCTTCAAGATTTAATTTTCCCTTATATGAAAGTTTAAATTCATCTTGTTTAACCTGATATACATCTTGTTGTAACTTACTTAAATCAAATTGATAAACTCGCAAACTTCCAAGTGAAATTGCATTACCATCAATTGGTTCAATTTCAATCTTAATTGTTGAACCGGGAACATTTGCTGCCACATTAATTAATGCTGGATGGGCAATATTTCCTACTCCTGGCAAAGGATGATCATTGATCTTAATATTAGCATTCCACAAAATGTTTGAATCCATTTGAATATAATATGGTTGTGCAGTTACATTACGTAAAATAACCGTATATCTAGATGGTTGTTTTTTGTTATCAGTAATTAAAGTCCCATTAGCCCCATTATCTAAATGACAATTTATTGCTTCAATTGAATATCCAATTTCATTGAAATAATTCTCATTTTTGCCAGTAATTGCGTTCATTACTGCATTTTGATTAGCGGCAGCATTATCTGTGCTCATTTCTGGTAAATGATAGACATTTCGATTGGCAGCAAAACCAATTCCCATCGCTAATGGATTACTATAAGTTACTGCTGATGAAGATTCATGAATTCGTGTATAGTATGAAACATCAGGACGATAAGAAATTGCTGGAGTTACATTGCTACCATTCAAATTTTCAAATTGATTAGCTGGTGCTAAATAATATTGAATATTAAATATAGCATCAGTTAATGGTGTCCCTTTAGTATAATTTACTTTTCCTGTATAAGTTGGTTGACCTAGGTCATCCATTAATTTTGTAACTGCCGCTCTTTGAGTGGAGCTAAAGTTAGAAATTCCATTATACGAACCTTGTAATGAATCATTTTCGGTACGTTGGTATGTTTTAGCAATGCGGTAAAATTCATCCGCTTTTACGTTTTCTTTTATCCACTTAGCATCACTATCTAATGCAGTTGTAAATGCTGCAAAATCCGTTTGTTTAGTCCATTGAAAGACTTTTAAAGTAAGATCTGCATTAGTTCCTGCTTCAACGATTGCCAAAATAAGAACTGCTAAAAGGGCAAGCGATTTTGCTCTCAAATTTCTAATCTTCTCGTGATCTAATAATAAAGTTAAACTCAAAGCAATAAACATCAAACAGAAGAAAAATGCACTTAAAATAATTTTTTGATTATTCAAGAAATCAAAATTTTTATATTGGATTGCAATTAAAAGTAATCCGATTATAGGAATAATAAATGCAATAAACAGCTGATATTTCTGCGGTTTACCAATCATTGTGAGTCCACGAATCGCTAAGATTACCATCCAAATTCCAATTACGAAACTAAAGCGATATGGATAAAAGACTGGATATTGAAAAATATGCCAAAATAAATCTAATGGACTGAAACATAATGACAAAAATAGAAATCCACTAACTAGAAATGCAGCAATTTTTTCCTTTAAAGGAATACGCTTAGCAACAAAATATAAAATAAAACCAATTATAATTGCAGAACCAATAAATAAGTTAGGTAATCCACCTTGAATTTGCTCATCATTAACTGTTCCAATCAAAAACTTACTTATCATTTTCCATGGTGCGTATTCAATTTTGATAGGAATGTTAGCAAGCATATATTGTCCTTTACTATGTGAAATATCATAATAAGCTGGCATTAATAAGAAGCTAACTGCGGTTGCCCCTAAAATTCCACCAAGTGCGAAACGCCATGCATGCTGCCCAAAATTCTTCCAGCCATTCCATTGACGTACTGCTGTCCAAACGAAATACAAGCAAGCAAAAATACATGCCATGTACCCCATGTAAAAATTAATCAACAAAGTTAATGCAACAAAAACTGTAAAATATAAGAATTTGTCAGTTGAGATAATTTTTTCAATTCCATATAACATAAAAGGCAATAAAATCAAAACATCAAGCCACATGATATTAAATTGATTAGCAATTGCCCATCCCATTAATGGATAGAAAACAGATACCATTGGTAGATATTTTTCTACTTTTTGATTATTAAATGTGTGTCCCAGAAAATAACAAATTGCATATCCTGCGAATCCATATTTCAAAAGAGTAATCACTAATACACCAACGGTTATATATTTTGCAGGTACTAGCAATAATAATAAATTGAATGGACTCAAAAGATAATATGCCCATAAACCAACAGTCTCCCCGCCTAAGCCATTGGTAAATGAGTAAAAGAACTGACTGGGATGATGTAAAATTGTATCGCGATAAAACGCAAAGAAATCAACATATTGTTCATTTAGGTCATATGTAAAAAGTGTATTTTGACCAAAAGGAAAGATATGTTGCATGATAAAAATCACTAAAATAGTCAATAATGGTAATAAGAAATAAATTCCATATTGAGCTTTTTTAGTTAATTGTTGTATTTTTTTCATAGTCCACCTCTCACTTTTTTATCATTTGTTATTGTATCATTTGTATTAAATTTAATGAAATCACGTCCTAAAATACCATTATTTGTTTCACAAATTTTTATTGTAATCAATCAAATTTTATTAAATCAAAAAAAATTAATGCTTATATATCAGCATTTTTGATTGAAATATAAAAAAAATTATATCAATTTAAATTGATATAATTGTTGACTATATATTTACTTAGCTTTATTATTCATGATAAGGGCTTTATCAATACATACCGGACGTATGTTAACGCTCTAATTTGAGGATGTCGACCGCATCCTCATTTTTATTTAGATTAAAAATTTATTGATTTAGTTTTTTTACAAAGTCAATTATCTGTTCTACTTTAATTTGATCTGGATTCCCTTCCCATAAACAAACCAATTGTCCTGTAGTAGGCACTTTTGATTGCAAAGTTTGCCCATTATTCTTCATGGTTTTCGTATCAATTTCATTAAAATTCCGCGGATTATTTTGTTTAAAGTTTTGAATAAAATTAGTAACTTCAGTCTGGTTATTTAGCTGATCAACCATAATGTAATTATATATACTATTGGCATTTATAATGGGATGATCTTTTAATTGAGTTACTGTTGTTCTTTTAGCCTTTCGTTCTTTTATATCACTCTTTTTTTCTGCATTTCCTGATTGCGACCAATAAGCAACCGTGATTTTATCGCTTAATTTATTTTCCTTACGCAAAGCATCATTCCATACAATTGTCTTAAAATCATGTTGGTTTTCATATTGATTTAACTGATTAAAATAATGCACTAATTTTTTATTATTATTAATTCCTCCGGCAACTTCATCTCCTCCCATCAAAAGATAGGATACTTGTTGCCCCTGAAAAATTGAATTGATTTCGGCATAGATTTTTTTCATAAAACGAATTGTCGCTTTATTACTAAAATTAAGTGTTTCACTATCAGTAACGATTTTTTTTGCAAGATATGGATGATGTTTCCTGATTAACTTTATCAGTGCTTTACAGTGTCCAGGAGTATCAAAATCTGGAATTACCACAATTCCATGCTCTTTTGCATGTTTAACAATCGCCTTCAAATCACTTGCTGAAAGCGTATCTTTTGTATCTTTATTTTTTAAGTTTTTTAGTTGAATTGCAACATGCGAATTATCATTTAAATGCAATACTAAGTAACTAAATTTATTAGGATCCATCTGATCGATTACTGTACAAATTTGCTTTTGATCCATTGGAAAGCGTGCAACATCTAATAGAATACCGTTTCGTTCACTAATCTTATTTGTGTCTGTTTGTTTATTATCTTGCATTACTTGAGCATTTGTTGTATCTGCTTTAACTTGAATTGGAATACTTAATAATAATGATATTGTCACTAACGCCAATAAGATTTTTTTCATTCTTTCCCCTTCTTTGTTAATTTAAGCCAACGCTTCCGTAATTGATATGCGATTGCTTTTGGTTGCCGATCTCGTGTTAAAATTCCCTTTCGATTACCATTAACACGAATTAATCCTGCCGGTGTTTCAAAATCTGCAAAATTCCATAACAATTCTCCTGCCACATAATCTAATTCATCAAAAACTTTAAAGTTCATCTGATAATAATCAGTTTGATATTCTTCAGAATAAGGAGTACGTTTAAACGAATGCATTCCAGCTATAGTGTCTGCACCAAATTCTGTAAAAATGATTGGCTTATCAGGAAACTTTTGATGCCAAACAGCTAGTTCATCATGCAGATTAGCTTGTGCTGTCTTTAAGTCATCAAAGTCTATATACCAGCCATAATAACGATTTAAGGCAATTACATCAAACAAATCAGTTGTTAAATCTACATCAGGAGTGGCTACTGCAATTTTAGGTGCCATCAAAGGTAATTTTTGCCAATCCAATTGATGTGTATAATCTACAATTTCCTTGAAATACTCATGAGCTCCCTGTTGTTGACTGCTGGTTCATTAGCAACTGACCACATGATTACAGCAGGATGATTTTGATCACGTTCAATCATTTCTTTCAATGCTTGTTTATGGTTAGCCATTGTGTCGAAATCTTTCCAAGTATTTTCTTGAGTTTTCATTGTAAGGGCTGCTGTAAAGTTTTTATATAGGCCTACAGCAGGAACTTCATCAATCACCAAGAAACCATCCTGATCTGCAAGTTGCATTTCTTCTTCAGAATAAGGATAATGAGAAGTTCGAAAAGCATTTGCATGCATCCATTTCATCACGTTATGATCATGATTAATTACTGCACGATTCATTCCTTTACCAATAACTGGAAAATCTTCATGCCGTCCGAAGCCTTTTAAGTAAACTGGTTCGTCGTTAACATAAATTTGACAGTCTTTAATCTTGACGGTGCGGACACCAAATTTTTGAGTATATGTATCGATCAGTTGCTCTTTTTCATCCCATAGGCAAATTTTTAATTCATATAAGTATGAATTTAATGGTTGCCATAAATGAGTGTCTGAGATCACTAAAGGTTTGGTATCAGCAACACTTGAACTCCGTGCGCTTTCAACCATATTACCCTCTTGGTCAAATATTTCCAGGGAAATATCGTGATATGTTCCACTAATTTCAACTAATGGATTAACAACCGTCTCCTTTAAATCTGTATCATATTTCACACAAATACTTTCAATATGTGCTTGCTTTGCTGTTGTATACAACCGCACAGGTCGATGAATTCCAGCATAATTAAAGAAATCAAAATTAGGTGTAACTTCATATTTACCATCATGCTCACTCAATTCAGCTGCAGGAACTGTAGTTTCATCTAATAAGTTTGAAACACGCACTTTCAAATCATTTTCGCCAATTTTTAAAACATCATCTGGAAGTTCAATTTCAAATGGAGTAAACCCACCTATATGTTTTCCTAATAATTTTCCATTTACATAAATCCAGGCTTGATGTGTTACTGAACCAAAATGAAGTACATTGCGTTGTTCTTTTTGCAACATTGAAATGTTAAATTGAGTTTCATACCAAAAATATCCATTGTGTTCACTAATTTTTGAATCAATTAATTGATCATTATATGATGCTGGCACTGCCATTTTGATTGTATCCGTTAAAGTTTTAGTAGTATCAACTTTTTCGTTAGGTTTTTCAACGTAAAAATCCCAAAAACCATCTAATGAATTGACAATGCGACAAGCGTTCGTTTGAGGATACAACATAATAAAACTTCTTTCTACTAAGTAATTTATTTTTTATTTTAATGAAGATTAGATAAAATGTTAAATAAAAGGTATAAGTGTTTTTATTAATGATCAGACTAATTGGAGGTGCTTTTTATGTCGAATAAAAGATTAACTATTTTGGCAGGAATTAATGGTGCAGGTAAAACAACTTTACGCAATGAACATCCAGAATTATTTCATCGAATGCAAGTCATTGATTCAGATAATTATCTTCGTGCTTTTAATGGTAATTGGCGACGCACTTCAGATCGTCTCAAGGCAATCTCACAAGCAAATCAAGCACTTGAGGGAGCTCTTGGTCAGGGGATATCAATTGTGTGGGAAGTTGAAATGGCTGGAAGTGCTAAAAGTGAAACAGAAATGATCACCCTTGCACGTGAAGCTGGCTACAATGTGAATTTAATCTATGTTACTGTTAAAGATGCTGAAATTTCATTAGAACGTGTTCTTCATCGTTTCCGTAATGGCGGATTTGGTGGTACACAACTAAACTTACCGGAAAGGTATGCACGAGTTAAAGAAAATATGACTAAACTAAAATCATTATTTGATTGTGTGATGATTTTTGATAATACAGAACAATTAACTTGTGTATATGATGAATGTGATGGCGAAGTTACTGTTAACAAGTTATCAGAAACTCCATGGGCTAAAATCTAATATTCTTGAATAAGGTTGTGATTGATAAAATCACAACCTTTTATTTAAAAACGAACTATATCATCAAACAACCAACTATCTTTCAACATAAAGCGTGATATTATTTCTAATATTGCGATTATAGTTAACTTTTGATAATATAAAAGCATAGAATCACAAAAATATTTAAGGTTTTTACGAGGTTAACCAACAGCATCATGAATATTATCGAGTTTCAAAATATTACCAAAATCTACAAATTAAAGAAAAGAAGTGGCAATTCATTTATCGACTTTATCAAGCCAGGTTATGTCGATAAAGTTGCTCTTAATAATATGAATTTTTCTATTCCCGCTGGCCAAATTGTTGGCTATATTGGTCCTAATGGTGCAGGAAAATCAACTACTATCAAAATCATGACCGGAATTCTAAAACCCACTACTGGTAAGTGCCGCGTTTTAGCAATGGATCCTCTTAAAAATCGTAAGCAATTCGTGCGTCAGATCGGCGTTGTTTTTGGTAATCGTTCTAATCTGATTTGGGATTTACCTGCAATTGATTCTTTTAAAATGATGAAAGATATCTATGATATTCCAGAAAATGATTTTCAAGAACGCTTGCATGATTTAGCAGAAGCTATTGGTATTCAAGATATTTTAAATGTCCCTGTACGCCAAATGAGTTTGGGACAACGAATGCGTTGTGAGTTAGTCGTTTCTCTCCTTCACTCACCTAAAATTTTATTTTTAGATGAACCTACTTTAGGTTTAGATGCTGTATCTAAGATTGCGATGCATCGATTTATCAAGAAAATCAATAGTGAACAAAAATTAACTGTAATTTTAACTACTCATGATATGAATGATATTAAGGAATTAGCACAGCGTATCATTGTCATTGGAAATGGAAACAAATTATATGATGGTCATCCTGAAAATATTATTAATAAATTCAATGATATTCGAAAAGTAGTATTACCCATTAAATCTAGTGATCAAATTATCAGTGCAATCCAACAAAAAAAATATTCCATTTAGTATTATTCAACAAATCGAAGGTGAGTTGACTCTCGAAATTAAAGAAGGTCAACCTCTTGAAAATTTAATGCAAATTATTAACCAATTTGAAATCGAAAATTATTCCGTTCAACCGCTTAATACTGAAGAAGTAATTGCACATTTCTATGAACAAAATAGCAAAACTATGTGAATGAATTCAGGTGATGTTTATGTTAAAAGGTTATCTAAGTGTATTGACTGCTGAAATGAAAAAAAGTTGGCTATATCGTTCGGCTGCATTTGCTAGTATTCCACTGTTTTTCTTCCGTGGGCTACTTTCAATTGCAATTGTTTTTGCGTTCACGCGTACAAATAGCGATAATCCCCAACAACTTGTTAATTATTTTTGGCTAATTAATCTTTTCTATCCTATCATCTCTGCCTGGGTCGTTGACTATGATTTAAATACAATGATCAAATCAGGAAACATCGCATATGAATATATTAAGCCATTAGATATTTACTCATCATGGTTCATGCGTTTAATTGGTCAACGTTTAGCTCAATTGGCATTGTCTAGTTTACCAATTTTAGTTGTGATTTGCTTTTTACCAGCTCCATTCAGTTTTACAGTTTCATTTTCTTTTGAAAAAATAATAATGTTTACGATTACCATCATGCTTGCACTTTGCTTAAATGTGGTACTTTCGTTATTAGTATATATTTCTGTTTTTTATACCTATTCAATTACAGGGTCATTATTAGTTTTTGGTTCCATTATGGAGTTTACCGGTGGATCAGTAATTCCATTTAGTTTATTTCCTAGTGGCCTCCAACATGTTTTTAAACTCTTTCCTTTCTGGTATGGCTCAGCTTTTCCTTTTCAATATTTAACAAATCAGTTAAATAATAATCAATTATTAAGTGGAATTGTGTTACAGATCATTTGGATTATTGTGGCATTACTAGTTGGAAGATGCTGGTTAAGTCATCAATTACATAAAATTGAAATTCAGGGGGGTTAATTTTGAAAAAATATTTGTTACTCTTAAATAAGAATATTAAATCTCAACTTGAATATAATAAATCAATGTATCTGCTAATAATTGGTGAATTTATTGCACAATTTACTTTTATTTTAAGTTTTTTGATACTTTTTAAGTCATTGGGCAATGTAAAAGGTTATACTGTTAATCAGGCAATCTTTATTTACGCAACGGTTAACATTTGTTATACATTAGCAGAAATGTTAGGCAAAGGAATCAATGATCTGGCAAAATTAGTACGTAATGGCACTTTAGATATTTATTTCATTCGTCCAATGTCAATTTTGTTACAGGTTATGGGAAATGATTTTGAAGTATCATGGATTGGAAGATTGGTTCAATCC
Organism: Ligilactobacillus cholophilus; assembly: GCF_030389495.1. Lineage (NCBI taxonomy): Bacteria > Bacillati > Bacillota > Bacilli > Lactobacillales > Lactobacillaceae > Ligilactobacillus > Ligilactobacillus cholophilus. The sequence continues at coordinate 1,134,467 of NZ_CP127832.1, forward strand.
TTATTGATTTTCGGAATCACCCTTTTTACAAGTAATATTAAATGGAATTTGATAAAGATTAGTGATGTAGTATTAATCATTATTGCTGGGATTGCACTATTTTTATCAATATATTTGTTCTTCGGAACATTATCATTTTTTACAACCAAACAAGTCAGTATCTCGGTCTTGCTGATGGGAAGTGGCTCTGATATACTACACTATCCGGCTAATGCCTTACCACGTGGAATTCGTTTTATTCTACTTTATATTCTTCCATTTGGATGTATTAATTATCTTCCATTTAAGTATATTCTTGGATTTACAAATAATTGGCTGTATTGCTTAACACCATGCATTTGTTTTATATTCTTTGGGTTAGTGTTGCTATTCTGGAGATATGCATTATCTGAATATTCTTCAACCGGATCATAATACTAGGAGGGTCAAACATGTACCAAGTTGAATTGAAGAAGATGAAATTTCATTCTCATATTGGAGTTCATCCAGAAGAAAAAGTTGTAGGTCAGGATTTAGAAGTTGATTTAAAGGTAACTTTAAATATTGTTCCTGATTTAAGCGATGACCTTGAACACTATATTAGTTATGCTAAATTCTATGGCATTATCCGTGATATAGTTGCAGAAAGTCGAGATGATTTAATCGAAACTTTAGCTAAAAAAATCATCGTTCAAATTAAAGAAAAATATGCTGCTGAAATAGCTCATATTAAAGTCTACGTTAAAAAGAAGACTCTTCCAATGGATGGAATTCTTGAAAGTGCAAATGTAATTTTAGAGGAGTAATACATGGAAAAGTTAAATATTGTTTATCTTGGATTAGGTACTAACTTAGGTAATAAACAACAAAATTTAGAACAAATCATTGCATTGTTGCAAAAGCATGACGAAATCAAACTTCTCAAGCAATCATCAGTTTATGAAACTTCTCCGGTTGGCGGTGTTGAACAAGATAATTTTTACAATATGGTAATTAAAATCGGTACAACATTTTCAGCCGAACAGCTATTAGAAATCATTCATGAAGTTGAGAAGAAACTCAAAAGAATCAGGATTATTCATTGGGGACCACGAACTGCAGATGTTGACATCTTGTACTTTAATGAACAACAAATGAATACAGAACATCTAAAAGTTCCCCATCCTGAAATTTTGAACCGTTTATTTGTATTAGTTCCACTATTAGAAATCTGTGGCACTGATTTTTACGACTATGATCGTTTAGTCAATGCAAGACAAGCATTAGAAGATACAAGTGATCAAAAATTAATAAATAGAGGACAGTTATAATGAGTAATAATAAAAATTCTGATAATATCGAAACAATCATCACAAACCTATTAGAAAGTGTTGGTGATGATCCACAACGACCTGGATTAATTGAAACTCCTCATCGTGTTGAAAAAATGTATCAAGAAATTTTAGGATCAATCAATCAAACTGAATTCACTGATTACAAATTATTTGATAACGAATCTGTGGGTGCTGATCAAGATGTTATGGTTACAAATATTCCATTTTATTCAATGTGTGAACACCATATGCTCCCCTTCTTTGGTGTTGCAAATGTAGCTTATGTTCCTAATGATAAAATTATTGGTTTGAGCAAAATTCCTCGTTTAATTGATTTTGTTTCTCACCGCCTAACACTACAAGAAAAGCTAACACATGATATTGCACTTGAACTCAACCGCATTTTAAAGCCAAAAGGAATTGTAGTACAAACAGAAGCACGCCACATGTGCGTTGAAATGCGTGGTGTAAAGAAATTAAATTCTGTTACTAAGTCAAAATACTATGATGGTATCTACAAAGAACAACCTGATATGCTAAACAACTTTATTATGACAGTAAATAGTAATCGAGGATCATTATGATAACATTCAATGATTTAAAATATTCACTTTACGATAGTGATGATCGTATTCCTTTTTTACAAAAACTATTACATCAATTAGGAAATCCTGATTGTGATTACAAAATCATTCATACAGCAGGAACAAATGGAAAAACTTCAACTTCAACCATGATTGCAGAAATTTTATCTCATAATGGTTATAATGTTGGACTTTTTACCAGTCCATTTGTTATTGATCAAGGTGAAGCAATTCGCATTAATGGAAAAAAAATTTCTTCAACAGAAATTGACCACTATTATTCTCAAGTTGCTACCTTAATTACTGATACGCTACATTTGGATTTGTTAAAGAGTATTTCAAAATTTGAAATGATTTTATTGATTGCCCTACTATATTTTAGCGATCATAAAGTTGATTATGTTGTATTGGAATGTGGTTTAGGTGGTAAGACTGACGCAACAAATGCAATTTTGACTAGCGAATATGAGATTTTCACACATATTGCATTGGATCATACAGATGAATTAGGTAATACACTTGAACAAATTGCTACTAATAAGGCAGCGATTATCCGTGAAAATTCTCAAGTAATTGTCGCACCTAAACAAAATGCTTGCGTAAAAACGATATTGTCAAAGCAAGCACAAGCCAAAAATGCTTCAATTTATTTTGCAGAAACTCATGCAAATCAAACTAAAATTGACTTTACTGCGGAATATCAGTATGACAATTTAGCAACTGTTTTACAGTTTTTCACTGTTTTTGATAACGGTAAAATCAAAGTTGATGATTGTCTAGCAGTCATTCGCAACTTTGATTTGATTGGTCGTTTTCAACAAGTGCATCAAGCACCACCAATCATTATCGATTGTGCACATAATTTAGATGGAATTAGTCAGTTTGTTAAAACTGTTCAAGATAAATATCAAGATTATCACAAAATCATTATCACCGGCTTTTTAAAGGACAAAAAGCCTCTTCAATGTAGTGATTGTTTAGCACAATTAAAGGCTGACTTCATTGTTACTCAACCAGATAATGATGATCGTAAATATAATCTTGAGACTCTTTATCAACATATGCAGGCAAACTCAAAAATTGCAAATGTAAGTCTACAACAAGATTCTGTAATGGCTTTTCAAACTGCCTTGCAAAGAAGTAATTCACAAACTGTAATCTTTGTTGTTGGTTCATTCTATTTAGCAAGACCCATTTTAAGATATATCAAAACTAATTTATAACTGTACAAAAAAATGGAGCTCACATGATGTGAGCTCCATTTATTTTTTATATTAGTCAATCACGATTGCTTTAAGTAAATTCAAGAGATATTGAGTTTCTTTAACATCATGAACTCTTAAAATCCGACCATTATTTAATGTCATTAAAAGTTCAACAAACAAACTGATAGTTACGCGATCAGCTTCACTATCTAAGATTTTTTGGATGAAACTCTTTCTTGAAATTGCAATCATTAATGGAACGTTTAATTTTGATAATTGAGAATATGCGTTAATCTTAACTAAATCATCTGCAAGTGATGAGTTTTCAGAGAAACCAACTCCCAAATCAAATGAGAAACGATTCCGTGGAATATTTTTATCGTCAATTTGTGTTAATAATTCTTTAAAATGATTTTCAATCAACGTACTATCAATATCGGTTTCGTGTTTAAGTCGGTTGTTTAACATCGCAACTGCCCCAACGTCATATTGTTTTAGTAAGTCGATTTTTTCTTCAGTTTCGAAGCCATTAATATCGTTTATAATATCTGCACCGTTTTCCAAACTTCTTCTCATAACTTCCACATTATATGTGTCTACTGAGATTGGAACATTTGGAAATTCTTTTTTCAAAATTTTAAGAGGTTTTTCAATTCGTTCCCACTCTTCATCAACTGTAATTTCTGTGAAACCAGGACGAGTTGATTTCCCTCCAATTTCTAATACTTTAGCTCCGTTTTGCAAATCATCTTCTGCTTTGCGTAAAAATGCTGAAGTTTCATTAGAAACATGGGTAGAGAAAGAGTCTGGTGAGAAATTAAAGATTGAATAAATCAAAGGATCTACTGTTAAATCAAATTTGAAGTTTGGCCCTTCCCAAATAATTCTTTCATCTTCATAAATTTGATCGAGATTTAAATCTTCTGCTTTAAGCAAGTCCTTGAGACGAGCTAATTGGAAAATGTTAACTGTGATAATCAAATCATTGTCTGACATCAAGATACTTTCCGTGTTGCCTTTCAAGGTATTTAATATTTTACCATCATCTTTGAAATTGTGAGCGACTAAAGTTATTGTATTTTGATTACTTAAATTGTTTGTCTTTTCAAATTTCATTTCTCTCTCCTATATATCCGTTAAACTATTAACACCTATATCAAATTACATTTCTTCTTGCATGTTACGAATTTCTGCTACAAAGTCCTTGCGGATGTAGTATGAAACGAGTAAAGCAAGCAAATCAATAATTACGAATACAGTGATTGTAACTATATATGTATGTAAGATTTGGTGTGTAACTGATAACAAGACTGGTCCAACTAATCCAGCTACTGCCCATGCTGTTAAAGCATATCCGTGAATTGCACCTAATTCTTTTGTACCAAATACATCACTTAAGTATGCAGGGATAACTGAGAAACCAGCACCATAGCATGAAAGCAATAAGCAAAGGGCAACAGTAAAGACCATTGGTAATTTAAAAATAAGCATTAAGATTAACATAACAATATCAGTAATGAAAATCAATGAGAATGTGTTTGGACGACCGATGTAATCTGACAAAGTTGCCCATGCAAGACGACCAAATCCATTGAATAAACCGATAATACCAACCATGATAGTTGCTTTAGCAACACTCATTCCTGTCATTGATTGAGCCATTGGTGATGCAGCTGAAACTAAACCAATTCCGCAAGTAATGTTGATAAAGAACATTAACCAGAGTAATCGGAATGAACGTGTTTTTACTGCTTCGTTAGCAGTAAATTGTTTCCCGTTAAGATATGTTGAACGGATAACCATCTTTTCGTTCATTGTCTTAGGTAATTCATTTTCCTTAGGTTTCTTAATGAAGAATGATGCTGTGATCATTACAACAAAGTATGCAAGACCTAAAATGTAAAATGTATTAACTAAACCAACAGTATCCATTAAGTATTGAGCAATTGGACTTGTTACTAATGAAGCAAAACCAAAGCCCATGATTGCTAAACCAGCAGCTAAACCACGACGATCTGGGAACCATTTAACAATTGTTGAAACTGGAGTAACGTATCCAGCACCTAAACCAATTCCTCCAATAATTCCGTATCCAAGATAAAGTAGTGGTAATGAGTGCAAGTGAATTGACAATCCAGTAAGAGCAATCCCAGCACCAAAGAAAATACTTGAGAAGACTCCAGTAGCTGTAGGACCAAATTTTTCAACTGCCTTCCCCATAAATGCAGCTGACATTCCTAAACAAAAGATTGCTAAACTGAATGCAAATGAAACGGCAGATTCACTCCAATGAGTTGCAGCAACGATTGGCTTAGAGAAAACACTCCAAGCATAAACTGAACCGATCATTAAGTGAAAGACAACTCCCGCAAAGGCGACAACATTTCTCTTCTTAAACATTAAGCAAATTCCTCCTTAGTTATATTGCAGATATTAATAACTACACTTAATAGTATATCATGAACTTTTATAAGTTCAATACCATATATAGTATGTTAATAAATATTAAACAGCTTATATATGGGCTTATTTTTTAATAAAAACACGACAAATAACGAACTTTATTGTATAAAACCAAGGTTCGTTGCGTTTTTTGATTCAATTGTCGTTAAGTTATTCTTAATAATTGCTAAAAAATAAGCCTTCATGTTGAGTAATCAGATCAACATAAAAGCTTAACGTTCTAACTGGCTAATTAATTTTTAACATGTGAGAAATATGGTTTTAAAAAATGAATCATCACAAGAAATGCAATTCCAACAACTAACCCTTTGATTAAATTAAATGGAACAACACCTAGCAATACAATTTTAGTAATTGAAAATCCTAATTTCATTCCCAATACATTAATATATAGCGGTGTAATAACAAAGAAGTTAGCTAAACTCATTACACTTGTTAAAACTAGCATTTCTAGTCCTACTGCGCAAACAGCTTGTTTAACTGTAACAATAAAATCTGTCTTTTTTAAAGTTAGATACAGTGGCAAGCATAAGCAAAACATTGCTATGAAATTACTACCCACACCAATTAAATGTCCAACCGATGGACCGGTAACGATTAAATAAATTAATTCTTCAATAACCGCAATCAAAATTCCATCTTTAACTCCAAGCATGATCATTCCAAATAGAATTACAATATCTGAAAAATCTATCTTTAACCATGGAACAATCGGAATGATTGGAAATGATATGTACATTAAAATATATGCCATTGCAGCTAAAACTGCTATAAATGTCATGCGTCTGTATTTACTCATAAAGTGACCTCCTGAAGAGATTCACCTTCAAGTGAAGATAAAAAAGTCTGCAAAATTAAGATAAATTTGCAGACTAATAGCAATGCTATATAATCTTCTTCCATCCAGACTATACTGTCGGTATTGGAATTTCACCAATTCAATCCTTTCGGAGTAGCGGACTATCACCGCCGGTCGGGAATCACACCCTGCCCTGAAGATTTATCTCAATAATACTTAACAAAAGTATTCTAACATTTTATTTTTATAATTAAAAGTATTTTATTAAACGATTAGAAAAAATCAATAATTGATTATATTTTTCTAAAACTATAATGCTATATAGAATAGAAAAATCTTATTCAGCTAATTTTGCTGCGTATTCGATTTGATTTTCATCAAGATATTTTTCTAGTTGTGGAATTGTAATCATTGGAACTTGATACTTTTCTGAAAGTTTTGCTAAATCATCGCGCCGTGCCATCTTACCGTTTTCTTTTAAAATTTCGATGATTACTGTAACTGGTTCTTCATGTGCTAGATATGCTAGATCTACAGTTGCTTCTGTATGTCCTGTTCGTTCACGAATTCCTTTATCCTGTGCAATTAATGGTTGGATGTGTCCAGGATGATTAAAGTGTTCAGGTTTAGCTGTTGGATCAGCAATCTTTTTAATTGTTGCTGCACGATCATATGCAGACACCCCTGTTGTTACCCCTGTTTCTTCATATGTTGCATCAGTCGTTACCATAAATGGTGTTTCATTAGGATCTGTACTATTTTCGACCATCAATTTGAAACCTAATCGTTCAGCAATTTTACGACTTACTGGAACACACATTAAACCATTTGCAATTTTCAACATTTGGTAAATTGTTTCTGGACTAACACGTGAACCTAGAGCAACTAAATCTCCTTCATTCTCCCTTGATTCATTATCAGCAAGAATAATGAATTTTCCTTCTTTCAAAAACTTAATGGCAGTCTCTACATCATTCATCATTGTTCGGATTCCCCTTATTAATTTTATTTACAACTTAATGTATGTTCATATTATAGCATACATTCCGAACTTCAATAAATAAATAGTTTGTATTTATAAATTAATAATCATAAAATTTACTAATACCATAAGATTATCAACTGAATCCCGAACTATGTATTATTTTTTTCTTAGACAAATAAAAAGGATCTAGTTATAGATCCTTTTTATCCATTAAATTTGATATTTTATTAATTTTCTGAATATGGTATATTGGTATTTTGCCAATCATCACCTGAGCCATTTCCTTTTTGTAATTGGCCTTGTTCATTAATCCGATACCAACCAACAGTTGGGTTTGTATCAGCATTTCCATTATGTTCTTTCATCCATTCACTTTGATGATTTTCTTGAACTTGAATCGTCAAGCAACCTGAATCATCTGTAATATCACTAAAAGTAAAAGCTTCCATTGGTGGTGTACTTCCATCTTTGCTATAGTTTTGAATTACTGCTTTATATGCCCAACTATATGCTTGTTCTGTTGTTAAGTTCTTTGTATCTACGCTATTACTTTTTGATGCTGTAGAATTTTCTGTTGCTGAACTTTCACTTGTATTTGATCCTTCTTGGCTAGCAGAATTTTCACTAACTGCTTGTGATGATTCAGTTACTTCATTGTCTTTTTGGCTACTTACTTCTTTTGTTTTCTTAGCTTTTGAACTTACTTCTTCTGTTTTAGTCTTTGAATCACTATTATCTGAACTCTTTTGTGTTTGACTACTACCGCATCCCCCTAAAACTAATGCTGTACCCATCAACAATACAAATAATTTATTATTTAATTTCATTCTAAACACTCCATCTAATAATTGTTATGTATCATCTTTGTATCTATATTATATTAAAATCTCAGACTAGTTACTATACTTTTAAACAAAAAAAGAGCCTATTACTAGACTCTTTTTACCGTTTTAATTAATGGCGTTTAAAGATAATAGCTGATCCTGCCAAAGCTAAAAGAACCATTCCAATAACTACAATTGAACTTGTATTCATTTCACCTGTTTGTGGAAGGACTTGATTCTTACCTTTATTTTGACTTGTACCATTTTTAGCTTCACTTGTTGAACTTGAACCATTTGCTACACCAATAGCACCATGTTCATTTGAACTTACAGTCGTTTCACTAACTGAATTTTCACTATTATTTGTTGCAACTGATGCCTTTTCACCATTTACATCATTTACTTTTGATTCATTCTTAGAGTTCATCTTATTTGATGAAATTTCACTTGTTACACTCTTAGCATTAACTTCACTTGATGATGTTTCTTCAACTGTTTTTGCTGAACTTGAGCTACTTGTTGTTACTACAGCAGGTACTCTATCTATGCTTGAACTACTTGATGAAACTTTACTTGCTGAGCTTTCTGAACTTGCATTACTTGATGAAAGTTCAATTGATAAACTTGAACTTTCTGAATTCAAGCTACTTGATACATGTTTTACACTTGTATTGCTTGATGAAATTTCACTTGATGCATTATTGCTTTCGCTTGAGCTGCTTGATACTTCACTTGATGTGCTATTGCTTTCACTTGAGCTGCTTGGCACTTCACTTGATATACTACTGCTTTCGCTTGAGCTACTTGGTACTTCACTTGATGTGCTATTGCTTTCGCTTGAGCTGCTTGACACTTCACTTGATGTGCTATTGCTTTCACTTGAGCTGCTTGGCACTTCACTTGATATACTACTGCTTTCGCTTGAGCTACTTGGTACTTCACTTGATGCGCTACTGCTTTCACTTGAGCTGCTTGGTACTTCGCTTGATGCGCTACTGCTTTCACTTGAGCTGCTTGGTACTTCGCTTGATGTGCTATTGCTTTCGCTTGAACTGCTTGATGAACTTACTGGGATTTTCACATTTGAAACTATATTATCTGTTGGAAGATCTGAATCAATCATCTTACCTTGTTGAATTGTAAATTGATATTGTTTATCACTCAATTCATATCCATCTGGTGCTTGAACTTCCTTTAATACATACTTACCATCTAATAAATTATCAAATGCAATCTTTCCTTCAGCATCACTAGTTGCCGTCATTGTCTTACCAGAAGTTGTATTTGTTAATTCAAATTTTGCTCCTGCTAATAAAGTATGTGAATCTGCATCTTCTTTTAATAAAGTTAATTTTCCACTACTATATCCAATGATTTCACCTTGTCCATGTTGTTGGATTGTAATATTTGCCTTATCTGTGAAATTCTCATTACCATATGCCATTTCTGCACCGTTATCATATGAAGCTCCTGTTTCAGGATTTTCTAACATACAACGATATGAAATAGCCCATTTTGTTCCAGCTAATGTACCATTAGGATCAGTTACCGTAAATCCACCTGTTGGTTGATTCTTATCAACGTTAATTCCATGTTGTTCCAATTCATTAACTGTGTACACAAATTTATTTCCTTGTGCATCCGTTAAATAAAAACGCCAACTATTCCAATCAATTGGTACACTTGGTGAAGGAGTATCTGTAATCACAATTGGTCCTTGTGCATTTGCTGACACAGTTCCATAAACTGACCAATTTAGATTTCCATCTGTTCCTTGATATCCACCTTTTGTTAATCCAGCAACTGTTGTATCAGGAGGTGTTACAGGTTGTGAACTTTGATTTCCACTATTAACACCACTATTAGACGATGAAGAATTATTTGTTGAGGTAGTAATTACAATACTTGGGCCTTGAACGTTAGTTCCCCAATCCTTACTAATGTCAACTTTTCCATCTATTCCACTAATTGTAGAACCTTTTTCTGCGATAGCTTGAAATGTAAATGTTCCACTAAATCCATTTGTTAGTTGTGTTATTCCATCATTAAAAGTAATAGTCACTGTATAACCATTAACTTCTGCTGTGGCAGCATCCGCGATAGTTGAACCATCCGGTGCTGTTGCTGAAATTGGAATCGTTGTCCGAATTCCATGTAGTCCTCCTGAAGATGAACTTGGTTGTGGCAACGAAATTGTAAGCTTATCTCCCGGTTTTACATTTCCGTTTCCACTAAATCCAACCGTTATGGCAACCTTCTCTCCATCCTTAACTTCAGAACTACTTGTACTGATGTTAGTAATTTTGACATTCTCATTTGTCGTTGAAGCAAATGATGAAGTAGTGCCAATAAAAATTGAACTAAATAAAATTATAATTGCAAAAATTATATTATTTTTGCTCATTAAGATTCGCTTAAACCTTTTTTCCATTTTTTTCACCGCTTTCAATATTCCATAAATTATTCGAAAAAACGTTTTAATTTTTAGTCATAATTTATTTCACATTTCAACGCTATCAGTGAGTGATTATAAATAGATTGGTTTTCAATTTCAATTTTTCGATCACAATCCTATAAAACTTAATAGAATCTAAAATAATATTTGAATACCTTAAATCACAAATACAAAGAAAATGATCATTTTTATTTTATGTAAACGATTGCAAAAGGCGGTATTATTTAATATAATTAACTTGTTGATATTTATAAAACTGCAATCTAGTTTTTGATAATATCATCACTCAAAAAAGTAAACATACTATTCCAAATAATTCATTTACGTATAATCTGTTAGATTTTTGTGGGCAAATCTAGCAGATTTTTTTATACTAAATTCCTGATTTTATTAGTTAAAACATTGATTTTTCCAAAAAATTCGACTAAAATAATCGATTGTTAGTTATCTAACAATTTTATGAAGGAGAGGCAGATTGAAAAATACCGGAAGATTGTTAAGAATGGCAAGTAATCATCTAACTAAACAATTAGATGATTTTGCACAAAACTTTAATCTTACATGGAATCAAATGACTTTGATTGATTATTTATCCAGATGTCAACCATGTACTCAAAAAGAGATTGAAACTGAATTTACCATCCAACGTTCGACAGCAACCGTCATGATTCAACGCATGGAGAAAAAAGGTCTCATCGAGCGTCAAGTCAGTCCTACTGATTCACGTCAACGAGTTGTTTTACTAACTGATAAAGCAACTCCACTCATTAGTGAAGTTCACAAATTCATGATTAATCAACAAAAACAAATGGAAAAATATTTCTCAGAGTCAGAAATCGATAATTTTGAAAAAATGTTACGTTTTTTCATTAATGATTCGTATAGATATGAAAATAAAGAGAAAGAGGTCAAATAAATTTGAGTGAAAAGAAACAAAAAAATTTATGGTTAGTTATGTTAGGGCCAATGATTGGTGCATTTGTCGGAATGTTTTCCGAAACTTCCTTAAACATCGCTCTTCCACAACTTTCACAAAGTCTACATATTGGTAATGCAACCCTCCAATGGTTAGTTACTGGCTACATGTTAGTTATCGGAATTGTGTTACCATTATCAAGTTTACTTACTAAATGGTTTTCAACACGAAAACTTATTACATTTGGTTTAGGATGTTTCCTATCTGGAGCAATTATTTCTGCCTGCGCTCCTTCCTTTGTTCCTTTATTAATTGGTCGTTTGATCCAAGGAATCGGAACTGGAATTATCTTGCCATTAATGTTTACTGTCGCAATGAGCATCTTCCCTCCTCAAAAATTAGGAACAGCTATGGGTGTCTGTGCACTTGTTATCATGTTTGCTCCAGCAATTGGACCTACACTAACTGGGTTTATCCTTGCTAAACTTTCATGGCACTGGATTTTCTGGATGTTCGTTCCAATTCTATTAATTGCTCTTTTCTTCGACTTAAAATATTTAGTTAATATTAGTGAAATTACCAAACCAAAAGTTGATTTCATCTCAATTGTAGAATCTGCTGTTGGTTTCAGTTTAATCGTTATGGGTTCAAGTCTTGCTGCTGAAATTGGTTGGCTATCACCAATCGTGCTTGGCTGTTTAATCGGTGGCGCGATCATCTTATTCTTTTATGCTAAACGCCAACTTAAAATCGATAATCCAATTTTAAATTTACGCGTTTTCAAAAAAGAAGCATTTAGCAAAGGCTCATTCCTAGTAATGTTAGACTTCGCAACAATTCTTGCTGCAATGTATATTCTTCCACAATTTATCCAAAGAAGTATGATGATCCCTGTTGCTTTAACCGGAATCATTATGTTACCTGGTGGAATTGTGAATGCATTAGTTTCAGCAATTGCTGGGAAATTATATGATAACTATGGTGTAAAAACAATTGCTATTATTGGTTTTATAATCGCAACAATTGGTGCAATCTTACTTTCATTAGTTTCACCAAAAACTTCAATTGCTTACGTTATTATGTCACACGTTATCTTGATGATTGGATGTCCACTTGCAATGTCACCATCACAAACACATGCGTTGAATTCATTAGACGTTACAGAAAATGCTGATGGAAGTACCATTATTAATACACTTCAACAAATCGTTGGAGCAATTTCAACTGCCGTTGCAACCAGTCTTCTTGGTTTAGGTGCTGCTTCATACCATGGACACAGCACTGCAGCTGCATTTGCAAATGGTTCACACTACGGTTTCTACTTCACAATCATTTTAATCTTGATCGGTTTAGTAGTTTCCTTAACTCTTAAAAAAGAACCTAAGTCAAAAGATATCAATTTATAAAATAAAAAAGTCCCGGTTGCTTAATTGCAACCGGGCTTTTTTTATTAATCAACAGTTATAATTTCTGTCCCTTTTGAATTATTTTCATCCAATTTAGCCTTGTGAATATTTACATCATTAAATCTATTGTAATAGTATGTCTGTGTTTTTTGTGAATAACATGCTGTATACATTGTATACTCTTTTTGGTTTTCTCCATTAACAACACTTCCTAAAGGCATTGCAACAGCTTTTAAGATATTAAACATCCGCGAAACACCTTCAATTTCAGTATCAGTTGTTGGATAAACTGCATTTAGGTATGCTGCCTTAACAAATCTTGATTGAGGTGTACTATCTCCTGGCAATCCAAATGAGCCTGTCCCCACACCTTGTGGAACAACCTTTCTTCTATTCCATTCTGATGAAGTCCGATCATTAGGGGTTAGGCCAACATAATTATCCAAATTTTGTAAGTGCCAAGGGAATTGTGGATTGTTAGTCAAAGTACATACTTCATCATCATATACATTCATTCCATCTTTAGTTTGTTCCACTACAATTGTGTCATTTTTGTCTGAAATCAACCAATGTGTTGGAGATGGTTGCAACTGTTCACTAAAAGCCGTATTTACAATATTAACCTTGTCTTTAATTACTTCCTTTGCTTCTTTAACGGTCTTAAAGTTCTCCAAGACCCAAACAATAAATTCAAATGAAGTAATATTATATTTACCTTCTACTTTTTCTGGTGAGTAATAAGCATTATTAGGAAACATCAAACCAGCCATACACAAATCAGAAGTATTCCCCTCAAAGAATAGCGGATAATTACCAATATTTAAACCCATTCCAATGATTGGTTTAGATAAAGTTTGAGCTGGCAAATTACGATATTCCATTTTATATCCTGCAGGAGCAATGATTGGTTTCTCCCCAAAATCTATACCATAATCCAAATTACGACCAAAAAACATTTGATCATTAGAATCATTAAACTTAATACCTGTACACATATAAATTCACCTTTTTCTGTTCAATTGATCTTGGAATGCAAATAATTCCTGTCACGTCGAACCATTATATCATTCGTGGTTAGCGCTTTCAAAAAAGATGCTTTATTGCACAAAAAAAGTTTTAGTTAATCATTTAACTAAAACTTCAACGTTATAATTTATATTTTGTACAAATATTAATAGTATATTAGCGTACAACTAACACAGAAACTGGTGAATATTTTGCCATATAAGCAGCTTGTGAACCAAAATATTTACCTAATCCGTCTTTAGCTAAAGCACCAACGACAAGTAAATCTGGATTTACTTCAGGAATAACTTTTTTGATAATTGTTTCCCCTGCATCACCTTGTGCAGTGATTGTCTTTACCTTCTTGATTCCTGATTCTAATGCAATTTTTTTATAACCCTTAATGTGCTCATTAAGTTCGTCAATCGATTTATGAATATAGTCAACATCTAAAACTTGATAAACGTTCATTTCATCTGTTTCTATAATTGATGTTATATATAAAGTTGCATCTAATTCTTTAGCTCTTTGCATTGCTACACGAAAAGCTAATTGTGCATCTTCGGAATCGTCTACACCTACTAGAATTTTTCTAATGTTTTTAATCTTTTCTATACTCATATCGATTTCTATTCTCCTTGTTCTTTACCTATCTTTTGGTTGTTCTTATACATATCTATAATTACCCAAACTAATAACATAATAATCATTACACTAATTACATATGCAACATTCTTCCCAATTACAACTTGTTCAGGTGTTGGATTAGAACTGAAGAAAGCTGTCATTTGATCAGGTAAACCAGTTAAGTTCAAGTAAATCAATGCAATAACTGAGATCCAACCTAAAATCTTAACCCATAAACTATTTTTGAATTCACCCATTTCATTCTTACTATCTGTAAGCATCAATAGTGGAACCATTGAGAATGGCAATGCGAGTGATAAAAATACCTGAGAGTTAATCATTAAGTTATTAATGGCAATATGTTGTCTTGTAACTGATTCCCCACTAGTTGTTAAGACACATAAAATAACTGGAATAACTGATAACAAACGAGTAACTAATCTACGAGCCCATAATGGCATTCGTAAATGAATGAAACCTTCCATAATAACTTGACCAGTCAATGTTCCTGTAATTGTTGAATTTTGACCTGATGCAAGTAAAGCAACAGCAAACAAGATTGATAAAATACCTGTTTGAGCAACACTAGCTAAAATATGGTTATGTAATAATGTTGGTTCATTTAAAGCTTCAAACAAACCAAAGAATGAAGTGTCTTTAACAGCACCTGACTTGAAAACTGCAACACCCATAATCAAAAGTAATGCATTAACAAAGAAAGCACCTGTTAATTGAATGTTTGAATCCCATGTTGCAAACTTAACTGTTCTTTTAATATCGTCATGATTACGATGATCAAGTTCACGTGTTTGTGAAATTGATGAGTGCAAGTACAAGTTATGTGGCATAACTGTTGCCCCGATAATTCCTAATGCACCTGTTAATGGAGTTTCACCATTAATTGATGGATGACTTGCTAACACATCTGCACTAGGCATTAAACCTCTAATTGCAGCACCCCAATCGGGATCTGATAACAAGACTTCGTAAATAAATACAAATAAGATTACACAGATTAAACATACAACAATTGCTTCAATCTTACGGAATCCAATCTTGGCAAGTAATAATAATAGCAAAACATCAAATACAGTAATGAAAACTGCAAGAATTAATGGAATATGGAATAATAAGTTCAACGCAATTGCAGCCCCAATTACTTCGGCAATATCTGTCGCCATAATCGCCATTTCCGTAAGTATCCATAAAATGATACCTAATGTTTTTCCTGTTCTAGCACGAATTGCTTGTGCTAAGTCCATTTGTGTTACAATCCCTAATTTAGCAGCCATGTATTGTAGTAACATTGCAATCAAACTAGACATTAAGATAACTGACATCAGCAAGTACTGGAAGTTTTGACCTCCAGTAATTGATGTTGCCCAATTACCTGGATCCATGTATCCAACAGCAACAAGTGCTCCTGGACCTGAATATGCTAATAATGTTTTCCAAAAGCCTGCGTCTTTTGGAGGAACATGTACAGTCCCGTTGATTTCTTCTAATGATTTACCATTAGCATACTCAACGAGATTTAAAGTGTTTTTTGACATAATTTATCCTCCTATCCTTTTTTAGTATACCAAAGATAAATTTTTAGGCAAGGTTAACTTTTTAAAAAAATTAATTAATTTATTTTTTGTATGTTACTAACCTTTTACAAATCCTTTATTTACAACGTTTTTCTATCTTTAAAATTCTTTTAAAAAAATTTATTTTTTTAATTATTAAGCATCTAAACAAAAAAAGACTTAGGCATTTCGCCTAAGTCTTTTTATATCAAATTAATCCCGATTGGCATTTCTAATACCATATACAAAATAAATTGCTATTCCTAAAATAAACCAAACTAACGTATAAAGCTTAGCAGCCTTATCCAATCCAATAAACACAAGTAAACTAGCTACAAATGCAAGAATTGGTAATAATGGATATGCTGGAACCTTGAAAGCAGGTTGTTGAATATCTTTTCCTTCTCGTTTTCTTAAGAAGAATAACCCTACCGAAACGAACATGAATGCAATAATTGTTCCTGCAGAAATTAATTGTGATAAGAAACTAAATGGTAATACTGAACTAATTACCATAGAAACAACAGAAATTAAAATTACTGCATTCTTAGGTTGTTTGTTTTTATCAAGTTTGCTGAATACTTTTGGTAACATTCCATCTCGACTAAATGAATAAATTAATCTTGAGCCAGATAACATTAAACCAATAGCTGCGGTAATCATTCCCAAGACCGCAATTAATTGAACAATCGTTGCTACTATTGGATGATTAATTGCTCTCAAAGCGATTCCAATTGGTTCGGCACTAGCTGCATAATGTTGATATGGTAATACACCAATTAATACTAAACTTACTAAAATAAAGAATACAGATGCAATTCCTAAAGATCCAACAATTCCAAGAGGCATTGTTTTTTGTGGTTCAATAGCTTCAGCTGAATTTGCGGCAATTGCATCAAATCCAATATATGATACAAAAATCATAGATACTCCGGCATAAATACCTTGCCAACCACCAAAAGCCCCATTTGCTGTCACATGATATTCTGGAATAAACGGATGGAAATTAGCCATATGAATTGAAGTAGCACCCACTACTACAAATAACAAAATTGCAAAAATTTTCAAAACTACAAAAAGATTTTCAACTAATGTAATTTTTGAAAGGTTTCTTGAAACAAGAAACATAACTAACAACAATAGTGCAATTGCTAAAATATCAACAATTCCCCCATCTTTACCTAATGGATTCGCCAAAAATGCAGGGAATTTAATTCCAATAGATGCCAAAATTGGTTTTAAGTTAGAAGAAATACCAGAAATTACAAAGGATAATCCAATAAAATATTCAGCCAATAATGCCCAGCCAACAACCCAGCCAGGTAATTCACCGAAAATAACATTAATCCAAGTGTATGCTGAACCAGCAAATGGCATCGCACCAGCCATTTCGGCATATACTAAAGCTACCATTCCAGCAACAACAGCTGCAATTATAAATGAAATAATAACTGCCGGCCCCGTATGCATCGCTGCTACTTCACCAGGCAAAGTGAAAATTGAAGTTGAAACAATAATCCCTAAACCTAATGCTAATAAATCTCTTACTCTAAGAGACCGCTCTAAGTGATCATCTTTCAATTCATATTTTTGAGGATTTTGCCTATAAAAAATTTTATTCCAAAGTTTCATTTCTCAATTTCCTTTCTCTCAATGTGACAAATACATAAAGTAACATCAACCATCCTAAAGATAATATAGTAGCATATCTTGTCGATGAAATTGCTAGAAAAATAATAATCATTCCAGCAAAAAATAGAATTGATATGATATCCGTAATTGGATAACCAGGTACGGAGAGGACATTATTTTCTTTATGAGTTTTCTTATATTTTAAGTGACATACAATTATTGCAATCCAAACAAAAATAAAATTAATTGAAGCAATACTTGTGATAATTGTAAAAATTTTACCTGGCATTAAATAGTTTAAAATTACAATAACAAATAGGATTAACGACGAAGCATGTAAAGCATTGTTAGGGATTGCCTTAGAACTTAATTTAGTAAAACAACGTGGTGCATTTTTCAATTTTGCAAGTGAATATAGTGAACGACTCATACTAAATAACGCACTATTAGTTGCTGAGATTGTCGCAATAATCACCACAATATTCAAAATCGAAGCAGCATTAGGAATTCCAATTGCTTCAAACACTTGTACAAAAGGACTTGATTTAGTCGAAATCTGATTCCAAGGACATACAACCATTAACGCAATCATTGATCCAATATAGAAAAGACCAATTCTTAAAGGCAAACTATTAATTGCCTTTGGAATATCTTTTTTAGGATTCTTAGTTTCACCAGCTGTTAAACCAACCATTTCAATTCCTGTATATGCAAGAATTACCATTTGAAAACTTCTAATAAATCCTTCCATTTTCTTAGGAAAAAAGCCACCATAATCAAATAAATTATTAAAAGAAACTTGTGTTCCAGCAACTGTTTTATGACCTAATAATAAAAATAAACTAATAAATATCAACGCAATAATTGCAAGAATCTTAATTAATGATAATTCACTTTCTAGTTCCCCAAATGCCCCAACATTAATCATGTTAATAACAATTAATATAATCAATATAATCAAAGGCGGTATCCACTGTGGAAAATTCGGAAACCAGTATTTTATATAAATTCCAGAAGCCGTCAAATCAGTCATTGCTTGTGCAATAAAACACAGCCAATACGTCCATCCAATTACAAAGGAAACTTTCTTACCTAAAT
Organism: Ligilactobacillus cholophilus; assembly: GCF_030389495.1. Taxonomy (NCBI): domain Bacteria; kingdom Bacillati; phylum Bacillota; class Bacilli; order Lactobacillales; family Lactobacillaceae; genus Ligilactobacillus; species Ligilactobacillus cholophilus. The sequence goes on from NZ_CP127832.1 coordinate 1,153,329, forward strand.
ATTCTTCAATAAATTCAATAAAAGAGTGCTTATTAAGATCAGACATTAAGACTTCTCCTAATGCTCTCATCATGAAGAAAATAAAAATACCAGCAATTGTATAGGTTAAAATAACCGCAGGTCCAGTACTTTTAATCGAGTCTCCAGATCCTAAAAACAATCCGGTTCCGATTGCGCCACCAATCGCAATCATCATGATATGTCGACTCTTTAAATTTCTTGAAAGTTTCTCATCCATATAAATATATCCCTCCTATAAATTTAACCTCAATTCGTTGATTAAATTTAAATAAGAAAATTTTAACATATTATTAATAAACTATCAATGTTCGAAAAGAAGATATTTAAAAAGATTTTTACTAATTCAAATAATTATCTTATAAAAGAGTAAATTATATTATTTACATTATTTATTTTATATGTTAACTTATTAAAAATAAGTAAAAGAGGTGAACTATTATGACAATGTGTTGTTACCCATTATGAATTATCAATAATGGGAGGGTTTAATTTGAGAAAAGAAAACAAAAATTTAAATTGGTATAACATTTCACTAATTGCATTCACTTCAATGTGGAGCATCAGCAATATTTTTAATAACTATTCACAACAAGGAACACAAGCAATTTTTTCTTGGGTTCTCATTATCTTTTTATATTTTATTCCATATATCTGGATTGTAAGCAAATTAGGTGCAACATTTCCAAATAGTTCAGGCGGTGTAAGTATTTGGGTTGAAGAAACAATCAATTCAAAAATGGGATATTTAGCTGCTTGGACATATTGGATTGTTAACATCTCCTACCTAGCACAAAAACCACAAAATATTATCGTAGCAATTTCATGGCTATTTACAATGCAAGCTAACACCTTAAACCATCTTGCTTCATGGAAAATTGCAATTATTTCCCTGGTAATATTAATATTCTTCATGTGGCTTTCTGCACGAGGAATCAATACATTAAAAATCATTGGTAGTATTGCTGGAGGAGCAATGTTAATTATTTCAATGCTTTTGATAGTTCTTTCATTAGCAACTTTCTTTATTTTCCATGCAAAACCAGCAACTTCAAATTTAACTAATGTTAGTTCATTTATTCCTCGCTTTAACACAACTTACTTCACAACATTATCAATGTTTGTGTTTGCTGTTGGCGGGAGTGAAAAGATTTCACCATATATTAATTATTTAAAAAATGGGAAAAATGAGTTTCCTAAAAGCATGTTATTTTTAGCTATACTTGTTGGAGCATCTGCTATTTTAGGAACATATTCACTAGGAATATTATTCAACAGTCATGCTATCCCCAAAGATTTAATTATGAATGGTGCCTATGTTGCATTTCAGATATTAGGAGAAAAATTTCATATTGGCAACTCATTAATGATCCTTTATGCCTTTTCCAACCTACTAGCTCAAATTGCTGCTTTAATAATTTCAATTGATGCACCTTTAAAAATTTTATTATCCGAGAATAACAAAAAATATATTCCACATAGTTTAATGAAGAAAAACAAGCATAATATATCCATTAATGGTTACATTTTAACAGGAATTTTAACCAGCATTTTAATTATTATTCCAACCATAAAAATTAAAAATGCCACAAATTTTTATTACTGGCTATTAAATTTAAATTCTGTTGTCATTCCATTTAAGTTTCTCTTCATCTTTCTAGCTTTTATCTTTTTAATAAAACATCAAAAAATATCATTTACTAAAAAGTTCCCACAAATTATGCTAGGTACATGGATTTTTATAATTACACTTATCATAAGTATATTAGGAATGATTCCAAAAAATAATATTCCATATCATTCATCACAATGGTGGTTTCAATTGAGTATTAATATAAGTACACCAATTATCTTCGCAATTTTAGGAATCATTTTACCAATAATTAAAAAGTTAAAAAATCACCAATAATAAATAGCGTGTATGTAAAATTACATACACGCTATTTAAATGAAAAGTTTTATTCTAAATTTTTAATCAATAATTCACGCAAAATGTAAATGATAAATATAGTTATAAAGAAAGAAAAAGTTACATCTGATAGAAAGTGAGCACCAATTATCACTCGACTCACCGCAACTAAAATTCCATAAATAACACTTATTCCAAACCAAAATTGACGTTTCTTTTTATTTTCAATAAACCAAGTAAAAACAATTGCTAATGTTGCTGCCATTGTATGACCTGATGGAAATGATTTATGTCCATTAGGACCATTAATTGTTAGCCAATTAGTAAAATGATTTGTTTTTGATAATTCATATGGCCGTACTCTTCCCCAAAGTTCTTTTAGTGTCTCATTTACTTTTAACGCACACCATACGGTTAATGCTGCAAAAACTGCAATTATCATCAATCTTTTAATCTGTAAATCTGTTTTGCTTTTTAACCATAATTGACAAATTATTATAAAAATAATCAAAAAAATTGCCCACGTAATCCAATTTACAGAAGATGAAAAACTTATTTTTGCTCCATCGCTATTAGCAATACCTATTGCTTGATGTTTATCTATGTTATGTTGGATTGATGCTATATATCCTAAAAATTCATTAGTATACCTTTTTATTTGCCATGCAGTTAAAGTTATCCCACCTAAAAATAAAGTACTTGAAAATAAATAATTAGATGTGAATCGTAACGCATAATTCATTGCGATTTGTCCCACAAAAGCAAGTACTAAATAGACAGGAAACTCTCCAAATGTTTGGAAAAATGTTCCAAACCAACTATGATAGTTTATTACATGCTGACTTACCTTTAAATCTTCAAAATATGCAAAAGTAAGAATTGAAACTGCTGAAACTATTGCCACTATAAAAAGGCGTTTTTGTGTTTTTACTGACATAATATTGCTTCCTTTTATACATTTAGTATAAAAAGGTCTCGTAAATTTTTATTATATCGAAGGTAAACTTTTTGTATTTTTTATGTATACTTGGCTTTAATTTATCAAAAAAACTCTAGTTGAATTATCAACTAGAGTTAAATAAAAACAATTAATTACATATTAGTGATGTTTACGCATTAATAATGCACCAGCTGCAGCAATTGCAATTGTACCAACAGCTACTAAAATGCTAGCATCTTTTGTTTGTTCACCAGTTTGTGGCATTGTACTTTTACTTCTTGATGTAGCTTTTGTTGCCTTTTTCGATGATACATTATTTGTCTTTACTGTTGTTGCAATCTTACTATTTGATGTCTTTTGAGTAGCAACTTTAGCTACTACCTTATTGTTTGTATTTGTTGATGAAGTAGCCTTTGTACTTGTTGCTTTCATTTCATCTTTTTTACCTGCAACATTATTATCATTTGATGAAGATACTGATGTTGCTGGACGTGTTGATGAAGTTTGTGGTTTAGATGATTGACTTGATTGCTTGTTATTAATATTATTCAATGCATTTTGCAAAAATGCCAAAGCATCTTGATCACGAGTTAATTGGGCTTGAATGATTTCTCTAGCATGTGCATTAGTTTCTAAATCTAATGACTTCTTATCATCATTTACAAAGCCTTGAAGCTTTTCAATATCATGTTGTAAATCATTTACAGTATCCAAACCATTTACATAGCCATTTAATATATCTACAACAAGATTCCCGCTTACATCTGAACTTGCTATTTGAACAGGTAATAATGTATCATCTTTATATTTGTCAATTACACTATTTACATTATTAATCTCGTTTTGTAACTTGTCATGTTCTTGATCAGATATTGATGGAGTAACCTTAGTATTTCCATCCACAGAACGAGGTTGAACACTTTGTTCTTTTGTTGTATTTGCTGTAGATTTAGTAGTTGATGATTTGGTTGAAGCTGATGTTGTAGCTTTTGAACTAGATGAGGCAACTGTTGATGTAGATGATTTTACAGTTTGATTTGTTGATTTTGTTGATTGAGATGCTTTAGATGATTGAGATGATCTTAAAGCAACTGCATTACTTGATTTTGCAGTTTGTGATTCTGATGAAACACTAGCAACGCTACTTGTTTGTGATGATACTGATGATGGTTGAACATTATCAGCATTTACTAACATACTTGCCCCCATTGTTGCAGCTGCCATTGTTGAAACTGTTAATACCTTTTTTAAATTTTTGTGATTTGTCATTTTATCACTCACTCCTTAATACTTTACAAAATGATTGTTAAATCACTACGCCCACAGTATATCAAAGCAATTTTTAACTGTCGACAATTTGTGAATTATCATTGAAGATTTTATGAATTTTTAACTGAATTCCCCCAAATTAATTTGTATTTAATTTTTACATAATTAAAATCACTAGTATAATTAATCTATAAAATTTAATAATGATTAGTCATAAAAGGAGTAAATATTATGAGGATCAACATTTTACAACATACCCCAAACGAAAAACCGGGTTCTATCCTTAACTGGGCACATAATCATAACCATCAAACATTCATTTATCATCCATATCAATTTGGAAAACTTCCAGAAGCTAAAAATACGGATTTATTAATCATTTTAGGTGGCCCAATGAGCCCTAATGATAACCTTCCTTGGATAAAAAAGGAAATTGAATTAGTTCAACAATTGATTCAATTAGATATTCCTATTTTAGGTATCTGTTATGGGGCACAGTTAATTTCTAAAATTTATGGTGGAAAAATTACATCTGCTCCTGTCAAAGAAGTAGGCTGGGGACCAATTTATCGGAAAAGTTCAATTATCCCAGGAATCCCTTCAAAATTAAACGTTCTTCACTGGCATGGTGATACTTTTGAAATTCCACATGAAGGAAAACTTCTATTTTCCAGTGATCAGGTTAAAAATCAAGGCTTTATTATTGGTCATCATATTGTTGGACTTCAATTTCACTTTGAACCACTTGCAGATAATGTTAGAGAAATTGTGATAAATGACTCCGATTACATTCATGGTTCTGTTTTTAATCAAGATGCAAATGATATCTTACAAACGCCAATACCAAATGAAAATAAAAAAATTATGTTTAAAATTTTGGATTATATTACTGAGCATTAAAAAAACTCTAGTTGAAAGACTCAACTAGAGTTTTTTATTAACGACGTTTTACTTTTTTTACTAATTCAAGAGCTATTAAAATAATTAATGAAATTCCACTAATTATCATTCCTAATTTTAGCCCTGGAGTTACATATGTTAATTCAACATGATGTTTTCCTTTTTTTAAGTTAATAGCAGTCAAATCTCCAAGTGCTTTCTGGAGTTTAATTTGCTTACCATCTACTTTAGCTTTCCATCCTTTTTCATATGGAATTGATAATGCTAATATTCCCCCATCAAATCCTTTGTTTGTATTAAAATTAATTTTATTTCCATTCACATGAATATTTTTAATATTTTTCTTAACAGCTTCTTGCTGAAGTTGTTTAACAGCATTTACATCCTCAACACTAACAAATAATTGATTAGGCTGATTTATCATTTTTGCATTTTTTATTTCAATCTTAATTTGATCATTTTTATTATATCTTCCTAAATATAGGACCCCATTTTCTCCCCAAGCATTATTACCACCATAAGTCCCTAAATTTTTCCCATTAACTATAATCGTTAAATCTACTAATTCTTGAGCTTGTAAATGTCCTAAATACAAATATACATTTCCAGTTTTTGACACAATTGTATTATATACATAATCATTTTCTTTAATTTCAGGAGTATTTATCGTTAAATTCTTATAATATTCTCGCTTAGTCTTTGATATGCTATTTAATAGTTGATTATAATACTCAAACGGATTACTTTCTGGATTATATACATAATTTATATCCGTCGCTTTACGATTAATATTGAAAACTAAAGGAAAAGCACTTTGATTTTCAAAAATCTTTATATTGCTTGTCTTTCCAATTTTTTTAATATTTGGAACATCTAATTTTGTATTGGATGTTGGCATTGAATTAATTTTCTGAGTATTATTAAGTAAATTTTTATTAGCTTCAAAATAATATTTGATTCCCAATAAGCTATTAATAGCAAAAGTTGAACCATTATTAAATGTATTCCAACGAATCCATGAATGCTTTTGATAATATCCTAATGCTGAAATATAATCAGTTAACGATGTTGGTTGTTGTGAAATATACGCTTGTACACCATTATAATTAAATAATAATGGATCATTAGGAGTTATTTCTGCACTTGATCCCATTCGATAAAAAGTTGAATCTTTATCTTTTACCTTTTTTATTGCTTTATCAAATGAACTTACCGAATATTGATATGCATCCATTGGTACTTGCGAAAATTCATTTTTTTCAATTTTATAATTATAAGCAAAAATATCAATTACACATACACAACTTAATAAAATATAAATTATTAAATTCTTTTTAGATATGAATAAGCATAATAAGGTTATTGTAACAAGAACTATCAATTCAAATATTAAAGTTGAAATATCAAAATTATGATAATGATAATTACTAAACATCATTACTGCAGCAATTAATATGCTTGCTAAAACAATAAATATTGATTTATTTTTATTTGATAAAATTGCTGCTCCTTGATATGCAAAACAAATAAATACAAATGTTATTAAAAACGATTCACGATGAACAAAACCATTAGGCATTGAAAATGCATGCCACATCATATAGAAAAATTTTACATTAGTCGTTAATATTAAAAATAAAATATAGACTAATGAAATTAATCTTGACTTTAAACTATATTGGTTACTAAAAAAGTAAAGAATTGTAAATAAAACTACTCCAACCCCACAAAAAATCAGTGGAGCTTGAGGATCTACATTTCCATTTAATAACGCTGAAAAGAAGGAATGGATATGATAAATTTGTTCAAATGATATTTGAAATTTCTCTTGATTTACACTTTCTTGAGCTAGATAACTAGGCAACATTGCAATTGTACCTATACCTACTGAAAAAATCGAATAAATTAGTACTTTTGTTCCTTTTTTTATTGTTTCATTTATTCTTTTACTTAAAATTTGCTTGATTACCCATGTTAATGTGGAAATAAATAAAAATATAGTAACTATAATTCCAATATACCAATTTATTAATAATAAACATCCTAAAGAAATCCAATACAATAAAGTTTTTCCATTACCATACAGAATTCTATCTAACCCTAATAAAACTATTGGTAATAAAATGATTGCATTGACCCACATTGTACATTGTTGGTAATTTGCAAAGAAAGAACTAAAAGCAAAACATGTACCTAAAATTATAGCTATTAAATTTTTATGGTTTATTTTTTCTGATTCAAATATTCAGAATTTGTTAAAAATGTATACGTTGTCAATCCAATTAATCCAATGTTAACTAGAAGGTTAATCATAAAAAATATTGGCATATAACTTGATGGAATAAATAAAGTTACTATATTTAACGGATTAATCAAATAATATGCTAAAACTGCAAAAAATCCACTTCCTAATCCAATTTGATATGAATATAAAAAATTACGAGGATGAAATATATTTTCTTTAAAATATGTCATAAGAGATATATATTGATGTTTCATATCACCTGTAACCACTGTATTATTACCAAATGGATATACATGTGTTAAAAATAAAATGCATATAAATAATAATATAGGGAAAATAAAACTAATAATGTAATTAAGTTTCTTTTGGTTTTTAAATGAATTCATTCCGTTCAATTCCTTTAATTAAATTTAATCATATGGTACTAACATAGCATTATTACTTTAATATGTAAATTTTAATTTATACGATATCACCTATTTAAAAAACAAAAAAAATATAGTAAAATTTTTTTAAATAGGCGAGATTCATTGGAGTATTATATTTATGGATATTTTTATTAAAATTACGCTATTGATATCTTATATAGGCATTATATATTACTCAATTTGGGTAGCAATTTTAGTATGCGGATCAATTAAAGAGTCTCATATTAAAGTTAATAACTTAAAAATTCCTAAGGATATCAAATTATTTATCTTAATGCCCATGCTGAATGAAGCTGGGGTTGTAAATTCTACATTATCTCAATTTTTAAAAAACACAGCAAAATTATCACAAGTCCAACTTGGGGTAATTGATGACGGTTCAATTGATGGAACTGGAAAATTGATTCAAGAATTTATCACTTCACATCACTGTTCAAATAAAATTCATCTTATTCGCAGAATTTCTCCGAATGCACAAACAGGAAAAGGCGATGCCTTAAATTATGGCTTAAATTTTATTCGAAAACACTTTGATTACAATATGAATCATGTAATTGTCGGCGTTTTAGATGCTGATGCTATTATGCATCAAAATGATTTTCAAAAAGTATTGATTGAATTTGCTGAAAATCCTGAACTTGCATTGTTACAAATTAAGGTTAGAATGACCCAAACAAATAATTGGCTACAAAAAATGCAAGATGTTGAATTTGCTACACTTAATGACTGGATTCAACGGATTCGAAATCACATTCACAATGCTGCTGCATCTGGAAATGGTCAATTCATCAGAATGACCGCTATTAAAAATAATCCTAAGCCATGGGGAAATGCCTTACTTGAAGATTTTGAATTTAGCACTAAATTTTTATTAAGTGGGAAAAAAACACTCTATTCTTCTGACATTATTGTCTATCAAGAAGCGGTTAATAAAATTAGTCCCTTTATCCGTCAGCGTTCTCGTTGGGTTCAAGGAGGCTTAGATTGCATTGGAAAATATATAAAAGAAATTTTGATGAGTCATGAACTTAATTTCTGGGCAAAATTTGAAATGGTTTTCTTTATGCTGTTACCTTCTATTACTCTATTTGTAGGACTATCTAACCTTTTTGCCTTAATATTCTCTCTTTTTCACTTTAAAATTTTCATTTATTTGTTTATTTTTTTGATTGGCATTAATTTGCTATTAGCCTTTTATATGGGATCAAAATATTGTGAAGATCCCACAAAAGTTCGTTTTGTAACTGTTTTAGATTGTGTTGGAATGGTTATTTATAATATCATCTTATTTCCAGCTATTTTAATCGCATTTTATCGTAAATTCACAGGTAAACATAAATGGATTAAAACCTCTCACGGTCAAGACAAATCAAATATTGCTAAATCATAAACTAGTCTATTATACTTTTTCACTATCTATCACTATTCACAGTTATAACTAAATTTTATATCTCGTCTTTGAAAAGCTGTAACTTAAGTTCAGCTTTTTTATTTCAATAATTTTATTTTAAATTTAAAATAAATTACTCAAATAATTTGCTTAACAAATTATTAGTTTTATAGTAGAATTTCCTATCGTAGGCGAGATTACTTGGAGTATTTTTCATGAATATTTTTATCAAAATTGTACTTTTGATATCTTTCGTGGGAATTTTATATTATTCAATCTGGGTTGCTGTCTTAGTATGTGGATCGATTAAAGAGCCACATATTGAATTTGACAGTTCTAAAATTCCACAAGATATTAAATTATTCATCTTAATGCCCATGCTGAATGAAGCTGGAGTTGTAGATTCTACTTTATCTCAATTTTTGGCAAATACTCAAGCACTATCTCAAGTCCAACTAGGAGTAATTGATGATGGTTCGATAGATGGAACTGGGGATCTAATTGAAGAATTCATCACTTCACATCACTGTGCAAATAAAATTCACCTTATTCGCAGAATCCCTCCCAATGCACAAACTGGAAAGGGGGACGCCTTAAACTTTGGATTACAATTTATTCGTAATCAAGTCAATGATGACGTAGAGAATGTCATTGTTGGAGTTTTAGACGCTGATGCAATCATGTACGAGGAGGACTTTCAAAAAGTACTTGCGCAATTCGCTGAAAATCCTGAACTTGCACTACTGCAAATCAAAGTAAGAATGATTAAAACAAAAAACTGGCTTCAAAAAATGCAAGATATTGAATTTGCCACGATCAATGACTGGATTCAACGTATACGGAATCGTATCCATAATGCCGCTGCATCTGGAAATGGTCAATTTGTTAGAATGACGGCAATTAAAGACAATCCTACTCCGTGGGGAAATGCTTTGCTTGAAGATTTTGAATTTAGCACCAAATTCTTACTTAGTGGTAAAAAGACTCTTTATCGTCCTGATATTATTGTTTATCAAGAAGCGGTTAATAAAATCAGTCCTTTCATTCGCCAACGTTCTCGTTGGGTTCAAGGAGGACTTGATTGTACCGGAAAATACATGAGAGATATTTTCACAAGTCAAGAGCTTGGTTTTTGGGCAAAATTCGAAATGATTTTCTTCATGCTATTGCCATTCATAACGATGTTTGTAGGATTATCAAATTTCATCACTCTAATCTTTGCACTTCTCCATATACATATTTTTTTCCATTTGTTTATTTTTTTAATCAGTATTAATTTGCTATTAGCCTTTTATATGGGAGTCAAGTACTGTCAAGATCCAACCAAAGTGCGTTTAGCAACATTATTAAATTGTGCTGGAATGATTATTTATAACATCATTCTATTTCCAGCTATTTTAATTGCTTTTTATCGTAAAATTACTGGTAAACAAAAATGGATTAAAACAGCTCATGGTCAAGACAATTCAAATACTGCTAAATCATAAAAAGAAAGGATTTTTTATAATGAAAAGAACAAATAAATTAGCATTAGCTACTGCTGTTCTTGGTTTTAGTTTATTTATGACATCAGGAACAACTCACGCTGATCAAGTTAACGCCACATCATCAAATACAACTACAAGTCAAGTTGCTTCACAAAAGCAATCATCTGTAGTTTCATCAGATGCAAACTCAGCAACTTCAACATCAGTTGCTTCTTCAAAATCACAATCAACACAAACATCATCTGTGGCAGTTTCATCCACTCCTTGTGTTTCTTCAGAATCAACATCTAATAGTACATCAACAGCTTGCAATAGCAGCGTAGCTCATTCTGCTGGCACTGCCGGTACTGCTGGCACTGCTGGTACTGCTCCAACGGCTCCTACTGCCCCTACTGCTCCTACTGCCCCAACAGCTCCTACTGCTCCATCAAAACCTGATACACCTAATGTACCAAGTAAACCTTCATGCCCAGATAACAAACCATCATGTCCAGACAATCCATGTCCATGTCCTAATGATCCATGTCATCCACATCAAACAGTTGTTATTGTTCACAAATATGTAGAATGCACATGGACAACAGTAGAAACTCACTACTGCGTAACATCATGTGGTCAAGTTATTGCTAAACGCTGTGTAGTCGTACATCATGGATATCGTGTTGTAGACGTACCAGTTGTAATTAATGACTAACATTTAACTTGTAATCCCGTCTAATAAAAAAAGGACTGTAACATAAGTTACAGTCCTTTTTTCTTTTATCAATTTATTAATGAACAAGAACTTTTTAATATTATTCATATTCAACTATATAGATTTTTTTAGATATAATAACGACCTAGATTTGAACTTTCTTGGCATCATTTTGGCATTTTATTATCTCTAAATCTTTTTGCCTTGCCTTAACAAGTCTTTATTTATCATACTTTTATCACTTAATATTTTTGGCATTATTTTAGAATTTTTAAAACAAAAAATGCAAATAAAAAAGCAAGGTTAATTCCCTGCTTTTAATAAAATTAACTTACTAATTATTTCAAATACGAAATAATCTTATATCTCTTCGCTGCACAAACCACTCCATATTCACTTGCTTATTCTTCATTTACTTCGCTCTTTAAATCTTTATAAATTTGCACTAATGACTCAATTGATGATTTTAATTCTTCCTCTGAGTAAGAATTTCTTTCTTTTACTTCTGGATGATCTTGACAATTACGAATAATATATGGCATAGATCGATCCTCCTCATCTTTCCATTGTCCCCATTTTTTTGGAATATATTTTTTGGTAGGAAGATTATATTTTCCTACAAATAATTCCTCATCTATTGTAGTAAGCCGATATTTATTAACTTTTTCAGTCCACAATCCATAAATATCAGAGAATAACCTATGATGAAATTCTACATTAGGTATTTTAAACGCTTTATATGTAATTTCTCCCACTGTTACGTCAGGCAATACCAAATCTTCCATTGATTCATAATGAATTTTTTCGCTATCTTTATCTAAAATATATACTTTGCTATTATTCATATTATAATTTTTTAAAATGTATGGTGAATGAGTTGTGATAAATACCTGACTATTATCGTTACAGGCAAGTTTATTTAAAGATTTAAGTAATTTGTCTTGTGCCCTTGGATGTAAAAATAATTCAGGTTCATCTAAAAAATAAAGTATATTTTCATTGGCTTCATTATCGTCATACTCTGCACTTATTTGAATAAGAGCCAATAAAACTGCACGTTGTAAACCATTACCCTTTTCACTAATATCAGTATTTATTCCCTGCTCTTTAACTTGAATATTCCCTTTTTTTAGTAAATCTTTAATTTTTGGAAAGTCAAAATTAATTTTAATTTCAGATTCTCCAAACTGGGCTTTTACAGTATCAGACAACTTTTGTTCAATTTCAGTTAATTGTTGACCTATTCCCTTTTCCCCAAAAACTTCTTTGTGTTTTTGCTCAAGTTCTTTGAACTCATCTGTTTGTTGAAAATCAGCAGTTACTTTTGAAACTAATTTTCCCATTAATTTTGTACTAGAAAAATCTTGTATATCTTCATTATGTCTATTAGCATCTATAAACAAACAATCTAACAATGCCGTAATTGTATTAGGTACACCTGTAGGATTCTCATATTCATTTGTTTCCTGATTAAGTACCAACACATTTTGAATACTTGTTTTTTTCCCATTAACCTCTAATACTTCTGAGGTCTTTTTTATTATTAGACTATTATCTTCATCACAATTAATATAATTTTCATATTTTTTAGCTTTTGAAGGAAGAATTGTACAATCACCTAATACTAAAGTCACACTAACATCTTTACTTATATCTTGGATATATTTTTGATATATATATTGATCACGAGATACTTTCTTCGTTAAAAATTTTACTGCATCGAATACTGTAGTTTTCCCAGAATTATTTTCTCCTACAAGATAATTAACACCTTTAGAAAAGGTAAATTCATTCGTTCCTTCAAAAATTTTAAAATTTTCTAATATTAATTTTTTAATGTACATTTTTTCTCCTTTAACCTAAAAAAGCCTTAATAAATTAAGGCTTTTTATTCTTTTATTATTATACCATTTTTTATTCGTGACGTTTACGTTTTGCTAAACCTAACATTCCTAAAATACCTGCCATAGCTAATGAGATCTCTCCCCAAAGTGTTGCCTTTGAGTTATTATCACCCATTTGTGGCAATGTGTTTTCCTTAGCTTCTTGTTTGGCAATGCTTGTTGGTGCTGGTGTTGTAAAGTGAATTACGTCAGCTTCTTTTACGGTTGCTTCTTCCGCTTGTGCTTCTTTAACTGCACTTACTGTATCAGCGTGAACAGTGTTTGCTTCATCTACTGATGAGCTTTCACTATTAACGGCTGGCATTGTTACAGCAGTAGAAGTGTTTTGTTTTGAACTACCAAGCACAACTTCATTACCCATTTCAGCTGTTGTATGTGGATGTTTAATCCATTGTACATCTACTGTCGTAATTGTCTTTTCATCATTCTTCAAAATTGTTTCAAGTTCGTTCAACTTGTTTTGTGCATCAATGTATGCTTGTTGTGCCTTAGCTAATGTATCACTATCAGCGTTCATTTGACTTTGTGCATCATTCAAATCTTTCACTGCGTTGTTATATGCATCTTGTGCTTCTTGCAAAGCCTTGTCTGCATTAGCGTAGTCATTGCCAGTTTGTTGTAATTGTTTCAACTTAGCTTGATCATTGGCTAATTGTTGTTTCAATTGATTCAACTTATCTACTGAATCATTGTAAGTCTTTGTTGCTTGATCAAGTGTTGCTTGCTTATCTGATAGATCTTTGTTGGCGTTATCTAAAGTTGTCTTTGTTGAGTTAACTTTATCTTGTGCCTTTTGTAAGTAAGCTTGAGGATCACTTAATGCTTCTTGTAAGTCCTTAAGTTTTGCTTGATCTTGTGAAAGTTTTGTTTGATCATTATTCAAAGTATTTTGTAATTGACTTAACTTAGCTTGATCATCAGCCAATTTCTTTTGGTCTTGTTCAAGTTTTTGTTGTAATGCTGTTGGAGTATCATTCTTGATTTGTTCCTTATCAGCATTTACTTGATTTTGTAAGTCTTGAACTGTTTGCTTATCTTGTTCAACTTGTTGTTTTTGTTGTGAAAGTTGATTTTCCAACTCACTCTTTTGGTTTTGCAAATCACTATCTGATGGAATTGAAACATTTGTTTTGTTCATTGCATCTTTTACAGATTGTTCAACATTATCGTCAGAAAATTCAAAATGGACATTACCATATTTATCAATTGATGTTCCAACATACGTTCCACCTGAAAGACCAGCAATAGCTTTAGCATGATTCAAGTTAGGATCAGTATCATTATAGAAATCACCAACAATACCCAACAAAATTTGATGTTTAAGATCATTCATTGTGCAATTATTATAGTCAAAAGTATTTGATGCATTTCCAATACATTCGAAGAATTCTTTGTCTTGACTTCCACGTGTCCAAGTAATTCCGTAAGGATTGTCATTAAGGTTTTGATTTCCTAATGCATTAGCATCATGACCAGCACCAATGCCATTATCCTCCATCTTTTGTGAATTAAAGTTATCTGAATTATAATTCTTAGCAACTTGATCAGCTAAATCAATAATTGCTTCATTGGTCTTAACAGGTGTTGTACCAAATTGTTGACGAATACCATTGATGATTTGTGCTGCATAGATATTTAATTCGTTCTTTTGATCTTGAGTTAAGTTACTTGGATCAACATGATAATCATCAGATGATGAAGGAACAAATGAATCTTTGAATGCTGGTCCTACATTATCCATGATATTATCAGCAGTATCCCAATCCATTTGTTTCTTTCCTTCAAGAACATCAATATAATCTTGAGGTACTTGAGTAGTAGGCACACTTCCACCTTGATTATTGATTTGAGAGTTGACCTTATCTAATTGTTTTTGAGTATCATTAACTTTATTTTGGTCATTTTGTTGTGTTTGTTGAGCCTGATTTAACTTAGCTTGGTCTTGGTCAAGTTTTGCTTGGTCATCTTTAACCTTTTGGCTATTATTATCGATATTTTGTTTATCTTGATCAACGTTTGCTTGATCTTGTTTAACTTCATTTTGTGTGTTATTGATATTAGTTTGGTCTTGTGAGACTTGATTCTTGTCATTAGAGATTTGGTGTTGTTGATTATCAATTGCTTGTTGAGCATTATTGACATCACTTTGGGCTTATTGTTGATCTTTTACTGCTTGGTCATAGTTATTTTGTGCAGTTTGTTGATTTTGTTTGGCTTGATCAACACTTGATTGGGCTTGATTTACAGTATTCTTGTTTTGATCAACGATTTGTTGTTGAGAATTGACTGCAGACTGATCTTGGTTGATCTTGTCTTGAGTTGCTTGTTGATCTTGCTTATTTTGTTCAATATTGTCAGATGTTGCTTGATTTTTATCACTTTGAGCTTTATCTAAAGCGTCTTTGGCACTATCAACATTGTTTTGTGCATCATTAACTTTATCCTTGTCAGCATTAACAATACTTTGTGCATGATCCATTTCATTTTTTGTTTGGTCGACAACTTTTTGTTGGTCTGAAACAGCTTGCTTGTCTTGATTGATTTTATCTTGACTTACTTCTGTTTTAGTTGTTGTCGTAGTGATCTTTGTTTGATCACCAATTTCTTCTTTAGTTACGGTTACAGTATCCGCATGTACGTTACTTGCCATTCCAGTTGCTACTGTTGCAGCACCTAAGGCAATTGCTGTTAAAGCTTTTTTCTTCATTTTTCACCTAACTCCTTTAGTAAATCCTAAAATATAAATATTTAAGTTTACAAGGTTGATTTTACCCCCCCCCACTAAAATTTTGTCAATTTTCTTTAGCTAAATAATGTCCTAGATTTAACAAATCATAATCATTTTTCCCATTTTGAAACCAAAAAGATACACATTTAAATTATTTGTTGCATTTATTTAAATCAATTTAATAAAAAAGTTCTTGTTGGCTTTCCAACAAGAACTTTCTAATATTATTCATATTCAATTGTTGCAGGTGGCTTAGAAGTAATATCATACATTACACGGTTAACATGTTGAACTTCATTAACGATTCGTACTGAGATTTTTTGTAAAATATCCCATGGAATTTTTGCAAAGTCCGCAGTCATTCCATCAATTGAAGTTACGGCACGAATTGCAACTGCATAATCATATGTTCGTCCATCACCCATTACACCAACAGAACGAATTCCAGGTAAAGCTACAAAGTATTGCCAAATTTCCTTGTCTAAACCGGCATTAGCAATTTCTTCACGCAAAATTGCATCTGCATCACGGACAATTTGTAATTTTTCTTCAGTTACTTCACCAATTACACGAATTGCCAAACCTGGGCCTGGGAATGGTTGACGCCATACTAAATTATGAGGCATTCCTAATTTTTCGCCTAATTCACGAACTTCATCTTTAAATAATGTACGTAATGGTTCGATTAATTCAAAATCCATGTCTTCTGGAAGTCCGCCAACATTATGGTGAGACTTAATTGTTTGTGCTGTATCCGTTCCTGATTCAATCACATCCGTATAAAGCGTTCCTTGAGCTAAAAACTTAATTCCATCTAACTTCTTAGCTTCATCATTAAAGACTTGAATAAATTCATTTCCGATAATCTTCCGTTTCTTTTCAGGATCTGAAACGCCCTTTAACTTATCCAAGAAACGTTGTTGTGCATCAACTTTAATGATATTCAAGCCGAACTTACCAGCTAGACTATCCATTACTTGTTGTGCTTCATTTTTCCGCAATAAACCATGATCAACAAAAATACTTGTTAATTGATTACCAATTGCCTTATGTAACAATACACCTACAACTGATGAATCAACCCCACCAGATAAAGCTAAAAGCACTTTCTTATCGCCAACAGTTTCACGAATCTTCTTGACTTGCATGTCAATGAAATCGTCCATTGTCCAATTATCTTTTGCTTGGCAAACATCAAATGCAAATCTTCTTAAAATATCATTACCATATTCTGTATTACGCACTTCTGGGTGGAATTGTAATCCATAAAATTTCTTTTCATCATTTGCAATTGCTGAAATAGGACAGTTTTGACTTGTAGCCACAACTTTAAATCCATCCGGTGCTTGAGTTACTAAATCACCATGACTCATCCAAACTGTTTGTTCTGTTGGTAAACCTTTAAACATAACTGCATTATCATCAGTCACCTTAATATCTGCTTTACCATATTCTTTATTATCAGCAGTTTCTACTTTTCCCCCAGGAAGAGTGTGTGCCATTAATTGCATCCCATAGCAAATTCCTAAAACAGGAATTCCTAAATTAAAGATTTCAGGATCGACCTTAAAAGCACCATCATCATATACACTATTAGGTCCACCAGAAAAGATAATTCCCTTAGGGGCGATTTGCTTGATTTCTTCAGCCGTGATTTTATGTGATAAGAGTTCTGAATACACACCAAATTCACGAATACGTCGTGTAATCAATTGATTATATTGACTACCAAAATCAAGCACGATAATCTTATCGAAATTTTGCATTTCATCCTTTACCATGCTTTTCACCTCATCATTGATATTATTATCCATTTTACAAAGACACCCGAATGATGTCAATTAAAATTTAATTATTATCAGTAAATAAACGCACTTTTCAGTATTTGCGCAACAAAAGTTCGTTTACTAAGTGATTACTTCCTTTTGCCATAATTAAATCTGCTCGATTCTTAGTTGGTAAAATATATTCATGTAAATTTACATGATTGACTGTTTCCCATGTATTCTTAGCAATTTGAAACGCCTTTTCGCGATTCTCTTTTTGTGCTAAAGAATAATAATAATTATGCGGATCATTGAATGCTCCATTTAAAAGCATTTCAAACCGTTCCAAATACCAGCGACGAATGTCTTTTTCTTCTGCATCCACATAGATTGAAAAGTCAAAGTAATCACTTACATAAATTTGTTGATTGCTTGGTAACTGTAAGACATTAATCCCCTCTACAATCAAAATATCTGGATTATTAACAACATCAACTCGATTTGGTATAATATCGTAACTTTGATGTGAATAAACTGGTGCTTGTGCAAGCTTTCCACTTTTAACTTCATCAATAAAGTGAATCAACTTCTCCATATCATAACTTTCCGGAAATCCTTTACGATTAAGTAATTGATGTTCCTTTAAATATGCATTTGGATATAAAAATCCATCTGTTGTGATTAGTTGTACCTTTTTCCCCGGAAACGCTTCTTTTAATAACAACTTTAATAAACGTGCAGTTGTACTCTTCCCCACAGCAACCGATCCCGCAATCCCAATAATGAACGGAATATTTTGTAGTGGTTTCCCTAAAAAACGAGCTGTTTGTTCTTGCTTATATTTTTGTACATTCAATTGCATTTCAATGTAATAAACAAGTGGCATATATATTTCTTGAACATCCTTAATTGAAATCCGATCGTTCAATGATTTAATATGCTCTAACTCTTTTTCTGTCAATGGCACAATATTCTTTTCATAGTATTCACGCCATTTTTTTCGCGGGATTCTAAAATAATTTAATGATTCTTCCATTTTATTTATCAGCGATGCGATTGTGCATCACATATGTCTCCTTTTTCACATTATTAAATAGTGGTGATAATTCTTTTTCAGCAAATATATCTAATCGATGCATTGCACGTGAACAAATTGTATATACTAATTGACGTTCATCTTCATCATGATAGTTTGCCTTATTAGCATTCCACATAATAATTGCATCAAATTCCAAACCTTTAGCTAAATATGCTGGAACAACCAAAGTTCCTTCAACTAAACGTTGATTTTCGGTTTTAATTAAACTTACATTCTCACCCTGTTGTTTTAATTCATCTGTCAACGTTGCACACTCTGCCAATGTCTTACCAATAATTGCTGTTGTCATTTTTTTGCTTCTATTGTATTGCAATTGACGTACTACATCTGCAACCATTTTTTGATTTGAATCATCAATAGTAATGGTTGGTAAATCTCCTGTTCGGTTAAAGGCTGTTACCTTCTCACCGTTTACGAGGACACCCTTTGTAAAGTCTGTAATTTGTTTAGTTGAACGATAAGATTGTGTTAGCTGCACTACTTTAGTCTTATCAGGATCAAACATTGTTGATAATTCTTCCAATAAACTATGACTATTTTCTTTTGTAAAAATTGCTTGGTTCAAATCGCCGAGCATTGTAAACTTAGCACGTGGAAAATCATTCTTTAAATAAGCTAATTGATAAGCTGTATAGTCTTGAATTTCATCAATAAAGACTTCTCGAATATCAGTATTCTCACGTTTCCCAGTAATTAAATCGTATAGAAAGAGATATGCTGTAACATCTGTCATTGATAAATGTTTATCAATCAAATTTTGCTTAATTGTTGCGACATGTTGTTCCCATTGTTCAGTCGTAATATCGTGGGCAGTTAAATTAATTAACTGTGGCGTCGCACGCAAGAAATCATAATATTGCTTGTTAATATTTAAGAATCTGTTGTGAATAATTGTTTGTCTAATTTGTTGAAAATGTTTCATTACATAGTTTTTAGCTAAGTAGAACATTTCATCTGCACCATTTTCAAAACTATCACGATTCTTATTACCATATAAACTATTCAATTCCTCATGACTTAGATCTTGAACTGCTTTTTGTACTTTATCAGTTTTTGCAATTCGATTTAACTTTCGATGTAATAACTTAAGCAGTTCTTCTTTAGTTGCACTAATTCGATTTCTTAAATGATAATTTTCATTGAAACTGTAATAAATATCTCTTATTTTTTCACGCGTAAAAACAATTTTTCCATGATATTTAATATCTTTAAAATCAATTCCATCTTTTTCCAAATAATTAGCATACTTTTGAGTAGCCTTGAAAAAGGCAAGACTATCTTTTAACGCTTTAATTTTTTTATTATTTCCCGTATTTGTTTCTTCAAATCTTTCTTGCAATGTTTCAACATGAATGCGAGGAACCCGACGTTGTGTATATTGATAGAATGTCATTTGAACCATATTTTGTTCACCTAACTCTGGCAAAACACGATCAATATAATCATTAAATAATTGGTTAGGTGAGAATAAAATAATTTGACTGGAATTTAAATTACCACGATAACGATATAATAGATAAGCAACACGTTGTAATACTGCCGATGTTTTTCCTGAACCTGCTGCCCCTTGAACAAACAATAAATCTGACTTTGTATCACGAATAATTTTATTCTGTTCTTTTTGGATAGTGGTTACAATGCTTTTCATTTTAATATCAGAAGATTCATCAAGAACCTCTAAAAGCATTTGATCACCCACAGTTTCGTCTGTATCAAATAAGGTAATGATTTTGCCATCTTCTACCATAAATTGACGTTTCAATGTCAAATTAACGGTTTGAGTACCGTCCGGTGTTTCATATGAAACTTTTCCTAAACCACCGTCGTAGTATACACTCGAAATTGGCGCACGCCAGTCATACACCAAAAAATGGTCTGGAGTATCTGAGAAACTTGCTAATCCAATATATGCTGTTTCCGTTTTATTAGAACCAGTTTCTTGAAAATCAATTCGTGCAAAATATGGCTTCTTTTCTAATTTTTGTAATACTTCTAATTCTTTTGTAGCTTGTTGCCAACTATTTTGCCGTTCTTGTAATAGTTGCTGCTGTTGACGTACAGATAAAGCTGTATCCATCATTCCAGAATAAGTTGAAGTCTTTATACGGACATTATTTTTAAAATCTGCCTGTATTGCTCGCTCATCCTTTTCAGCATTTTCAATATTTTTTTGGTCCTTTTTTTCGGCAGTCTTGATTTTGTCAACTACCATATCCATTCTTGCTTGTTCTTGTTTTTTTATTTGATCAGCACTCATCGAAACTATTCCCTTCCCTTTTAAAATACAAGTTATAATATTTTAGCATAATCAGCAGATTTAATTCAAAAGATGCGCTATAATCTCGCATTCACATAAAATTATTGATTATATTAAATTTACGCCAATTCAAGTAATAAAATTTTGTCAAAACACCATTGCGCGGTATTATATTTAATAACTAAATTTAAGTAGGTGAGGCAATGCTCAGTCAAATTATTTACGGTATTCTTCATTTTAAAGAATATCTTTTCCCATTAATTGAAGGATTAGGAAACTGGTCTTATATATTAATTTTCATTTTAATTTTTATGGAAACTGGGTTAGTTATTTTCCCATTTCTTCCAGGCGAATCATTGATTTTCTTTACTAGTGCAATTGCATCCGTAAAAAATTCAATTCTCGATATTCGCATTTTATTCTTAGTTTATTTCTTTGCTGCTTTGATCGGTGATACAGTAAACTTTGAAATTGGAAAACATCTGAAGCGACTTCCATTTTTCAAAAAACATTTAACAGAAGCTCGTTTGCAAGCTGGCATCCGTTTTTACCATCGTCATGGCGGTAAAACCGTAATATTTGGTCGTTTTATTCCACTTATCCGGACTTTTGTTCCTTTAATTTCAGGAACAATTGGGATGTCAACTAAAAAATTTGCTTTTTATAATTTATTAGGAGTATTGCTTTGGGTTTCAGCTGGCAGTTTCTTAGGTTATTTCTTTGGTCAAGTACCTTTTGTTCAACAACACTTCTCCGAAATCTTTGTTGGGATTGCAATTTGTGCAATTATCCCTGCTATATTTGCCGGCATCTCCAATTTCTTAAAACGAAGAAAAGAAAAAATGATGTAATAATAACCTAATCATTATTTGATTTACTTATTATTAAAATTAAAAGAATTATATTAGATTGAAAAATTTAATTCAAAATGCCTCAACCTCCTAATTTATAAATTAATCATATGATTTATCAGAGATTGGACTTATATAACAATCTCTTATTATAATAGTGATAGTAATTTTTAACGAAAGAGGATTTTATATGACACTTTCTTTAGTAATCGTTACAGTTGCAATGTTTGCAACACCAATGATTTTATCCCGTTTCAAGGTTTCAGTTGTTCCAACATCTGTTGCTGAGGTAATTGTCGGGATTATTCTAGGCCAAAGTTGCCTTCATTTAGTAAAAATGAATAGCGTTTTAAGTTATTTATCAACTCTTGGGGTTATCTTTTTGATGTTCTTGAGTGGTATGGAAATTGATTTTTCTTTATTTAAAAAGAATAGCAAAAAACGAATGACGCCGCTTGAATTAAAAAAAGCAAATGCACAACCTCAAACTTCGCCATTAAAAACGGCAATTTTAGCTTATGGTCTTAGTGTAGTAACAGCCGTGATTCTAGCAATTCTATTTAAAGTTTCTGGTCTCTTCACTAACTTTATGCTTGCTACTATTTTATTTGCAACCGTCTCTTTAGGCGTTGTAATTTCATTACTTAAAGAAAATGAATTATTAAGCAAGCCGTTTGGTCAAGCTATACTTCTATTTGCCGTATTAGGTGAAGTTGTTCCTTTATTGACACTAACAGTGTATTCATCCCTATATTCAGGTAAGGGAGAAACTTTATGGTTAATTTCACTAATCTTCATTGTAGCTGCCTTATTTTTCCGTCATTTTCGTAAGTTCTTTACATTTTTTGACACGATCAATAAATCAACTACTCAATTAGATATGCGTTTAGCTTTCTTAATCATCATTACATTAGTGGTATTAGCGGAAGAAGTTGGTGCCGAAAATATCTTAGGGGCATTCGTTGCCGGAATTGTAGTTAAATTACTTCAACCAGAAGAAGAAACTCAACGCAAACTTGATTCAATTGGATATGGAATTTTTATTCCTTACTTCTTCATTATAACTGGAGTGAAGCTAAACATTCCTTCATTATTAGCTTCTCCTAAGACATTAATATTAATACCATTATTCTTTATCGCATTTATTGTAGCTAAACTTCCTGCATACTTTGGCTACCGTACGCGTTTTTCAAAGGGAAATTCACGTGCTGCTGCCATTCTTTCAACAACAACAATTACATTAGTATTAGCTACTTTAACTGTCGCTGAAGAATTAAATGCAATTACTCCACAACAATCTGGGGCATTCATTTTAGCTGGTATTTTAACATGTATATTTGCTCCAATTTTATTCAACAAGTTATATAAACCAGAACCAGAAGATGTTCAAAAAACTAAAGTTACTATTATTGGCGCAAACTTCCTTACAATCCCTGCAGCTCAACAAGTTTCTAAAGACTGGTATGATGTGAAAATTTATACTGATAAACAAGCAGATTATACAACATATAAATCTCGTTCAAACGTTCAGTTAGTTAAGTCTCTAAATCCAGATGACCTAATTGAACAGGAAATTTTCGACACTGATATATTAGTGTTAGCATATAATACCTTAGTAAACTATAACTTGGCGATGAACGCTAAAAAGTATGGAGTAAAAGAAGTCATTGCTTATATTGAAAGTCGTGACCCTAATGATACAATGGAAAAAGAATTAGATGAAGCTGGCGTTGATACAATCAACAAGTTTAGTATGGATGTTAACATCTTACGGACTGCAATTGAATCACCATCAATGCTTCAAGTCCTTTCTGATGGTGGCGATGCTCACATTTACGAAGTTACTGTTCGAAATGCACGCTTTGCTGGTTTGGAAATTCACAAATTGCCATTTATTAAGGACATTACAATCAGTCGAATTTTCCGTAATCGACATGCTATTGCTCCTCACGGTGAAACACGAATTCAATTAAATGATCATATCATCTTCTCTGGTGAACGTGATGTTGTTCAAAAAATTCGTAAATCATTAGGCCGTCTAAATGAGGAAAATTACTAAAATTTTAAATAGATTGGGATAATAATATGAAATCAGTTATAATTGGTGGAATCGAAAACGAACAGCTTAATTTTGACTATACAATGGAAGAATTAGCGAATTTAGCCAATGCAGACAACATGGAAGTCGTTGGCGAGATCCGCCAAAATATTGAAAAACCTGTTTCTGCAACCTATTTTGGTAAAGGAAAAGTTGAAGAAATTCGTGAACAAGCAATTGCTTTAGACGCTGAAGCTTTAATTGTTAATGATGAACTTTTACCAACTCAAATTCGTAATCTTGAGGAAGAAACAGGACTAGATATTATTGATCGCACTGCTTTAATTTTAGATATTTTTGCTTCACGAGCACATACAAAAGTTGCAAAATTACAAGTAAAAATCGCACAACTACAATATCAGCTACCTCGAATCAGAACCGCAAGCATTAATAAAATGGATCAACAAACTGCTGGTGGTAATACAGGTGGTGGATTCACTAACCGTGGTACTGGTGAAACTCAAATTGAATTAAACCGGCGTACAATTCAAAAACAAATTTCTGCATTACGTAAGGAACTAAAAGAAGTCCAACGTGATACAGCCACACAACGTAAAAAGCGTCAAAAATCTGACTTAAAATCAGTTGCTTTAGTTGGGTATACTAATGCTGGTAAATCAACAACTATGAATAATATTCTTGATTATTTGGAAATTAATGATAGCAAACGCGTTTTTGAAAAAGACATGCTCTTTGCTACGTTAGATACATATGTCCGTAAAATCACTTTACCTGATAAAAAAGCATTTATCTTAAGTGATACCGTTGGATTTGTATCTAAATTACCTCACCAATTAGTTGAGGCCTTTAAATCAACATTATTAGAAGCTGCTGAAGCAGACCTCTTAATTCAAGTAGTCGATATCTCTGATCCAAATTATCGTCAAATGATTCAGACAACGGAAGATACATTACGCGATATTGGAGTTGATAACATTCCAATGATTTATGCTTTTAATAAAGCTGACAAAGCAAATATTCCTTATCCAACATTAGAAAGTAACCAGTTTACTTACTGTGCTAAAGACCAAAAATCAATTACTATGTTACTTGATTTATTGCATAAAGAATTATTTAAGGACTATCAAACTAAGAAGTTTCTTATTCCGTTTAACCAAGGCAAATACATTGATATTTTAAATCAACAAGCAAACATTAAAGAAACTGAATACCAAAATGATGGTACTTTAATTACCGCTGATGTTTCGCCTAAATTAAAACAACAATTAGCATCTTTCATAGTTGATGAAGATAAATAAAAAAGAAGTTGCAATATTGCAACTTCTTTTTTTATCTTCGACTTCTCCAATGTTTGTTAGGAACTTTAGTTTCCACAGTTTCATGTTGAGACCGTGACATTGTGGAAGTTTCTTCTACTGTTTCAGAAAAGCCTGAGTTAGTGCCTCCCACACGACTTTGTTGTGATGAGCTGTCAGCAGTTTCTTTTTTACGATATGCAATTTGTACATCTAAAGTAAATGGATTATTCTTTTCAATTAAACCACTTCGACCTAAAATTTTTTCAGGACCGCCTGTAATTACTGCTGTTGCTAAATATAATTGATACTTTTTCATTGCTTCTCTTGCACTCAATAATCCTACTTCACGGATGGTTGCAAGTTCTTTTCGCTCAATTTGGTTTAAACCACCATATATTACTAATGAATTTCCCTTTTGTGCTAATTCAAAATAAGGTAATGCAACTGGAGCACTTAATGCTTTTTGTGGTTTATTAAGCTTTTCCAATTTTTCGTAAATTTCAGCTTCACTTAATCCACCATAATCTAATTTTAAGTATCCCATTCGTGTTAATTGCTGTGCCAATTCTTGAATATTATGATGTTGTGTTCCTGAATGCACAACTGCTGCTGGTAAAAAGTTTTCATTTTTAAAAATCCCATTAGTTTGTACATATCCAGGCATTAACTCTCGTTTTTCTGCTTCTGCAGCTGACATTGGATCTTGTCCTTGCAAATGTAATTTTTTCTCTATCCAAGGAGAAACATCAATTTTAGATTTTTTTGTTTTTGTAAAATAATAAAGTAAATTCAAATATGAAAAATATAAAATTCCAATAAACGCTAACAAAAATAAAGTACCACGAAGAAAATACCCATTAATATAAAATTTTATTGCAACATATAGTAAATAAAAATTACCAATAGTAGCTAAAATAGTATAAATTCGATTCTTTAAAACTGTACTTAAATTGACATAATTTAAAGAAGCTCGAATCATATCAAGAAATGTAAACATCTATTATTCGACTCCTTTATTCTTGATTATTTGTATTAGTTTGATTATTTCCAGTTCCGCCAGTTGCATCGCGTGTTTGTTTTTGTTGTGTTTGCGATGTTTGGTTAGTCTGTTCATTAGTTTGATTATTTGTATCCGTATTATTATCTGTATTTGTATCTGTATTATTATTGTCTGCCTTTTGATCATTACCTGTTGTATTTGTCTTTTGACTAGTTTGGTTTTGATCATTATTAGTTTGTTCTTGTTTATTCGTTACACTTTGATTATCTGCTTTAACCGAAGTTTGATCTGCTGGCTTACTTGGAACATCCTCTTGCTTACTTTCATCGTTAGGCATCGAATGCACAATACTTGATTTTAAGCTAATCGATTTCTTTGCTACACTTGATGAAACTACGCTTGATTTAGGCTTTCCCTCTGATGTATGCGTAACTGTATTAACAGCGACATTAGTTGCTCCAAGTGCTAATACAGCAGAAAATATCGCAAATGGCGTAATAAATGGAGCTATTCGTTTCATTTAAAATTCCCCTCCCGTTTAATCTCTTCCTTAAAAATATTTTAATTTTTATTTATGATTAATTTTCTATCAATTTTTGAATTTTTCGTAACACTCCGCACAAATCCCGTAGATTTCAAATTTATGCCCATTAATTTTACATCCTGGCAATTGCCGTTGGAATTGTTCCATCGGACATTGTGACAATTCTTGAACTTTTCCGCAATTAGTACAAATAAAATGGTGATGATGCACATGTTTAAAATCACATTGATATTTAACCTGTAATACATTTCTTTTAGTTTGTAACTCAACAATTCCTAAGTGATTAAAATCTCGAATATTTCGATATATTGTATTATGACTCATTCGAGGATATAACTTATGCATATGTTCATCTACAGCGGATACATTAATATACTTATCTTGATATTGATTTAAGTATGCTAAAAGATCTTTTCGTTGCTTAGTTACTTTTAAATTGTTTTGTCTTAAAATTTGTAATGCACTATCAATCATTTTATATCCCCTTTAAAATTACCGATTGCATTAAATTTACCACCTGGATAACATAAATACAATACTTTTTTACTGAAATTTTTGCTGAATTTTTTGAACCGCTTGATCAATCTTTTTTTTAGTTAAATTCCAGTCATCATTATGTATAATTATCGTATTTTGTTTGATTTCAATTGGTACATTTAAATCTCTCTGACTTTCCTTGCTAGCCAATCTTTGCTTAACTAACTCAGCATTATCTCCTCGTTTAATTAATCTTTTTTTCAATTCTTTTAAATCACTTACTTGAATATGAAACACAGTTACCTGATTTCCTAAAGCTTTTACATATGAAATTGCTCCTGGTGTGTCTACAACTAATGTGGCAAAATCAGATTTTTTCCAAGCTTCTTGTAACGCTTCCTGTGATGACCCATATTTTTTCCCATCGTAATTTACAGATTCAAAATAGTGCTTTTGATCAAAGCTTTTATCAGTTTCAAAATAATAATCTACTCCATCAATCTCGTTATCTCGTTTTTTTCTTGTAGTATGTGTAATTACACGTGGCATCTGATATTTATCTTTTAAATATTGTTGAATCGTTGTTTTACCAGTACCTGAAGCACCACATAGAATTATCAAATGTTTCATTAAAAAGTATCCTTTCAATATTGCATCCTTAATGATTATATAATATACTTACAAAGTATCAATATGCCACTTTAGCTCAGTAGGTAGAGCATCACCATGGTAAGGTGGGGGTCGTCGGTTCAAACC
Organism: Ligilactobacillus cholophilus; assembly: GCF_030389495.1. Taxonomy (NCBI): domain Bacteria; kingdom Bacillati; phylum Bacillota; class Bacilli; order Lactobacillales; family Lactobacillaceae; genus Ligilactobacillus; species Ligilactobacillus cholophilus. Next base: position 1,181,348 of record NZ_CP127832.1, read on the forward strand.
CGATAAGTGGCTTAAAATTAGAAATCTTATAGGTGTGCATATTTTAACTACAATACAAAACAAGCTTTATAGCTTGTTTTTTTTGATTAATCCCCTTTATGGAACATTGATTAGATTCAAATTTAACACAAAAAAAGATTGTGACATGAAATGAAATACGTAACAATCATTAGAAATCCACTTCATTTGTTTGTCACAATCAATCTAATTATAAAACTTAATCCAATTCTTCTTGAGCCACAGTCTCTTCATTCCGAACTGCATGCCGGTAGAATAACCAACCTACAAGAGCAAAGAATACAGGCCCAAATGCTGTCCAAAAGGCAGTATAACCATCATGTTGCATAACTGGTTGAATAATAGTAAAGATAATGCCAAAGAAAATCGTAATCCAACTAATAGCACAAATTGTATCAGTTACTCTTTGATTCTTAAATACTTCAAATGGTCGATTTAAATTTTGAACTCGCTTGAAAAATGGGAATGCGAAAATTAAGAATAAATATGGTACAGATGAGGTAACATTGTTCATATCAGTCAAAACTGTGTAAAACTGTTGAGCATCTCTCCCACCAAATGAAACTCCGAAAATTACAACTCCCATCACAATGGCTTGCATCCACATTGCAAAAGCTGGCATCTTATGATCATTTAACTTGGTAAGCTTTTCTGGCCACAAACGCTTTGGAGATCCCATTAAAATAGTTTTTAATGGCGAGTAAATCAAGAAAATCATTGATCCAAATAGTGACATCATTTCTTCAAATCCAATTAGTCGATTAGTCCAATTTCCAATGATTAAAGCTTGATGAACTGATAAGTGGAAAATTTCACGTCCAATTGTATAACCAAGATTTTGCATTAAAACTAATGTAATATTTCCAAGGTTTGTTGAATTTGCTCCTAATACTTTGTTCCAATTAGCTGTTACACCCCAAAGGAAAATTCCTAAAGCATAAATTGATATCATTCCAATTCCTGCATAAATAATTCCTCGAGGAAAATTACGCTCAGGCTTATCAACTTGATCAATTGTTCCTCCCATAGTTTCCATCCCTGCATATGCAAAAACTGCATATACAAAGAAAGATAAGATAGCAATTGGTGACTTAAATTGTGAATTTGGTGATGAAACCATCGCATGAACTGATATTGGTTGAGCTAAATGTCCATGGTTGAAAAATAACATCAAAATACTTGCAGCAATGAATAATCCCGAAATTGCAAGGATAACTATTCCACTTGCCGAAGCGACCTTTTCAATCTTATCAAAACCTCGACTAGCTAACCACGTAATTAAACATAATAATCCGATTCCAATAATTCCTAGTGTTTCAGTTGAATTCAAACCTAAAAGATGCCAACTTTGTGTTGTATCCTTTCCAAAAATCAATCCTGAAATTGGAATACAAATTGTTGAGAATTGACTTAACAATGTAATAACCCAAGCTGCATACCAAACAAAGGCTCCGATAAAAGCAGGTTTCTCACCAAGTGAAGTTTCAAGCCATGAATAAATTCCTCCCTGGCTACCCTTTAATGCTGAACCATATTCAGCAAACATTAATGAGGTTGGAATAAAGAACAAAATGGCACCTGCAATATACCAGATAATTGCTCCATACCCCATTTGATAATATGCAGTAGTTACATTCCCCAGACCAAAGATTGATGCAAAAATCATCAATACAAGGGCCATTACTGACATCTTCTTTCGATTTTCCATAATAAAAAGACTCCCTATATTTAATTAAATAATTAATAAAGGTGTCACACTATCAACAAAATTTAAATAAATAAAAAGCCCTACTGTTGACTGAGCTCAATTTCAACTGTAAGACTTAAAAATTCTATTTATCCTATGTTGAATAATAGCGCTCCGCATAAAATTAATGCGACAGTCCGTAATCTCTTAAACTACGTCCCAATATATTATTAACTGTCTTTAATAATATATTTCGGCAAAATCCCCTTTCAGTTAATTTCAACGTTTAACAGAAACTCCATTAACCTACTAATGTTTTTTGCAACCTCTATTATTTTATTTAATTCAAATAATAAAACTATATTTTTTTAATGTCAACCCTAAATAAATTCTCCAAATTACACAATCATTGTTTTTTTTATTAATAGGTTAGATCTATACTTTATTAAGTCATAGAAATGAGGTTACTATGACAAATAAAAAAAAGTGTAATAATTGTAAAAAATTTAATTGTTGTTGTAAAAAAGTAATTGATAATGATTACTTGCTTACAGTTTTTACTAGGTATGCACCTTTAGTAACTAAAATATGCAGTAAATATTACATAAATTTATATGATTTAGAAGATTTAATGCAAGAAGCTTTTATTACTTGTTATAAATCACTTGATAGTTATAATCCTAATTTAGATGTATCCTTTGGAACTTTTTTCTATTTAAATCTTGAACGTAGATTTTGCAGCTTACTTAGAGAACAAAGTTCCTATAAAAGAAAGGCTAACTTAATAACAACTCCTTTTGATCCTTTTATTCATAATTCAAAAGTGCCTGTAGAATACAAAATTAATCGTTTTGATATTGAAGTAACTTATTTTGGGAAATTAGAATTCAAAAACATTATTAAAAATCTGACTTCATTTGAAAATGAAATTCTTTCTTTGTATTTCAATACTCATTTAACTCCCAAACAAATTGCTAATAAATTAAATATCACTAACAATAAAGTATATAATACTTTATATAAAGTTAGACGAGAACTATCAAAAAGGCTATATGAAAGTTAATAATAAAATTTAATAATCCTATAATATTTCCAACACTACATAACATATTTTAACAAATTATTTTTTATCATTAATTACACACAAAAAGAAGATTGCAATAGATGCAATCTTCTTTTTTAAGTAAAAAAATAAGCGGAAGACGGGATTCGAACCCGCGACCCCCACCATGGCAAGGTGGTGTTCTACCACTGAACTACTTCCGCAATGATTGCACGGCGACTTCCTACCCTTGCAAGAGGCGTTCCTCTAACTACTATCGGCGTTTTGAAGCTTAACTTCTGTGTTCGGAATGGAAACAGGTGTATCCTTCAAGCCATCATCACCGCACTTTGTGCTTTTGAGAAAACCTTGTTCTCTCAAAACTAGCTAATAATTTATTCTTTTGACCTTCACCGCTTTTTTAACCTTTGGTTAAGTCCTCGACCGATTAGTAATGGTCCGCTCCATGCATCGCTGCACTTCCACTTCCATCCTATCTACCTGATCATCTCTCAGGGGTCTTACTTCCTTACGGAATGGGAAATCCGATCTTGAGGTGAGTTTCGCACTTAGATGCTTTCAGCGTTTATCTCATCCATACATAGCTACCCAGCGATGCCTTTGGCAAGACAACTGGTACACCAGCGGTATGTCCATCCCGGTCCTCTCGTACTAAGGACAGATCCTCTCAAATTTCCTACGCCCGCGACGGATAGGGACCGAACTGTCTCACGACGTTCTGAACCCAGCTCGCGTACCGCTTTAATGGGCGAACAGCCCAACCCTTGGGACCGACTACAGCCCCAGGATGCGATGAGCCGACATCGAGGTGCCAAACCTCCCCGTCGATGTGGACTCTTGGGGGAGATAAGCCTGTTATCCCCAGGGTAGCTTTTATCCGTTGAGCGATGGCCCTTCCATACGGAACCACCGGATCACTAAGCCCGACTTTCGTCCCTGCTCGACTTGTAGGTCTCGCAGTCAAGCTCCCTTCTGCCTTTACACTCTGCGAATGATTTCCAACCATTCTGAGGGAACCTTTGGGCGCCTCCGTTACCTTTTAGGAGGCGACCGCCCCAGTCAAACTGCCCACCTGACACTGTCTCCCGCCGTGATTGCCGGCGTGGGTTAGAGTGTTCATACAACTAGGGTAGTATCCCACCAACGCCTCCAGCGAAACTAGCGTTCCGCCTTCAATGGCTCCTACCTATCCTGTACAAGTTATACAAACACCCAATATCAAGCTACAGTAAAGCTCCATGGGGTCTTTCCGTCCTGTCGCGGGTAACCCGCATCTTCACGGGTATTATAATTTCACCGAGTCTCTCGTTGAGACAGTGCCCAGATCGTTACGCCTTTCGTGCGGGTCGGAACTTACCCGACAAGGAATTTCGCTACCTTAGGACCGTTATAGTTACGGCCGCCGTTTACTGGGGCTTCAATTCAAAGCTTCGCCGAAGCTAACTTTTCCTCTTAACCTTCCAGCACCGGGCAGGCGTCAGCCCCTATACTTCATCTTACGATTTTGCAGAAACCTGTGTTTTTGATAAACAGTCGCCTGGGCCTTTTCACTGCGGCTGACCCGGAGGTCAGCACCCCTTCTCCCGAAGTTACGGGGTCATTTTGCCGAGTTCCTTAACGAGAGTTCTCTCGCTCACCTTAGGATACTCTCCTCGACTACCTGTGTCGGTTTGCGGTACGGGTATTAATTTTCTCACTAGAAGCTTTTCTTGGCAGTGTGACGTCGATCACTTCACTACTTTAATTTCGTTCCCCATCGTAACTTGTCGTTGTGTATTCAAGCATTTGACTCTCATACCGACTTATTACTTGGACGCACATTTCCGTTCGTGCGCATCTCTAGCCTCCTGCGTCCCTCCATCGTTCAAACAAAAATTAATAGTACAGGAATCTCAACCTGTTATCCATCGCTTACGCCTCTCGGCCTCAGCTTAGGTCCCGACTAACCCTGGGCGGACGAGCCTTCCCCAGGAAACCTTAGTCATTCGGTGGATTAGATTCTCACTAATCTTTCGCTACTCATACCGGCATTCTCACTTCTAAGCGCTCCACCAGTCCTTACGGTCTGACTTCGTTGCCCTTAGAACGCTCTCCTACCATGCACTACGTGCATCCACGATTTCGGTAATGTGTTTAGCCCCGTTACATTTTCGGCGCAGGATCACTCGACTAGTGAGCTATTACGCACTCTTTGAATGGTGGCTGCTTCTGAGCCAACATCCTAGTTGTCTATGCAATCCCACATCCTTTTCCACTTAACACATATTTAGGGACCTTAATCGGTGGTCTGGGCTGTTTCCCTTTCGACTACGGATCTTATCACTCGCAGTCTGACTCCCGGATATAGATCTGTGGCATTCGGAGTTTATCTGAATTCAGTAACTCTTGATGAGCCCCTAGTCCAAACAGTGCTCTACCTCCACGATCCTCAACTCCGAGGCTAGCCCTAAAGCTATTTCGGAGAGAACCAGCTATCTCCAAGTTCGTTTGGAATTTCACCGCTACCCACACCTCATCCTAGCATTTTTCAACATACACAGGTTCGGTCCTCCAGTGCGTTTTACCGCACCTTCAACCTGGACATGGGTAGGTCACCTGGTTTCGGGTCTACACCTACATACTCTTGCGCCCTATTCAGACTCGCTTTCGCTGCGGCTCCGACTTTGCGGTCTTAACCTCGCATGCAAGCGTAACTCGCCGGTTCATTCTACAAAAGGCACGCCATCACTCGTTAATGAGCTTTGACTACTTGTAGGCACATGGTTTCAGGAACTATTTCACTCCCCTCCCGGGGTGCTTTTCACCTTTCCCTCACGGTACTGGTTCACTATCGGTCACTAGGTAGTATTTAGCCTTGGGAGATGGTCCTCCCGGATTCCGACGGAGTTTCACGTGTTCCGCCGTACTCAGGATCCTGAACTGAGGAAACAACGTTTCGTTTACAGGACTATCACCTTCTCTGGTTGATCTTCCCAGATCATTCAACTACGTTATTTCTTGGTAACTCGGATGTTCAGTCCTACAACCCCAAAAAGCAAGCTTCTTGGTTTGGGCTGTTCCCGTTTCGCTCGCCGCTACTCAGGGAATCGAATTTCTTTCTCTTCCTGCGGGTACTTAGATGTTTCAGTTCCCCGCGTCTTCCTTCAACTAAGCTATGAATTCACTTAGTGATGAAACCTAACGGTTTCGGGTTTCCCCATTCGGAAATCTCCGGATCATTGCTTACTTACAGCTAACCGAAGCATATCGCAGTTAGTCACGTCCTTCATCGGCTCCTAGTGCCAAGGCATCCACCATGCGCCCTTAATAACTTAACCTGAACTGATTTGATCAGTTGGTTTATGAGTTTAGCGAATTAAGAACTTTGATTCTTGTTAAAACTCTTAAAAACGCGGTGTTCTCGGTTTATTAAGAAATAAATTATTATCTAGTTTTCAAAGAACAAGTTTGATGAACTAATTCATCAATGGAGCCTAGGAGAGTCGAACTCCTGACCTCCTGCGTGCAAAGCAGGCGCTCTCCCAACTGAGCTAAGGCCCCATTATTGATGGACCTGAATGGACTCGAACCATCGACCTCACGCTTATCAGGCGTGCGCTCTAAACCAGCTGAGCTACAGGTCCATTAATATTGAGTAGATCTCTCAAAACTGAATAAGTTTCGACAATGTGCAGTTTCCGTATTTTTTCCTTAGAAAGGAGGTGATCCAGCCGCAGGTTCTCCTACGGCTACCTTGTTACGACTTCACCCCAATCATCTGTCCCACCTTAGACGGCTAGCTCCATAAAGGTTACCCCACCGGCTTTGGGTGTTACAAACTCTCATGGTGTGACGGGCGGTGTGTACAAGGCCCGGGAACGTATTCACCGCGGCATGCTGATCCGCGATTACTAGCGATTCCGACTTCATGCAGGCGAGTTGCAGCCTGCAATCCGAACTGAGAACGACTTTAAGAGATTAGCTTGACCTCGCGATTTCGCGACTCGTTGTATCGTCCATTGTAGCACGTGTGTAGCCCAGGTCATAAGGGGCATGATGACTTGACGTCATCCCCACCTTCCTCCGGTTTGTCACCGGCAGTCTCGCCAGAGTGCCCAACTGAATGATGGCAACTGACAACAAGGGTTGCGCTCGTTGCGGGACTTAACCCAACATCTCACGACACGAGCTGACGACAGCCATGCACCACCTGTCATTTTGTCCCCGAAGGGAAAACCTGATCTCTCAGGTGGTCAAAAGATGTCAAGACCTGGTAAGGTTCTTCGCGTTGCTTCGAATTAAACCACATGCTCCACCGCTTGTGCGGGCCCCCGTCAATTCCTTTGAGTTTCAACCTTGCGGTCGTACTCCCCAGGCGGAATGCTTATTGCGTTAGCTGCGGCACTGAAGGGCGGAAACCCTCCAACACCTAGCATTCATCGTTTACGGCGTGGACTACCAGGGTATCTAATCCTGTTCGCTACCCACGCTTTCGAACCTCAGCGTCAGTTACAGACCAGAGAGCCGCTTTCGCCACTGGTGTTCTTCCATATATCTACGCATTTCACCGCTACACATGGAGTTCCACTCTCCTCTTCTGCACTCAAGTCTTCCAGTTTCCAATGCACATCTCCGGTTAAGCCGAAGGCTTTCACATCAGACTTAAAAGACCGCCTGCGTTCCCTTTACGCCCAATAAATCCGGACAACGCTTGCCACCTACGTATTACCGCGGCTGCTGGCACGTAGTTAGCCGTGACTTGCTGGTTAGATACCGTCAACGCATGAACAGTTACTCTCACACGTGTTCTTCTCTAACAACAGAACTTTACGATCCGAAGACCTTCTTCATTCACGCGGCGTTGCTCCATCAGGCTTGCGCCCATTGTGGAAGATTCCCTACTGCTGCCTCCCGTAGGAGTATGGGCCGTGTCTCAGTCCCATTGTGGCCGATCAACCTCTCAGTTCGGCTACGTATCATCACCTTGGTGAGCCTTTACCTCACCAACTAGTTAATACGCCGCGGGTCCATCCAAAAGCGATAGCAGAACCATCTTTCACATCACAAGCATGCGCTTGTCATGGTTATACGGTATTAGCACTTGTTTCCAAATGTTATCCCCTTCTTTTGGGCAGGTTACCCACGTGTTACTCACCCGTCCGCCACTCGAAATTCTTACGGTGGATGCAAGCATCCGGTGTAAGATTTTCTCGTTCGACTTGCATGTATTAGGCACGCCGCCAGCGTTCGTCCTGAGCCAGGATCAAACTCTCATTTTAAAAGTTTTGTGACTCATAAATTTTACTAGCGAATTGACTTCGCAAATGTTTTTGCATTCATTTTCATGAATTGCCCTGCACATTTGTTCATCGAAACATATTCAGTTTTCAAAGATCTACATGTTCAATGTCTTACATGAGACAACTTATAAATAATATGATATTTATAAAGAAATGTCAACGATTTTTTTAAATATTTTTAAAAAAACTTTTTCTAAGTTGTCTCAGTAACAACATTTACTACTATACAGAGTTAAATAAAATTCGTCAAGCTATTTTTGAAATAAATTGACTGTTTTTTTATTTTTTTCTATACTTATCAGATGTTGGTTAAAATTAAATTAATCAATTATATAACTATCCTATTTAAGAGAGCAGGCTTAATGTGAAAAAAGAAAAAAATAAAAAACTATTCGACAGTACCGTAATTAAATTCATTTTCGTTGGTATTATTAATACTGTTGTTGGTTGGATAGCAATGTTTATTACAATGCATTTAATGGACATCGCTGAAATTAATCATACTATTAATTATTGGACATCATCGGCCGTTAATATAATTGTAGGTAGTATCGTTAGTTATATTTTAAATAAAAACTTCACATTTAATAGTAATACCGAAAGCAAAAAAGATATTATTAAATTTATTATTAATATTTTAGTTTGTTATATTGTTGCTTATGGCATTGCTAAACCAATTGCTAAGTTTATTTTCAGCAGTGCAAGCAGTCTTGTATTACAAATCGTTTCATTACTTTCTGGTTCTATTTTATTTACTGTTTTAAATTATTTTGGTCAACGATTTTATGTTTTCAAAGAAGAAGAAAAATAAAAAAAGCGAAGGACAATATCCTTCGCTTTTTATAAATGACAAAACCTCTGTAAATATTCAAATTTACTTTGAACTTCATTTAACCATGTAAAATGAGCAAACTGATTTAAAGTGCCTAAATACAACAGGCGAAGTTCTATTAATAACAGGCATAGTGTAAAACCTAATATTAAATATTCCCCAATACCACCAGTTGTATAATAAATTATTTTTTTCCTACGACGTTTTCGCTTATATGGCCATAGCCAATGAATTCCTTCTTTAGAAAATGCATCTTCAATCAAATGAAATAGGAAACCAAAAACTAACCAAAATGTCATATTTTGCCCCGACACAGCTAAATAGTTTTGTTGAATAAACGTACCTAGTATAAAAACCACAAACACTCCTATCAATGAATGTGTTCCACCACGATGCCCAAGCGTCTTATTTGTAATACCACTTGCAATTTTATTTCTTTTCCCTAAAAAAGAACTTGGATGGTCTATATCCGGCAAAAGGCTTCCTAAGCCAAGAGCACCAATATTTATTAAACTAATTTCATTCAATCCAGCCATTAACGGCAATCCAATTGCCATTGTTGTGGCAAGGTGTGTGCGATATTTCATACAAACTCCTTATACTCTATTTAATTTTATATTGAATTTCACTTTGCCCATTATGAGTAATCACATTAATTTGATCTGGGATCTGTGCATGTAATTCTTGCACATGACTAATAATACCAATCATTCTATTCTGACTTTCAAGCGAACGCAATGTTTCTAAAGCAACTTGTAATGATTCTTCATCTAAAGAACCGAATCCTTCATCAATAAATAACGTTTCAATTTGTGTCCCACCATTTTGACGTTGAATCACTTCACCTAATGCTAAAGCTAATGATAATGCTGCAATGAAACTTTCTCCTCCAGATAAAGTTCTTACACTACGCGTTTCTCCAGCTTCATCATCATAAATATCAATTCCTAATCCTGTTTGATTAGCAACATTTCGTTCTGCTGTTTGTTGCAAAATAAAAGTATAGCGTCCATTTGTAATTTTCTCTAAAATTTGTGATGCCACATGCAACACCTCTTTAAAGTACTCACGCAATACAAATCTTTCTAAACCTAATTTTCTTGCTGATGTCCCATTAACTATAACTTGTGATAATTCACTTAATTCATCTAATTCTCTTTGATTTTCTTTTTGTTTCTCCCATAATTTTTCTACTTGGTGATAAATTTCATTCAATCTATCATACTCATTTTTTATTTCTCCGCATTGTCGACTTAATTGAGAACCTTTTTCACTAGCCTCCCTTTGTTGCTTTTGAACAAGATCTAAATCAGGCATTTCTTTCCCTGTTACTTTGTCACATAATTCTTTTTGTTGTTTTTGATTAGCATATAAATTTTCTTCATACCTACTAATTTCAAACTGATTTTGTTCAATCTGTCCAACATTTTTAAGCCAATCTAAAAGTTGTTTTTCTGATACTTGTTTATCATCTAAAACTACTTTTAAATCTTTTTCATTTTTTTCCAAAATTGTACGTTCTTCAACAACAATTTCTTCCAACTGTCTTTTATTAGCCTTTAATGATGTAAAAGCTCGATCTAATTCTTGAACTTGTTCATCTTTCTTTTTCAATTGTTGATCAAACGCACTAATACTTTGTTTCATCTTTTCAATCGCTTCTTCTAAACTTTCGCGATTTAAATAATCCTTAGGTAAATTATTTTGTTGATTACGTAATTGTGTTTTTACCTCAATATTTCTTTTTTCTAATTGATTTACTTTATTTTGTGCTTCTTGACTTGCTTCCGTTAATAGTTTAATTTCATTCTCAATCTTAGGAATTTGCTTTTTCTTTAATTCTTGAGAATACTTTTCTTCTGATAAATCATCTAACCGGCTAGCAACCTCTTTAATTTTTTTCATCAATTCATTCTTTAGAATTGTTAAATTACTTTCCCTTGTTTGAGCTTTAATTTGATATTCTTTTAACCTTTTTTTATACTCATTATTTTTTTGAACAATTTGCTCGTCTAAATCCTGCACTTTTGTTTTCAATTCTGAAAATTTCCGTAATGCTTTATTTTCCTTTTCCTGAGCATCCTTCACTTGTTGCTCACTGATTTGAGGAATTTTAGAATCAAGCTTTGCTAAATGTGGATGTTCGATTGATCCACACACTGGACATGGCGTCCCCTCTTTTAACTGTTGTGCATAATAAGCAATCTGATTTTTAGCAAAATAATCTTGATAATTTTCTCTTGTTTCCTTGCACTGTTGATAAATTTTATTTTGCTGCTCAAAGTGACGCTTTTCCTCATCAAGTCCATTTTTTAATTGTTTAACCTTTAAATCATCTTCTACTAATTCCTGTAAACTTTTTTCTAACTGCTCCAGACTATCATTATTGCGTTGAATTTGATTTATTTCATTTATTAAATCGCTTAAATCAAGAACTTCATTTCTTAATTGCAATAACCTATCATTAGCTGTCGCTAATTTCTTTTCACTTTCAAATTTTACTTCCTTTTCTTTTTGGTACTGCTCATCAATTTTATTTAACTGCAATTGTAAATCTGCAACTTGATCAAACAGAGGCAACTTCGACTGTAATTCTTGCTGTTTTAACTCTAATTGATGATATTTTTCCTTTTGATTATTTAATTTTAATAATTCATTATTTCTAAGTTGTTTTTCATTTTCAATGTTTTCTAACTTGGTAGTAAAAGTCGTTAATTTACGATTATCTTCATTTAATTTTTTTCGGCCTTGAGTAATTTCATTCATTAACGTTTTATTATTCAATGCCCATTTTAAATTTTGAACTTGTATCTTCAAATTTTGAATATAATCTTGCTTTTGCTGCAATGCTTTAATTTCTTTTTCTACATTTTTCAACTTTTGCAACCGATCAGCTAATAATTTTTGTTTTTGAAATTTAAGCATCAATTGTTCAATTTTACCTTGAACTCGCTTTAATTCGCTTTGTTTTTGTACTAATATTTTTTCTTTTTCTACTACATAATTTTGAACAACTTCAAGCCAATCATTTGGTGCTTTAATTTTTTCATAATCATCATCATTCAATTTAACCGTATTCATTAACGTTTCTAACTGTTTTGTTTGCATCTCACTTTGTTGTTTCTTTTTTCGAACATTTTCTTTGATTTTTTCCGTCCACTGAGCAAAAATCTCTGTTCCAAAAACCTGACGTAGAACTTTTTCTTTTTCATCGCTATCCGCTGTTAAAAATTTACGAAATTTTTGTTGAGGCAATAGTACAATCTGCGTAAACTGTTGTGCATTTAAATGTAATAAATTGCTAATAAAATTATCAACATCTCGCTTTTTAGTTAAAACAATCAATTCACCCATTGAATCACGATATTCAAGTGAGTTTTTAGCGGTATGAGTTGAATTTGACCCCTTATTATTTCGATATTCATATGTTGGTTCACGTGTAATCTTGTACGTCTTTCCCTGGTGTTCAAATTCCAATATCACTTTTGTTTTATCAGTTGGTTTAGCAAATAGTGATCTCATTTGACTTGCAGTTCTTTCGTCACCAGAAGTTTTACCAAATAATGCATAACAAATCCCATCAAAAATTGTAGTCTTACCACTTCCAGTTTTACCGCTAATTAAAAATAATGGTGCATTTAGAAATTTAGTAAAATCAATTTGAACATTTTGATAAGGTCCAAAATTTTCCAATGTTAAATTCAACGGACGCATTATGAGTCACTTCTTTCTAATTCAGTTAATACTTTTTCTGCAAAATCCAATTGTTCCTTAGACAAAATGTGACCAGTGGATTCTTCAAAAAACATCTCTAGCATTTCTACCGGTGATAGTTTCTTTATTTCTTTAGGCATTTCTTGTTCAATAACCTCTCGCCCATTTTGTCTTTTAAAACTAATAATCCTTGGATAAAATTCTCGCAAACGATTCATAATATTAGGGATAATTTCTTTATCAGTTAATTCAACCGCTACAAAATCTTCATCTGGAATTTTTTGATACATTTGTGGAGAAATTAATGTTTCAAAATCTTCATTTAAAATTTGAATTTCATGTTTTTGTTTCAATGGAATCCATTTGGTCATTTTCCCAACAGGTTGGTCAGTATCAACAATCCAAACCCCTTTAGTATCATTTGCTTCACTGACAGAAAACTTAACTGGTGAACCACTATATTTCATCTTTTCATCATGCAATGCATTTTTGCTGTGCAAGTGTCCTAATGCAACATAATCAAAATCATTCATAATATCTAATGGAACAGCATCCAAGCCACCAACTTCAATATTCGTTTCTGAATCTTTATGTGTACTACCTGCAGCAAAAAAATGTGCTACTAAAACATGTTTTTTGTCATTATTAAATTTCATCTTCATTTTTGCTACAATTTTTTTCATTGCTTGTGCCAAGTTTTGAATACTGTCATCTTCAAAATAGTCACGTGCTACCGGAATTTCAAAATATGGTAATAGAAAAAACTGTGTATCTTTTATTTCAATTGGAGTAAATGCATCTTTAAGTTTCGTATTTAAAAACAACTTTGTTTTTTTAAACCACTGGCTACCAGTATCTAATCGGATTGCTGAATCATGATTTCCATTAATCATCAATATTGGAAAATGATCATTTAAGTTTAGTTCCATCAAAGCTTGATTTAACATTTTTATCGCTTCTTCACTTGGAACAGAACGATCATATAAATCACCAGCAATTACAATTGCGTCAACTTGTTCTTCCTTAGCAATGTGCTCGATTTGTTTTAATGCTTCTTGTTGACTATCAAATAAAGAAAAATCATGTAATTTTTTCCCAATATGCCAATCTGCAGTATGTAAAAATTTCATCTATTTCACTCCAATCAAACATTCGTTCTTATTTTACCATGAATCTTCTATTTAAATATAATTCTTAATTCAGTCAAAAAAAATGATATTTAAATAGAAATAAATCCATTTAAATATCATTCATTAATTTAATATTCAGTTTTAGTATAAACCGTTAATCTTACCATCATCCGATAAAGTCATTCCATTTGCAGCAGGTACTTTTGGCAATCCTGGCATTGTTAATACATTACCTGTTAAAGCAACTAAGAAACCTGCTCCTAACTTAGGTACAAATTCACGGATATGAATTGTAAAGTCTTTTGGTGCCCCAAGTAATTTTTCGTTATCTGAGAATGAATATGGTGTCTTAGCCATACAGATTGGCATCTTGTCCCAACCTAATTTTTCAAATTTCTTAATTTGAGATTTAGCTTTGGCACTATATGCAACATCTTTTCCACCATAGATCTTTGTAACTAATGTTTGCACTTTATCTTCAATTGATTCATTTGGATCATATAATGGCTTAAAGTCTGATGTTTCATCACATGCAGCAACAACTTCTCGAGCTAAATCAAGAACACCAGCTGATCCTTCAGCCCATCCATTTGAAACTACAGCCTTAGCACCATCAGCAGCACAAAGTTCAACTACTTTATCTAATTCTGCTGGTGTATCTGTACTGAAGCGGTTTACAGCTACTACAACGGGAACATTATATTGTCTCAAGTTATTGATGTGACGTTGTAAGTTAGCATATCCTTTTTCAACAGCAGCTACATTTTCTTCTTCTAAGTCTTTCTTAGCAACTCCACCATTCATCTTTAATGCACGACAAGTTGCAACTAATACGATTGCATTTGGAGTTTTACCCAATTTAGGACAAACAATGTCTAAGAATTTTTCAGCACCTAAGTCAGCACCAAAACCAGCTTCTGTAATTGTGTAATCAGCTAATTTCAAACTTGTCTTAGTTGCGATTAAACTATTGCATCCATGAGCAATATTAGCAAATGGGCCACCATGTACTAATGCTGGTGTATGTTCAATTGTTTGAACTAAGTTAGGTTTAATTGCATCTTTAAGCAATAAAGTAATTGCATCTGTTACGCCTAATTGATCAACTGTTACAGGTTCTTTATCAAAGTTGTAACCAATAACGATGTTACCAATCCGACGTTTCAAATCTTTCAAATCAGTTGCCAAGCAAAGGATAGCCATTAATTCAGAAGCAACTGTGATATCAAAGCCATCTTCACGAGGAATCCCTTGAAGAGGACCACCTAAACCAATCACTGTGTGACGTAATGCACGATCATTAATATCAAGTACTCGTTTCCATATAATCCGGCGTTGGTCAATATGTAATTCATTTCCTTGGTAAATATGATTATCAATTAAAGCAGCTAATGTATTATTTGCACTTGTTAAAGCATGCATATCACCTGTAAAGTGTAAGTTAATATCTTCCATTGGAACAACTTGTGAATAACCACCACCAGTTGCTCCTCCTTTAATTCCCATTACTGGTCCAAGAGATGGTTCACGTAAACAAATCATTACGTTCTTGCCAATTTCTTTTAATGCATCACCTAAACCAATTGTAACTGTTGATTTTCCTTCACCAGCTGGTGTAGGGTTAACAGCTGTCACTAAAACCATTTTTTCTTTAGTTTTGTGAGCATTTTTTAATGGTAAGTTAACTTTAGCTTTGTACTTTCCATATAATTCGATTTCATCATCTGTCAAACCAACTTTTTCTGCAATTTGTTGGATTGGTTCTAATTTAGCTTGTTGTGCAATTTCAATATCACTCATTGTAAGATTCCTCCTAATCAATCACAAATAGCTTTGTTACCAATATCTTTACGGTAAAATGTGTCTGAAATTGGATGTTCATTCAAAAATGAATAAACTTCTTTTTGGGCTTCTTTTAATGAAGCAGCCCTACCAACTACAGATAGAATTCGACCACCTTGATTATACAAAACGCCATCTTTTTCACTAACATTTGCATAATCAATAAAAATATTTTCAGGGATATCCGTTAAATCGATTTTTTGATTTGTAACCGGGTTTTGTGGATAACCCTTAGCAGCCAAAACAACATTTATAAATGATTCGTAACTAATTATAATATTATCAATTTTTTCATTATTCGCAACTTGATTTAATAATTTTGCAAAGTCATTTTCAATTCGTGGTAGTACTACTTGAGTTTCTGGATCGCCTAAACGAACGTTATATTCGATTACTTTTGGTCCTTCTGCTGTCATCATAATTCCAACATACAAAATTCCTTTGTATGAAAATTTTTCTCTATGAACACCTTTCACTGTTGGCTCAACAACATCTTTCATAATCTGTTCATATTGCTGTGATGTAAGTTG
This sequence comes from Ligilactobacillus cholophilus, assembly GCF_030389495.1. Classification (NCBI taxonomy): domain Bacteria; kingdom Bacillati; phylum Bacillota; class Bacilli; order Lactobacillales; family Lactobacillaceae; genus Ligilactobacillus; species Ligilactobacillus cholophilus. Next base: position 1,197,443 of record NZ_CP127832.1, read on the forward strand.
AGGAACTGGACTATAAGCTCCCATCCCCCCTGTATTAGGACCTTCATCATTATCATAAGCACGTTTATGATCTTGACTAATAGGTAATACTTGATATGAATTCTGATCTAATAGAATAAAAACCGAATACTCTTGTCCACTTAAACATTCTTGATAAACTAGTGGATGAGCAGCATCCACATCTTGCTGATCAACAAATTGCAATGCAGCTTCTTGATCAGGTGCAATATATACTCCCTTTCCTCCAGCAAGTCCGTCCTTTTTTATTACTAATGGGAAACCAAATTCAGTAATATTTTTACGTGCTACTTCTTTATTACTAAATGTTTTACTTTGTGCTGTTGGAATATTGTTCTTACGCATAAATTTAAGCGCAAATGATTTAGAACTTTCCAATTGAGCAGCTTCTTTATCTGGCCCAATAATTTTACAATGATGTTCTTGGAATACATCAACTATTCCATTGGCCAATTCTACTTCTCCACCAACAAAAGTCCATGCAATTTGATGAAGTTCGACTGCTTGAATCAACTTATCATAATCATTTTCTTCAATATCTAAAACTTCAACACCAATTTTGTTCATTGCCGGATTACCAGGTGCACAGAATACCTTATTAACCATTGAACTCGCTTTTAATTTGCGACAAATTGCATATTCACGTCCACCTGAACCAATTACCATTACGTTAATGTTTTCCATTTTTTCCTCCTAGTGTCTGAAATGACGACGACCTGTCATTACCATTGCAATTCCATATTTATCTGCCATATCGATTGAGTCTTGATCACGAATTGATCCACCAGGTTGTACAATCAATTTGATTCCATGTTTTGCTGCATATTCAACTGAATCATTCATTGGGAAGAATGCATCACTTGCTAATACACATTCATCATCAATGTATTTTTGGGCATGTTCAATCGCAATTTTAACTGCATCAATTCGGTTTGGTTGACCAGCACCAACACCAAGTGTTCTTTGTGGATTAGCAACTAAAATTGCATTTGACTTAACAAATTTCACTGCCTTCCAAGCAAATTCCATCGTCTTTAATTGTTCTGGAGTTGGTTGTTTCTTAGTAACTACTTTCCAATCCTTAACATCATCTGCAAGGAAGTCTTGTTCTTGTACTAATAAGCCACCCATAACAGATACAGTTTCATTTCTTACAGGTTCATCTTTCCGTTCAAAATCAACTGTTAATAAGCGTAAGTTCTTTTTCTTAGCTAAAATTTCATATGCATCGTCATCATATGAAGGAGCAATAATAATTTCAAGGAATAGTTTATGTAATTTTTCAGCAGTTTTTACATCAACTGGACGGTTTAATGCAACAATACCACCAAAAATTGATACTGGGTCCCCTAAATATGCTTGATCCCATGCTTCTTCAATCGTTTCACCTTTACCAATACCACATGGATTCATATGTTTTAATCCTACTGCAGTTGGACCATCAAATTCACGGATAATTCTTAAGGCTGCATCCGCATCTTTGATATTATTAAATGATAATTTCTTTCCATGGAGTTGCTTTGCTTGGCAAATTGAGAATTTCTTTGGAACAACATCTTCATAGAACCATGCTTTTTGTTGACTATTTTCACCATAACGCATTTCATCAATTAGGTTATATGTTAATGTTAAGTTTTGAGGAGCTGGTTGATTGATTTGACTATTAAAGTATGAAGAAATCAAAGCATCATAAGCTGCAGTCTTTTGGAAGACTTTAGCTGCTAATCTTTGACGTAATTCAAGACTAGTGTGTCCATCTTTTTTGATTTGATCTAAAACTACTTCGTAATCTGATTGGTCAGTAACAACAGTTACATCTTGATAATTCTTAGCTGCAGAACGTAACATTGATGGACCACCAATATCAATTTGTTCAATAATTTCACTATTTGTTTTACTTTCATCAGTTACTGTCTTCTTAAATGGATATAGGTTTACACATACTAGATCAATTAAATCAATATTTAATTCTTTTAACGTTGCTAAATGATCATCGTTATCACGTTTAGCTAAAATTCCACCATGAACTTTTGGATGTAATGTCTTAACTCTTCCGTCTAAAATTTCAGGAAAATCAGTTACTTCTTCAATTGAGATTGTTTCAATACCATTTTCATTTAAATATTTTTGTGTACCACCTGTTGAAATAATTTCAAATCCGTTTTCAGTTAAACCTTTGGCAAAGTCTAATAAGTTTGTTTTATCAGATACACTAATTATTGCTTTTTTCATTTTCTTCCTCCAAAATTTTCTTCAATACTTCTGGATACAATTTATGTTCGGTTTGATGTATCCTTGCCTCCAACGTATCAACATCATCATCTTTATAAATAGGAACATGTTCCTGTTTAATGATTGGACCAGTATCCAATCCTTCATCTATATAATGGATTGTAACCCCAGTTTGCGTTCTTCCATTTTCAACATGATCTTGAAATGCTCTTTCAATTGCATGTAATCCTGTAAATTCAGGTAAATAAGCAGGATGCAAATTAATAATTTTCCCATCAAAATTATTTAAAATTACCGGGCTAATAACT